>CAITBM010000041.1 GCA_903890485.1 uncultured Opitutaceae bacterium | reverse complement strand
CCTGGGGCCGCGCGGGCTTGAGAATTTCCGCAGGTACTTGAGCGCGATCGAGAGATCCTTAGGAAGCGGCGAGGTGACCTCGACCGGCTCACGGCTCAGGGGATGCGTGAACCCCAGGGAACCGGAGTGCAGCGCGAGCCGGTTCACGAGGGGCTTCTCCTCCTCCCGTCCCTTGTAGCGCTCCTTGATCTCCGAGAGCAGCAGCACGTCGGCCGGGTCCCCGTAGAGGAGGTCGCCCAGCACCGGGGCCCCCGCCGCCGCCAGGTGGGCGCGTATCTGGTGCATGCGCCCGGTGACCGGCCGGCATTCGACCCAGACAAAGCGGCCGAAACTCTCCAGGACCCGGAAGAGGGTCGTGCAGGGCTTGCCGCCCCGGCCCATGAAGACCCTAACCTGGCCCGGCCGGTGCGGATCCTCTCCGAGGGCCAGGTCCACCGTGAATTCCTGGGGCAGGCCCCCGGACTCGCCCCGCACGCGCGTGCGATCCCTCACGTTCTCGTCCTCCGGCTGCACCACCACGAGGGCCTGGTAAACCCTCTGCGCCGATTTCGACTGGAACTGGCCGCTCAGGAAGTCCAGGGCGGGCTTCGTCTTCGCGCAGAGCACAATACCGCTCGTCTCCGGGTCGAGCCGGTGGACGTTCGAGAGCGTCGGGCCGTAGCGCCCCCGGACGATCCCCATGAGCGAGGGCCTGGGTTTCCCGCGGACGTCCTGGACGACCGCCATCCCGCTCGGTTTGTCGAAGGCCACGAGCGCGTCGTCCTCAAGGAGGATATCCGGAAAGGTCATGGCGTGGGGGTCGGGTGGATCACGGTCACAAGGAGCCAAGCGGATCCCCGGCGCAACGCCAGCGTTTCAGCCGCGAAAAGATCGTGTGACACGAGCACTTTGGGTTTTGAACCTGGCGCGCGAGGGCCCACATGGACACCATGCACGCCCTCCGGCTCCCCGTCCCCTTCCCCTCGCTGCGGGTCCTCTCGCGCCTGAACCCGCCCCTGCCGCTGCGCTCCTTCCTGCGCCTGACCGGATACCGGCTGAGGCCCCCCCAGCCCCTCCCGCACGTGCCCCTGGTCAACCGGTCCGCCACGGCGGTGCTCCAGAGGGGCGAGGCCCGGCCCCACCAGGCCGCCCGGATCCTCATTGAGAGCCGGATGGGCGAGCTGCCGACGATCGTCCTCGGGGGATTCGTCCCCGACTCGACCGAGCAGGTCTACCTGCTGCGCGGGATGCTGCTCCGCCACGGGAGCGTCTACTACGTGAACTACCCGAGGACCGGGTTCTCCCCCGACATGATCTGCGCCCAGATCGACGACCTGGTCGAGGAGCTCGCCCTCCGCGGGCAGTCGCCGGTGATCCTTGCGGTGAGTTTCGGCGCCGCGATCCTGGTGGAGTGGCTGCGCCGCCGCGCGGCCTCACTCGGGCCCCCGGCGATCGCCGGCGCCGTGCTCGTGAGCCCCGTGGCCTGCCACGACGACATCGTGGACCCCGGCGAGGCGCGCCCGTCTACGCTCCTTGGCCGGGCCCTGAAGCCCTTCTCCGGCGCCGTCGTGGACTCTGCAGCCGTCGAGCGCGCCCGGACGATCTTCACCAAGATGTTCGACGCCGGCTCCAAGAACCGCGCCGCGCTTGCCGGTCTCCTGAGCGCGGAGGAACTCCTGCGCCTGAAGGGGGCGGTCACCAGCTCGATCCGCGGGATCGACTCCGCGGGCGCGTGCGAGCGCGTCCGTGCCCTGGGCAAGCTCGCCCACCCCGAGACATGGGCCCGCGCGGGCGCCCCCCTGTGCGAGGCCCCGATCCTCATCCTCTACGCGGAGCGCGAGGACCAGGTCATGGCCGCCCACGCGCCGACCCCCCGCGTCCTCGCGCGCGACGGCAAGCTCCTCTTCCCCGCGTCGGAAACCCGCACGGTGGCCGGAGGGGAAAGCCCCGTCCAGCACGCCTCGCTCATCTTCCACTACTACCAGTTCCTGCCGCACTTCGCGGGTTTCTACCGAAGGTTAAAACAGAGTAAGTTGGTGCTCGCCGTTTGAATTCGCTTGCAGCCCTCTGCATAGGGCCGCTGCTCTTAGGGAGACGGGCATCGGCATGGCAGCTGTATCAAGAAAAATCCTCAACATAGGGGCCGGCATTTTGTCGGCCCGCGCCTCGATGCGCCTGAAGGGCCGCTCGGACGCGAAGGCCCAGAAACGTGTATTTAAGAACTTGATACCCAAGCTGGCCCAGAGCCTCGTCTGGCAGGGGGCGGGCGTCGAGGGCGGGATGACCTACGCGCAGTTCCAGGAACGGGTGCCGCTGAAGACCTACGAGGACCTCGCGCCGCATATCGAGCGCATGAAGATGGGCGACGCGAACATCCTCTGGCCCGGATCCTGCCATATATATTCCGTGTCCTCGGGCACGACCGCGGGACGCACGAAATATATACCTGTGACCGAGGCGATGCTCCACCACTTTAAGCACGCCGGCCTGGACTCCATGCTCTGGTACACGGCCCGGATCGGCAACACGGGCGTCTTCCGCGGCAGGCACCTCTTTCTCGGCGGCTCCACCACCCTGGCGCCGATCCCCGAGTCCGATCCCTTCGAGGCCTACGCCGGGGACCTGAGCGGGATCGCGGCGCTTAACCTGCCCGGGTGGGTGGAGAGGCACCTCTACGAGCCCGGGACCGAGATCGCGCAGATGGCCGACTGGCCGGCGAAGATCGCGGCGATCACGGAGCGCACCCTGGACCTCGACATCACGGCCCTGGCCGGGATCCCCAGCTGGATCCTGATCCTGGCCGAGGCGCTCCGGGAGCGGTCGCTCGACCTGGGACGCCCCGCCCCGCACCTGCAGGCCCTCTGGCCCCACCTGGAATGCTACGTGCACGGCGGCGTCCCGATCACGCCCTTCCAGGACGAGCTTCGCGGGTGCCTGGGTCCGACGGTCAACTTCCACGAGGTCTACGCGGCCTCCGAGGCTTTCGTCGCGGCGCAGGACAGCGAGGCCGCAGCGGGCCTCCGGCTCATGTCCGACGTGGGGGTCTTCTTCGAGTTCCTTCCCATGAAGGACTTTGACGAGAAGCGCCTCAGTCACCTCGGCGAGAAGGCCGTCCCGATCGAGGGCGTCTCCCTGGACATCGACTACGCCCTCATCCTCACGACCCCCGGGGGGCTCGCCCGCTACGTGATCGGGGACATTGTCCGATTCACCTCGACCCAGCCGGCTCGTCTCGTCTATGCGGGCCGCACCCGGCTCCAGCTGAGCGCCTTCGGCGAGCACGTCATCGAGAAGGAGATCACCGACGCGCTGATCGCTGTCTGCCGACGCAACGGCTGGACCATCACCAATTTCCATGTCGCCCCCCTGTTCGTGAACTCCTCCACGGGCAAGAACCGCGGCCGCCACGAGTGGTGGGTGGAACTCAAGCCCGGGACTATCCTTACGCCGACCGGCCCGGTCATGGCGGTCGAGCTCGACACCGAGCTCAAGCGCCTGAACGAGGACTATGAGGCCAAGAGGAACGGGGGGGCGCTGGATGCCCCCTTTGTCCGGCTCGTCATGCCCGGCGTCTTTGAGCAGTGGATGCGCTACCACGGAAAATGGGGCGGCCAGAACAAGATGCCTAGGTGCCGCAGCGACCGGATCATCGCCGACGAGCTCGGCGGCGCCTTACAATTTGCAAAAGACTAACCGGCTGGCATGGGCGATGCTTCTATGCCGCTCATCCTGCGAATAGCGGGGTTTTGGGTAGTATCGAGCCGGCGTAAGCCGGTCAGACTAAAAAGCGGGGCTGGCGTTAAGGGGTTATCGCCAGCCCCGCGCCCCTCTAAGCCGCGGGCGGCTTGAGGACGGCGAGGATCTCCTTCTCGTACTGCTCGGTGGGTTCCCTGCCCAGCTTCCGGTTCCGGATCTTGCCTTCCCTGTCGATGATGAAGGTGGTCGGGTAGCCCTGGATCGGCGCGAAGAGGTCCTGGATCTGGTCGTCGGCCATCACGATCGTGTAGTTGATGCCCATTTCCTTAACGAACTTGCGCACGACCTCCGGCCCGTCCGTGTCCACCGAGATCCCAACGATCACAAGGCCCTGGTCGGCATATTTCTTCTGGAGGCTGATGTAGCCCGGGATCTCGGTCCGGCAGGGCGGGCACCAGGTGGCCCAGAAATCCACGACGACCACCTTGCCCTTGAACTGGTCGGACGAGACGACCTTTCCGTCGACGTCCTTGAGCTTCCACTCGGGGGCCGGCGAGGGCTTCACGGCGGACGCCCGCACGTGGGTGGCCGGGGCCAGGGAGAGCGCGAGGAGCGCGACTAGAGGGATGAGGGCGGATTTCATCGGTCTGTAATTCATGGGCGTGACTCTGCGCGAACGATGGCACACCTGGCCCCGGCCGGCAACCTCAGGCGCTGCGGGCGTCGGGGAGGTCCAGGCCCAGGATCTCGACAAACTTGCGCATGGCCGGGGTCAGCACCCTGCCCTTGCGGTGCAGGAGCGCCAGGGGGCGCGTGTAGCCGGCGCCCTTGAACCGGAGAACCGCGAGCGTGCCCTGCTTGGCCTCCTGGAGGATCGTCGCCTGGGGGACGATGGCGATCCCATGGTCGATCTCGACGGCGCGCTTCACGGTCTCGACGTTGTCGAACTCCATCACCGTCTCGATCTCGAGCTTGTTGTCGCGGAAGATCTGGTCCACGGCCTTGCGGGTGGGGATGTCGGGGTCAAAGCCGATGAACTTCTGGCCCGCCAGGTCGGCGACCGAGACCTCACCCCTCTTGGCCAGGGCGTGGTGGGGGTTGCAGATCACGACCAGGTGGTCGTTGCGGAAGGGGATGTTCTCGACCTGGCGGACCTTCGCCGGGAAGGCGACCAGGCCGAAGTCGACGCAGTTGTGCAGGATGTCCTCGTAGACCAGGTTCGAGCGGCGGTACTCGACGCGCACGTTCACGCTCGGGTAGTCGTGGAGGAACTTCTTGATGTACGGGGGGAGCTCGTGGAGGCCGATCGAGTAGATGGTCGAGATCCGGATCGTGCCGCTGACGACCTTCTTCATCTCCTGGAGCTCGGAGAGGAGGGTCTCGTAGGCGTGCAGCACGTCCTTGGCCGACTCGTAGACCTTCTGGCCCTCGCGGGTGAGCTGGAACTGCTTCTGGCTCCGGTCGACAAGGAGGACCTTGAAGTGCCGCTCCATGGCGCGGGCCTGCTGGCTCACGGCGGACTGGGTGATCCCATTAAGCTTCGCAGACTTTGAAAAGCTCTTCGTCTCCACGAGGTCTGCGAATATCTTAAAGTTGTCGATTTGCATGATTAGCTAGGCTAATGCCGTCGAGACTACTCTGGGTTGTTCGCTCGCGTAAACTCAGAAGTAGTTTTTCTTAAGATTCGCATGCTACCCGACTACGAGGACTTTCGTCTCCGCGCTGATGCGGTGCGCCAACGTATTAGCTCCGCTTGCATAGGCGCCGGGCGCGATCCGGCGGGGGTCGAGCTGCTCGCCGTGACCAAGTTCTTCCCGGCGGAGGCCGTGGCCTACGCGGCCCGCTATGGCCTTAGGGCGGTCGGGGAAAACCGGGTCCAGGAGGCCGCCGAGAAGCGTCCCCTGGCCCCCCCGGGCATAGCCTGGGAGTTGATCGGCCACCTCCAGTCGAACAAGGCGCGCCTGGCCGCGGGGCTGTTCGACCGGATCGACAGCGTGGACTCGGAGAAGCTCCTGGTTCTCCTGGACCGGGCGGCTTCTGAGCTCGGCAAGAAGCTCCCCGTCCTCCTGCAGGTCAACTCGGGGCACGACCCCGCAAAGTCCGGGGTCGAGCCCGAGGAGAGCGACGCGCTCCTGGCGAAGGCGCTCTCCCTCCCGAACATCCGGGTCGAGGGCCTGATGGCGATAGCCCCCCTCTCCGAGGACCCGGACGTCGCCAGGAGGGCGTTCGCGAGCCTTCGCGAGATCCGGGACCACCTGGCCTCCAGCCACGGGGTCGCCCTGCCGGTGCTCTCGATGGGCATGAGCGGCGACCTTGAGGCCGCGATCCGGGAGGGTAGCACGCTGGTGCGCGTGGGCTCGGCGCTTTTTGGCGCGCGCGTCTGAAGCAGGAGATTTTTCTGGGGCGCCAACCCGTTCCGGTATTGCCACGCGTGGGCAAACCGGATTCCAATTTTGGGCGTGGAAACGGAAACACTGCCTGCTGCTGAGAAAGAGGCTTTGTTGGGTCTCTTGGACGACACCAGCCCCACGGTCCGCCGGGCCCTCCTGGCGAGATTCTCCTCGCACGGGGCCGCCGCCGCGACGCTCCTGCAGGAAATCGCCCGGAGCTCGAACCGGATCCTCGCCCGCCACGCCTCGTGGTTCATCGACGAGCTGAAGCTCACCGACCCGGTGAGCGAGTTCCGGGCCTTCATCCGCTCGCTCAACTACGAGCTGGAGACCGGCACCCTCCTGCTTGCGCGCACGGTGACCCCCGAGCTGGACATCGCGGAGTGCCGCGCGGAGATCGACGAGATGGCGGCCCGGTGCCGGGAGCTCATCTCGGAGCCGTCTTCGAACCGGGAAAAGTGCCGCGTCATGAACCGCGTGCTCTTCCACGAATGGGGCTTCCGGGGCAACGTCGAGCAGTACACCGACCCGCTGAACAGCTTCATCGACAAGGTGCTCACGCGCCGCAAGGGCATCCCGATCTCGCTCTCCGTGCTTTACCTGCTGGTCGGCGAGCGCCTGGGGCTTCCCCTGGAACCGGTGGGCCTGCCCGGGCACTTCGTGGTCGGCTGCTACGCCGACGAGAGCCCTTTCTTCATCGACCCCTTTGACCAAGGGCTCTTCAGGGACGCCGAGGAGGTGTTTGCGCTCCTGCGCTCCAACCACATCGCTCCCAAGCCCTCGGACCTGGCGCCCACCACGGTCCGCGAGGTCCTTTGCCGCAGCTGCCGCAACCTCGCGAACCACTATTCGGCCGCGAGCGACCTGGCACGCGCCCAGATATTCTCGGAATTCGCCGATGAGTTTGAGGCGACCCACGAGCGGTACCTGCAGTCCTGAACCCCGCCCTCACCCTGTCTGACCTGGGGAACTGGCCGCACTCCGGAACGGGGCTCTGCGTGATCGGGCACCCGATCTCGCACTCGATAAGCCCCCAGATGCATGCCGCCGCCCTCGCCGAGATCTCGCGGGGCGATCCGCGATTTGCGGACTGGCGCTACCACGCCTTCGATGTCGAACCGGAGCGACTGCCCGAGGCCCTCGCGCTCCTGGCGTCCCGCCAGTTTCGGGGCGTGAACCTCACCGTTCCCCACAAGATCCAGGCCGTGGGCCTGGTCGCGGAGATCGACCCGGCCGCCCGCCAGGCCGGTGCCGTGAACACGCTCCTGCTCGAGGGCGGCCGCTGGCGGGGGTTCAACACCGACGGCTACGGTCTTTCGGCGGGGATCTCCGGGGACCTGGGAGTCTCGATTGAGGGAACTCCCGTGGTCCTCCTGGGCGCGGGCGGGGCGGCCAGGGCCGCCGCGGTCGAATGCCTGAGGAGGGGCTGCTCGGGGCTTTGGATCGTGAACCGCTCCCGGGCGAACCTGGAATCGCTCCTGGGACTCCTCGCCCCGCTGGCCGGGAAGATCCCGGTCCATGGGATCGGCCCCGGCTTCAAGGCCGGGGACACCCCCCGCGGCGCCCTCGTGATCAACGCGACGAGCGCAGGCCTCAGGGAATCGGACCCTGAGCCGGTCGATCTTCGCGGCCTGACGGGAGTCCGCGCCGTGTTCGACATGATCTACAACCCCCCGCAGACCCGCCTCCTCGCAACCGCGAGGGCCCTGGGCCTCAAGGGTGCCAACGGCCTGGGGATGCTGGTCCACCAGGGCGCCAAGTCGCTCGAGATCTGGTCGGGGGTTCCCGCCGCCCGGACAGCCCCCGTCATGAAGGCGGCGGCCGCGAAGGCACTTGGCTCCTGACGAGGGGCCAGTCCAGTATCCCCCGATGCTCAGCACCCTGGCCGACGTGGACGCCCTCCACCCCTTCTTCTTCCCGACCGTGGTGTTCATCCTCGGGGCCGCGATCGGCAGCTTCCTAAACGTCGTGATCTACCGGGTGCCCGCCGGCAAGTCGATCGTGAGGCCGGGGTCGACCTGCGCCTGCGGGACGCCGATCGCCTGGTATGACAACATCCCCGTGCTCTCGTGGATCATCCTGCGCGGCAAGGCGCGATGCTGCGGCCGGCCGTTCTCATTCCGGTACCCGTTCGTTGAGCTCCTGACGGCCTCCCTCTTCCTGGCCTGCTGGCTTCGCATGCCCCACGGGGCCGCCGTCTGCGGCTGGGTCTTCCTCGGCTCGCTCGTCTGCGGAACCTTCATCGACCTGGACCACATGATCATCCCGGACGCCTTCACGATCGGGCTGGCGATCGAGGGGCTCCTCCTGTCCGCGCTCATCCCCGGGCTCCACGGCCAGCACAGCGGGTTCTACGTGGCCGACAGCATCCGCTCGGGGTCGGCCTCACTGGTCGGGCTCGTCGCGGGCTCCGGCGTGGTCCTGTGGATCGCGCTGATCGCCGAGGCCGCCCTCAAGAAGGAGGCCATGGGTTTTGGCGACGTGAAGTTCGTGGGCGCCATCGGCGCGTTCTGCGGGTGGCACGGGGCCGTCTTCTCGATTTTCGGCGGCGCGGCAGTGGGAACCCTCTGGATCGGAACCGCGCTCCTCTGGCAGAAGGTCGCGGGAAAGCCCGGGTCGGGCGCGCCGCGGGCGGAGACCCCCGACGGGCAGCCGGCCGACATGGGGCTCGGGGTGCACGTCCCCTTCGGGCCCATGCTCGCGATCGCCGGAGCCCTCTACTTGCTCTTCCTCAGGGGCTGGGTCGACGCCTGGTTCGAGCAGCTCACCTCTATCTTGTGATCAGGGACGCCCCGTCGCCGGTGCGGGCGTGGATGATCTCCGGCCTCGAGCCGAACTTGGCAAGGTAGGCGTCGGAGACCCGCTGCCCAGCCTCATCCCCAAAGGCGTCCGTCGTGAGCGCCATGGCCGCGCCCCCGAAACCGCCACCCGTCAGCCGCGCCCCGTAGACCCCGGGCTCGGACTCCAGGTTGTCGACCAGGAAGTCGAGCTCCGGGCAGCTGTTTTCAAACCAGGTGCGCGAACTCCGGTGCGAGGCAAGAAGCAGCTTCCCGACGGCGGCAAGGTCACCCTTCTCGAGTGCGCTGACAGCGGCCGCCACCCGGGCAATCTCGTCGATCACGTGCCGCGCCCGCTTGAAGGTCGTCCGTGAGAGCTTCTGCTCGGCGCCGGCCAGCATGGCGGGAGTCGCGTCCACCAGGAGCCCGACCCCGATCACCTTGGCCGCCTCCATGCACTCCTGGTGGCGCGCCGCATAGAGGCCGTCGATCAGGGCGTGCTTGGTGTGCGTGTTAAAGATCCAGAAGTTGGATCCCGCCGGCAGCGGCACGGTGTCGAAGCGGGGTCCGCGGCAGTCGATGTAGACCAGGTGGTCCTTCTTGCCGAAGCCCGACACGCCCTGGTCCAGGATCCCGCACGGCACACCGACAAACTCGTTCTCGGCCTTGCGGCCGAGCTTCACCAGGGCCTCGCGGCCGAGCTCGGTGCCCGTCGCCTTCAGGAACACCAGGCCCGACGACAGCTCGATGGCCGCGCTGCTGCTCAGGCCCGCTCCCATCGGGACGTTCGAAACGGCCATGTAGTCGAAGCCCCCGGGAATGGGGAGGGAGGAGTCGCGCATGGCCGCCAGGACGCCCAGCGGATAATTGACCCACGAGTTCTGGCCGGTGATCCGCTCGAGCGGGGCGCCGGACTCGAGCTCGAGGACCCCCTTCTTGCTGTCGCTCGCAAAGCGGCGCTTGCCGTCGCTGCGCAGCGACAAGCCCACCCAGACGCTCCGGTCGATCGCGGCCCCGAGCACGGGGCCCCCGTTGTAGTCGGTATGGTTGCCGATGAATTCGATCCGCCCCGGGGCCCGGGCGATGAAGTCGGGATCGCGCGCGAAGACGGCGCGGAACCTCGTGATGAGCGCGTCGGTCATCGCTTCAGCGAAGGCCCCGCAGGCTCGAGCCCGCCTTGAAGCGAACGAGCTTCATCGCGGCAATCTTCATGGGCTGGCGCGTGTGGGGATTGAATCCCTTGCGGGCGGAGCGGTGCGCCACGGAAAACGTGCCAAAGCCCACCAGGTGAACCTCGCCGTCGCGCTTGAGCCCACGCTTGATCGCCTGGAGCACGGAGTCGGCGGCCCGCTCGGCCGCGGCCAGCGAAGTGTCGTTACCTAGGACCTTGTGCACTTCGCTTACCAGTTCGGCCTTGTTCATGGGGATGCGTTTCGCGAAACAATGGCCTACGCGAGGGACGGTCAAAACTAATCCAACCCCGCGGCGGGTTTGTCCTCGACCGACACCCTCGGGCCGGAGCCGGATCCGAGGGTGCACGCACCCTCCCCCGACGCCGCCCCCACCGAGACAAGGGCGAGCCCCTCGAAGCCCGTTCCGTCGGCCGCGACGCTCCTGACTTCCCCGACCCGGGTCCCTCCTTGCCAAAGGGAAGCGGGCACCGCCGGGGGGTCGCCCTGCCCCGTCACGCGCCGGAGCGTCCGCCGGACCCGGCCCAGGGCCTTAACCCGGGCCATGACCTCCTGGCCGGTGTAACAACCCTTTGAATACGAGATGGCCTCCAGGTCGAGGCCGCCCTCGTTGGGCAGGTCGCCCGGGCCGATGTCCACGGGTACCTTGGGCACCCGGGCCCGGATCCGAAGGAGCTCAAGCCGGGCGGGCGTTTCCTCGACGAGACCCGAGGCGGCAGCGAGGGCCTTGGCCCCGACCGACGCGGGGAAGATCCACTCGACGCTTCCCTCAACGCCGCGGCGCCCCGGAAAGGTAAATCCTTCCGGAATCTCCACACCGGGGAGATTCCCCAGGGCCGGCCCAAGGAAAGCGATGCCCTTCCAGGCCGCGGTTTCGTCGGTCACCTCCACCTCGTCGGCCACGATGTGCGCCTCCAGGTGCGCGGCGACGACAGCCGCCGCAGAGTCCAGGCTAACCACCAGGAACTCGTCGGCGGCCCCCGTCCGGATCACCCAGCTGTCGGCAATCACCCTTCCCTTGCGATCGAGCCAGAGGCCATAAACCGAGGCGCCCGTTGTCATTTTTCCTAAGTCGTTGGTAAACTGGCTTTGAAGGAAGCTTAAGGCATCGGGTCCCTTTGCACGAAGCGTGCACGCGGGGATAAAGGAAAGGATCCGCGCTTTTGGTGAGAAATTCATCAGTTACAAGAGACTAATGATAAAATACTTATGATTTCAATGCTACTATTTTGTCCTGCATTGCTTGACGATATCTGCGATGTGTTTAACTCTGGCCAAGTAGATTTTTCCACTTCTCCCGCCTAGCGGGAGTTTTGGGGTAAATAAGAAAGCAAAGGCGGGCCGTCTAGGGGTAGGCGGCCCGCCACTTTTTTTGCCCAAATTCGGAGGTCGGGCAAGGATCCCCTTCAAAATCCCTTGCGGCCGAGCACGATGACCGCTTGTTCACGGGACCCCAATGCAAAAGACCTCGGACATCAATGTCGTCGAGACACGCCCCCTCCCCTCGCCCGCGGCGCTGCTCGCCGAGACGCCGAAGACGGAGGCCCAGGCGGATTTTGTGACCCGCTCTCGCCAGGACATCCACAGGTTGATCTTCACCGATGACCGGCGCCTGCTGCTGATCGTCGGGCCGTGCTCGATCCACGACGTCGAGGCCGGTCGCGAGTACGCCAGGCGCCTGGCCGCCCTCGCACGCGAGGTCTCCGACCGCGTCATGATCGTCATGCGCGTCTATTTTGAGAAGCCGAGGACCACGGTCGGGTGGAAGGGCCTCATCATGGACCCCCACCTTGACGGCTCCTACGACATCGCCTCGGGGCTGAGGATCGCCCGGTCGTTCCTTAGGGACGTGCTCGACCTCGGTCTCCCTACGGCCACCGAGCTCCTGGACCCCATCACCCCGCAGTACATCGCGGACCTGGTCTGCTGGTCGGCGATCGGGGCGCGAACCGCCGAATCCCAGACCCACCGCCAGATGGCGTCGGGCCTGTCGATGCCGATGGGCATCAAGAACGGGACGGACGGCTCGGTGCAGACGGCAATCAATGCCATCCGCGCCGCCTCGCAGCCCCAGACTTTCCTCGGGATCAACATCGACGGTGCCGCCTCGGCGGTCGTGACCGCGGGCAACCCGAACTGCCACATCGTGCTCCGGGGCGGCTCCGCCGGGCCCAACTACTCCCCCGAGAACATCAAGAAGACCGAGGGGCTCCTCGAGGCCGCGGGCCTGATCAAGTCGATCCTGGTCGACTGTTCCCACGACAACTCGAAGAAGAAGCCCGAGTGCCAGCCCGACGTCCTGCGCGAGCTCCTTGCCCAGATCTCGGCCGGCAACACCTCGATCATGGGCGCCATGGTCGAAAGCAACCTGGAGGCGGGAAGCCAGCCCTTCCCCCAGCCCATCGACAAGCTGCGCAGGGGGGTGTCCATAACCGACGGGTGCATCGGCTGGGACACGACGGAATCCCTTGTTCGCGAGGTCCATGCGTCCCTGGGCAAGCGCTTTGCCCAGCCCCCGAAATAACCGGGGAGTGAAATTTACTCCGTGCGCTCGGGCGCATTTTTGCTTCATCATCCCCCTTCCATGAAAACACCCATTCGTGTGGCCGTCACCGGCGCCGCCGGTCAAATTGGATACTCGCTGCTTTTTCGCATCGCATCGGGTTCGATGTTCGGGCCCGACCAGCCCGTCATCCTCCACCTGATCGAGATCGAGCCGGCGCTGCCGGCCCTCGGGGGCGTGGTGATGGAGCTCCAGGACTGCGCCTTCCCGCTGCTCAAGGGCGCCGTGGCCACCTCGTCCCTTGAGGAGGGGTTCAAGGGCGTCGACTGGGCGCTCCTGGTCGGCTCGGTCCCGCGCAAGGCGGGCATGGAGCGCAAGGACCTGCTTGGCATCAACGGGAAGATCTTCACGGGCCAGGGGCAGGCGATCGCCAAGCACGGGGCCCCCGGTGTCCGCGTCCTGGTCGTCGGCAACCCCTGCAACACGAACTGCCTGATCGCGATGAACAACGCGCCCTCCGTGCCCCGCGAGCGCTGGTTCGCGATGACGATGCTCGACCAGAACAGGGCCGTCACGCAGCTTGCCCAGAAATCGGGCAACGACACGACGGCGGTAACGAACCTGGCGATCTGGGGCAACCACAGCTCGACCATGTACCCGGACTTCTACAACTCCCGGATCGCCGGAAAGCCGGCGATCGACGTCATCCCGGACGAGGCCTGGTTCAAGGACACCTTCCTGCCGACGGTCCAGCAGCGGGGCGCCGCCATCATCAAGGCCCGCGGCCTGAGCTCGGCGGCATCGGCCGCAAATGCCGTGGTCGACACGGTCCGCAACCTGACGACCCCCACCAAGGCGGGTGAGTGGTTCAGCGTGGCGGTCTGCTCGGACGGATCCTACGGGATCGAGAAGGGCCTCATGTTCTCCTACCCGATCCAGAGCGACGGGACCCATTGGAAGATCGTCCAGGGCCTCAAGCTCACGGACTACTCCAAGGACCGGATCGCGGCCACCGAGAAGGAATTGAAAGAGGAGAAGGCGCTGGTCTCCGAGCTGCTCCCGAAGTGACGGGGGGCTAGAGCCGGGACTTTATCGCGAGCGCCAGCTCCAGGGCGTCGGCCACGCTTTCGCCCTGGACCGTGAAGTGCCCCATCTTGCGGCCCGGCCTCGGCTCCGGTTTGCCGTAGAGGTGGAGCCGCGCCCGCGGCACCGAGAGGACCGCATCCCAGTTGGGCTCCACGAGCCGGCTGCCCACCTGGCGCCACGCATCGCCCAGGATATTCACCATGACGGTGGGCCGGCGGATCCCCGTGGGGCCGAGCGGCAGGCCGCAGATGGCCCGGACGTGCTGCTCAAACTGGCTCGTCTCACAGCCGTCGATGGACCAGTGCCCCGAGTTGTGGGGACGCGGGGCGATCTCGTTGACGAGCACCTCGCCCCAGGAGGACAGGAACATCTCCACGGCAACCAGCCCCACGGCGCCCAGCTTGTTCGCGACCCGGACCGCCAGGTCGCGGGCCGCCTCCTCGACTGCCGCGGGAATGCGGGCCGGGACCAGCGAGATGTCGAGGATGTGGTTGGTGTGGATGTTCTCGGAGGCGGGGAAGACCCGGGTCTCGCCGTGCGCGGTGCGGGCGCAGATGACCGAGATCTCGCGCTCAAAGTCGACCCATTGCTCCACGACGCAGCGCCTGCCCCGGAAGATCGCCGAGGCCTGCGCCAGGTCCTGCGGGGTCGCGATCCTCATCTGCCCCTTCCCGTCGTAGCCGAAGTCGGCCGTCTTCACGACGCACGGAATCCCGACCTCGGCGGCGGCGGCCTCGATGTCCCCCTCAAGCGCCTGGGCGTACCGGGCGTGCGGGAAGCCGTTTTCCCTCAGCCAGGCCTTCTCGCGGGCCCGGTTCTGGCAGATGTGGAGCACCTCGCTCGAGGGCATCAGGGGAACCAAGCCCTCGACCACACGCAAGGGCCCCGCCGGGATGTTCTCGAACTCGTAGGTGACGACGTCGACCGTCCGGGCAAAGCCCTCGAGCGCCGCCAGGTCGTCAAAGGGGGCGCAGGTCTCGCGGTCGGCGACCGCCCCCGCAGGGCAAGGGCACTGGGGCTCGAACACGTGCACGCGGTAGCCCAGGTCCTGCGCAGCTTGGGCGAACATCCTCCCGAGCTGCCCCCCGCCGAGGACGCCGATCGCTCTTCCGGGAGCGATCACGGGAGCCGGGAGCCCAGCACCTTGCGGGTCTGCTCGCTCCTGCGGGCGGCGAGCGCCCTGGCGACCTCGGGGTGGTCGTGGGCGAGGAGGGCTGCCGCGAAGAGGCCGGCGTTGGTCGCGCCGGGTTTTCCGATCGCAAACGTGGCGACGGGGATTCCCGCAGGCATCTGGACGATGGAGCAGAGTGAATCGAGGCCCTTCAGGGCCCTGCTCTCGACAGGGACCCCCAGGACCGGCAGGGCGGTGAGGGCGGCAGCCATGCCGGGGAGGTGGGCGGCGCCGCCGGCGCCGGCGATCAGGACCCGCAGCCCGCGGCCCGCCGCGGACGAGGCGTACTCGTAAAGGAGGCGGGGCGTGCGGTGGGCGCTCACGACGCGCTTCTCGTAGGAGACCCCGAGGTCGTCCAGCGCCTCGGCTGCATGGCGCATGGTCTCCCAGTCGGAGGTGCTCCCCATGATCAGGCCCGCGAGGGGCCCGCGCCTGGGGAGGGGTTTCTTGGCCGCAGTCGTTTTGGTAGCCATCTGGAGCGGCGCCTACCTTGCACCGGCCCGCCCCAGGATTTCAACCGCCTTCTCTCTAGACCAGCGAAGTCCCCTTCGGGAGCTTCACCACGTAGGTGCCGGCGATCTTGTCATGCCAGCCCTGCTTTTCGGGATCGAAGGCGATCCAGAAGAACCCGAGGCACGCGACCACGAGGGACAGCAGGCAGGCCAGGGCGCGGACAATCGCCGTCGTCCAGTCGAGCGCCGAGCCGTCGACCTTGACGACCTTTATCCCGAAGATGATATCCCCCACCGTGGCCCCCCGGAACTTCCAGAGGAGCGCGCCGTAGGCCACCACCGCCGGAAGGAACAGGTCGCCGGCCTTGTGCGTGAAGATGGCCACCAGGATGACATCGATCAGGAGCGCAACCATGCGTATCCAGAATCCGACCTTGGGAAGCGATGCCTCGGAGACGTGGGCGGCCGACGTGGCCACCGGGGGCGGCAGGGGCGCCGGCGCGACCACCGGCGGAGGCAGGGGTGCGGCTGCGCCCTCGGGCTGGGCCGGGGGCTGGCCCGCGACCGACTCGGCGGGGGCCGCGACGGCGGCCATCACCGGGGGGACACCCGCGGCAGCCACCGGGGCCACCGGGGGCACAACCGGGGGAGCACTGGGCGCGGCTGCCGCCTTGGGCTGCGCGGGCTTTGAGGAGGTGAAGAGGGTCGTGATCGCGCAGGCGAAGCCCAGGAAGGCCACCAGGAACCAGATCGCGAAGCCGAGGAACGGGATGAAGTAGAAGGCGATCAGGATCAGGACGCCCACCAGGACCGCGAGGGCCGGGCTCAACTGCCTGCCGACAACCGAGCGGCCGACGAAGGAATAGATCGCCGACTTCCCGAAGACGACAGCCGCGATGACCGATATGGGCAGCACGACCAATGCGACGGGGATCCCGACCACGGTCACCAGGAGCAGGATAAAGAGTACCGGCAGGCCCAGCATCGCAAGGATGCCGGTGAGGAACGTGATCCCCGGGCGCTGGGCGAGCGTGTCGGCGCACCGGGTCACCCCGTTGGGGAACGCGAGCGCCAACAGCATGTAGAAGGCGATCAGGCACGTGTTGAGGATCCACAGGAAGCTCAGGTGGGGGCCGAAGGCGAGCGGCCGCCCGAGGCGCAGGCCGTGGTGGAACCACGAGGCCGCGGCGGAATCCCGGTCGATCCCGAGGCCCCGCGCCTGGGATACGACGTTCCCGCCGACGTAGGCGCTCGGATCCTTCTCCACGGTTCCGCCGACGCACACGACGTTTCCGTCGACGTGCGCCTTGGGCCCGAGCTTCATGACGCCCATGACGGCGACCACGTTGCCGCGGACCGTGCCGTTGATGGTGTTGGCTCCCATGACCGCGACCGCATTGCCATCGACCGCGCCGTCAACCGTAAGCGGACCCATGACGGAAACGGCATTGCCCTCGCAGCGCTCGTTGGCGAGGACGTCGACCGATCCCATGACGGCGACCATGTTGTCGTCGCTGTTGCCGTGGACGGTCTTGGTGTAGGACACCTCCTGCTTCTCGTGCTCCTCGGAAACTGCCGGAGCCGAGGGCGCGGCCGGGGCCGCAGGAGCGGGGGCGGCGGTCGAGCCGACCTCGTGCAGGGGGGTCTCCTTGGAGGGCTCAGCCGCGGCGGGGGCCGGGGCGGCCTGTGCGGCGGGGGCCGCGCTGTCCGGGGCCTTGGCTGGGTCGGCCGCGTGGCCGATCGCCGAGAAAGTTGTGAACGCAGCGATCAGGCTCAGTGCCCGAAGCGTCTTCAATGTCGTATTCATGGGAATGGGGGGGTTAGGAGGTCTGGCGCGCGAAGGAAACCGCGCGGTAGGTTGCGGCGCCGATGGCGGCCAGGGTGGCGTAGCCCACAGCGACTGCCGCGACGCCGCCGTAGAGCCACAGGGGGGGCACGGCGGAAATGAGCTGCCGGACGCGGCCGTCAAAGGAGCTGATGACATCGCGGGCAAGGATGAGCCACGCAAAGGAGTTGGAGAGGGCGTTGCCCAGCTGGTGGGCGCCCTGGCTGCCGGCGAGGGCGACCAGCACGGTCACGGCGGCAAATCCCGCGAGGGCTGAGCCGGCGACAAACACCAGGCGCATGGACGACGGCCAGTGGGCGAAGGACTTCCTCCACCACGGGAGGGCCGCCCTGCGGGCGATCTCTGCAAGGACGCGGCCCTCGAGGCCCGAGGGGGCCCGGCGGTCCGGCATCCTCCTAAGGAGCGCGTGGACCGCGGTCTCGAGTTTTTGTGATTCGTTGGGATTCATTTTTATTAAATTCAGTTGGCCATGGCCCGCTCGGCCCCGTCGGCCCTCGCGAGGATCTTGGCCAACGCGGCGCGGGCCCGGAGGATGTCGGTCTTCACCTTGGCAAGGGAGACCCCCAGGCGCTTTGAGATTTCGTCGTAGGGGATGTCCTCGAAATGATAGAGGACCAGGGGGACCCTCTGGTGGTCGGGCAGCTTAGCGAGGGCCTCCTCGACCCAGGCGCGCTTCTCCTCGGAGTCGATCGCGTCGAAGAAGGTGTCGGGGGCCGCGAACTCGACGGCGGGGGCGTCCTCATCCTGGGAATCGCCGCCGAACTCTGAGAAGAACTTCCAGCGCTTCCTGTAGTGCTGGAGGTGGTTGAGGGACAGGTTTGTCGCCACTGTCTTGAGCCATCCGCCGGCGGAGGGGCTGGTCGCCAGCATATCGAAGTGCTCGTAGGCCTTGATGAAGACCTCCTGCGCAATGTCTTCAGCCTGGGCGTCGTTTCTCACGAGTCGCGCCGAGGTGGTGAAGACCATGTCCTGGTACATGCGCATGAAGGTCGTAAAGTCGGCCGGCGGGGCTAGCCCCGAGGGTTGGTTTTGCACTGGAGGTTCATCGTTCATATGCAAAACAACTGTTGGGCAGTGAAAGTCGCACAAATCCCGGCAACAAAAAAGCCTGCACATATGTGCAGGCTTGTGCAGCACCTTTTTGTGGGCGCCTCAGAGGATGTAACCCTCTTCCTGATGCTCAGTTACATCAAGACCCTGGCGCTCCACCTCCGTCGTCGGCCTGAGGCCCATCGTGGCCTTTAGGGCGAACCCGATCAGGGTCGTGGCGACAATGGCCAGGACGAGCGTGAGTCCCATCGCGAGAACCTGCTCCTTCCACAGGCCCCCGTGGGCAACCAGGTCGGCAAGTCCATTGGTCCGTGCCGCGGGGTTTGCCGAGGTCAGGTTGGGGTTTACCGCCGAGGTCGCCAGGACGCCCGTCAGGAAGGCCCCCAGGGTCCCGCCGACCGCGTGGACGCCGAAGGTGTCGAGCGCGTCGTCATAGCCGAACACGGCCTTCAGCTTGATGCAGAAGAGGAACGGGATCGCGCCGGCGAAGAGCCCGATCACGACGGCACCGGAGGGGTCAACGAACCCCGCGGCCGGCGTGATCACGACCAGGCCCGCCACCGCACCCGAGCAGAAGCCGAGGATCGAGGCATGCTTCTTGATGATGACCTCCAGGGCCGCCCAGGTGAACGACCCGACCGCCGCGGCAAGGGTGGTCGACATGAAGGCGTTCGCGGCGATCCCGTCGGCGGCCAGGGCCGAGCCGGCGTTGAAGCCGTACCATCCGACCCAGAGCATGCCGGTTCCGACCATGCACAGGACCGTGCTGTGCGGGGGCATCATCTCGCGCTTGAAGCCTATCCGCGGGCCGACGATCAGGCAGAGGACCAGGGCGGACCAGCCCGAGGACATGTGGACCACCGTGCCCCCGGCGAAGTCGATCGCGCTCACCTTTGCGCCCGCGTTGCCGATGCCGTTCAGGAGCCCGTCCGCGCCCCACACCATGTGGGCCAGGGGAAAGTAGACCAGGAACATCCAGACGGTGACGAAGACCAGCACCGACATGAACTTCACACGCTCGGCGATCGCGCCCACGATCAGGGCGGGCGTGATGATCGCGAACATGAGCTGGTACATGGCAAAGACGCTCTGCGAGACCCACGCCCCGTAGTCGAGGTTCGGGGCGGCGTCGACGCCCCTCAGGAACGCGTACTTGAGGCCGCCGAGGTAGGGGCCGCCCGGCGCGAAGACCAGGCTGTAGCCGACGGCCCACCAGAGGATCGTCACGACGCCGGCGATGCCGAAGCACTGGGCGATCACGGAGAGGACGTTCTTCCGGCGGACCAGGCCGCCGTAGAACAGGGCGAGGCCGGGAAGGGTCATGAAGAGGACGAGCGCCGAGCTCGTCATCATCCAGCCGTTGTGGCCGGGGCCCGGGCCGGCGACCCGCGAGGCGACGTCGGCGGTCCTGGGCCCGTTGTTCACGTAGGCCTCCAGGTCGGCGACGCGCTGCTCAAGGCTCGGCTCGGCGGGCTTGGTATCGGCGCCCAGGGCGGCGGGCGCGACCCAGGTTATGGCAAGTGCAACGGCCGCGTAAGTCACGCGAAGCCAATGCGTACGAGTGTGTCGGTTTGTCATGGGGGGTTTTGAACTGTCCTGGCGAAGGGTGCAGCGCTTAACCGGCGGATAAACGCTCTTCTAATCCTTCACATGGCGAGTGGGACCCTTGCAAACTCTTAGCACAAGTATGACGCTGCGGGGCATGCCCGACGCCCCCAAGGACATGCACGGAAATTCCCGCTTTGGCGGACCCGACCCGGAGGTCGAAAAGGCGGTTCACGCGGTCGGCGAGCGCCTGTTAGAGCTGATGGACGCCCATCCCGTGCCGGGCATCCTCTCGAAGAAGGGCGCGTATGCGCGTATCATGGAGTGGTCCATGAGGGACCCCGCCTTCAAGGCGCAGCTCTTCCGCTTCGTGGACGTGCTGCCCTCCCTGGACTCCTCCTCGGAGATCGTCCGGCACCTGAGGGAGTACCTTGGCGACAAGGCCGTGGAGCTGAGCCCTGCGATGAAGACCGGGCTGGCGGCGGCGGCCTTCGCCCCGGCCATGGTCGCAGGGCCCGTGAAGGCGAACGTCACCTCGATGGCCGGGCAGTTCGTGGCCGGGGCGACGCCCGCCGACCTGGTGAAGCGCCTCAGGCACAACGCCTCCCTGGGGATCGCCACCACGATCGACCTCCTGGGGGAGACCGTGGTCTCCGAGCCCGAGGCCGACCTCTTCCTGAAGCGCAACATGGAGGTCCTGGATACCGTGGCCAAGGCGATCGAGCGGGACGGCACGCCGTCGTTCAGCGACCTGGGGCCCCTGGGCCCCCTGCCCCGGCTCAACCTCTCCGTCAAGGTGTCGGCCCTCACGCCGGAGGTCCTTCCGACAAACCCGGAGCATTCGATCGTGGCGCTCAAGGAGCGCCTCAGGCCCATCCTGCGCCGCTCCCGCGAGATCGGCGGGTTCGTGAACTTCGACATGGAGAGCTACGCGCTGAAGGACCTCACGCTCTCCCTCTTCCGCTCCATCCTCGAGGAGGAGGAGTTCCGGTCGTCGCCCTCCGTGGGGATCGCGCTCCAGGCCTACCTGCGCGACTGCGAGGACGACCTGCGGGGATTGATCGCCTGGGCGCGGTTAATGAAGAGGCCGATCGTCGTTCGCCTGGTGAAGGGCGCGTACTGGGACTTCGAGACAACCCTCGCCGGCCAGAGGGGATGGCCCGTCCCGGTCTGGTCCGAGAAGCCCGAGAGCGACGCGAACTACGAGAAGCTCACGGTGGTCCTGCTCGAGAACGCCGACATCGTTTCGCCGGCCTTCGCCTCGCACAACGTGCGCTCGTGCGCCCATGCGATCGCCCAGGCCGACCGCCTCGGGGTCGACCCGCGCGCCTACGAGTTCCAGGCGCTCTACGGGATGGCCGACGAGTTGAAGGCCGCGCTCGTGGCGACCGGCCACAGGGTGCGCGAGTACTGCCCTGTGGGCGACCTGCTGCCGGGCATGGCCTACCTGGTCCGAAGGCTCCTGGAGAACACCTCCAACGAGGGCTTCCTGAGGGCAAAGGACGCGGGCGGCGCCTCCCGCGAGGTGCTGCTCCGCAACCCCGCCCTGCTCCTTGGCCGCGCCAAGCCCGCCGCCGCCCCGGCCCCGGGCTTCCAGAACGCCCCGAACACCGACTTCACGAAGGAGGCCAACCGCAGGCGGATGCGGGACGCCCTCGCCTCGGTCGCCGGCCAACTCGGCCGCAAGCACCCGATCGTGATCGCGGGCAAGAAGATCTCCGACCGCCAGATGGTCGCCTCCACGAACCCGGCCCGTACGTCCCAGGTTGTTGGATACTGGGCCCGCGCCACCGTTGCCGACGCCGACCTGGCCGTCGCGTCGGCGAGGGCCGCCTGGCCCGCGTGGGCCGCGCGGCCGGCGGGCGAGCGGGCCAACATCCTGGACCGGGCCGCCGCCCTCATGGAGGAGCGGCGCTTCGAGCTCGGCGCCCTCGAGGTGTACGAGGCGGGCAAGCCCTGGATCGAAGCCGACGCCGACATCTCGGAGGCCGTGGACTTCTGCAGGTTCTACGCGGCGGAGATGCGCCTACTCGGGAAGCCCCGCGTGACGCAGGCGGTCCCCGGGGAGCGCGACATCCAGCTTTGGACCCCCCGCGGCGTCGGCGTCGCGATCGCCCCTTGGAATTTCCCCCTGGCGATCCTGTGCGGCCTGGTGGTCGCCCCGCTCGTGGCGGGAAACTCTGTCATCATGAAGCCGGCCGAGCAGACGACCGTGATCGCCGCCGAGCTGATGGCGCTCCTCACCGAGGCGGGCGTCCCGGCGGGGGTGCTCAACTTCGTGCCGGGCATGGGCGAGGACGTCGGGGCCCACCTGGTCGCGCACGCCGGGATAGACTTCGTCGCCTTCACGGGATCCCGGCAGGTCGGCTGCCGGATCTGGGAGGCGGCCGGCAGGACCCTCCCCGGCCAGGCGAACCTGAAGAAGGTCGTCTGCGAGATGGGCGGCAAGAACGCCCTCATCATCGACAACGACGCCGACCTGGACGAGGCGATCCCGGCGGCGCTCTACAGCGCGTTCGGCTTCTCGGGCCAGAAATGCTCGGCGCTCTCGCGCCTGATCGTCCTGGAGGGCGTCCACGACAAGTTTGTCGAGCGCTTCCTCGAGGCGTGCGCCTCCCTGCCCGTGGGGGACCCGGCGCTCCCCGGGACGGTCGTGGGCCCGGTGATCGACGCCGAGGCCCGGGAGAAGATCCTCGGGATCATCGAGAAGGGAAAGACCGAGGCAAAGCTCGCATTCCAATCCGAGATCCCCGCTGAGCTCGCCCGGTCGGGCACGTTTGTCCCGCCCACCGTCTTCACGAAGGTCGCGCCCGAGGCGTCCGTTGCGCGCGACGAGATCTTCGGACCCGTTGTCGCCATCCTGAAGGCGCGCGACTTGGACGAGGCCCTGAGGATCGCGATGGACGTCGACTACGCGCTCACCGGGGGCCTCTTTTCGCGCAGCCCGAGCGCCCTGGAGCGCGCCCAGCGCGAGTACCGCGTCGGCAACCTCTACCTGAACCGCGGGATCACCGGGGCCATCGTCGAGCGCCACCCGTTCGGCGGCTTCGCCATGTCGGGCGGCGGGACGAAGGCCGGGGGCAAGGGCTACCTGGAGAACTTCATGTTCCCGAGGGTCGTCGCGGAAAACGTGCTTCGCCGGGGCTTCACGCCCCCGCCCGAGGAGCCGTCCTAGATCGAGGTGTAGAGGCGGTAGAGGATCTGCGTCCCGAACTCCTCCCACCCCCGGGAGGCCACCTGGTCGTAGAGCTTCTCGGCGCACACGAGTCCCGGCAGCTCGAGGCCGAGTTCCTTGGCGGAGGCGATCGCGATCCCGATGTCCTTGCGGATGTGCTTCACGTAGAAGCCCGGGGCAAAGTCCCCGGAGAGGGCCCGGGGGCCCAGGTTCGTCATCGCCCAGCTGCCCGCCGCCCCGCCGCTTATGCTCGCGTGCACCTTCGCCGGGTCGAGTCCCGCGCGCTTGCCGTAGGCGAGCGCCTCGCACCAGGACACCATCCCGACCGCGCATGCGATCTGGTTGGCCATCTTGCAGTGCTGGCCGGAACCGGCCGGGCCGTGGAGCGAGATGTTCTTCCCCATGAGCTCGAACAGGGGTTTGGCCCGCAGGAACGCCGGCTCCGCGCCGCCCACCATGATCACCAGCCGCGCCTCGCGGGCGCCAATGTCGCCGCCGGAGACCGGGGCGTCCAGGGCGTCCATCCCCCTGGCGGCCGCCGCTGCGCTGACCCTGCGGGCCAGCACGGGGCTCGAGGTCGTCATGTCGATCAGGAGGGTTCCCCCGGCCGCTTTCTCGATTACGCCGCCCTTGCCGAGATAGGTCTCCTCCACGTCGTGGGGGAACCCGAGCATCGTGAAGACCACGGAGGCGCGCTCTGCGGCCCCACCGGCCGTGTCGTGCCAGTGGGCTCCCCGGTCCAGGAGCGGCGCCGCCTTTTCCCGCGTCCTGTTGTGGACGTGGACCTCATGTCCGGCGGCCATGAGGTGGCCGGCCATGCTCCGGCCCATCACTCCGGTTCCAATGAATGCAATCGAGGGCTTTGTCGTCATGCTGAGGGGCTAGCGGTCCCAGGATTCCATGGAATCCTTGATCATCTGGCCGAGCATCGGGAACCTGAGCTCGCCGTAGTTGAGCGCGTACCGGAGCTTCCCTCCCTTGTACACCCAGGTGGTCGGGATCCAGGAAACGGGCATGCCGAGGAGCTCGGTCATCTTCTCGCCCCTCTTCCTGGAGGTGTTCGGGTGCAGGAGGACCTGGACGTTCGGCTGGGCGCCCACGCCGTTGGCGGCGAGCAGCTCGCGCCCGTCGCTCGAGTTCCACACCGTCACAAAGATGAAATTGACGTCGGGGTTCGCCGAGATGAAGCCGCTCCATCCCCCGCCGGAGAGCTCGGCCTTGCAGTTCGGGCACCACGAGGCCCAGAGGTGCACCACGGTGACCTTCTCGGAACGCGTGGCCTCGGCCAGGCGCTGCTCGAAGGCCGCCGTTGCCGGGTCCGCGCCGCGCACCGCGCCGGCGAGGACAAGGGAGAGCACAAGGAGGGGAAGGATTCCGCGCAGCATCCGCAGACGGTGGCACAATTCCCGGCTGATTGCGAAACCTAGCTGAGGCCAAGCCAGGCCAGCCCGGCCCGGATCCAGAGGGGGCAGGTGAAGAGCCCGGCCGCCGTCGTCGACAGGACCACCTGGACCGCGGTGAGCGGCTGGCCCCCGTAGTACTGGGCGACGATGATCGGGAAGACCGCCGCCGGCATGGCGGCCTCGACCACCAGGACGCGCTTTAACTCCACCGAGCACGGGAGGATATACGCAAAGCCCAGCATGATGGCGGGGAGGATGCCGAGACGGACCACGCAGGCCCCGATCGCGACGTTGCGGTGCAGGAGCGTCGAGGGCTTGTCCAGGTAGCCTGCCAGGTTGACGCCGGTCATCACGACGCCGATCGGCACGGCGCACACGCCGAGCGAGTGCGTGATGCTCCGGATGAATCCCGGGACGAAGCCGGCCAGCCCCCCGGAGTTGAGGGCGACGGCGGCCGCCAGCGAGATCAGCATGGGGGAGACGAGCCGGCGCCAGCCCTCAAGGGGAGAGGCGCCCGTAAGGACCAGAAGGCCCACCGACCAGAGCGCCAGGTCGACCCCCAGGTTGTGGACCAGGACGACGCCCTGCGCCTTCTCGCCCCAGATTCCTCCGACGATCGGGAGCGGCAGGTAGCTGTAATTGCAGATCCCGGCGGAGAGCGCGAAGGTCCTTAGCCCGGTCCCCTTCTCCAGGCCGATCTGCTTGGCCACGAGGTAGGCGACGCCAAAGCCGGCCACCGTGGTCACAAACCCCGCCAGGGGCGGCAGGAGCAGGTTGGCCGGATCCCGCAGCGAGGTGTTCCCGAGGACGGTGTCGAAGGTCAGGCAGGGCATGCACACCTGCACCACCAGCCGGATCATGCTCGTCTCGGCAGCCCCCTCGATCCAGTGAACGCGGCGCAGGGCCACGCCGACCGCGATGAGAGCGAAGACGGGAAGGATGAGGGTGAAGAGCGCGCCGATGGTCATCTCGCCGGAGGCAGGGATGACCTATTCACCGGCGAACGCACGCGAAAAATCCCACCCGGCGGGCCCGGGCAACCCCCACTCGGCCTAGGGCCTGTCGCCCGCGGCTGGCAGGGTGTCGAAAATCTTCTGCTGGTCGGGGGTGAGCGCGGAGCGGATCTGGGTTCGCGAGGCCTCGAGGATCTCCCGACCCTTCTGTCGGCGAACCTCCTTGGTGAGGGTCTCGTCTGCGCGGAGCTCCTTCATCTGGGTCCTCGCGTTGGCAATGATTGCGCCCACGGTGTGCTGCTGCTCGGCGTTGAGCCCGAGCTTCTGCGTGAGGTCGGCCAGGACATAGCCCGGATGCGGGTGCTTGCGGTGGGGAGGGGCCCCCTCCGTGGGCGAGGTCGAGGCCGCGCTCGGCAGGGGAGGCGGCGGGACGACTCCCGTGTCCTGGGCGCGGGCGGCTGAAAGGGCGAAGGCGAGCCCCAGCCCGGCAAGGCAGGGGCGGAAAAATGGGTTCATCTTCATTACAGGCTTAGACGATCCGGGTGGGGCGCCGGTTACGCAATTTGTTCCGATGGTCTTGCCCCTGCGCCCCCGGGCCTGCACCGTCCCGTGCATGATTGAGGTCCAGTCGCTTGCCAAACGCTACGGCGCATTCACCGCGGTTCGGGACCTGTCGTTCTCGGTTCGCCCCGGGGAGGTGCTCGGCCTGGTCGGTCCGAACGGGGCGGGAAAGACGACGACCCTCAGGTGCCTGGCGGGAATCATCCCCGTGACCTCGGGCTCCGTGCAGGTGGCCGGGCACGACCTGCTGACGGAGCCGGTCGAGGCGAAGCGCCACCTCGCCTTCTTCGCGGACGAACCCCGGCTCTTCGAGTACCTGACCGTCCGCCAGCACCTGGCCTTCGTTGCCAGGATCTACGGCGTGCGGGACCACGAGGCCCTGGCACGGCCGCTCCTCGAGGAGCTCGAGCTCTCGGAGAAGGCCGACGAGCTCCCCAGCGAACTCTCGCGCGGGATGAAGCAGAAGCTCGTGATCGCCTGCGGGCTCCTGCACTCGCCCTCGGTCATGTTCTTCGACGAGCCGCTCACCGGCCTGGATCCGCTCGGGATCCGGCGGATGAAGGACTCGATCGTCAGGCGCGCCCAGGCGGGCGCAGCCATCGTCCTGAGCTCCCACCTGCTCCACCTCCTGGAGGAGGTGTGCACGAACGTCCTGATACTGAAGAAGGGCGAGAAGGTGGCCGACGGCACCCTGGCCGACGTCTCGGCGCAGTTCAGCAACGGCGAGACGGGCGTGAGCCTGGAGGAGATCTTCATCCGCGCCACGGGCGGATCCGAGACCTAGCCGGCAACCGCCCCCTGGACCCCGATGCTTGGCGCGCTCCTCTATCTCCGGCTCACCTCGTTCCGCAATCTTGTCGTCCACAGGATCAAGCGGCTGCGCCAGCCCAAGTACCTGATCGGCACGGCGGTCGCCCTCGCCTACTTCTACTTTATCCTGATCCACCGCAGCGGCCCCGCGGGATCTCCCTCGTCGGTGGCCGCGCAGTCGATGGCCCAGGCGGGCTTGGTCGCTGCGGCGTTCATCTGCGCGGGCCTGTGCGTCCTCGCGCTGGTCCGGATCGCCTTCCTCTGGGTCTTCCCGGCCGAGAACCCCGGCCTGCGCTTCACCGAGCCCGAGATCGCGTTCCTCTTTCCGGCCCCGGTGAGCCGGAAGTCGCTCATCCACTTCCGGCTCCTGAGCGCCCAGTTCGCCATCCTCTTCACGTCGGTCCTGATCGCCTTCTTCTTCAACCGCGCCGGCTACCTCGGGGGCCACCGCGCGATCCGCGCGGTGGGCTGGTGGGTCATCCTGTCGACCTTCGACCTCCACGTGAACGGGACGAAGCTCACGCTCTCCAGGCTCCGGGAGACGAGCCATAGGTTCCTGCTCTGGAGGCTCGCCGTCATTGCGGCGATCGTCGGATACGCCACTGCGGTCTTCCGCTCCTCGATCCACCTGGTGAACGAGTACATGAACGGGCCGGAGGCGCTCAGGAGCACCCCCGAGGTCTTCATCCACCAGATCCTCTACTCCCCCCTCTTCTTCTGGCTCACGCTCCCCTTCCGCTTCGTCCTCGCCCCCTATTTTGCCACCACCGCCGGCGACTTCGCGCTGGCGATCGTACCGGCGCTTCTCTTCCTCGGCCTCCATTATTACTGGGTATCGAACACGGAGGCCCGATTTGAGGAGGGTTCGATCGCGCTGGCCGAGAAGCTCGCCGCCGCCAAGGCCGCGACCCAGCGCGGGGAGATGCCTAAGCTCGGAAATTCGAAGAGAAAGGCCCTCGCGGGGCCGTTTCCCCTGTCGCCCTCGGGTCCGCCCGAGATCGCGTTCCTCTGGAAGAACCTGCTTTCGATGCGAAGCGCCCTCTTCAGCCGGAGGGCCCTCCTGGTGCTCGTCATGCTCGCGCTCTGGGGTTCCATGGCGCTCGGCCCGCTGCTTTCCCGCCAGGCGCGGGCCAACGGTTCCGACTACTATAGCCCGGCAATCGTTGGCTTCACCGCGATGATTGCCGTGTACACGGTGCTCCTGGGGCCCCAGGTCGCCCGCCAGGACCTACGGGGCGACCTCCAAAACGCCGACATCCTGAAGACCTACCCGGTGGAGGGCTGGCGGATCGCCCTAGGGGAGCTCCTCGCCCCCACCCTCGTCCTGACCCTCATCCTCTGGCTGGCGATCGTCATGCTGGCCGCCGCGGTCGACCCGGTGGGCAAGGTCGAGTGGCTCACACCCGGGGTCCGAATCACCGTGACCCTCTGCCTGGCGGCGTCGGCCCCCTTCCTCTGCCTGATCCAGCTTCTGGTCCCCAACACGGCCATGGTGCTCTTCCCGGGGTGGTACCAGGCGACCCGCGGACGGGCCGGAGGGATCGAGATGATCGGCCAGCGCATGATCTTTGGCATCCTGCAGCTGCTTTTCGCGCTCCTCGTGGCCGTGCCCGCCGCCGGGGCCGCCGCGCTGGTCGTCTTTTCCTCCCAGTGGATCTTCGGCATCGGTCCGGCCGTGGTCCTTGCGACCCTGGCGGTCCTGGCGATCATGGTCTCCGAGGCCGTCGTCGGTGTCTGGTGGCTCGGGGAGCGGTTTGAGCGCTTCGACCTTTCCACCGAGTCGAAATGAAAGCGCAGGAGCTTGAGCGGGTCGCCGCGCAGGTGGTCGAAAGGACCCTGGGGCAGCTGCCCCAGGAGATCCGGGAGGTCGCCGGAAGGGTGGCCGTCCACTTCGAGCCCGCCCCCAGCGCCGACGTCCTTGCCGAGGGGTTCGAACCGGATCTCCTGGGCCTCTTCTCGGGCGATCCGCTGGGGGCTCCCGACACCCCCGAGCAGGCCGTTCCGCCCCAGATCCACCTGTACGTGGCCAACCTCTGGGATTATGCCGGGGAGGACCTCGGGGAGTTCCGCGAGGAGGTCCGCCTCACGTTCCTCCACGAGCTCGGGCACTTCCTGGGCTGGGACGAGGACGACGTGGCTGCCCGGGGCCTCGACTAGAGACAAACCGTTTGCACGGAAGCGATCGGGAACCTGCGCCAATCCGCGCTTTCCAAGTCAGCATACCCGTGTTTTAACCATTCTATCCGGCCCCAAAGGGGTCCGGTGCCTTCCACCTTAATAATCCAGCCATGAAGAAACTGCTCACGCTCTCCCTGATCGCAATTTTGGGCGCCACGTCCCTGCGCGCCAACGACACGCACACGCCGCGGACCGACCTGGTCGTGCGCGTCGAGACCTGCGAGGCGATCATCCGGGAGTTCATGGCCAACCCGAACACCGCGATTCCGCGCAGCGTCCTCCAGAACGCCCGCGGGATCATGATCCTGAGCCAGTTCAAGGCCGGATTCATCTTCGGCGTCAAGGGGGGCTACGGCGTCCTCATGGTCAAGAAGCCGAGCGGCCGCTGGAGCCTTCCCGTCCTGATCGACGCCAGCGAGGCGAGCCTCGGCCTGCAGGTCGGCGCCAAGACGGTCGACACCGTCTGCATCCTCACGGACGACGCGACGCCCCGGCTCCTCTTCACCAACCGCTTCAATATCGGCGTCGATGCCAAGGCGGTCGCCGGCCCGAGCTCCGCGGAGGTCGAGCGCGAGGCCCAGAAGATCTTCGTCGCCCCGGTCCTCGTGTACTCGAAGTCCGTGGGCCTCTATGCCGGCGCAACGGTCAAGGCCGGCCACGTGGAGCGGAACGATCCCGCCAACTTCACGCTCTACAACTCGTCCTACACCATGCCGGAGCTGCTGTACAGCGACTGGGTCACCGCCCCGTCGGAGGTCCAGCCGCTCATGGCGTACGTCCAGCAGATCGCTCCCTAAGGAGGGCGCAGAGGGCGTCGAGCGCCGCGGCGGCGACCTTCTCCTGCACCTCGACGCGGGAGAGCCCCGGGCCCTCGACGCGGCCGCTCGAGACGGCGAATTCACCCGAGGGGAGGCGCCGCGCCAGCCCCCACCAGGCAAAGGGGACCTCGACCTTGCGGTCGGGATAGGGCTCCGCGTAGCCCGTCGTGGCGACGCCCAGGTCGGAGCCAAAGAGCCGGCAGACGCCGCTCGCCATCTGTTCGGCGACACGGCTTGAGACGGAGTTCACCGCCTCGGCCTCCACCGGGTCGATCCCCAGGTGGCGCACCTTCTCGCCCAGCGAATAGGCCGTGATGCCGCCAAGGAAGAAGGTGGACGCACCCGAGATCGAACCCACCTTTGCCTGGACGCGACCGCTCGTGAGGCTTTCGGCAACGGCCAGGGTAAGGCTGGGCTTGGCCAGCATCAGCTCCTTGAGTTCGCTCATGGGGAAGGGCCTACGCGCCCGGGGCCTCCGCGAGCCGCTTCAGGTTTGATAGCCCCGAATCGAAGTCGGGCCCGATCAGCTTATCCATGAATAGCCCGAACCAGCGGTTGATGGGGCTTCGGCCGAGGTCGCCCTCCATCGACATGGTAGCGCGGGTCGAGAGGTCACCCACCGGCGCAAGGACGAGCGTCCCCCACGCCACCATCCCCATGTCGGAAAAATCCATCCGGTACTCGAAGGCCTCCGGCGGGCGGACCAGCGAGATCGTCATCTTGCCGTCGCCCTGGCTCTTGCTTGTCCAGCTGCTCCAGGAGCCAACCTCGCTCGTGACCGGCGAGTAGCTGATCTTCATCGCCGGGTCCCGCTCGAACCACACGCCCCACTTGGCCCACGACCGCAGGTCCCCCACCAGGGGATAGATCTTGGCGGGCTTGGCCGCCACAACGACAGAGCGCTCGACGCGGTAGTGGCCCGGGAGGACGAGCCCAATTAGGAGCAGGAGGAGCCAGACGGCCACCAGGCCCCCGAAGATTCGGATCAGAAGCTTCATCGGCCGGCAGTGAATCGCCGGCACCCCCCGGTGGCGACCCGATAAAACACGGCGCTAATCGATCTCAAGGCCCACGGGGCAGTGGTCACTGCCCATCACCTCGGGGCTGATCCACGCGCGCCTCAAGGCCGGGACAAGCTTCTCGGAGGCGACGAAATAGTCGACTCGCCACCCGATGTTCCGGGCCCGGCAGTCGCCCATCTGGCTCCACCAGGAATAGTGTCCCGGTCCCTTCTCGAAGTGGCGGAACGTGTCCACGAAGCCGCCGGCCAGGAGCTTAGTGAAGCTTCCCCGCTCCTCGTCGGTGAAGCCGGCGTTCCGCCGGTTGGTCTTGGGGTTGGCCAGGTCGATCTCGTTGTGGGCCACATTCAGGTCCCCGCAGAACACCGCGGGCTTCCCTCCGGATTGGAGCCGCTTCAAATACCTGCGGAACGCGGGGTCCCACTCGTTCACCCGGTAGTCGAGCCGCGTGAGCCCGCGCTGGGAGTTGGGTTGGTAGACATTCACCAGCCAGAAGTCGGGAAACTCCACAGCAAGCACTCGTCCCTCGCGGTCGTGGGCCGCCGACCCGGTGCCGGTCCTGACGGAAAGCGGCCGTAGCCGGGTGATCACGGCCGTCCCGCTGTAGCCCTTCTTCTCGGCGCTGTTCCAGTAGAGCTCATAGCCCTTCGGCCACTCCACGTGCTGGACATCGCCGGGATGCGCCTTGGTCTCCTGGAGGCAGATCACGTCCGCGTCGCTCTTCCCGATGAAGTCGAGAAGCCCCTTCTTCAGGGCGGCCCTGACCCCGTTCACATTCCAGGAGATGATTCTCACGCGTTTAGTGCCAGACGGCGAGGATGGCCCCCTGCGCGACGCACAGGAAGACGTCGTGGCCGGCGACGATCAGGAAGTGGCGCAGCGTTCGTCCCTCGAAAAGGGCGTTCGTGCCCGCGCGGGCGGCGACAAGGCCGGCGCCCACGAAGAGCCCGAGCTCGGCCCCTTTCAGGGGACCGGCGGTGTGGTGCGCCGCAACGAGGGTGGCGAGCGTGAGCGTCGACACGATCGTGCAGGCCAGGGCCCCGCCCATCACGATCGGGAAGCGGCCCGCATCCTTCTTCATCGACTCGGGGGTGATCTTCATCTCCTCCATCCATCCCTTCACGAACAGGAGCGGCGAGTACCAGACGGCACCGATGCAGAATCCGATAAACGCGACGACGAGCACGGCAACTGGGCTTAGGCTGGCAATGGCTTGGATCATGGTTTCAGGGGTTAGTGGGGACGCGCTTGCCGCACCCCCGCAGGGCGGACGCTACCCGAGGCCCGGCGCTAAAAAAAGCGCAATCAGGCGGGGCCCCATGACACGGAAGGCCCCACCTTCCGGTTGCCAACCGCCGGCCGGCGACAACACTTGACCTCCTCATGCAGGTTTTCGAACCCATCCCGCTCGGGTCCCCGATACCGGACAGCCCCCATGCCGTGTCGTGCAGCCTGCCCACGATGGCCGCGGTTCGCGGCTACGAGGAGAAGGACCCGGGGGTGATTTCCAGCCTGAAGACGGGCTACCCGAGGTTCGTGATCCATCCCTTTGCCCGCCGGCTGGGCGAGGAGCTCACGCGGCGGCATGGCCTCGGGTCCCGCAAGCTCTGGCTTGCCTCGTCCCGGAAGATGGCCCTGGCGCTCCTAGCCCACCTGGGGGACCCCGGCGCAACGCTCTTCGAGGGCGACGGGGTGACCGGAGTCACCCACCCCGAGTCCCCGGAGACGGGCCAGCGCGCTAAGCTCTACCTTCAGAACATCGGGGGGTTCCTCTCGTCCCGGGAAGCCGAGGACCGCCTGGCCTCGCTCGGCCTGTGTCCGGCGCCGGACACCAAGGAGACTTTCGCCGGTGACGCGCGCGGCGAGGTCATGCGCCACCTCGGGCCCCGATTCCCGGGAGTCCCCGGGGGCCACCTGATGCTCGCCAACAGCGGCATGAACGCCGT
>CAITBM010000040.1 GCA_903890485.1 uncultured Opitutaceae bacterium | reverse complement strand
TCAGAAGGTCCATGAGTCCGACTATTTCCCACATCATGTTGCTGGGGGAGGGGGATCAGCCGGCTTCTGGATTTGGGGCGGGGTAGGCCCGTGTTCCTGCTCCTGCGGGCGCCCTCGCTGCTCATCCTCTTCCAGAAAGAGGATCGACCAGGATATCTTCCTGTAGAAGGCCTTTCCCCGGTCCACGCGTTCCTGCTCGGTCACCGGGCGCCTCCTTTGCCTGCCGCACCCTTTGCTCCAAGCGTCTTCAGGGTGGTCCTAGCTGCATTCTGGGCAAGGTGGGTCAGGAGCGTCGCCGCCTCGCGGATGGTCGTTGCCTCCGATATCAGGTCCTTCTTGTGGCTCAGGATCTCACCGTTGAAGGCGATCGCCGCCTCGTTGGCTGCGTCTGCGGCCTCCAGAAGGCCCTGCAGCGCCTGCCTGACGCGTTCGTCGGGGCTCATGCGGCACCCCCATCGACCGCCAGCGTACCCTTCGAAGCCTCACCGTCGGCGACCCAGTCGTCGTAAACCCGCTCATAATGCGTGAAAAGCTGCGGATAGAACTCCGATGATATCTTTGTGAAGTGGCGCTTGAAGGCGTACCCATCATACCACACGCCAAGCTGGTTGTAGCCGAGCGAAAGACCGAGTGGGAATCCCGGGTCGCGCAGCCTACCCACATCCAGAAGGCGGATGATACGGCGCAGGCTAAGCGGCTGCAGACTCCTTGAGAACGGCAGGTCGAAGGACGAATTGTATTCGTCCACCACCTGGTAGGCGATGCCCTGACCGGCGGGCCGGGCGCGGATGCTGATCACGTCGGCCGTGGTGGATTCGAGGGCGATCCTGGCTATCTCCGCCTCGCCGCCGTTGTAGCCCGGAAGATACTCACCGCCCATATAGCTGGGGTGGACCTTGCCGAGGGCATCCCGGGACTCGTTGTCGATCTCCTCCTGGAAGACCTTCTGGTCAAGGCAATCGGCCTCCTGTTTCGCGCAGAAGTGGCGAATGGCGATCCTGCGGGCCTCGCCCTTAACGTTCCTGAGGACAGCCGAGACGGGGGTCGCGTCCGACCAGTAGGATGCGGGCCTGAAACTGTAGTCTATGCCGGGGTACTTCTTCATATCGGATCGTCCCAAGCCACGGCACCACGGCGATTTTGGTCCGCGCTAGCCGCGGCCCACATCATTGGACCACCGTGGCCCGTGGGGGCTCGGTTGGTGACGCCCGGGTTTCGGGAGTCGTCTTGATGCACTGACTTTAAGGAACTGTTCGAAACTGGGCCTGTCCGGCCGGCAAATCAAGCGCCCGGCGTGTCATCATTTCGGTCTTCGGCTGGCATCCGGGCTCAGTGGAGCGCAAAAGGCTAAATGGATCGCCGGCGTGGACGGGGCCTGGCGGCCCGCACGAAACAAAAAGCGGCTGTGGACCCGTAAAGGCCGGCGCAGCCGCTGCGAAGGGACGATGAGGGTGCTGCCGTCAGCTCACATGCTTCGAGACGAGGGCGGTCATATCAAACATGCTGACCTGCGCCTTTCCCTTGAAGATGACCTTGAGGGTCGCGTCGGCGTTGATCATTCGCCTGTTCTTCTTGTCCTGGAGACCGTTCTTCTTGATGTACGCCCAGAGCTTCTTGGTGAGCTCGGTGCGGGGAAGGGGCTTTGAGCCGACAACAGGGGCGAGCGCGGCGTCCGGCTGGACGGGCTTCATGAATGCGGCACTTGGTTTGCGAACGGGTTTCTTTGCCATTGGGTTTGGGGTGCCGAGCTTCCAGTGGTAGGAAGACACCGGCCTGGGCAGGCTAGCCGTGCCAGAGGGAGAAACCAAGGATGATCGCTCTTCCGGCGGCGCCCGCGATCACCACCAGCTTTCCGCCTGGCGGGAAATGGACGATCGGGTGCCGGCCACCATGGGGGATTCGGACGTGAGGGGGGCCCGAGTGCGCGCGAGCGCAACAAAAGTGGCGGAACGGCCCGGTCGGGGGGCAGGGAATATCGCGCTGGCCGCAAGTTATTGGGTGCTTTAGCTTTGGTCTGGCCAGAGCCGCGCCGTGAAAGCAGCCTTGGCGCCGCCTCACGCTTCATGCCCGACACCGCCCATACCGGGACCCCCAGCGGTGCCGTCTTCCTAAGCTATGCCTCGCAGGACGCTGAGGCAGCGAAGCGCATCTGCGAGGCCCTACGGTCGGACGGAGTCGAAGTCTGGTTCGACCAGAGTGAGCTTCGCGGTGGCGATGCCTGGGACCAGAGCATTCGCAAGCAAATCAAGAGCTGCGCGCTGCTGATTCCGATCGTCTCGGCCAACACTCAGTCCCGCACCGAGGGATACTTCCGCTTGGAATGGCGATTGGCCGACCAGCGCACGCACCTGATGGCGAAGGGCCGGCCGTTCCTGCTGCCGGTCGTTATCGACAACACCCGTGATGCCGATGCGCAGGTGCCGGATTCATTCACCGAAGTGCAGTGGACGCGCTTGCCCGGCGGCGAAACGCCACCCGCTTTTGGCGCTCGCGTGAGAAAACTCTTGAACCAAGAGCACTCCGCCCCCGCTCCTGAGGCGAGGGTGGGCCGGGAAGCGGCGGCCGCAGGTCCATCGAGGCAAGGCCCAAAATGGCTGCGGCTGATTCTCACGTCCGCTGTGCTCGTGATCGCCGGGTTGGCGTATATTTCTTAATTGCTATCAACATGACGGCGGCCCCGACTAATACGCCATAACGCGGTTTCATTCAGGATGCCGAACGGTGATTGTGCCGACCGGCTTTGATGATCGGTCATCGTTTTGAAATTTGGCTAGGTTCCAGTGATCGATCAATTTGGATTGATTTGCGGCTGGTCGGCCGACTGGCACAACGGGGCTGACGTAGCCAAGAGTGTTGGCTGGCAATCGATGTGCATGCGTGACTTCATGCGGATAACCGTGCGACTTGCTCCTTCATTCCTTGGAAGATTCGGTCGCTGATTGGGGCCGGGAAGTTCTGGGGCAATTGAGCATTCACCGACGCGATAACCTTTGGTGTCTGCTCTACGAGCTCTGCAATTAGGGTCTTTGCATCCATCAATTCGGCTGCGCTTGCGACGGAGTCCCAATGACGGGGTAGAATCTCCTTGAGCTTCCAATGGGCGTTTTTGCCTCGGACTGCCATTGCAAGCGCTGCCTTGTGCCACGATAGCTGTCGTGGACCTGGCCCAATAATGGGCCAGGCTGAAAGGACATCGTAAAGCGGAGTCATGCGGTAGGTGCCTCCGCGCTCGTGGAAGAGAGAGAAATTTTTCGCGTGACCGTCGGTTGCAGCCAATATCCAGAAGATCATCTGTGCTTTCACGAATGCGCGGCTGTCCTCCTTCCGGTGTTTGCTCGTCGTCAATACCCTTAAGATATCGCTCATTCCTGGTCCGCCTTCCGATTCATACTTGTGTGCAGGAGCGACTCCCAATGCCTGGCAAAAGTCCTCCTGGGGACGCCTTGCGATCCACTCGCCGTCGACCCACATGCGGTCAAAGCGCTCAACGACGAGCGCCTTTCGGCTCCCGAATACTCCAATTTCGCAGGATGCGATCGCGAGTCCATACGCATCGAGTATGCGAGAGCACAGCCACTCGTTTTCCACGGAGTCTTTCATGTCTGCCTGAAGATTGCCGACGAGACCCAGCGGCAACTTAAGAATGTGCGTGGTCGGAGTGGACCCGCGCGGCAGCCACCACTGGTTGTTATGCCGGAGGAGGGCTGTCTTTTCCTGTGCTCCCGCGATCGATATTCTGATCTCTTTCTCCTCTTCTTGGCCGAGTATGCGCCCGTTGGAGAGCGTTGCGGCAAGCGCTCGCTCGACCCCCGATTCGTCCAGCAACTCTGCATCGACGCGACGTACATCCTTCGGGGTTTCTCCGTCGGGTAGCAGCTGCACTGCGCCTACACAGTCTCTGCCGATCGCTGCCAGCAGGTCGAAGGCCTCCGTCGATGCGGTGCTGTATCGTTGCCTGAGGCGATTGCGGATGTCCGCGCTGTCGGGAAGCAGATTCTCGAAATAGTGGGTGACTGCGTCGCCTTTGTGGGGCGTGTTTGCTGGCGTGAAGGGCAGTGAAAGGGATAGCCTGCGGGCGGAATCTGACGAAATCCATTCTGGGTCGTATTGGAACGACGCAGCACCGCCTCGGGGTTGGGACCATACTCCGACCCTCTCCCCGTTCATCCAAACTACAAGATCGTTGGAATGGGGCATGGCTGATCACCAGTTGTCTTTGGCAGTCTTGGTTGTCTTCTTGGGCGATTGGTTTGGGTCGATCACTTCGATCACTATTCGACCTCCGAGAACAGAGATCAGTTTGGTGACCTGGTCGAAGCCCGCGCGACCCGGGGCTGCCTCGATCCTTGCAATGCGTTTTTGGCTTAGGCCCATGCGTTCTCCCAACTGAGTCTGGCTCAAACCACGTGAACGTCGCAGGGCGCGAATCACCGCCTTCGCTGCGGAAGGTGTGTCGACGGGGTAGTTCATACCGAGATAAGTACTCCTTTAAGGGAGTATTGTCAAGTTACTCCTTTAAAGGAGTAATTGCTGAATACTCCTAAAAGGGAGTATCGGCCTAAGTCGCCCCACGGCCTTAGAGTTGGCCTGTCCGACTGGCGGCATTACCACTCGCCCGTACTCCCCTGGAGATCCACCACTCAGGGTCTTCGTCGAGTTGATCGTTTTAGGCCAAAAAAGAGCCACCGAAGAGCCACTGAACAGGTGTCTTAATAAACTCCGCCTAAGGAAAACCACATTGATGGCGGGTTCGAGTCCCGTCCATCCCGCCATTTTTCCTCCGAGGGGGAAAGAGATAGACAATTGCCGATGGCACCGAGTGGAACCGAAAATCGGTTGCGGTTACTCATGGTGCCGCACGTGCAAGGAACGCGAGGTTGGCAGGCGACATGCCAGGATAGAGCGAGGGCAGTTTGTGAGCACGAACGTGGGAGCCGAGGTATTTCAGCCGCCAAACCCCGGGTTGCTTTCCGGGGGCGCTAGATCGATTTTAGCGAGCGTGGATTCAGCCGAAGACCTGTGCCTCGCCTGCGGCTTATGCTGCGATGGGGCCCTTTATGATTTCGTCAAGCTCGAGCCTGGGGACGACGCCCTCCTACTGAAGCAACTCGGTCTTCAGGTGAAGGTTTCGCGAGGCCGGATCCCGGTGACCCGCTTTCCCCAGCCCTGCGCCGCCCTTTGTCAGGATCGGACTTGCCGGATTTATCGGGACCGGCCCCGGCAGTGCCAAGAATTTGAATGCGGTGTGCTCAAAGATGCCAAGGCCGGCCAAATCACCTACGCCGCTGGGCTTCGTGAAGTGAAGAAAGCCCGACGCCGGGCAGATGAAGTCCGGCGGCTTCTCCGCGAACTCGGTGACACCGATGAGCATCGGGCCCTGGGCGAGCGGTTCCACCGGACTTCGGAGCGATTGGAAGCCGGGGGGGGCGCCGAAGCGGTAAAGGCCAAGTACGCTGATCTCACCCAAGCCGTACATCACCTGAAGCTGCTGGTGGGCGAGAAGTTCTATCTTCGGTCCCAGGCCAAGGAATAGCACGCCTTCGCGGCGCGGATTAACTTATGAGCAGGAGCCGCGGCGGATCCCCTGGAAGTGTGTTCGGCGCGCGATGAATGCAGGGTGCAACCGGGCTGCCGGGATAATCGAGGGCGATGCGCCAGAGATGGCCAACGCCGAAGCTGTAGGGTCGGGCGTTGGGCAGCGGCACGTAATGCAAATCGTGGCAGGCTTCGTGGAGATGTTCGGCAAAGACTTCGTCATCCGCGCCGCCAAATTCCCGGAGCAGTGCGGCGCGCACGGAAGGCACTTCGATGCGGAGCCGGGCTTCGGCGTTTAGCAGGCCCTCGCTGGGGGCGCCGTGATAGGTGCAGAGCCAAGTGTCGGCCTCAACCGGGGCGCTATCGGCATGGAATGAATACACGTCCGTTGCCAGGGAGGCTGACTTGTCGTCCCGCGGGTAGCCGTAGATGCAGTTGAGTTCAGGTGCGAGTTCGCGCGCGCGCAGCGCGCGTAGGTCCGCCAACATAGAGTCGATCGCTGCGCGGCCTTGATTGGTTACGGGGAGGGAGTGCAGCCGCTCCTCTTCGAGGGGCACGATACCTTCGCCCGAGCCAAGATGAGCCAGGACCTCGGTGAAATCCCCCGGGAGTGAACGCAGCCAACAGAGCGCGTTGACTCCATCGGCGAACGGAGTGCTTACAAGGGCACTGAAGCTGTTGACGGTCCTTATCACGCCGACGACTTTACGGGTTTCCCGAGCGGCGGCAGTTCCGCGGCGAGGCGAAGCCTCGACTGTTCGGGATCGTTGGGCCTGCGGGCGAGCTCGCCGACCCTGCGGTCGTCAGCCGAGAGTGAGGTCACGGGGGCGATGCCGTCGCGATTGACCCAGCGCTCGTTGTGTCGGCGCTGCAGGGGTTTCTTGGCGAAGGCGCGCAGCAGGCATACGTCGGGGGTGGCAAGGTTCACGCTGAAACTGAAAGGTAATCCTCGTTTGGTGCCAGTTCAAGAGACGACGCTATGGGACCGCCGTCTCGGAAAGGGCTAGGGGCCGGGAAGAGAGCCATTGCAAAGCCACCAGACAGGCCAGGTGGGAATTTGCCCTTGGCAAATGACGAAGGAAAGAGCGGGTTCGAGTCCGGTCCATCCCGCCATTTTGGTTAACGAGGCCGAGTTATAACTCGGCGGCAAAAAAAGGGCTCTTAGGCCTTAACGCCCGCTATGTAGCCGAAATCCTCTGCGGGCGCGGTGCCCTACTGGCCCGAAGTTTCGTGCCGCGGAAGGGACGCTCCTAGCCAAAGAATTCGTCGGCCGCGACCTCCACCGCCTGGGACTCGGGCTGCGGATGGGCGGAGAAGGTCATGGTGCCGCGGTGGGTCTGCTTCGGTGAGGGGGCCGGGCTGACGGAGGCATCGGGGCCTTCCGGGGATGCTGGGCGGACATGGACCACCAGGCGCCTTAGGTCCGAGATGGAGCCATGCAGCACGCGGGACTGGGCGTTGAGCTCCTCCGCCGCCGCGGCCGTCTGCTCGGCTGACGCGGCATTGCCCTGGGTCACCTTGTCCATCTCGGCAATCGCCTTTCCGACCTGTGCGATGGCCTGGCTTTGCTCATTCGAGGAGTGGGCGATTTCCCCGACGAGCTCGTCGACCCCGCGAGCCTTCACAACGATCTCGCCGAAATCCTTCGCCACCTTTGCGCCAATGCGCACCCCGTGCTCGCTGCGGGCGACCGATTCCTCGATCCTCGAGGCGGTTTCCTTGGCGGACTGGGCGGAGCGCTGCGCAAGCGAGCGCACCTCGTCCGCCACGACGGCGAAGCCGGCGCCCGCCTCGCCCGCGCGGGCGGCCTCCACCGCCGCGTTCAGGGCCAGGATGTTTGTCTGGAAGGCGATCTCGTCGATGGTCTTCACGATCTTCGCTATGCTCCCCGAGGACTCCTTGATGGCGTCCATGGCCTTCTTCATCTCGGCCATGCTCTCCATGCCGGAGTCGGCGGCCAGGCGGGTCTCCCGCGCGAGCGTCGTGGCCTTTCCCGCGGATTCCGCGTTGCCCCGGGTCATGCCCGTGATCTCCTCGATCGAGGCGCTCGTCTCCTCCAGCGAGGCCGCCTGCCTGCTGGCGCCCTCGGCCAAGTGCTGGCTGGCCGAGGAAACCTGGTGGGCGGCCGAACTGGTCTGTTCGGCGCCTGCCTCCAGGGACGTGGAGATGCCAAGAAGCGAGCGGTTCACAGTCCTCGTGATCAGGGTCCCGATCGCAATCCCGAAGACAAGGGCGCCCGCCGTCACCCACACGACAATCGACCTCGTGCGCTCCGTATGGCTTGAGATCCCCGTCGAGATCGCCGAGCCGTTCGAGGAGTTGAAGGCAAAGAGCGCATCGGAGCTTGCCTTGTACTTGAGGTAGGAGGGAACGACCTCCGCTCCCAGGAGGTCCGAGGCCGAGACGAGCTTTCCGGCATCCGTGAGCTGGATGTATTTCTCGCGGATGACACGGTAGGAGGCAAAGTCGGCGGTCATCTTGGTGAAGATCGCCCTGTCCTGGGCCTCAACAATTCCGGCCTCGTATTTCTTGAGGAGGAGCGCCAGGCGCCCGTCGAGGTCTGCGATCTCCTTTTTGGCGGCGGCTCGCACCTCAAAGTCGAGGTCCTGCGAGAGCTGCTGCAGAACGATGAAGTACTGGGCGTTGTAGGCGCCGATCTTTGCGCTGTTGGTGACACCCGGCATCACCTCCCTAAGGAGGCTGACGGCATCCGTCCGGATCGCCGAAAGGCTCTGCCAGACGAGGGCGCCAACGAGGGCCAGCAGGGCACAAAGTGCGCCGACGGTGAATGTGAAGCGGTTGCCGATTGTCCAGGACATGGTGAGGGACGATGGTTGTCCGGGTATTGTAAGCGGCAAAATCTCGGATTTCCTTAGCCGGCGGCCAAAAACGTAACAATTCTTGTGCTCCTCGGCGGGAATCCGGGGCTTTGGGAACCGCACGACGGGGACCTTAGGGGGCCCCCTCGGCCCCCCCTCAAACGACTAGCGTCAGGCTGCCCGCGGCGTCAGACCTTGCGGAGCAGGGTGATGCGCCCGATCGGCAACCACTCGGCCACCAGGATGTCCCCGTTCCTGAGGAAGATAGCCTGGTGGGGCGTGATGAACTTGCCCGGCGTGAACTGGGAGCGGGTTTGGTCCCTGCGCGACCCCACCTTTCCGTTGATGGCAATCCCGTCCCCAAGCTGCGCCACGACCTTGTAGTCGCGGTCCAGCAGGCACACCTGGCTGTCCAGGTCGGGACACACCATCAGGTCGCCCCGGACATGGAAGTTGCAGGGCATGCGCAGGTGCGCCTCGTCCTTCACCGTGCTCAGGTGGGCGCCCTCCAGGGAGAAGGTCTGTATCCTTCGGTTGCCGCGGTCGGCGACCACAAGAACCGGCGCGGTGCCCCGGGGGTCGATCCACTGGCCGTGGGGGCAATCGAATTCCCCGTCCCCGTGGCCGGGCCGCCCGACTTCACCCAGGTAGGCTCCCGAGGCCGAAAACCGGAGCATGTGGCTCGAACCGTAGCCGTCGCCCACGAAGAAGTCGCCGTTGGGGGCGAAGGCCACATTCGTGGGGACAAACTTGATCGGTGCCGCGCCGTACGCCGGGTCCTCGGCGGGGTAGCCGTGCTCCCAGAGCACCTTTCCGTCGAGGGAGGTGCGCACTATTTTGCACCGGTTGATGTCGCAGTGGTAGAGGTGCTCCTCCGAACCCTCCGTCCGGATCCCGAGCCCGTGGGCCCCGTTCCTGAACTCCTCGCCGAAGGCCCGTACGAACTTCCCCTGGTCGTCATAGACCACCACGGCCTCGCTCCGGGCGCTGGACTTGTTGACGGTGTGCGCGACGTAGATGTTGCCGGAGGAGTCCTGGCAGAGCCCGTGGGTGTCGCCCCAGAGGAGGCCGTCCGGGGGGAGAAGCCAGTCGTGCACGCACTCGTAGGTGTGCTCGCCGGAGCCCAGGATGGGGTTCTGGGTCCCTGACTTGTCCGAGGCCCGGATGAGGAAAGAGGGCAGGGTGGACGCGGCGGAAAGCGCGATGCAGCGCGACAGGAACGATCTGCGGGATAGGGTTGTCATTTGGGGGATTCGTTGGGTTTGGTGGCGGCGGTCCTGAGGGTTTCGCCGGTATTGCCGTGGAAGCGCTCGGCATCAATCTGTCGGGCGAGCTCGGCCTGCTCGGCCTCCATCCGGGAAATTTTTCGCTGGTTGGTCAGGGTGTCTCCCAATGCCTTCATCGCCGCCGGCGTGACCGCGGTTTGCCAGACATAGAGGGACCTGAGGCGGGGCAGGGCCGAGAGCACACCGATGCCCCTGTCGGTCACGGCAGTGGCGCGCAGGTTGAGGTACTCGATGCGCTTGAGGCCCTTCAGGGCCGCGAGGCCGGAGTCGGTCACGGGGCACTGGTCAAGATGGAGGCGCACCAGGTGGTGCATGGCGCCAAGTGCGGCCAATCCAGCGTCCGTGACAGACGTGCCGCCGAGGTCGAGCCACTCGATTGCCGGCGCAATGGGCGCCAATGCCGCGAGCTCCTTGTCCCCGAAGGCCTTGCCTAGGGGCCGCGCGTTCACATCCAGCCAGGGCCCGTCGGGTGAGATCGGCCGAATCAGGACACTGGAGCCGCGCGAGAGCCGTTCAGCGGCCAGGAGCGTGGGGCCCCTAGCGAGCATCAACTCGGCGGGCGCCCCGCCCAGGCGGGTCTGGACGATCTCGGCAACCTGCTCGGGAACCTCGAGCGATGCCATGGGCTTCTCGCGAGGGGCGCCGGCACTGGCCCACCATTCAAGCACGGTGAGCTCATCCTCCGAGAGCTGGGGCTTCCCCTTCGGGGGCATGTGCTCCTTGGTCTCCGGGGGAAGGTCGATTCGCGCGAGCAGGGTGGACTTTGACGGGTCTCCTGCGCCGACGACTGGGCCGTGCTTCCCCCCCTTGGCCAGAAATTCCAAAGTATCCAATCGCAGCCCCCCGTTGCTCTTTTCCGCGCCGTGGCAGCTCTCGCAGCGGTCCTTGAGGATCGGCTGCACCACGTCGGCATAGGCCATTGCGCGGGCATAATCCGGAGCCTTGGGCTTTTCCACGGGCTTTGTCGGGGGGATCCCGAGCCATTTTCCAACAAAGGCGGGCATGTGGGCGGTCAGGTAGCCGCTGCCGTGGGTTAGGGTCGCCCCGGCGTGGGCGGCCACGGCCATGAGGATGAGGGATGAGACAAAGGCTACGGGGTAGAGCCAGCGGACGCGGTGGACCGCGAGGACCAGGACGGTCGCCGCCGCCGCCGCGACACCCAGCCACTGGTGGCTGGAAACATGGGCCAGGTCGTAGTCCCCGTCGTGGGCCAGGGCCCATCCGAGGGCCGCGGATACCGACGCGAAGGCGGCCGCAAGGGCCAGGATGAGCGACCTTTGGCCCCGCGAGATCGAGGGCAGCCAGGCGAGGGGCCGGGCGCGGGCCGCTAGCGAGGCCGCCTCAAGGATCGCCAGCAGGACGAGGATTCCAATCGGCAGGTGCACCCACAGCGGGTGGAACCGTCCCAGGAAAGCGCCGAGGTCCTCGGCAGGGGGTTGACCCGTCATGCGAAGAGGCCGTGGGCGATGTTTCCGTGCACGTCGGTGAGCCGGAAATCACGGCCCTGGAAGCGGTAGGTGAGCTTCTCGTGGTTGATGCCGAAGGCCGCAAGCATCGTCGCGTGCAGGTCGTGCACGTGCATCTGCTGGCCGTCGTCAATGTACCGGTAGCCGAGCTCGTCGGTGGACCCCCAGGTGAGGCCGCCGCGGATCCCGCCGCCCGCCAGCCAGGCGGAGAAGGCATTGATGTGGTGGTCCCGTCCGGAGCCTTGGCCCATGGGGGTCCGCCCGAACTCGCCGCCCCAGAGGACCAGCGTGTCCTCGAGCATGCCCCTCTGCTTCAGGTCCTTGACAAGGGCCGCGCTCGCCTGGTCGGTCCTGCGGCAGACCTCCTTGATATCGGTGTCCAGGTTGCCGTGCTGGTCCCATCCGCGGTGGTAAAGCTGGATGAAGCGGACCCCGCGCTCGGCAAGCCGGCGGGCGACCAGGCAGTTCGAGGCGAAGGAACCGTCCCCGATCTCCTTAACCCCGTACATCTCCCGGATGGAGTCGGGCTCGTTGCTCAGGTCCGTCAGGTCCGGAACGCTCGACTGCATCTTGAACGCGAGCTCGTACTGCGCGATCCGGGTCTGAACCTCCGGGTCAAGGGTCTCCTCCTCGTGGAAGCCGTTCAGCCGGGCGATTTCGTCGATCACCTGGCGCTGGGTGCTCTGGCAGACCCCGTCCGGGTTGCCGACGTAGTGGACGGGGACTCCCTTGCTCTGGAACTGCACGCCCTGGAAGCGGCTCGGGAGGAACCCCGCCGACCACTGGCGGGCGGACACGGGCTGTTCGCCCCCCGAGGGGCCGCGGGACATGAGCACCACGAAGCCCGGCAGGTTCTCGGTCTCGGCCCCGAGTCCGTAGAGGAGCCACGATCCCATGCTCGGGCGCCCTTTCACCATCGATCCCGCGTTCATGAACGCATGGGCGGGGTCATGGTTGATCTGCTCGGTGTGGAGCGAGCGGATGATGCAGATGTCGTCGGCAATCTGCTGGGTGTAGGGAAGGAGGTCGGAGATCATCTGGCCCGAAACCCCACAGCGCGAGAAGTTGAACGAGGAGCCCCGGGCCAGGAGCGTCGTGTTCTGGAGCTGGGCGAGCTGCTGGCCGTTGGTGAAGGAGGAGGGGAAGGGCTGCCCGTGGATCCGGTTGAGCTCGGGCTTGTAGTCGAATGTCTCTAGGTGGGAGGGCCCTCCCGCCATGTACAGGTGGATGACGCGCTTTGCTCTTGGGGCAAAGTTCGGGGACGGCAGGATGCCCATCCACCGGCCCCCCGGGGCGGCCTCCTGGGCGCCGAGAAGGCGGGGATTGATGAGCGATCCGAGCGCCAGCGCCCCCAGGGCCTGGGCGGACTTGCCAAGGAAGGTCCTGCGCGACCAAGCGAGCTGCTGCTCTCGGAACACTCGGGGGTCGGTGGGCAGGTTCATCGGGGGTCTAGTAGCGGACAATGGTCTCGTTTAGGTTCAGGAGGACGCGGGCCACCGAGGTCCACGCCGCCAGCTGGGCGGGCGCGAGGGAGGCAGGGGCCGGGTGAAGGCCGACGGAGATCAGCTTCTGGGCCTCGTCGGGCTTGTCCTTGTAGTAGGCAAGCTGCGACTGGTAGAACGCGGACAGGGACCGCCTTTCACGCTCGTCGGGCGAGCGGGAGAGCAGCCTCCGGAATGCGGTGTCGAGGCTCGCGCCGAAATCGGCTTCGGGGTGCGCGGAGAGCGCCTCCTCCGCAAGGCCGCGGGCCGCCTCGACAAATGTCGGGTCGTTCAGGAGCGTGAGCGCCTGCTGGGGGGTGCTGGAGACATTTCGCGAGGCGGTGCACTCCTCGCGGGAAGGCGCGTCAAAGTTGGCCAGCATGGGGTGCAGGAAGGTGCGCTGCCAGTGGATGTAGACCCCGCGGCGGTACTGCTGCTCGTCCTTGTCGGCCACGTAATCGCGGTCGGGAAACTGGAGGGCCGCGTAGTAGCCCTCAGGCTGGTACGGGAAGGCGCTCGGGCCGCCTATGTCCAGATTGATCAGGCCCGCTGCCGACAGGGCGTTGTCCCGAACAAACTCGGCCTCGAGCCTTCGGGGCGTCTGGCGGGCAAGGAGGCGGTTGTTGGGGTCGACCTCGGCGAGCTCCGGGCGGTACCGGGAGCTTTGCCGGTAGGTGGCCGAGGTGACGATTTTCCTCACCATGGCCTTCACGTTCCAGCCGCTCTCGACGAAATCCACGGCCAGCCAATCGAGGAGCTCCGGGTGGCTAGGGTACTCGCCCTGGAGGCCGAGGTCGTCGACGACAGCCGATATCCCGGTCCCGAAGAACTGCTTCCAGAGGCGGTTCACGAACGCACGGGAGGTGAGGGGGTTGTCGCGGGAGACGATCCAGTTGGCCAGGTCCAGGCGGGTCTGCCTGGGCGAGCCCTGGGCGGGCCCCCCCGAGACCAGGAACGCCGGGACCGCGGGGACTACGATGGCCCCGGTCTCATCCTGCCAGTCACCCCGGTGGAGAACCCGGGTGACCCCCGGTGTCCGGGCGACTGTCACGACCGAGAATGCGCGGCCGTCCCGGCAGGCGGCCATTTCATGGACATCCCGGTGCAGGAGCGCCAAGTCCTCCTGCCGGCCGGCCCCGGTCCCCTTGAAATACTCCTCAGCTAGGATCTGGTCATCCTCCGCGCTGGGATGCTCCGCCGCGAACGCCCGGGCGAGATCCTTGTCGGAGGCCGTGCGGGCCTGGGGTTCCCCGAGCGGTGAGGCGTAGAGGCGTACCCGGCCCACCTCCTCGCTTCCGACCGTGGCCACCAAGGTGTCGCCCTCGCTAAGGACCAGGGGTTCGGTGAGGACGTAGTCGGCCGACTGCGGCGAGGTTGCCAGGGACGGGGCGGACCTCCACTCGGCCACGACCGACGTCTGGACGCGGCCGTTCGTGTAGGAATCCGTCGCCTGGTTCGGATAGGCGTCGATGATTCCCTGCGGAATCGGCTTGTCCGAGCCCGCCCTCTGCACCGCGACCGTGAACCTGATCGAAAAGGAGTCGTCGCGAGCGAAGAACCCCCCCGCATTCCTGTTGGTCACCCTGCCGCCGAACTCGGGGTCGGGGAGCGCCTCCAGGCGAATCCGCGCGACGGGTCCCGGACCAGGGGACAGCTTGAGGATCCCCTCGTCCCCCGACCGGTAGATGTTGGAGTCCTTCACAAACTCAAACCGGGCGCTCTGGTCGGGGAGGATGGCGATGGGGCTCGTCGCGTTCATCGAGACCTCTTTGCCGTCGTGCCGCGCCTTCGCTTCCAGGACCTTCATGACCGACCACCCTCCGGGGTCTGCCGCCAGGACGGGCGCAACCTGCCGGGCCCAGGAGCGCATGGCCTTCTCGGACACCGGATCGGCGAGGACGGACTTTGCCAGATCGGATAGCCTGGAGTGGTACTGTTTCGAGAGTTTCACCAGGCGCGCCTTCAGGTAGGGGCTGTCGACCTCGATCTCGGGCGGGAAGGGGAAGTCGTTGGTGAACCCCTTCAGCTCGGGCTCAGGCGTGTAGGTGTAGTCCGTGTACACCCCCCACTGCTTGATGTCGGCGAAGTAGGCGGCCATGGCGTAGAAGTCGCGCGCCTTGAACGGGTCGTATTTGTGGTCGTGGCATTCGCAGCATCCCATCGTCGAACCGAGCCAGACCGTGGAGATCGTCCTTACGCGGTCGGCCGCGTACTTGGCGAGCATCTCCTTGGGCTGGGCGCCGCCCTCCCGGGTGACCATGTTCAGGCGGTTGAACCCGCTCGCGACCTGCTGGCGCTGCGTGGAATTGGGCAGGAGGTCCCCGGCGATCTGCTCCCGCGTGAACTGGTCGAACGGCACGTTCCGGTTGAACGAGTCGATCACGTAGTCCCGAAAGGGGAAATTGTTGTACATCTGGTCGCCGTGGAATCCCACCGTGTCGGCAAAACGCGCCAAATCGAGCCAGCCGACAGCCATGCGTTCCCCGAAGTGGGGCGAAGCCAGGAGCCGGTCGACCAGCCGCTCGTAGGCGTCCGGGCCCGTGTCGGAGGCAAAGGCCTCGGTCTCCTGGACCGTTGGGGGCAATCCCGTCAAGTCGAGGCTCACGCGCCGGATGAGCGTCCTGCGGTCGGCTTCGGGAGAGGGCGAAATCCCCCGGTCTTCAAGCTCCTTAAGGATGAAAGCGTCGATGGGGTTCGCAGAACCGTTAACCCGGGGGGGATCGGACTTAGACGGGAGGATGTAGGCCCAGTGGGGCTCGTACCTTGCGCCCTGCGCGATCCAGCGCCGGATGACCTCCCTGTCCCTTGTGGACAGGAGGTGAAGCGAGTCGGGCGGGGGCATTGCAACCGCCGGGTCGGCGGAGGAGATGCGGCGCCAGACCTCCGAGGCCTCGGAGTTTCCCGGGACTATTGGCGTCGAAACCCGGCCCGCCTTGTCCTTCCGCGCCATGCGGGCGTTGTCCGGCAAGTCGAGCCTCAGGTCGGCCCGGTTGGCTTTGACGTCGGGACCGTGGCACTTGAAGCACGTGTTCGCCATGATGGGACGAACGTCGCGGTTGAACTGCACCTTTGCCGGGATCCCGGCCTCGGCCTGGGCCCCCGCGGCAATCGAGGAACTGACCACGCCGAGCGCCAGCGCTATGCTGAATCGAAACATAGGTTGGGGTAGGGCCGAAACCTTGGGCAGATCATGGTGCGAATGCAAGTTGCAAGAGCGGGCGTGCGCGTGGATTTTTCAGGCGGCTCGCCGCCCCGGCGTCATCCCGGGGTGGACATGGCCCGGGCTCGTGGACAACCTCCCGTCCTTGCCCCCCAGATCCATGTCCAACCCGATCTCCCGATTTCTCCCGCTCATTGCAGCGCTCGCCCTGCTCCAGGTCTCCTGCAGGGCCGGCACTCCGGCTCCCCCCAACGTCCGCGCCCCCGAAGCTTTCCGGGTCGAGATGGAAACTTCCCGGGGCCCCCTCACCTTGGACGTGACCCGGGCGAATGCCCCCATCGGGGTCGACCGGTTCTACAACATGGTCAAGGCCGGCTACCTTGATGGCGCCCGTTTTTTCCGGATGGTCCCGGGATTTGTCGTCCAGTTCGGCCTCTCGGGAGACCCGAAGCTGACCCAGCAGTGGGACGTCCAGATCAAGGACGATCCGCCCAAGCGGTCCAACAGCAATGTCCGGGGAACCGTGGCGTTCGCGGCAACCGAGGACCCGAATTCCAGGACGTGCCAGCTGTTCATCAACCTGGGAAACAACCGCGGCCTCGACTCCTCGGGCTTCGTCCCGATCGGCCGCGTTGTGAAGGGCATGGACATCGCTGACCAATTCTTTTCGGGCTACGGCGAGGATCCCGACCAGAACCTGATCAAGTCGACGGGTGACGCCTACCTCAGCAAGACGTTCCCGAGCCTGGACTTTATCAAGACGGCCAGGATTGCCCCAGCCGACAAGCCAGGCCTGCAGTAGGGGCTCCTCGGCGGCCCTGCGGCCGATCACACGTACCGGTCGATGAAGCTCCGGGTGACCGCGTGGCTGGCGATCTCGCGTTCGCCGTTGGGAAAGGTCAGGCAGGACTTGTCGGGCAGGCTGGAATCGAGGAGCGAACTGAGCTCGGCGAGGCGCTCGCGCACGCGGTTGGCCGTCGTCTCGAGATCGGTGCGGGAAATGTTCAGGGCTCGCATGACCTGGCCGTCCGGAAGCAGGGGCTGGCCCTCGTCCTGGGCCGACGCGTCGCGAACCCATTTCGCGAGGTGGAGTATGCCGGAGAGCTGGAAGTGGGCCGCTGTTCCCCGGGGCAGGTACTGCCAGCGGACGGGCTCGGTCATGACCGGGGGAAACTCCCAGAGCCTGAGGAGCGCGGCCCCGGCCTCGGCATTGTGGAAACCGAGGGTTGCACGCTCGGCCTCGCAGGTCTCAAGTGGCAGGTCGCCGGCCGCAAAGAACATTCCGACCTGCTGGCGGAACGCCCACTCGTCGATCGCCACCATGCCGACACCGTGGAGGAGGCCGACCGTGTAGGCGACGTCCGCGCTGATGACGTGATCCCGCCGCTTCGAGCCGCTTGAAGAGTCGGTCTGGGC
>CAITBM010000039.1 GCA_903890485.1 uncultured Opitutaceae bacterium | reverse complement strand
GCCAGGGAAAGAGCTTCGACACCTTCTGCCCGCTCGGCCCCGTCCTCGTCACCAGGGACGAGATACCGAACCCGAACGCGCTGCGCATCAAGACGACCGTGAACGGCCAGACCATGCAGGACTGGAGCACCGACGACATGGTTTTCGACGTGCCCACCCTGATCGAATTCCTAAGCGGCAGCAAGACACTGCTTCCCGGGACCGTGATCCTCACGGGGACCCCGCACGGCGTGGGCTATGCGCGCAAGCCGCCGGTCTTCATGAAGCCCGGCGACTCGGTCACGGTCGAGATCGAGAAGATCGGGGCCATGACAAACCCGGTCGCCCTGGAACGGGGCTAATCGGTCCACATCGCGATCTGGGCGCCCGGTCCGTGGACGCCCTCGATCAGGATTCCCTCGACGTCGGCCGTCTTTGACGGCCCCGTGCACCAGACCACGTTCGGGTCGCTCCCGAGCGCCGCGACCGCCGCGGGCAGGTCCGGATGGAGTTTCCCGCGGGATATGACCGCGACGTGCGCCCACGGCGCCAGGGCCGCGAGCCGCGACGACGAGCTCGCGTCGTCCAGGATGATGGTCCCGGTCTCGGCGATCGCCCCCACGGCCCGGGTGATCCCGAATGAGTAGTCGTCGACCCGCGTCCGGTCGAACACGGTCTCGACGGTGAAGCCGTCGCCAAGGAAGGGGGCAAGGAGAGGCCACAGGACGGGGTCGCAGTAGCCGCGCATCCATCCCCTGCCCCTCAAGCTTTCGGCCAAGGCGGCGGGGCCGTCGACCACCTCGCCGTTCACGGCCCTCATGCGAAGGGCGAACTCGGCGAACGGGTCGCCGGAGCCCGCGCGGTCCCGCGCAAGCTCGAGGCCGCTGTCGTAGCTCGGCAGCGGTGCCCGCTGCTTGATCGGCTCCAGGGCGCTCCGAACCCTGCCGAGTATGGTCTCGCGGTCACCACTCATCGCAGGGAACCCCCTTCGGGCCTCTTTCGCGGCGCAAGCAGGCGCTCGCGGCCAACCAGGTACAGGAACCCGCAGAGGCCGAGGAACAGGAGCATCGAGAGCCCATCGGCGTAGGGCCCGTTGTAGAGCGGATTGCTCGCGGTCGCCCAGTCGGCGAACCGGTTGTCGATTGGCTCTAGGCTCGGGACACCCTGAAGGAGAGCGATCACGATCCCGGCGATGGCGCCACCGGCAATGTAGCCGGAAGCCAGGAGCACCCCGGGGCTCTTGTCCCCCTCGGCCGCTAACTGCTCCTCGGAGAGATTCTTTCCGCTGTGCCTTCGCCGGTTGTAGGCGTCCACGAGCCAGCGGACAATGCCCCCGGCCCAGATGGGGCTCGACGAGGAGAGCGGCAGGTAGATGCCGACGGCAAAGGCGAGCGAAGGAACCCCGGACATTTCCAGGGTGAGCGAGATCATGACCCCGAGGAGGACCAGCGACCACGGGAGCTTGTGGCCGAGGATCCCCTTGATGATGTAGGAGATCAATGTCGCCTTCGGCGCGAAGAACTTCTTCACCGTCGAGCCGTCCGGGCGCTTGAAGTGGGTCCCATTGATGCCCGGGTCGACGAGCCAGACGGCCTTGCCCGAGGCGTCCACCAGGTACTTCTCGGAGGCGCCCCCGGAGGGGTCGCTTCGGTGCCACACCAGGTAGGAGTTCGCATCGTCCCGGGACTGCGGGCCGATGATCTTCTCGCGACGGGACAGGGTCGACGGGTCGACGCGAAGCGCCTCGGCCGAGGCGGCCGACACCGGGATGTAGGTTGCGGCCGAGTCGTTCAAGGCCAGCAGCATCGGGCCCAGGATGACCGCCGAGGCAAAGGATCCGAACAGGATGGCAATCTGCAGGTACTTCGGGGTCGCCCCGAGGATGTAGCCGGTCTTGAGATCCTGGGAGGTGCTGCCCCCGTTTGACGAGGCGATGCACACGATGGCGCCGATCGAGAGGGCCGTCACGTAGTAGGCGCTGCCGGTCCACCCCACCAGCAGGAACATCAGGCATGTCAACAGCAGGGTCGCGATCGTCATTCCCGATATCGGGTTGGACGAGGAGCCGATCTCGCCGGTGAGCCGCGAGGACACCGTGACAAACAGGAACCCGAAGAGGACGATCAGGAAGGCTCCCACGAGCTTCGTCCCGATGCCCGCATCGAGCAGCATGGGAGCCGCGACAATGGCCGCCATCAGGACGATGATGCCGATGCCGACAAACTTCATCGAGAGGTCCTGCTCGGTCCGGGGAACCGGACCGTCCGGCTTTCCCTCCGCGGAGCCCAGGTTCAGGAATCCCACGTCGCGCAGGCCCTCCTTGAGTCCATGCCAGATCGTCGGCAGGGAGCGCAGGAGGCTGATGATGCCGCCCGCGGCGACGGCCCCCGAGCCGATGTAGAGGATGTAGGCGCCGCGGACGTCGTCCGGCGCCATGTCGGCGATGGGGATCTTGCCCGGGGCGACGGGCACGCCGATGTGCTCCCCGAAGAACTTGATCATCGGGATCAGCACCAGGTAGGACAGGACGCCGCCCCCGCACATGAGCGCCGCGATCCTCGGGCCGATGATGTAGCCGATGCCGAGAAGCTCGGGGGAGATCTCGGCGCTCACCGAGGCCCCGTTGAAGGGGGCCCCAAAGATCTTTTCTGGCGTGTCCTTCCAGAGGCGGGCGGCCCGGTTCAGGACGTTGTAGACGATGCCCACTCCGAGCCCCGTGAAGATCGCCTTTGCACCGGGCGCCTTCCCCAGCCCCGCAGCCTCCGCCGCGCGCATCTCCGCCACGGCTCCCGGCGAGGCGTGGAGCCTGTCCTCGGCCGAGGCCCCGGCTGTGAGGACCGCAGCGCAGGCCGTGCCCTCGGGGTACTTGAGGATCCCGTGCTCCTTGACGATCAGCGCCCGCCTCAAGGGGATCATCATGAGGATGCCCAGGAGCCCGCCCAGGACCGAGACCAGGAGGACCCGGGCAAGCTCCAAGTCGAAGCCGAGGATCATGATCGCGGGCATCGTGACCCCGACGCCAAAGGCGAGGGATTCCCCGGCGGAGCCCGCCGTCTGGGTCACGTTGTTCTCCAGGATGGTCGCGTCCCGGACGCCGAACTTCGAGAGCATGCGGAAGAGCGCCAGCGAGATGACGGCCACCGGGATCGACGCGCTCACCGTCAGTCCCACCTTCAGGACCAAGTAGAGGGATGAAGCCCCGAAGAGGGTGCCCAGGACGATCCCGGTGATCAGCGCCCGGGCGGTGAACTCGCGCATCCGCGTCTCGGGCAGAATGAACGGCTCGAGCTTGGGCCGGGCTTCTTTGGGGATCTCCATGGACTGGGGGGTTCCGAAATTTCTGTTCCTGGCGGGGCCTTACTTGCGACGCGTTTTCAACCATTTGCGGAACTCTCCGCCCCGCCAGGGCGGCAGCGTCCGCTTCGATTCCCACGCCCGCAGCGCGGGAACCGGGATGAGCCCCGTGGGCAGAACGTTAAGGACCCGTCCCGCCGCAAGCGCCGCCCTCCAGGCGGCCGGCTGGGTTGCGAGGATGGCCCATGCCCCCATCGGGGGCGTGCCGGGCGAGGAGATGCCCTCCATGTGGGCCTTGTCGCGGAGCCTTAGCAGGAGGTCGGGGATCGGTATGTTGACCGGGCAGACCTCGTTGCACGCCCCGCAAAGGCTCGACGCCTTCGGAAGGTCCGCCTTTTCGGGGAAACGCTTGCCGAGGAGAAGGGGCGAGAGGACCGCCCCCACGGGACCTGGATAGACGCTCCTGTAGGCATGGCCGCCGGCCTGCCGGTAGACCGGGCACACATTGAGGCAGGCGCCGCAGCGGATGCACCGCAGGATGTCGCGGCACTCGCTTGCGAGGACATCCGTCCTGCCGTTGTCCACAAAGACCACGTGCATCTCTTCCGGGCCGTCGGGCTGG
>CAITBM010000038.1 GCA_903890485.1 uncultured Opitutaceae bacterium | reverse complement strand
CTGCACCAGGCGCCCGACGTTCGGGTCGTTGCCGGCGACGGCGCACTTGAAGAGGGGCGCGTTCACGACGGCCTTCCCGAGCGCACGGGCCGCCGCGAAGTCGGCCGCGTTTAAGACCGAGACCCGGATCACGTGGCGGACGCCCTCGCCGTTTCGGACGACGTCCTCGGCCAGGTCGCGGCAGACGCGGCAGAGGGCGGACTCGAACGCAGCCAGGTCGGGGCAGAGGACCCTCCCGCTCGAGGCGAGCACCACCGTGTCCGAGGTGCTCGTGTCGCTGTCGACGCTGATCGAGTTGAAGGAGGGTTCGACCGCTGACCTGAGCATGCGCCGCAGCTCCGCCCTCGGGACCGACAGGTCGGTCAAGAGGTAGACCAGCATGGTCGCCATGTTGGGCTCGATCATCCCGGCACCCTTGGCGATCCCGACAATCGAGCCCGCGCCCACCGAGGCGCGGCGCACCTTGGGGTAGAGATCGGTCGTCACGATGCCCTCCGCGGCGGGCATCACCGAGTCCCCGGAAAGCGAGGCGACCGCCGCCGGGAGCGCCCCCAGCATGCTTTCGACCGGCAGGCTCCAGCCGATCACCCCCGTCGAGCTTGGCAGGACCGAGGTGGGGGCGATGCCCAGGAGGCGCGCGGCCTCCCTGCAGACGCGCTCGGCCGACTCGACGCCGCCCGGCGCGCACACGTTGGAGATCTTGTTGTTGATGACGATGGCCGAGAGGGCCGGCTCGCCGAGCCTTGCGCGGCCCACGATCACCGGGGCCCCCGGGAAGGCGTTCTTCGTGAAGACGGCCGCGAAGTCGGGCGTCGGCTTCTCGAGCGCCAGGACGGTCAGCGTCATCTTCGCCGGCTTCGGGGCCTCGACGGGCGTGAAGTCGAAGCGGGCTCCGCCGACCTTGAAGCCGGCGGGCAGCCTTGACTCGGCCAGGAGCCAGGCGCGGTGGGAAGCGCGGTCCGCGAAAACCATCTGTGTGCTGGGCATCAGGAGAGGAGTGTGGCCGGCGGGCCGCGGAGTGAAGCCGAATTTTTACGGGCCGGCCGTGAAAATGTTGTGGAAATGCGCGGCAACGCTGTTTTAAGCATCATGTTGTCGCCACAGACACTCGTGCACACATCACCCCCAGCCCAGTCCCACCCGCCGAAGGCGCGGGTCCCGTGAGCATCGAGACGAACGTCGCTGAGGTGACGGCCAAGGCCAAGGTTCTCCTCGAAGCCCTGCCCTACATCCAGGATTTCCGGGGCTCGACGTTCGTGGTCAAGTACGGCGGCAGCTTCATGGACGACCCCGACCCGAAGGTCCGCGCCCGGGTGACCTTCGACATCGCGTTCCTCTCGGTCGTCGGCATCTACGTCGTCGTGGTGCACGGCGGCGGCAAGGCCATCACCAAGGCCATGGAGGGCTCGGGGCTGAAGGCGAACTTCGTGAAGGGGCTTCGCGTGACCGACGAGGCCACGATAGCGATCGTGAAGAAGACCCTGGACGAGGTCGTCAACCGCGACGTGTGCGAGGCCCTCTCGCTCGCCAAGGCGCGGCCCAAGGGGCTGCCCGGGGACACGGTCCTCGTGTGCCAGAAGCTCGAGGTCGACGAGGAGGGAGCCCCGATCGACCTGGGCTATGTGGGCGACGTCACCGAGGTGAAGGTGAAGCTCATCAAGAAGGAGATCGCCGACGGCTTCGTCCCGGTGATCTCGCCGGTGGCCGAGGGCTACGACGGGAAGCCGTACAACGTGAACGCCGACCTGGTCGCCGGCCGGGTGGCGAGCGCGCTTAGGGCCCGCAGGCTTTTCTACATGAGCGACGTGCCCGGGCTCCTCTCCGCCCCGCCCGACCCGGCGTCCCTCATCTCGACCTTGAAGATCAGCCAGGTCGAGGACCTGAAGAAGTCGGGCGTGATCGACAAGGGCATGCGCCCGAAGGTCGCCAGCGCCGTGCGCGCCCTCCAGGAGGGCGTCCAGAGGGTCCACTTCATCGACGGGCGCCTCGCCCACAGCCTCCTGCTGGAGATCTTCACCGACAAGGGGATTGGAACCGAGATCGTCCATGGCTGAGTCCCCCGCGCTCGTCCGCACCAGCGCCGCGGAATTGTACGACTCGTACGTGCTGAAGAACTATGCGCGCGCGCCGGTGACGCTCGTGCGCGGCAAGGCGAGCACGGTGTGGGACGACCAGGGGAAGAGCTACCTCGACTTCTCCTCGGGGATCGCCGTCACCTCCGTCGGCCACTGCCACCCGAGGTGGGTGGCCGCCGTGCAGCGGCAGGCCGGCGAGCTGGTCCACATCAGCAACCTCTTCAGGACGCCCAACCAGGGCGAGCTCGCGAAGCGGCTCGTGGGCTACGCCGGCCCCGGCCGCGTCTTCTTCTGCAACAGCGGCGGCGAGGCTGACGAGGCGCTGATCAAGCTCTCCCGGCTCCACGGCGTCCGCAAGTCGGGGGTCGAGGGCAAGTGCATCAAGGTGATCTGCGCGAAGAACGGGTTCCACGGCCGGATGTTCGGCGGGATGAGCGCGACCCCCAAGGAGAGCGTCCAGAAGGGCTTCCGGCCGCTCTTGCCCGGGTTCGTGTTCGCCGAGCTGAACAACCTGGAGAGCTTTGCGTCCCTGGTGGACGCCGACACAACGGCGATCCTGGTCGAGTCGATCCAGGGCGACGGGGGGATCAACCCCTGCACGCCCGAGTTCCTCCAGGGGCTGCGCAGGCTCTGCGACGAGAAGGGGCTTCTCCTCCTCCTGGACGAGGTCCAGTGCGGCGCGGGAAGGACCGGCAAGTTCTTCGCCTTTGAGCACGCGGGCATCAGGGCGGATGCGATCGCCATGGCCAAGGGCCTGGCCGGGGGCTTCCCCATCGGCGCGGTGTGGGTCGGCGAGCGCTTCGCGGACCTCTTCCAGCCCGGCATGCACGGATCCACCTTCGGGGGAACCCCGCTTGCGAGCGCCGCGGCCCTTGCGGTCCTGGACATCATCCAGGCCGAGGGGCTCCTGGCCCACGTGACCCGCGAGAGCGTGCCCTGGATCGCGGAGCTTAACCGGCTGGTCGCGGACTTCCCGTCCAAGGTCCTCGAGATCCGCGGAAGGGGCTTTTTGGTCGGGGTGCAGATGGCCTCCGACTCCGCCCCCACCATCGCGGCCCTCCGTGAGAACGGGCTCCTGATCGCGCCGGCCGGCGTGAACGTGATCCGGCTTCTCCCGCCGCTGGTGACGACTCGCGACGAGCTCGCGCGCTCGGTGGCGATCTTCCGGGACGTCCTCGGGAAGGCCTGAGGGCCCCTGGCCGCTAGTCGGCCGGCTCGACCGTCACGCCGGTCTCCAGCACCTTCGAGCCGCCGCCGCTAAAGAGTCCCTTCACCGGGCTCACGTCGGAAAAGTCGCGGCCGCGGGCGATCACGATGTGCCCGGAGCCCGCGAAGCAGGCGTTCGTCGGGTCGTAGTCGACCCATCCGGCCTGCGGGACATACACCGATGCCCAGGCGTGGGAGGCGTCCGCCCCGACCAGGCGCTCCTGGCCCGCGGGCGGGCGCGTCAGGAGGTAGCCGCTCACGTAGCCGGCCGGCAGGCCCTGCTGGCGCAGGCAGCTGATCAGGAGATGGGCGAAGTCCTGGCACACGCCGCGGCGCTCCTCGATCACCTGGGAGAGGGGCGTGGAGACCTGGGTCGCCTCCCGGTCGAAGACGAAGGCCCGGTGGAACCGGTCCCCGAAGAGGGCGAGCCAGTCGAGGGCCGAGATCCCCCGGTCCAGGTCCCTGCCCAGTTCGGAGGAAAGGGCGACCGCCTCCGGCAGGAGGGGCACGTAGGGGGAGGCGTGCAGGTACTGCTCGAGCGAGAAGTCCTCCTCGAGCACGGCCTTGGCGGCCAGGCCGGCGGCATCCTCGAAACGCGGCGTGAGGCCCGCCATCGTGAGCGCGGGCTCGTCCCGCCGGACGATGCTCCTGCTGGTGATCGTGAGCTCGCGGTGCGGCTCCTGGAGCGTGAAGAGGTGCTGCTTGTTCCCAAAATAGTCGAAGCGTGAGGCGAGGTCCGAGGGGTGGGGCGACACCTGCAGCTCAAAGGACTCGCAGTGCTGGGCCGGCTCGTTGCGCGGCTGGAGGTGCAGGGACTGCCAGGCCGACCCCACGAGCGAGGAGTGGGTGTAGCGTGTCCGGTGCGTGACGCTGTAGCGGGGCATGGGGGCTAGCGGGGGTTACCCGGAACCTCGGAGTGGCTGAAATAGGTGTGGGTGAGCCGGTTGTTGAGCTCATCCAGGACGCTCTCCGCCTCGGAGAAGAACGCCTGGGCCTCGGCTGCGTCGTTGGCCAGGAGGGCCGGGTCGGTCAGCTTCGCGTTGCTCACCAGGCGGAACGCCGTGGCCCTCAGGCCCGACACCGCGCGGGGGGCGAGCTCCTCGGGAAGGGCCCCGATGTGCTCGGCGATCTGGTCGGCCTGGAAGCGGAGCCCCCTCGGGTTCTCCGGGGCCCCGAAGAGCCAGGCCAGGATCGACGCCGGCTGGAAAACCCCGTGGTAGAGGCTCCGGTACGTGAAGAGGCAGCCGGTGAACTGCAGGAGCGTCTGCAGTCGGAACTCGCTGGGCGGCGGGGCGAACTCCCCTTCGGGCCTCTCGGGCAGGAGGAGCTCGTCGGCAAGGAAGGCGATGTGGCGCGCCCGCTCAAGCCGGAGCCCCAGCGTGAGGAAGTGCCATCCCGTGTCATGGGCGAGCGTCTCGCTGCTGAGGGCAGCAAGGGACGCCAATTGCTGCCCGAGGTCGGGGGCCCCGAGCGGATCGGGGAGGTCCGCGATCGCCCGAAGGCGCCGGAAGATCCTCCAGAACTCCGGGGGGAGGCTGACCTTGACCTGGTCGAGCACCCGGATCAGGTGGCCCAGGTTGGAGGCGAGGCCTCCGGGGTGCTCGGGATTGGCGGCATCCTCCCGGATCTGCCCGGCCATCTCGGACACCGTGGCGTCCTCCTCGGCCCAGGACTGCTGGGCGGTGAGCATCAGGCGGAGCGAATCCCGCGTCACCTCGGGGTCCAAGGTCGCCACCTCTCCGGCGACCAGCGGGTCGAGCTGCTCCAGGAGCCACAGCAGGTGGGTCGTGCGCTCCAGGTACCGGCCGAGCCAGAACAGGTTGTCGGCAAGGCGGCTTGGCGTGCTCTCCGGGCGGTGGTAGCTCGCCCCCGCCTCGGCCGGCATGACCCAGGGCGTGTCCCTCGGCCGGCCGGGGGAGATGACCCAGGTGTCCTTGGTCGCGCTTCCCTTCTGCAGGGAGACGATCGCGTCGGCCCCGGTCGGGTCGAACCGGGTGAGCCCGCCGGGCATCACGTGGTACTCGCCCTGGTGCCAGGAGACGAAGAGGCGCATCACGAAGGGAACCGGTCGGAGGTCGCCCCCGGACCAGGCCGGGGTCGTGCCGAGGAGGACCCGCTCCTGGCCGCAGAAGTCGCCGGGCCGGGCCTGGATCGAGGCCGCGAGCTGCTCGCGCTCCCGGCTGCCGAGGAGCGCCCCGTAGCGGGTGGCGGAGGATCCCCGCTCCCTGAAGGAGGGCTTGATCACGAGCTCGTCCAGGTTGTCCAGGACGTAGTCCCGGGCCGACTTCTGGCCGCACCACCAGGTGGCGACGCTCGGGAGCCGGAGGTCCTCGCCGAGGACCGACTTGCAGAGGGGCTTGAGGAAGGCGAGGAGGGACGCGCTCTCGAGCGCGGCCCCGCCGATCTGGTTGGCCACGACCACGCGGCCCCCGTGCGCGGCGTGGACCAGCCCCGGGACCCCGAGGACCGACGCGGAGTTGAGCTCCAGGGGATCGCAGAAGCTCGAGTCGACCCGCCGGACGATGGCCGAGACCCGTTTCAGGCCGCCGACCGTCCTCAGGAAGACCTGCCGGTCGCGCGTCGTCAGGTCGGCGCCCTCGACAAGCGGGTAGCCGAGGTAGCGGGCAAGGTAGGCGTGCTCGAAGTAGGTCTCGTTGGCCGGCCCGGGCGTCAGGAAGACGATCCTCGGGTCCTCCCGGCGGCCGGGCGACGACGAGAGCTCGGCGAGCGAACTGCCGAATTCGTGGAAGAAGGGCGTGATCCGCTCCACCTGCATCCCGTGGAGCTCCTGCGAGAGTGCCGTCCGCACGAGGAAGCGGTTCTGGAGCGAGTAGCCGAGGCCGGAGGGCGCGTCCATCCGGTCCTGGAGCACCCACCAGTGGCCGTCGGGCGACCGGGCGATGTCGACGGCGTAGTGGTGCAGGAAGACTCCGGGCAGGCTCCCCAGGCCCGAGCAGGCCCTCAGGAACTGGCGGTTGGCCATCGCGAGCTCGGCCGGCAGGATCCGGCTCTTCAGGAATCTCTGGGGACCGTAGAGGTCAGAGAGGAGCGTGTTGAAGAGGCGGGCGCGCTGGCGGAGCCCGTCGCTTAAGACCGCCCAGTCCTGGGCGCTGACAAGGTGGGGGACGACGTCGAGCGGCCACGGCTTGGGCTCCGAGCGCGCGCCCGCATAGACGTTCATGCTCACGTCCTGCTCGAGCACCGCCCGGTGGCAGGCTTCCGCTGCGCCCCTCAGGGTCGAGGCGGGATCGGGCCCCAGGCGCCGGAGGAACTCCGCCCAGGGTGCCCGCAGCGAGCCGTCGGGCGCGCGGCACTCGTCATGGCGTCCCGGCAGCCCCGTGTATCCCGGGAGGGGGTCGTTGGCGGCGAGCGCGGGGGTTGGGGCGGCCATGGGGGGTCCTTTGGGGGCCCTTATCCCTGCCCGTCCTTTGCCTTGGCCGCAAGGCGCAGGTCGACCGTGTAGCGGAATTCCTGCTGGAGGGTGCGCTCGGCCTTCGGCATGACCTGGCCGGGCGTGTAGCTCTGCGGGAAGAAGCGGGCGAGCCTTCGGCTCTCGGCCTCGTAGGAGTTGACCGGCATCTTGGCGTAGTTGCGCCCGCCGGGGTGGGCGACGTGGTAGGTGCAGCCTCCGATCGAGCGGTTGTTCCAGGTGTCCACCAGGTCGAAGACCAGGGGGCTGTCGACCCCGATGGTCGGGTGGAGCGCCGACGGCGGCTGCCACGCGCGGTAGCGGACCCCGGCCACGTGGTCCCCGCTCGCGGTGCTCGTGGAGTGCAGGGGCACGATGACGCCGTTGCAGGACACGACGTAGCGCTCGGGCGAGAGCCCGGAGAGCCTCACCTGGAGGCGCTCGACGGAACTGTCGACGAAGCGGACGGTGCCGCCCACGTTCTCCTCGCCCATCACGTGCCAGGGCTCAAGCGCATGGCGGAGCTCGATCTCCATCTCGTGGCAGCGCGCGCGCCCGAGGACGGGGAAGCGGAATTCAAGGTGGGGCAGGAACCAGCTCTCCTGGAACGGCAGGCCCCAGCTGCGCAGGTCGGCCACCACCTCGTTGATGTCGCTCTCGACGAAGTGGTGGAGCATGAAGCGGTCGTGGAGCTCGGTGCCCCAGCGCGCCAGGCGCCTCGGCGAGAATGGGTGCTCCCAGAAATGGGCGACCAGGGCGCGCAGGAGCAGCTGCTGGACAAGGCTCATGTGCGGGTGCGGCGGCATCTCGAAAGCCCGGAACTCGAGGAGCCCCAGTCGGCCGGACGCACTGTCGGGAGAGTAGAGCTTGT
>CAITBM010000037.1 GCA_903890485.1 uncultured Opitutaceae bacterium | reverse complement strand
GCGAAATGGGACAGCCGCGAACGGGGAGCCAATGGTGACGTGGACAACAGCGGCGCGGCCGCATTCTACTTAAGTCCGGGCCTCACGGCCCAGATTGGCCAGAAGGAGAGCCTCTTCGCATTTGTCCAGGTGCCCGTGTTCCAGCGTGTGAACGGACTTCAGCTGGACCCCCGGTGGCTCCTCTCGGTCGGAATCCGGGTGAAGATCTAGACCCGGTTGCCGTCGGGCACGGCTCGCACCCCGTCCGGCTGCCGGAACGGGGCGCGGGCTTCGTTCCTCAATGCGCCGGGGTGGCCGCCGCGGGAGGCGGAATCGCCGCGGGAACCGGGGCGACGGCAGCGGCTGCCGGGGCGGCTGGGACTGCTGGGGCTGTCGGGGCCGCGACCTCGGGCGGTGTCTCATACTTCATGCCCTCGCTGTCCTGGCCCACAGTGATAATCACGGTCTTGGCCGCGCCCTTCACGTCGAAATCGCACTGCACGTCGGTCGAAAGGGCGTAGAAATGAGTCGGTGACTCGGCGTGCATCACGAGGGGGCGATCGGCGAAGTTGAGCGAAAGCAGGCCGTCCGGGAGCCTGCGCACGGCGGCGACCGAGCCCTTGGGCTTTCCGTAATCTCCGACATAGCTGGCCAGGACCGACTCGGGGAGCATGAACTCCTTGTGCCGGGGACTGCCGAGCTCGCGTACCCAGACATTGCGGTAGCGAACCGGGTGGCCGTGGTCCTGGAGCGCGATCGGCAGTCGCTCCGGGTGGGCGGAGTAGGGGATCCGGTTGATCCAGCCGGTCGGTCCCGTGAGCTCCACGTTGTTCTGAACAAGGACGCCGTTGTGGATCACCGTCTCGCGGGCCTTGGAGAGAAGCTTTCCGTCTGCGTCAAATCGCGGGGCGGTCCAGATAATGTCGTAGGTCTGCCACTGCCCCGGGGGGCGCGCGGCGTTCACCAGCGGGGGGTACTGCCCGTAGATCGCCGCCGCGGCGCCGTCGGCGTAGGTCTTGCTCTGGTAGGAGTCGAGGACCTGGCACTCGTAGCGGTCATAGCCGAAGAAGACGCCGCTGTTGCCCCGGTCCTGGCTCACCCCGTGGGGAGGGTTCGGGGCGGCCCACTCGATGTGAAGCTGGCAGTCGCCGAATGACTGGAGCGTGCGCACGTAGCCGCTTCCCGGGACGCACTCCAGTGCGCCGTCGTGGACGATCCACTTGGTCGGGCTCCCGTCCAACGCGACCCAGGCTGACTTGTCCGTCCCGTCGAACAGGACGGTGGCGTCGCTCGGCGCCTTGCCGGGAACCTCGGGGGTGCTCGACGTGCCCGGATCGATCACGGTCGCCATCGGCCTGTCGCGGTCGTGGTCGATCCAATTCGGATCGGGTGCTGCGCGAAGCCCGGCGGCCATTCCGAGGGCCAGGGCCAAGGTGGGGAAAGCAGGATTTTTCATAGGGTGGAGGCTCCGAATTTGCGGAGGATTTGCCCGAATGTCGAACGAGATTGGAGGGGCCAAGGGCGGGAAGTGCGCCGAAAAAGGCCGCGGGGCGCTTGCCCGCCGGGCGCTCCGTGCCCATGTTTCGGGCATGGTCAAAAAACTTCTCCACACGCGGAT
>CAITBM010000036.1 GCA_903890485.1 uncultured Opitutaceae bacterium | reverse complement strand
TGGCGTATGCCTCGATCTGGGAGCGGTAGCTCTTCAGGTAGATCTCGTCGTATTTGACCGTCCGCCAGAGGCGTTCGACGAAGACGTTGTCGAGGCAACGGCCTTTGCCGTCCATCGAGAGCTTGATGCCGAGCTTGAGCAGCGGCCCGGTAAATTCCTCCGAGGTAAACTGGCAGCCCTGGTCGGTGTTGACGACGTCCGGGACCCCGTGCTCGGCTATCGCCCGCTGCATCGCGTTCGCACAGAAGGTCGCGTCCAGCGTGTTTGATAGCTCCCAGGCCAGGACGGCACGGCTGTACCAGTCGATCACTGCGCACAGATAGATGTGGCCGCCCTGGATCGGAACGTAGGTGACGTCGGTGGCAAACACTTGATTCGGTCGGGTCACTCTTAAATTGCGCAGTAGGTAGGGATAGATCCGGTGCTGCACGTTCGCCCGTGACAGGTTTGGCTTCTGATAGATGGCCTCCAGGCCCATTTCCAGCATCAGGCGCCGTACCCGCTTGCGATTGATCGTATAGCCCTGCCTGCGCAGGGTGCGCAGCATCTGCCGTGATCCGTAAAACGGATAGAGGAGGTACAGCTCATCGATCACCCGCATGAGCCGAAGGTCCGTCGCCGACCGCGGCTTCGGCCGGTGATAGGACGTAGAGCGCGGCAGGCCCAGCAGTCGGCACTGCCGCGCCCTCGAGATCCTTGGATGGTCCGGATCGAGCATCTTGCGCTTCTCAGCCGTTGAGCTCCTCAGATTTTTTTTTAAGCCAGTCGAGTTCTACCTCGAGCTGGCCGATTTTCCGATACAAGCGGTCTTCCTTGGCCGCTGCCTCCGCCACACTCGGCGGCGGCTTGGTGGCAAACACCTCCGGTAGACGCTCCAACAGGTCCTTCTTCCATTGGCTCACCTGCACCGGGTGGACCTGGTACTTCGCCGCAATGGCGTGGACCGGCTCGATGCCCTTCAGGGCCTCAAGAGCAACTTTCGCTTTGAATTCAGGGTTATGCTGACGTCGTTTCGTGGACATTTACGGGATCGTGTTTCTGGTTTGGACTTAACGATCCGCCCTGTCCAGTTTCCCGGGGCCACCTCATGCTCCATGCTCACCTGGGTTAGGCGCTCATGGTCGCCGAATGGTCCAAGGACGACGATATTCGGGATTACAGCTCCATGAAGTATTTCGACTACTCGGGGCTCGCCTACGCGGGAAGGATCTCTCGCGGTGCCTGCGGGTTTTATCCCGGAAACTCTCTGCAGAAAAATGACGGCATTGAGAACGCCCTCTTCGGGATCGCGAGGATCCAGTTCGAAAACACCACCCCTTTCTGGTGCACGGAGTTCACGACACACACAGCCGTGCCAGGTTCCGTGCGCAAATCCGCGTACGCGCCTCTCATGGAGGGAAATCAGATGGTGTGCGGTTGGACCTGGCAGGCGATGCACGGGGGCGAGGAGCAATATCTTCAGGGCATGGTCGACTGGGACGGCGTACCCAACAGAAAATACGGCGAGTACAAGAGGATCGCCGAGGAGTTTAAGAGAATCGGACCGTACGGTTTCCCCTACCATCCCCATCCCGAGGTCGCGCTCGCATTCTCCTTTGGCAGCCAAATCGCAAGCACAAGTTTTCCGGAGCGCCATGACGACCAGATACAGACCGTGTTCAATGTCTTTGATAAGCGAAACGTCGACACTCGAGTCGTGGAGATAAGCCGGAGCGCGCTGAAGTACAAATTGCTGGTGATCCCTGGGGTCACACTGATTGACGAGCCAACGGCGGTGAAGATCAGGGAGTTCGTCCGCGGTGGCGGGACGGTGGTCATGACTGGTTACTCTGCGATGGTTGACGAGCACGGCCAGGTCTTCTCGGAAGCACTTCCGGGCAGGCTGAGCGACGTTTTCGGGATACGTGTTTCCGGATTCGAGGAGACCGAGCAATTTAACGAGCTCTCCCGGCTCGGGCTCAAAGGTAATGCGCTCCGCCTCAACTACGGCGGCCAAAGCCTCGACTGCCAATCGCCCCGATTCGACCTCGTTCATCCCGAGGGGGCAACGGTCCTAGGCCAGATTGTCGGCTTGGACCACGACTACCCGATCGTCACCTCCCACTCATTCGGGGCCGGGACGGCCATTTATGTCGGCCTGCCGGCCCGCGAGCAGGCTCTCGGTCCGATCCTTGGAGACCTCATCGGGAAGCTATCAATCGAGACAGGACCGCCGGTGCCGGGCGGCGTGATGGCCCGCCAGATCGATGCAAAGCACGTGCTCTACCTGAACCTTGAAGGCACGGTGAAACACATTGAATTGAAGGGCAAAGCCAGGAGCATCCTCCATGAGCGCGAATACGCAGGAGCTTTCGATCTGGACCCCTACGAGCCTGAGTTTTTCGAGCTCAGGCCCTGATTGGCTTGGGCTCCCCTAGGCGCCGGAATTCTCCTTGTGGCCTCCACCCGCTCTAGCGACAGTTGGAACCGGCAGCGCTTTGTGGCGATCCTGTCGCAACTCCCCGATACTCTGAGCGACATCCGGAAATTTCCCCCTTCATCCCCATGAATAAGTCCATTGAAACACTCGCCTTAGCGGGGATGCTCCTGCTGGCCAACAGCGTCGGCGCACAAGACAAGAATTTCTACGTTTTCCTCTGCCTCGGGCAGTCCAACATGGAGGGTTTCCCTGGGATTGAGGACCAGGACCGTTCTCCTGGCGACAGCCGCTTCCAGGTGCTGGCGACTGTAGATTTTCAGACTCCAGAGCGGAAAGCGGGCAATTGGTACCCCGCGGTGCCTCCACTGTGCCGGCCCTCGGCGGGCCTCTGTCCTGCGGACTTCTTCGGACGCTCGCTGGTCGCCCAACTTCCCAAAGAAATCAAGGTCGGCGTCGTCAATGTGGCGGTTGCCGGTTGCAAGATCGAGCTGTTCGACAAGCAGAACTACTCCTCGTACGCTGCTACGGCTCCGGAGTGGATGAAGACCGCAATCGCCGCCTACGACGGCAATCCCTATCAGAAGCTCGTGGACATGGGGAGGGTCGCCCAGAAATCCGGTGTCATCAAAGGCATCCTTCTTCATCAAGGTGAATCCAACACCGGCGACGAGCAGTGGCCCGCCAAGGTAAGAGCCGTCTATATGAACCTATTGAAGGACCTCGATCTCAAGGCGGAGGAAGTCCCGCTGATCGCGGGCGAGGTCGTGGGCACGAACCAAAAGGGCCTTTGCGCCAGCATGAACCAGATCATAGCCCGCCTTCCAACGGAGATTCCCACGGCCCACATCGTATCCTCAAAAGGCTGCGTAGTCAGGTCCGACAACCTGCATTTCTCGCCCGAGGGCTACAGGGAGCTCGGGCGAAGATATGCGCAGGCCATGCTCCCGCTGCTCGGCTACGATTCGGCCAGGGTCAAGTAGCCCGCGAACGCCGAAGCTCCCACCTTGGGGGGCTTGCGGATCGGAGGCAGGGCACAACCCCTAATAAGGGCCCCAAAAGAATGCCTAGGCCGCTCCGCACCTTCGTTCCCGACCCCGAAACTTCCCATCTATTGCAAAGACCCTTGCTGCCCCGTGGGCTTTCCAGAGGATTTTGTGTGCCGGTTGCGGCGCCCCCATTGTTACGCATGCCATCCAAAGCCTGAAAGAAACCATGAGCAACCCCTCCTCAACCGTTTCGCTAGCTGTCGCCATTCTAATCGCTGCCACAAGTCCCGCAATCGCCGGAGATGGTGCGCCCCCGACACCTGTAACCTTCTCTGCCGAGCAGGACCACCAGAACATGATGAACCAGCTCGGCATAAAGGCGCTTCGGCCCGGGCCCAGCGGAGACGAGAAAGCTCCGAACCACGCCAACTACGACGAATCGCTCGCCAGTCCCTTTGCGAACCTACCCGACCCGCTGACGATGGATGACGGGCGAAAGGTCGTTACGGCGGAGATGTGGACGAAGGAGAGGCGGCCGGAACTGATCGAGGCGTTCTCGAGATATGTCTATGGCAGGGTCCCGGCGGTCGTTCCCCGTGTCACTTGGGCCGTGGACGCTGTGGATCACGAGATGATCGGTTTCACGCCGGTAATAGCGAAGGATCTCATCGGCGAAGTGGACAACTCGGGCTGCCCGTCGATTCGTGTCAGGATCCATATGACTCTGGTAACGCCGGCCAACGCAAAGGGCCCGGTTCCGGTTCTCATGATGTTCGGCAGGGCCGGATTTCCCGCACCGCGCGAGCCGTCAGCCGAGGAATTTGAAAGGATCAACGCCGCATGGAAGGCCCTCTTGGTGCAGCAGGATCCCACGCTAAAGGAAGTATTTGCCACGCATCCCACTTGGCAGCCGGTAAAGGGCACGCCCTTCCAGTTTCCGCAGATGAACGAGGACGGCGATCTTCCCAACACCTGGCAGCTGGTGTCCGCAGGTTGGGGCTTCGTGCTGTTTGATCCAGCGAGCGTTCAGGCCGACGACGGCGCAGGAATCACCCGAGGGATCATCGGCCTTGCCAATAGGGGCCAGCCTCGGCACCCCGAGGACTGGGGCGCACTGCGCGCCTGGGCGTGGGGAGCGAGCCGGGGACTCGACTACCTTGTAAACGATCCGGCCGTTGAGGCGAAACACGTCGGGATTGAGGGCGTGTCCCGCTACGGCAAAGCCGCGCTCGTGACCATGGCTTTTGACCAACGTTTCGCCATGGTTCTCGTCGGATCCTCCGGCAAGGGCGGAGCCACACTTCTGAGGCGCAACTTTGGCGAGGCCGTAGAGAGCCTAACTGGGGGGGGATATTACTGGATGGCCGGTAATTTCATGAAGTACGGGGCCTCTGATGCCACCTTTGGAAGCATGACACCCCGGGACTTGACCGTGGACTCAAACGAGCTGATCGCGCTTTGCGCCCCTCGCCTGACCTTCATAAGCTACGGCATACCCGAGAAGGGTGACGCCAAGTGGCTGGACCACAGGGGAAGCTTCATGGCAACGGTGGATGCAGGCCGCGTGTTCACCCTACTAGGAGCCAAGGGCCTCGATATCAAAGGCGACTACCAAACGGCCAAGATGCCCCCGGTTAACGAGGGTCATCTCGGAGGCGAGCTCGCATGGCGCCAACACGACGGGGGCCACACCGACGCACCCAACATGAAATGGTTCCTTCAGTGGGCAAACAAGTTTTTGGCCCGCTTTCCGTGATCGCAATGCAAGTGCGGTGACAATCGAAATACGGGTTTCCGCACGCGCCCCTGGAAACCGCAGGCCCAATTTAATCGCTGTTTTTGTGGCAAACCACCCTGAGGTGGTCCCCATCCGTTAGACAGCGGATCGCGGGTTGTTAGTTATGGAGACGCTTGGCTGAGGGATGTCTTGGCCGATGCCGAGGACAGAGGCGATGAAGCCTGCCGCAGGCATCGGCCCGACCGGGTTGGAGTGAGTGCGGGTCATTGGTTGATGGCAAGCGCGACCGGGATGCGGTAGACCTCCATGGGCGTCATCGGGTCGGCATCGCCGAAGGCGCTGTGGGGACGCCGGTCGTTGTAGAAGCGGAAGAAGGTGTCCAGGTTCGTATAGGCGTCGACCTGGGAGCGGTAGCTTTTCAGGTAGACCTCGTCGTACTTCACGGTGCGCCAGAGACGTTCGACGAAGACGTTGTCGAGGGCGCGGCCGCGCCCGTCCATTGAGATCTTGATCCCGCGGGCCAGCAGCGGCTGGGTAAACTCGGACGAGGTAAACTGGCAGCCCTGGTCCGTGTTGAAGATCTCTGGGACGCCGTGCTCCGCGATCGCCCGTTCCACTGCTCGGGCACAGAAGCCGGCGTCGAGCGTGTTGGAGAGCTCCCAGGCGAGGACCGCGCGGCTGTACCAGTCCATGACCGCGCAGAGGTAGATGAAGCCGCCCTGGATCGGGATGTAGGTGATGTCCGCGGCCCAGACCTGGTTCGGCCGCTCGACCTTCATCCGGCGCAGCAGGTAGCGGTAGACCGGGTTCTGGGGATGCTTCCTCGAGGTGTTGGGCTTCTGGTAGATTGCCTCCAGGCCCATCTGGAGCATGAGGCGACGCACCCGCTTGCGGTTCACGCGGTAGCCCTGCCGGCGCAGCCAGCGGGTCATCTGGCGCGAGCCGAAGACCGGGTACGCCAGGTACGTCTCGTCGATCACCCGCATGAGCTGGAGGTTCTGGTCCGTCTCCGGCTCTGGCTGATGGTAGTAGCTCGCACGCGCGAGCCCCAGGAGCTCGCACTGGGTCACGATCGTCAGACCGGGATGTTCAGGCTCTATCATGCGGCGACGCTCCTCAACGCTCGAGCTCGCCAGCTTTTTTTTTGAGCCACTCCAGCTGCATCTTCAGGCGGCCGATCTCCTCATAGAGCTCCTTCTCCCGCTCCTTGGCGGCTTCGGCGTCGTGGTCTGCCTTGCCGGCAAACACCTCAGGAAGCTTCGTTGTTACCTCCTTCTTCCACTGGCTCACCTGTACCGGATGGACCTGGTACTTGGCGGCTATCGCGTGAACCGGCTCGATGCCCTTCAGGGCTTCCAGGCCGACACGGGCTTTCAGATCGGGGCTGTGCTGACGGCGTTTCTTGGACATATGGATCGCTCAATCCTTTCTGGATTATGCGACCCGCGATGTCTAACTTTTGGGGACCACCTCACTCACCCATGTCACAAATCGGGGTGCAGCTTACGGACTCCCCCTATGCCGTAGTAAACATGCGGATTATGGCGCGGATTGGCCTTCCTGTCTATGCGGAGATCGACAAGGCCGAGAAGCGGGTCGTCCCGTGCGTCCACTCCGTAGGCGCCCCTCTCGAGCCTGGACAGGGCGACGTTCCCTGGCCCTGCAATAAGGAGAAATATATCGTGCATTTTCCCGAAACTCGGGAGATCTGGAGCTTCGGCTCGGGGTACGGCGGCAACGCTCTCTTGGGCAAGAAGTGCTTCGCCCTCAGGATTGCGTCCAACATGGCTCGCGATGAGGGATGGATGGCCGAGCACATGCTGATCCTAGGCGTTGAGGATCCCAGGGGGGAGAAGACTTACGTCGCCGCGGCATTCCCAAGTGCCTGCGGAAAGACCAACTTCGCAATGCTCATCCCTCCGGACTTCTTCCGCCAGAAGGGCTGGAAAGTCACGACGGTCGGGGACGATATTGCATGGATTAGACCGGGGCCGGACGGCCGACTCAGAGCCATTAACCCTGAAGCGGGATTCTTTGGCGTCGCGCCCGGCACCTCCACAACGACTAACCCTAACGCTATGGCGTGCCTCGCCCGCAACACGATCTTCACAAATGTGGCTCTCACCCCGGAAGGAGGCGTCTGGTGGGAGGGCATGACTGAAACGCCTCCCCCTGAATGCATCGACTGGCAGGGCAAGCGTTGGACGCCTGCTCTTGCGGCCGAAACCGGTGCGAAGGCCGCTCACCCCAATTCACGTTTCACAGCGCCGGCCAGCCAATGCCCGTCCATCGACTCCGAGTGGGAAAATCCAGCTGGCGTCCCGATAAGCGCCTTCATCTTCGGAGGGCGAAGGGCAACCACGATGCCCCTGGTCTATCAGGCCTTCAATTGGACAAGCGGAGTCTACACGGGGGCCACGATGGGCTCTGAGATGACCGCCGCGGCAGCCGGAACGGTCGGTAAAGTACGCAGGGATCCCATGGCGATGCTGCCGTTCTACGGATACCATATGGGGGACTATTTCCTGCACTGGATAGGTATGCAGAAGCGCCTGAGCGAGACACCCCGAATCTTCCATGTGAATTGGTTCCGCAAGGATGATTCCGGAAGGTTTCTTTGGCCGGGGTATTCTGAGAACATGCGAGTCCTGAAATGGATCGTGGACCGCGTGCACGGGCGGGCGCTCGGCCATGAGTCTCCTATCGGCTGGGTTCCTGTCCATGCCGACATCGAATGGGGAGGACTCGACTTTCCTCGAGAGGACTTCGAAAAACTCCAGCGCTTTGACAAAGCCGCATGGCGAGCGGAGATCATCGGACACGAGGAGCTCTTCATTGACCTCCACGACCGGCTGCCGAAGGAGATGGTCTATGAGCGCGAACTGCTCATATGCCGCATGTAGAAACCGCTGTGCCGACCGGCGCCTAGCGCGCTAACCATCCGCCGTCCACGGCAACGGTGAAGCCGTGCATGTAGTCGGAGGCCGAAGAGCCAAGGAAGACGACGGCGCCTTTCATGTCATCGGGGGAGCCCCACCGTCCCGCCGGTATGCGCTCGAGAATTGCCTTGTTGCGAGCCGGATCAGCCCGTAGCTGCTCGGTGTTGTCCGTCGCCATGTAGCCGGGAGCGATTGCGTTAACGTTGATACCCAAGGGAGCCAGCTCATTTGCCATCAGCATCGTGAGTCCGTACAGGGCGCTCTTCGATGCCGTATAAGACGCCACGCGAACACCCCCTTGGTAGGAGAGCATAGACGCAATGTTGATGATCTTTCCCTTTTCATGCCGCGCGACCAATCTGCGCGCGAATTCCTGGCTGAGCCGAAATGCGGCGCCCAGATTGACGTCCATCACCTCCTGCCAGTCCTTGCCGGTAAACTCCAGGAATGGCGCCCTTCGGATAATGCCGGCATTGTTTACAAGGATGTTGGCCCCGCCGAAGGAAGCCTCGCATGCGTCGAGGATAGCCGACGGGGCATTCGCATCAGCAACATCAGCCTTCACGGCGAGAAACTTCCGACCGGCACTCTCCACAGATAGTTTAAGGGACGCATTGTCGTTGCGGGCCACGGCGACGATATCCGCGCCTGCCTCCGCAAGGGCCAAAGCCATCGAGGCGCCCAGCCCGCGCGAGGCGCCTGTCACCACAGCCACGCGTCCCTCAACCCGAAACAATTCAAGGACCGGCTTCATCGCTCAGCGCACGACCTTCGGATCCACAGGGGTCATGTCCGCGAACTCCTGGTTCTCTCCGCCCATACCCCAGACGAACGTGTAGTGGGTTGTGCCGCGCCCACAATGAATTGACCACGGCGGCGAGAGAATGGCCTGCCTGTCGGTCACCTTTAGCTTTCTGACCCGCTCAGCCGGACCCATGAAGTGGGCGACGCTCCCCCGCCCCTCCAAATTGAAATACAGGTACGCCTCGGAACGACAGGGATGGGTGTGCGGCGGCATCGTGTTCCACCGACTGCCGGGGGCGATTAGGGTGAAACCCATGACAAGCTGGCAGCTCTTGATTCCAGCCGGGTGGATTACTTTGTGGAGAACGCGACGGTTTTGGGTCTCGGGGGCGCCCAAGGTCAACCCGCCGCCGGCCGAATATCGGGCCAGGCGAGTCGGGTACTTTGCGTGAGCCGGATAGCTCAAAAGATAGAATTGCGCCGGCTGCTTTCTTCCGGCCGAGGCAAAGGTGACCCTCTTCGACCCGCGACCGACGTAGAGGCTGTCGAGTTTGCCCAACCTAAATCGTCGGCCGTCCACCGTGACTGTGCCGTTTCCCCCGATGTTCACGATTCCAAGCTCCCGTCGCTCGCAGAAGTACTCAGCCTTGAGACTTTCGGGCGCCTTGAGCTCCAGCACTGCTCCAACCGGACTGGCACCCCCCAGGACCGTTCTGTCCGTCTCCCATTTCTTGAGGACGATCTCGCCGGCCGAAAAGAGGCCGTCAACGGTGTAGGAGCGTTTCAACTCCCGCGGAGTCATCCGAGAATAGGAGCGAATGTCGTGCGAGGCGATTTGTTCCATAAAGGGATAGGAGAGCCGATCTGACTGCAGGTTCAGTCCGAACCTAGGTTCCTATAGGAACAGCGCAATCAACGCGTTGATCAACGGCAAAAGACGCCACGTGGCATCAGGGGCTCCAATCCAAGCCTGGGATCAAATCCGCTTCACGGGACGGGACCTCTGAACAACGGCTTTCTGGCGAAAGGTTTGGCCTCGGACTTGTGTTTTCGCGGCGTGGCGGCGAGCTTTCGGTCTATGGCCCGACGCGGTCCCGATGCCACCGAAAATTCCCTAGATCGCCTGCCCAAGGCTCCCCTAAACCGGGAAACCCTTGGGGAGATGCTTTCCTTTACCCGTTATGTCCTGCCCTACCGCGGCCGGTTCTTTGCGGGCATCGCCACCCTATTCTTTAGCGCCGGTTGTGGCCTCCTGTTCCCTCTGTTGGCAGGAGCCTTGATTGACGCGGCCATGAGGCCGGGCGGGGCCGTTCTGCCCCTGATTGGGGCCATCAGCCTGAACCATTTGGCCCTGGTACTCATGTGCTCGGTGTCCCTTCAGGCGTTGGCCTCTTTCAACAGCTCGCTCTCTTTCAACCGAGTCGGGCAAAGCGCGCTTGCCGACCTCCGGGGCGACACCTACCGGCGCCTTATCGGTATGCCGATGGCCTTCTTCGGTCAACGCCGGGTCGGGGAGCTAACGAGCCGGGTCTCGACCGATATCGCTCAACTTGAGGGAGCATTGATCGACTCCCTGCCCCAGATGTGCCGGCAATCCGTGTTTCTGCTGGGAGGGATAACCATGATAGCCGTAACGTCTGGTAAACTCACGCTTGTCATGCTCTGCACCTTGCCAGTGCTCATCGCGGCAGCGGTATTCTTCGGCAAGCGGTTGCGCCGTTTTTCAAGAGACACCCAGGACCGACTGGCCGAGACTAACACAATTGTGGAGGAGACCTTTCAGGCGATCGCGAGCGTAAAGGCTTTCGCCAACGAGGATTTTGAACTCAAGCGATACGCCACGGCAAACGGGCGAGTCCTCGCCGCAGCCTTCAACACCGCAAGGTGGCGGGCTGTGTTTGTGGCCTTCTTCATCATCGCCCTGTTCGGCGGCATCGTAATCGTCCTCTGGTTCGGCGCCGGGCAGCTTCAGGCAGGGGAAATCACGGCTGGGGAGCTGACTCGCTTCGTGCTTTACACTACATTTGTCGCAGGCGCCATGGGGCAATCGGCGGAGCTCTTCAGCCAGGTACAAAAGACCGTGGGCGCCAGCCAGCGGGTCCGGGAGCTCCTGCGGGAGCCGGTTGAGGAAGGGCTCGGCTCGCAGAAGCCCAACCAAGACGGCGAAAGCCTGGCGCGCCTTCAAGGTGAGGTGGCCTTCGAGAACGTGAGTTTTCGCTATCCCTCACGCCCCGAATTTTCCGTTCTGAGCTCCATAAGTTTGCAGGTTCGAGCTGGCGAGCGAATCGCCCTGGTTGGTCCCAGCGGCGCCGGAAAATCAACAATCACCGCCCTCCTTTTGCGGTTCTACGAGCCTGAATCGGGCCGGGTCTTGATCGATGGGAAGGACTCGAGGGATTACCCCCTGCGTTGGCTTAGGGGTCAGATGGCTATTGTTCCCCAGGACGTCCTCCTATTCGGTGGAACAATAGCCGAGAACATTGTGTACGGAAGGCCGGGCGCGGACGATGAAGCGGTTCGCACCGCCGCGAAACTGGCGAATGCGGACGATTTCATCCGGACCTTTCCCGAGGGATACGCCACAGTCGTGGGGGACCGGGGAATCAAGCTCTCGGGCGGGCAGCGCCAAAGGATCGCGATCGCCCGCGCAATTCTCAAGAACCCTGCGATCCTGATCCTCGACGAGGCCACCAACTCCCTGGACAGCGAGAGCGAGCAGCAGGTTCAGACTGCGCTCGATCGACTGATGCAGGGCCGGACGAGCTTCATCATCGCCCATCGCCTGGCCACGGTTCGCAACGCTGACAAGATAGCCGTGATCGACGGCGGCCGTGTCGTGGAGCTCGGCACCCACGATGAACTCAATGCCCGGGCCGACGGTCTTTACCGGCGACTGAGCTCATTGCAGTTCGGAGACACGGAGCCCCGGAAGGAACCGGGCCTCTTCTCCGCAAAGAGTTGATCGCACGATAAACATAGGCTTGCTGGCAGGATCCGCGCATTGAAACCCTAATAATGCGCAGCACAATTGCCCCGACTGTAGGACATTAGGCAAAGTCTAGAATAGCTGGTTCAAAATCCCCATGAACATAGCCCTGATCGGCCCCTCCGGTGTCGGCAAGGGTACGCACGTAGCAAGTCTCTCGGCCCGCTACGGCCTACGCCACGTTGCCACTGGTGATCTGTTTCGAAGCAATCTGCAGGACCATACCCCCTTGGGCGTCCTGGCTCGCAAATACATGGAGGCCGGGGCGCTGGTGCCCGACGAAGTCGTTGACTCGATGATCGAGGCCTGGACGGAGGCTCTCGACTACGAGGACGGCACCTTGTTCGACGGGTTCCCCAGGACACCGTGCCAAGCCGCCTTCCTGGACGACATGCTCCACAAGCTCGGCAGAAAATTGGACGCCGTCGTCTATATTCGCGTTCCCGACGTTGAAGTCGTCGCGCGCATGTCCGGAAGGCTTATCTGCCGCAGGTGCCAGACTCCGTTCCACACTCTCTACAATCCGCCGCGCTTGAATGGAACCTGCGACGTCTGCGGCAAGCCCCTGTACCACCGACCCGACGACTCCGCTGAGATGGCCCACAGGCGCCTGCGGGTTTTCCACCGGTCCACTGAGCCCCTCCTCGAGCGGTATGCAGCCGAGGGCAAGCTGATCATCGTTTCCGGCGAGGGGACGGTTTCCGAGGTGGAGGCCCGTCTAGTTGAAGCTCTGGACCATGTCTCGGTCGAGCGAGGGAAGTTCATCGGCCGCGACGAGTACGGAATCATGTTCGCACAGCAGGCGCGCGCCTCGAAACCCCCGGCGATCGGCCTCGACCTTGTACTCCTGGGCGGGCCGGGGTCAGGCAAGGGGACCCAAGCGGAGCAGCTGGCCTCTAAGCTCCATCTTCCCCACATCTCAACTGGCGATCTTTTCCGCGAGAATCTGAAACAGGCAACCGAGCTTGGCCTTCTGGCCAAGGGGTATATGGACCGGGGCGAACTCGTGCCGGACGACGTGACCGACCACATGGTTGAGGAACGCCTCGGGCGGCCCGATGTCGGCGAGGGTTTTATCCTAGACGGCTATCCCCGCACGCTGGCTCAGGCCGTGGCGCTTGACGAGATCCTGGCCCGGCTGGGACGCAGGGTGACGGGTGCCCTCAACATCGACGTGCCGGATTCATCCATCATAGACCGCCTCTCAGCTCGGCTGATCTGCCGCTCCTGCCAATCCCCGTACCACCTGAGGTTCCATCCGCCGAAGAGGGCGGGCGTGTGCGACAGCTGTGGGGGCGAGCTGTACCGGAGGTCGGACGACAATCCGACCACCATCAGGTCCCGCTTGGCGACGTTCCACAGGCAGGCCGACCCCCTACTCCACTATTATCGCGAATGCGGCGTTCTCCGGGACATCCAAGGCGATGACTCGGTCGAAACCGTCTGCACACGCTGCCTGTCCTCTGCTCGGGAGCTGGCCGTCCACGCCGGTATCGGCGTTGCCGTCGGAGCGACCTGAATAGCCCACGCCGCAGACGTCCGGATCCGGCGATCAGGTGCGCGCCCGCATCTGATGGGCCACCACAAGCGTGTAGAAGCAGAGGATAAGGTTTTGGAGCGGGAGCTGCAACGGCGTCGGCAATGCATAGATGATTGCCACGGCGGGGATCCAGACTCCGAGGTTCGATAGGAGAACGGGAAGCACCTTGCGGCGGTACCACCGGCCGGCAGCCACGTCGGCACCCAGCGAGCGTCCGTCAAATCCCGACTCCACCCATTGATAAACAGCGGCCGTGATCGGCACCGCGAATGCGGGGCAGTACCCGAATTGGTCAAGGATCACCTTTATTACGATGGTTGCGGGGTCATGACCCGCCCCGACAATGTGGGCCTGGATGCGGTACCACACGTCCACCTCCAGACCTTTGTACGCCCAAAATAGGGTAAGCGCCAGGCCCTGGGACCACGAGTAGCGGGGCCCAGCCTTGGACCCCAGTCCCGAAAAATGCAGATACAGGAACGGGAACACGCCGCCGCACAGCCCCGTGGAAACGACACCGAACACAAAACCCGCGCGTAGGCGCGCCTCGGCAAGTCGGTCTAGGGCACCATGCACCGAGGGCTCATAATAGTAGCCTGCAACCAGGAGCAGAGCCACGACCTGAAGTGCAAGACCGGGCACCAGATTGGCCCGGGCCCCCAAGATGCCGGACCTCCAGGGGGCGTGTTCGGTTGAGGACTGCGTCATTAGAGTCGAGGACGCTCGCGCCCCGCGCGGTCTCAGGCGAGCCATTTTCCGCACCTTCCAAACTCAGCGAGAGCGGGCCGACGGAGGGGCGTTAGGCGGTTCCGGTGCATTTGCTTGCCTAGGCGCTGCGGCCGGCCACAAAAAGGTGAGCCTTGGCTCACCCCGAGCGCACCCGATTTGGCCGTGCGCCCCCCTACCCCCATGACGACTCCCCCAGAGAAAACCCTGCTGTCCCAACAGCCGCACCGTTCCCTCGTAAGCCGCACTTGGGGTTGCCTCTTCCTCGCCGGACTGGTCGTTTTCTCGGGATGCCAGTCCCATCCTGTCAGTCCCCCTGACAAGCAGGTGGCCGAACTGAAAGCCAAATTGAACGCACTCTCTCAGGACTGGCCGAACCTTTCCCGTTACCGGGCGGACAATGTCCTGCTGGGACGGCCGGCAGCCTCCGAAAGCCTTGTCGTCTTCATGGGCGATTCGATCACGGACGCCTGGCCGCGAAACACCTCCTTTTTTAGTGACAATCACTATGTCGGCCGCGGGATCAGTGGTCAGACCACACCACAGATGCTCGCTAGATTCCGGGAGGACGTGATCAGCCTTGAGCCCAAGGTCGTCGTGATTCTTGCCGGCACGAACGACATTGCCGGCAACACGGGACCCTACAATCCCGAGCAAACCAAAGGATGCCTGGCCTCGATGGTCGAGTTGGCCCAGGCCCACAATATCCGGGTCATCCTTTCCTCGGTTCTCCCCGCCTTTGACTATCCCTGGAGGCCAGGGCTAGCGCCCGCGGAGAAGATCGTCGCCCTAAACACGTGGATCAAGGCGTACGCGGCGCAGAACCACTGCGTCTACCTTGACTACTTTGGGGCCCTTGCAGCCGACAACAAGGGGATGAAGGCCGAATACTCGGGCGACGGGGTTCATCCGAATCCTAAGGGCTACTCGGTGATGGAACCACTGGCGGCTAAGGCCATAAGTCTCGCACGCTCGGAATAGGCGGCATCCCGGGGGCGTTACAGCCCGGCGGATGCTCAGAGCCTGAGGAATATCTTTCGTCGGTAGAGGAAGCCGGCCACGACCATGCACAGTACGATGCTCACGAGGGCAAGGAGGAGTTCTCCCGAGCCGGTCCACGCGCGGTTCAAAGCAGCAGCAATATCTCCGCCTGCAAACCGCGCGGATAGCGCCCCGAAATCCACTATGTTGCTCAAGATGTAGACCGTCAGGGCGTTGGATCCCAGCCAGACGAAGGGCTTCAGCCAACGGTCCATTTTCCAGATGTCAGCGACGGTGTAGAATGCGGAAAGAAGCAGCATGCTCCACCCGCCCGCCACGAGCACGAACGAGGAACTCCAGAGCTTCTTCACGATCGGGAACTGGGTTCCCCAGGCAAATCCGAGGACCATCAGGACGACTCCTCCCAAGGCAAGGACCCGAGCCTTCTGCCCTTCGGTTTTGTCGACCCGTTTGATCCAGCGGCCCGACAAGACACCGAGAAGGCATGTGGTCACGGCTGGGAGGGTGCTCAAGATACCCTCGGGGTCGTGGTCCCCATCCCACTTGCGAAGCGGCAGGTAGTGAGCATCGATCCAATTCGTCAAATTGTGGCCCTCCCTAAAGTCGCCCGGGCCAAACCCCGGCACCGGAACGTACCGAAGGAGAAGCCAGTAGCCGACCAGCAGGGCGCCTATCGCAACCGCGATACCCCTCGGCTTAAGCAAAAGGTAAAGGAGGCTGGCACCGCAGTAACAGAGAGCGATTCGTTGGAGGACACCGAGGAGCCTAATCTGATCGAAAGGGGTGCCGAATCCGCCGTAGTAGAAGAGCCCCAGGAGGTAGAGGAGCACTGTCCGGCGGAAAATCCTCGAAAGGGCGCCCGAACGGCCCTCGGGCCCGGCAAACCGGTCCAACGAGAAAGGGATGGCAACCCCCACCATGAACACGAACAGAGGGAAAATGGTGTCGTAGAACCGGATCCCCTCCCATGCAACATGGTCCAATTGCCTTGCAGCGAAGCGCGCCACGGGCCCTCCGCTCAGGTGTGAGAACGCGCTTCCTAGGGCGTCCGCGCCCATGATCCACATCATGTCAAACCCACGGAGGGCATCGAGAGAAGCAAGGCGGCCGACGGGTGCGGCCTGGGGTGTCGGGTTCATGGGCGGGGGGTATCGGGCGGCTTCTTCCAGGCGAATCCGGGATAAGCCGACAGCATCACGGGCCTCCATTTACCCAGGAGCACGCTGGCGACAGCGACCGGGTCTCCCTTGGGCTGAGCTGGGCTGGCTTCGTGCCCCTTGCACCAAGCGTATTCCCACGCCGTGAGCGTCCTGTAAAAGTCGCTCGACTCGTCGCCGGGACGGTCCATCACCCGGTATAGGCCGTCTTCGCTGTATCCTGCAGGCTGTTTCCCGAGATAATCGAAGAACAGCTCCCACCTCTTCACGTAGAAGCCGGCCAATAGGCCAGCCCACTGCCGGCAGGCATAGTCGTGAAGGAAAGCCCCGTGGCTTGGCGGACCCCAGAGCGTAAGGAGGAGTCGGGCATTTTGCTCAAACTGGTCCTTTTCGGACTGCGAAACACCCCAGGCACGGGCATCGGCCACCCACCGGCCGAGGAGGAACTCCCGACGGGTAGCCAGGAGCTTGTCCATATCCACCGCCAGCTCAAGGAACCGGGCCTTTTCGGCCGCGAATCGAACCCGGTCCCCGGACCTGAACGCCTTCACGACATCGGCGTAAAGGGGAACCGAAAGATCCGCGAGCGCCTGTCGCGCCACATCGACCAGGTCATATTGGAAAGTATCGACTGCCCCCAGCTCTTTGCCCGCCGACATGAGGTCCGCCCACGCTTCCCAGACCTCGCCCGGCGGGTAGTTCCGGTCAAAGCTCCCCCACGGTGAGGCCTTCTCAAGCTTGAGAGCCGGCTGGGCGCAGAATGGACTGTCCATGGACGGCGCCGATTCCGCCTGGGAATAGACCGAGGATTGCAGTCGGCTCCACGCTGACAAGGCACCCGGGAGGCCCCGGCCGTAGCGGGCTGTAACAAACGCGTCGATCCAGGGCCTAAGGTCGGGAGCCGTGCGCCGCCAACCCACGTCAAACGCCAGGTCATAGACCACGGGGTTCTGCTCGATCGCCTCGGGAAAGGCCCCGATTCCGACAAGGCGGCCGGCCGCTGGATTCCCGAGGAGGCCCGCGGCGTTGTTGGCAATGGAAGGGAGATTTCCCCCGAGGAACGTGCGCCCACCGAAGTTGTGCAACACGCCGGCGATCCATGGGCGCCCCCAGAACGCCTGGGTTTCCTTCCATTTCTCGCCGGTCAGGTCCAGAACGAGGAGTCGGTCGGACGGAATGCCCTGAACGATTCCTTCGCGGATCGTCCAGCCCTGCATCACGATCGTCGCCTCAGGATCGAACTCATGGGTGAGGGCGTATATCCGGGCCCCGACTGAGTTCAAGTAGGCCTGCCCCTCCTTCGGCGGCTCGCCCTCGTGAAATGGATCTGCTGCATAAAGGTGCCCGGGCCCAAGGAGATCTTGCTGCTTCTGGAGAAAGAGCCGCCCGACCTTCGCGAACAGCGGGTCCTCAGGGTCGAGTTGCGCCGTGCCCGGCGGGACCTCGCACCAGATCACCTTCGTCTGAATGGCCGCCGAGGGGAACCTTTCCCTAAAGGACAGGGGCACGCAGCCCGAAAAACCCTGAAGTATGGGGGTCATTCCGAGTTCCCGCTCCCGATTCAGGACGAAGCGGCCCAATTCCAGGTGCGAGTCTATCCAAGACTGGGGCAGCGGTCCCGCCCACGCCTCGATGTTCGTGAGCCACTGCCATCCCGAATACGCCGGCCCCACAAGGAACGTGCGTATCTCGGCGTCGCTCATACCGAGCTCGCGCAGGGTTGCCTGCCAGACCGCCTCCTGACCGGTCGTGGCAAGCGGCATGGTCACCCCGTGCAGAGCCATCCAGTCGATTTCCCGCTCCCATCGCGCCTTGTCCCACCAAGACATGGTGTAGTTAAACGTGCAGTAGTTGAGATAGGCCCGGTACTTGTAGGGGGAGACGATCCGCACCGTCTGCGGCACGTCGGGAAGCTTGTCGGGCAAGGCAAGGTTGTCGCCGTCCCAGGACATCTGGGCATGGGCCACATTGGTGAGGTACCAGCCCAATCCGGCGCTGATCGCGCCCCCCGTGTTGCCCTTTAGGAGAAGGCGGCCGGCGCGGCTCTCCACCTCAAAGACGTCCGAACCTCCCTCAGCTCCCGGAATCTGCATCACCTCAATTTCGGAGGCATGTGCCGGCAGGACTCTTTGGATCAATCCCCGGGCTGCGTTTTCGGCCGGTGTGCCCGCAGCGGCGGAGGCGATCCCGGCGCCAACCCAAACGCAGACGAGCACCCCGCATGCCCTCGAAACCCATCGCGACGTCGACGTGGATAGGTCCATTTCATTCATAGGTGCCATTGGGGTCCGCTTGTTCCGGCGGCCGGCCGGGCCGGGCGCAGAATCGGGGTGAAGCAATTCACCCAAGTCTCCCGCTGACAACATTTTCAAGGCAACCAAAAAGGCCCTCCAAAACATGCCCCTCATAGGTTCGTTGCCCATGGCATTCACACCCCGGGAACGCACCACCTAACCCTTTATGCCGGTCAGGGCTATCCCCTCAACGAACTTGCGCTGGGCGAAGAAGAAGAGGGCGACAACAGGAAGAATGACCAGCGTGCTTGCGGCCATCAGGTAGGGCCATTCCGTTGCCCCGGATTCGCTCGATTTCATGGCGTCCAAGCCCAGCGCCAGAGTGAAGTCCCGCTCGTCCGTCAGGTAAATCAGTGGTCCCAGGTAGTCATTCCATGCGCCCAAGAAGGTAAACAGCCCGACCACGATCAATGCCGGGGTACAAAGCGGCAGGATGATCTGCCAGAAGATTCGGAATTCCCCGCAGCCATCAATTCTCGCAGCTTCGGAGAGGTCCTTGGGGATGGTCCTGAAAAACTGCCTTAGGATGAAGACATTGAAGGCGTTCGCAAAGAAAGAGCCGATCCAAAGGGGCTGCAGGGTGCCGACCATGCCGAGCGACCGAAACAAGCTGTAGAGCGGCACCATCACAACCGGAAACGGGATCATCATCGTGACCAGGAGCAGGCCGAAGAGCCCTTCCCTCCCGCGCCACTCCAGCCGTGAGAAGCCGTAAGCCACCATGGCGCTCGAAAGCACCGTCCCGCACACGTTCAGCACGCACAGGAGCAACGTATTCGCCAGGTAGCGCCAAAAGTGGCGCATGGACGCGATTGCCCGCGGAAAATTCTCCCATCGAAACGAGACGTGTGTCCTCATTTCCGAGGCCCGGATGATATCCGTGGCCGAGCCGTCCAGGCTGCTAATTTCTACCCAAGGTTGGCCGCTGGATGCGGGCACCCTTTTGATCACCTCTATCGGGACGGACGCGCCGGCCGCCGGGTTCCAGGCGCCGTCCCAGACCGTTGCCTCGCGCACAACCACCGGATTGCGGGCTCCGGCCTGCCGGATCCATAGGCTCGGCTCCGTTATAACCCCACTTGTGCGCACCTCTTTGAAATGGCCCCCGACTTGTGCCTCAAATTTGCGGGGAAGCCACGCCCCCGGCTGGGTCAGCGCCTGGTCCACGGGCTTCAGGGCCGTGATCACCATCCACGCGAACGGAAGGATAAACACAGCCGCTCCAGCCAGGAGCAGGGCGTAGACCAGGAGCTTGGAAGTTTTGCTCATCATCGTATTCACTCTCCCTGGTAATGGACGAAACGCTTAGAGATCTGCGAAGCCAGGAGGGTCAGGACCAAGATGAGCATGCACAAGACCCAGGCCATGGCAGAGGCATAACCCATGTGCCGGTATTCAAAAGCGTTTTGGTAGATGTAGATGGCGTAGAACAGGACCGATCTTTCGGGTCCCGCGCCCCCCATCATGATGAACGCCGAGGTGAACACCTGGAGTCCGCCAATGATTCCGATAAGGAGGTTAAAATAGATTACAGGCGAGATTGCCGGAAGGGTCACATGCACCAGGCGCCTAAACGGCGACGCCCCGTCGATCATCGATGCCTCGATGAGGGACTGCGGCACGCCCTGGAGGGCCGCCAGGTAGATCACTACGGTGTTGCCGCACCCCCAGAGCGACACGAGCGCCAGCGAGGGCTTTGTCCATGCCGGATCGACAAGCCACTGCGGCGGGTTGCTGAAGCCAATCCCGACCAAGACCTGGTTAAGGAGCCCCAGCCGGGCGTTCAGGATCCAGAGCCAGACCATCGCTCCGGCAACCGCTGGCACAAGAGAAGGAAGGTAGTAGATTGCCCTGAAGGTCCCGCGCATTTTCACCGGCTGGTTAAGGAGAAGCGCCAGCGTCAGCGCGGAGGCCAGTCCCAAAGGCAGTGCAATCAAGTTGAACAGGAGCGTGTTTCGGACCGAGAGCCAGAAAACGCTATCCGAAACCATATCCTGGTAGTTGAGGAGGCCCACCCACACAGGACGTGACAAGACGTCATAGTCACAGAATGAATAGTAAAGGGATGCGCACACGGGGTACGCCGTGAACACGAGGAATCCCAGCAGCCAGGGGCTCACGAACGCCAGGCCAACCAGGCTTCGCCTGCGTTCACCACTCGTCATAGCCCCTCCATTCCGCCACACGCTCCTTGCCCACCGCGTCCCAGCGCCGCATCACCCGGTCAAACTTCCATTGTACACGCTCCTGCGCCTCCTTTAGCGCCTCCGCCGGCTCCATGCGCATATTCAGGACCCGCTCCCTGGCCACCGCCAGTTCGGCATCATATTCATGCCAGATGGAAAGCCGAGGAACATACCTTGCACCCGGGCTTCGCGACAACTCGATGAAGAGCTTGATCGACGGGTTCGGATGATTCTTGAGAAACTCCACCGAAACATTCCTGAGCGCCGTGAATTTCTGCTGTGAACGGGCGAGCTTCTCCGCGACGTCCTGACGCTGAAGGTAGCAAATGAACTTGAACGCCTCCTTGGGATGCCTTGCCCCGTGGGGGATGACCACCACATCGCACTGCGCGAGGGTCACAGGGGAGCCTCCACCCACCCCATCGGCCGCCGGACAGGCCGCAGCCCCCCATTCGATTCCGGGCGCAAACTGCGATATAAAATTGGGCATCCAGGGACCCTGCACCACCATCGCCTCGGATCCCCCAAGGAAGGGGGTTTGCGCCGACTGAGCGACGCCGAAACCCTCAATGAACCCCCGAAGGTTCTCCACTCCGTAGGTCTGCGCGGTGTGCCGTAGCCACCCGTAGGCCGCCACATTACCGGGGTCATCAGCGAGGATGCGCCTTTCACCGTCGAAGAACTGCGCCCCAAACCAGGCGCCCCAGCCAGATAGAAACATCCCTGCGTCCTGGGGCAGGTGCCCAACCTGGACCAGCGAGTATTTGCGGCCCCCCCGTTCCTGCGGGGTTAGGTCCTCGAATGAAATCCTCACCCGTTTTCCCGCCCGCTCAATCTCAACCACCGTGAGGCGACGACTCATGCTCTCAAACTCGGCGAACGTGCGCGGCGGCCGCTCCGGGTCGAGTCCCGCTGCACGGAAGAGCTTCTTATTGTAGAAAAGCGCCACGCAGCCCGGCGTTGTCGGCAAACCCCAGGTGAAGCCACGGTGGCGGCAAAGCTCCCAGAAGAGCGGGATATAATCCTCCCCTTTGATTCCGGCGGTCGCCAGTCCTCCGTCCAGCGGCGTCAAAGCTCCCTTTTCGGAAAAATCTGGGATGTTCTCGGACCAGAGACCCGCGATGTCCGGGGGATGCCCGCTCGAGGTGGCAAGGAGCAGCTTGGTGTCAACCCCCGCAACAGACAGAAAGCGGACTTCGATGCCGTCTTGGCTCCTATTGAAGTCGTCAACAACGGCGCGCATAGCATCCGCCTCGAACCCGCTCCATTTCTCCCAATAATTCACTACCACCCTCCCATTGGAGCTCCTTTCGGAGCTGTCCCTCGAGCACGCACAGCTTAAGCCCATCACACAGGCCAGAAGGAACCAGTTCTTCGGGGATAAGAACATAGGCGACGGGGGGTGCGGCGGCTGCCCTATTCGAGCTGAATGGTCCCCAGCCCGAACCGATCGTCTGGACGTCCATAGTATCTCCAGCTCAGTTCAAGCGCCGGATCCCACTCATTGTTTCCCCCTGCGGTGACGCTTGCCGTAGCGTCAAATTCGAGTCCCGGCGCCGGAACCAGTCCCAGCTCCGCCCATTTGATGTCGGCCTCTACGACATATCCCGTGTCACTCTTTGAAATTCTCGCCTCAACGGCCCGGTTATGAAACCACTCCATCGCGCTGCCGTCGGGCTTGAACGCATACTGGAAGTCCTTCGACGAGAGCCACTGGAGTCCGTCCCTCTTCGGGTTGAGGAAAAGCTCTACGGACCGCCGTCCCGCCGGCTCCGCCGATCCAGGGGGCGTATCCAGCACGTCGGCGTGGAAATGGAGCGCCTCATTGTCCCATGAAAGCGCAAAACGAAGCTCAAGATTGGGATCTCCCGGTCGGATATCAGCCGCAGAGAATTTGAATTCCTGCCCCTTCACGAGCACCCAGTCCCATTTGTCTCGAGAAAGAGTGGAGGATCGGGCGAGGGCGCGTCTTACCGGGGGCACCTTTGCGGGCACTGCCAGCTCATTACGTGCGAACACCGAATTGGTGCCGCCGAATGCGGCTTCTCCAAACTCCGCGATCTGCCACCTTCCTTTCTTCACCAGAGGATCCTGTTGGAACCATTCGCGCAGGCAGTCCGGCGCTAGAAGGTTAGCCAGGCTCAAAAGCAAAAGGCACCGGTCCTCGATAGTGGACTGCGTGAGCCATCCGGCGGCCATCGGCGCCAGTTTGAGCGCCGCGGCGGCCTCGGCCGGATACTGCTCCAAGAGCAGTGCCGTGCTCTTCACGTCATAGGGGAACTCGGCCGTTGAGGCCTTTCTGTTCTCAACCGTGATCGCATAGGCCAATTGCGCCGACGATGCCCCAGTCACGATGGCCCGCTCATCCAACCACAGCCCGGGCAGAAGCTGGTCGCGCACTTGGGCTGGCTGAAGCACGTAGACATGCCCTACCGGCTGAGCGCCCCGACGCATGCTCGACCAGGCGGTGACCGGCTTGGCATCGGTGGCCACCTGGAAGAACGCCGCCAGGCGGCTCGCGGATCCAAGCATGTCGGACTCAACGGAAACAGCACCCCAATCTATCTCCGAGAGTCGTCGAGTCGCCTCCGAAGCGAATGCAGGTATTGCCTGCCGGAGGGTCACCAGACTTGCGGCATAGGGCCCGACCGCCCTCTCCCCTGTCGGTTTTGGCGTGGCCTTCAACATCGTCGATATTCTATTCACCGCATCGTCCTCAGGGATGAGGCCAAGGGCGCTAGCGGAAAGAATCGACGACAAGCGAAGGCCGAGAGTGTCTGATGTGGCGGGAACCGCTTCGATCGAACGCCAGGCGCCGAGTGCAATGTCATGGAATTTGGACTGGTCCGGCCAGGGAAGGTCCCGCTTCTGAGAAACAAATCCGGCGCGCACAAGGGCATGTTGAACTTCAGGCGCCTGCATAAAAACAGCCCACACGAATCCCGTGCGCGCGTTCTCGGCCTGGACCAGCGTGATACCGAGGTCGATGCCGATCACGTCGCGGTTCACCCAGCCTGTCTCTGGATTGAAGGCGTCGACAAAGCCGTAGCGGCTCCAGATCCGGTCGCCGTAGGCCGTCCTCATATAGCGGAGGGTCGTCATGGCCTCGCTCGGCACAAATGCGACGGATCCGGCCGCAGCGCATGGAACGATTGTCCCATCGAGGGCATTGGCCTCCTCGGTCCTAGGGGGCCCTCCCCAGGCCTTATAGTCGGTCGCAGAGTCGGAAGCTGTTATACCCCATAGGCGTTCTCCCCACGCCGGGAACTCGTTGCGGAGGTCCACACAGAACTGCCGCTGGGCCAGCGATGCCAGGACAGAGTTGTGGTAATAGTCCGCGTAGGCATCCCGCAGGTTCCGAAAATCCACGTGCGCGTGGGTGAACTGGTGGATGAAGAGCTGGGGACCTTCGATAAAATGGTAGCCGGCATAGGTACCGACGGGCGTTCGCGACCAAGCGTCCCAGTACCCCTCCGGCAGCGGCCTCTCCAGGGCGCCCATCCCGAGAAATCCCAGCATCATGTCCTCGGAGTATTGGTCCCAACGGTAGCGGGAGAATCCGTGCTCGTCGTGCCAGCCCATAGCCAAAGTCTCGCCGCCATTGAGGAACCATTCCCAATCCACTTCGTGGAATAGCCTGTTCACCAGCGCAGTCACCTCGTCGTCTGCAAAGTAGTCGCGGGCGACTATGGCCCCGGCAAAGAACAGGCCGGTGTCGATCGGGGACAGCTCGCATTTCCACGCGCGCGCCCCGGTGCCCATCTCCATGAAATGATAGAAAAACCCGTGCTTTCTGGGAGCCGAGTCGGCTAGGAACCTCAGTGCCAGTTTCACATGGCTTAGGGCGTTTTCCCTGTCGGTCCAGCCTCGCTGGGTGGCGATGGCCCATGCGCTAAGTGAAAACCCGGAAGCGGCAATGCTCGCCTTACCCTCGCTCGGAGAGCCATCGGACCTTGCCCGGTCCCGAACAAGGCCCGTTTTAGGGTCGGCCTGCTCAGAAAAATATCGAAATGCCGACTGCTGAAGCTCATCGAGCAGGGCATCATCCTCGGGCGAAAGGACCGCCGAGGGGCGGGCTCCGGGCCAAGGCGGCTGCACCTTCGCCGCAAGGGATGGCACCGGCGCCACCCCAAGCGCCACGATGAGGAGCAATCCGAGCGCGAATTTCGGGGACTTTAGCGACGAGGGGGGCTGCACGACAGGGTTTGCTTATCCCTAATAGGATGGGGGCCTATTCGGCAATCTCGGTCACGGCGGGTTCGCCACTTGATGAATCCGGCGCGACCCAGACATAAAGGCTACACGGCTCGACCACATGGCGCATTTCAGCGTTCCAAAATGAGAGATCGTCCCCACCCAACTTGAACTCAACGTGGCGCGCCTCGCCCGGAGCCAGGTGAACCTTCTGAAATGCCTTCAGTTCCCGTACGGGCCTTTGCTGCTGATACCTCGATGCAGAGGGCGCCGAGTTCGCGCTGCAGCTTGAGGACGCTGTCCGAAAACCGTGTGCCACGAAGCTCCTGGGATGCGAACTCGATGTTCGCGTTGAAACTCTTGGTGATGAGCCAGACCGTG
>CAITBM010000035.1 GCA_903890485.1 uncultured Opitutaceae bacterium | reverse complement strand
GCCAGCCCGATCAGCGAGAAGATCTGCCCGTAGAAGAACCAGGACATCGGGGTCTCGATCGCCACCATGGGGTCGACCGCGGACTTGGACTTCCTGAAGAGGCCGCCCAGCCCTTTGAAGGCGCGGGCCATGACGCGCCAGTTGAGCGCAAACGCGAGGAGTCCGGAGACGACCATGCAGGACACGCCGCCCCAGAGGGTCCAGGAGATGATGTTCCTGTAGCCGCTGCCGGTGATGATCCCGTGGGACTGGAGGATCGGGACGTAGACCCCCCAGCAGAGCGTGCCGCCAAGGAGGATGCTCGCGGCCGGACGGATCCCCATCAGGGCGCCCCCTCCGATGAACACGGGATCCCAGACAAAGGTGATCGTTCGCCCCATCCAGGCCGGACCAAAGACCACCTTGTCGAAGCGCTCGACCAGGTTGCCGAGGCCGAAGGGCTCAAGCTTCGGGCTGATGAACCTGAGGCCGTCGACCCAGAACTGGCTGATCGCCGCGGGGATTGCGGCCCAGACAAGCCCGTGCGCCGACTTGACGGCGCTCTTGCCCTTGGAAAAGAGGGCCCGGAGCGTCTCGGCGGTCGCGATTCCCGTCGGGAAGCGCAGCTGCTCGACATTGATCATCTGGCGCTTCATCGGGATCGCCATGGTGACCCCGAGAACCGCGATGAAGAACACCCAGGCCAGAGAGAGCCCGATTGGCAGCGCCTGCTGGTTGATCATGTAGTAGGCGGAGAAGGCCGACACGAGGGTGGCGCCGGTGGCGTAGCCCGCGGAGTCCGCAGTCGACTGAAGGCAGTTGGTCTCGAGGATCCCCATCGGGGTCTTCCAGATTCTCGCCTTCACCATGAAGGTGGAGAGGATGTAGGACACGATGCAGGCCGTGATGGCGACCCCGATGGCCCATCCGGCCTTCAGCCCGATGTAGAGGTTCGTGAGCGCGAGGACGCCGCCCAGGAGCGTGCCCATCAGGACGGAACGAAGGGTCAACTGCGGCATCGTGTCGCCCCGGCCCTTGAAGACCTGCTCAAACCATTGCCGCTCGATCTCCTCGGGCGTTCCGGTGAAGCCTTCGACCCGCAGGGGTGCGTCGGCGGTTGGGTCATCTTCCGGGGCGGGAGAAGGGGTGGGGGGCATGGGCACTTTTTTGGCGGACTCTGCCGAGCGCCCCTCCGCATGGCGAGTGCGATTGCTGCGCCCCAAGGCGCGGCGGCCCTCCTAGCAGGACCGCTGCCTGGGCCGATTAGAGGCCCTAGGCGTAGCGGTCCTCGGTCCAGGGGTCCGCCGTGTTCGAGTAGCCCCTCACCTCCCAGAAGCCGAGCTTGTCCTCGGAAAGGAAGGTGATCGCCTTCACGAATTTCGCGCCCTTCCAGGCGTAGAGCTTCGGGATGATCACGCGGGCCGGGCCCCCGTGCTCCCGGGTCAATGGGGCTCCGCCAAAGGAGGTCGCCACCAGGGTGTCGTCGTCCAGGCACCGGTCGAGGGCGACGTTGGTGGAGTAGCCGTCGTAGCTTGAAAAATAGACGAACCGGGCATCGGGCTTCGGCCGGGCCAGCTCGTAGAGCGTGGTGAGGGCCACCCCCGCCCACCTGCAGTCGAACTTGGACCAGGTGGTGACGCAGTGGAAGTCGCTCAGGTCATCGACCTGGGGCAGGGCG
>CAITBM010000034.1 GCA_903890485.1 uncultured Opitutaceae bacterium | reverse complement strand
CACCGCCACGAAGGACTCGAGGATACCGTCCTCGATGTACTTGCCCCGGGTTATCCTGCGGTCGAGGAACCGGTTCTTGAGCTCCTGCTCCACCGCGGCATCGACTGAGTCCGGAACCTGGTCGGCGAGGGGGTGGGGGTGTCGCGCCGAGCCCTCCGAGGGAGCTGATTGCGTGGGCCGGGTATCCGCGGCCGTCCCAGCCACGTCCTGCGGGGCCTTTTTCCGGCGATTTAAGGCCCCTAGGAGCGCAAACAGTGCGACAATGACTCCAACGACCACAGCTCCCGCAACGAGCCCTTCAACGAGCATGTCCGTCCTGTCTAAGGGCGGCGGGTTGTACGCCGCAAGGAGCGCTATCGGGGAAGGGGCAGGCATCGAAAGGCGATCCTACGGGCTCCTACGCGGGGGTCAAAAGGTTCGGTGGGTTCCCAATAGGGGTCGGCGAAAACCCAAATCATGGCTCGGGACCCGTTGGTTCGCGTCGCAACCCGAAGCATATGGCCAGACTTTCCAGAAAAGCCCGGGCGGTCAGATTTGGCCCGCCGCCCAAGTCACTGTCCTCTGGATCCCTGCTTAGAATCAATCGACAGCAACCCACAAGGGCGCAGACATTTTGCTCCAAAGCCGCCCTGCTTCCGAGGGGCGCCAAACGTGAACCTATGCCGCGGAACTCCAGCCAGACAGGACGAACCGGCGGCTCTCGACCACGCGCAGCATCTTAGGAATGCCGCCACGCTCGCGTGCTCCGGCGATTACAGCGGCTTCGTGGGGCGACCGGTAGGATCCCACGGTCTGCCAGTCGCCTTCGTTCTTCGTCTTGAGGACCCAAGCCTCGTTGTTCGCGGATTCAATGGCCCACTCAACCCTAGCGTCCTTCAGATGGTATTTCATTGGGGGAGCAAAGACAGATCACCAAGGTAGGTTCCCACTAGCCCCAATCAAGTCGATACGGTTAGTATGACACGACCCGAGAATTCGAACTACCGCAACCTGTCACATCTGGACAGACTTGCGAAATGGTCGGGGCGGTCAGATTCGAACTGACGACCTCTACGTCCCGAACGTAGCGCTCTACCAGGCTAAGCTACGCCCCGACTTGCTCGCGTGAGTGATCAGTAGGCGCAGGGCGAGCTGGTGTCGCAAGCAGAAAAGGGCATGAAGGGCAGTTCCTTGACCGGTATTGTGCCTAGCCTTTGGATTTGCGCCGTGGGCCCGAGTTCTCGCGGATAAGCTGCGCCACGTCCTCTTGGCTCATGTTTCCTGCCGCCAGAGACAGCATCATTTCGACCGCCTTTGGCTCAGAAAACGTGAGCCTAACGCCGTTCAATCCGAGGAAGACGGCTGCGCAGACAAAGGCCGTTCGCTTGTTGCCATCGCTGAAGGGGTGGTTCTTTGCGATCCCATGCGCGTAGACAGCAGCCAACGCAGCGAGGTCTGGTTTCTCGTAATGGAAAAGATTCGAAGGACGGGCAAGCGCGCCCTCGAGCGCATTCTCATCGCGAACACCCGCCGGGCCTCCGTGCTCACGGAGCTGCTCATCGTGGAATGCCAAGACCTCTGTTCTGCTAAGCCAAACGGGCTCCTTCACTTTGCCAGTTCCTTCAGCGCGTTGCGGTAGTCCTTTGCGACGTCCTTGTAGATCTCCATCGCCTTGGCGAAGTTTGGATCGTTTGCTACAACTCTGTAGCCGTCCTGGCTCTGGGTGAGATAGACAGTGTCACCTTCCGCCACGTTTAGGCTTCCGAGAATTTCCTTCGGAATGATGACGCCAACTGAACTGCCGAAGGGGCGAAGTTTGAGTGCGTGGGTCATAGTTGATTATTACTCAAGTTATAACTACTGTTTTTAATGTCAAGGCACGGGGAAACAGGTCCCGCGCCGACTCTATTGATGAACTCTCGCCGAGATTCCCGATTTTGCTTCGCGGCGAATTTCACAGATGAGATCCTACGGTTTCACAGTGACAATTGTAAGACGTTGACGGTTAACAACGATTTTCTACGTCCCGAACGTAGCGCTCTATCAGGCTAAGCTGCGCCCCGACTTGCTCGCGGTTTAGGCCCTGCAAGTTCCCATGCGGCTTTGAGGGGTCCCAGGGGGCGCGAAGCGAAGCTCCGTGAAGGAATCCTTCCAGGCCAGGGAACTCCCGCTGCAAGCCCTGCAGGAGGCCCAAAAAAAAGGGCCCCGAAACGGGGCCCTTTTTGAAAAGTATCTTTCTCCGCTTAGTTGTCCTTCGGCGGCGGAGGGGGCATCTTTGCCATCAGGCTCTGGTCGGCCCTGTTCGCAATCATGTCGTTGTAGCGCTGGATCTCCATCTCCGCGTTACGACGGGCGACTTCCGCCAGTTCGATCTTCTTGGCGAGCTCGAAATCCTCACGGGTGAGGCTGTCCTTCTGCTTGTGGAGGTTTTCCAGCTCGATGGTGAGCTCGGAAACCTTCTTGGAGTACTCCTCCGCCGTGGCATTCGAGCGATCGGTCTCCGCCTTGATGCGGGCCATTTCCTGGTTGTACTTGTCTTCCTTTTCCTTGGCGGCCTTCGCCTCTTCGGCAGCGCGCTCGATATTACGGCGCTCGGCGTCCTCGCGGGCCTTGGCCTCGGCGATAGCCTTCTTCTGGTTGGCATCTGCCACCTCGCGCGCGACCTGCTCGCGGTGGGCCTTTTCACGGGCCTCCGTCTCGGCCTTGCTGGCGAAGTAGTAGAAGAGGAATATTCCCAGCAGAGCTGTCGGGAATAGCACGTAGAGCCATTTTTTCATGTGGGTGCTTTTAAAGGGTGGGCGGGTGCTTAGCGCTTTAGGGCGGCAGCGGCAGCGGCGAGCGCAGCGGCCTTGGCGGCAGCGGCGTCGGCCTGGGCGATCTTGGTGACGACGGCCGCGAGCTTTGCCTGATTCTCGACCGCGGCATCCGTGTACTGCTTGATGAAGACGAGTTCCTCGTTCGAGCGCTTCTTCTCGGCCAGGAGCTTTGCGATCTCCTCCTTGGCGACAGTGACGTCCTTCTCAAGCTTCTCGGACTGGCGCACAAGCTTCTGGGCTTCCTGGTCGGCCTTCTCGGCCTCGAGCTTGGCGTTCTCCTTGGCGTCCTTCATGGCGCGCTCGCGCTCTTCGCGGGCGATGCGCTCGGCCTTGCGGACCTTCTGGGCCTCGACGGCGTCGTGGATGGCGCGCTCGCGTGACTCGGCCTCGAGCTTGAGCTTCTCGATCTTGCGCTCCTTTTCGGCCTGAACCACGGCGGCCTGCTTGGCCTCGTACTGGGAGCTGAAATTCCAGTAATACCCGTAGAATACACCGAGGACGATGATCGGGATAATTAAATAGAGTTTGGTTTTCTTCATTTTTATGCCGGAAGTTTTTAGATTTTTTCCTGAGCCGCGGGGGCAGCCTTCTTGGCGTCACGCTCCTTGATAGCCTCCTCTATGGCACCCCTTAGGCCGAGCGCCTGGTGGTCGGGCTTCGCCATGAGCGCGATAGCCTTGTCAACCGCGACCTTGGCTTCGTCGTACTTTCCGAGTTCATAGGCCATGTAGGCGAGGAAGATGAAGGCCGGCTGGGGCTTGGCGATGTGGCCCTTCTCGACGGCAGCCACGCAGTGCTCGTAGGCCTTCTTGTTGTCGTCGAGGCCCTGGTAGACCTGGGCGATCTTGAACTCGAGCTCGCCGTTGGTCGGGTAGCGCTTGGCGGCTTCCTCGAGCACCTCGATCGATTTGAAGTCTTGGTTGATCTGCTGGAAGGAGGCGGAGAGGAGGAGCCAGTTGTCGAGGGTGGAGTCGATTCCGCCCGTCTGGAGTCCTTTGTAGAGCAGGTCGGACGCCATGCCGTACTGGGCGATATTGTAGTAGAGGGTGAAGAGGGTGTAATTGTCCCTCGGGGTCTTCATGAATCCGAGCGCCTGGGCGCGCTCAATCGTGTTGATCGCGCGGATGTTGTAGCGGCGGATGGTGTCGAGATTCTTGTCCTTCGGGTCCTGGGCCAGGGCCATGTAGAACATGTTCAGGTCCTGCCAGTAGGTCTTGTTGTTCCGATTCTTCGCGAGGAGCAGCTCGAGGATCTCGGAGGCTGCCGCGTAATCCACTTCCTGCTGGAGAGTCGCCAGGAGGAAAACATAGACCCCGTCCTTGGGATGCGGGCTCATGCGCAGGGTCTTCTCTACCTGCTGGCGGGCCTGGTGGATGAGGGTCGGGTCCGGGTGCGACGAATCCTTCGCCACCGCAGCGGCGTAGAGGATCTGCGCATAGTACATCGAGATGTCCTCGGTCTGCTTCGGGCTGATCTGGAACCACCGCTCGATGTAGTGGATGGCCTTGCCGAAGGCCGCGACCTGGAGCGCCCTGTCCGTCTTGGCAGCGTCGGCCTGCTGGTAGTACAGCTGCGACAGGAAGTAGAGCATATCGAGCTCCTGCTTCTGCTGGAAGTAGTGGTGGCGATCCGCGATCGTGAGCGCCGTCTCCAGGGGCCTGATGGCGTTCTGGTAGTCACCCTTTTGGGTAAGGATCTGGGCCTCCGTCTCGTTGAGGAAAGCCTGGTCGTAGCTCTCCGGGGTGGCCTCCTTCATCAGGCCCTCGACCAGCCTCATGGCCCCGTCGTAGTCCTTATCCTTGATGAGGGGCTCGAGCTTAGAGAGTCCGTCGCCGACTGCGTCGGAGAGGGATGCCGGCTCGTCGTGTGACTGCTCGTCCTGGGCTCGGAGCGTTCCGGAGCCGGCAAACAGCAGCGAGATGGCCACTAGGCCAAAACCGAGAAGGGTGGGGCGATGTAAATTCGAAGGCACGGTCTAGTTGTCCTCGTTGAGTGTGAAGACGATCGGCACCTGCATGTGCGTGAACACCGCATGGCCGTTCTTACGTCCTGGCCGGAATTTCCATTTGCTGACTGCCTGGACAGCGTTGGCCTCGAACTCGCGCTGGGACGAGTGGGCCGCGAAGGCGTTCCTGACGTCGCCGTTGGTGTCGACGATGAAGTCCACGAGGACCTCTCCGGAGATACCGGCACGGCGCATCTCAAAAGGGAACTGCGGGCGGGCCTGGAATTTGGCTACCGGCTGCTGGTCAAGCTTCGAGATGTCGAACACCTCGATGCCCGAGAGGCCGGTGCGGGTCTCCGGGATCTTGACGATGTTCTTGGAGAGCGCCGAGACATCCGGCGGCGGCGGCTCGATCTGCTGGACGAAGGAATCAGGGGTGACGACCTGGGGGACGTCATTCTGCATCGGGGGGGCGATGTCCTGGGGCACCGGCGGCTGGTCCTCGACCACCTCGGGCTCGTCGGGCTCGATCTTCGGCATCACGATCTCGATCTTCGTCTCCTCCTCCTTAACCTTCACTTTGGGGGTGAAGTGCGTGAAATTTCCACCCCACGCCACGACGAATTCCAGCGTGAGCGTGAAGACAAATCCGATTATAAGGTCGCGGCGCATGGGTCAGTGTTGTTCTGGCGGCGGTTATTTTCCCGTGTCGCGCACGCGTGTTTCGATCGAGACCTGCTCGATCCCCTCTTTGCGGACCGCATCAAGCGCGAAGGCCGTTGCGCCGAAGTGGGCCCGGTTGTCCCCGGCGAGGAGGATGCGCGGCATGGAGACGCTGCCCTTGTAGGTGTGCAGGCGCGGGGCAAGCTCGCTTGAACCGATCGGCTCCTTGTTCCAATAGTAGGTTCCGCCGTCGGACACCTGGAGGGTCACCATGTCGTCGTCCTGCTTGGACGGGGTCGACGGGGTGGCCACCGGCAGCTGCACCGGCAGGGATATGATCCGGCTCAGCGAAAGCGTGAATAGCACGAACGTGGCGAGCAGGAAGAAGATGACATCGATCAGCGGTATGATTTCGATACGCGCCTTCTTCTTGTCACCGTCTGCTCTGGAACTTCCGCCTGCCATAGTGGGTGTGGGTGGGTTTAAAGGGTTAAACTGGCGAATCAGCTGCTCGGCTTGCCGGCCTTGGTCTCGATCAGGACCTTCTGGATGCCGGCTTTGCGCACCTCGTCGAAGACGTAGATGACTGAAGAGAAGGAGGCCTCCGTGTCACCGTTGATCAGGACCCTGGCATCATCGGGGTGCTCGATGTGGAACTGCTTAAGACGTATCAGGAACTCGTCCAGGGTCACCGGGTCCTTGTCCCAGGCCATCGTGCCCTCCTGGGTCACCGTGATGGTGGCCGATCCCGCGGGATCCCGGGCGATGCCGGTCTCCGACTCAGGCAGGACTACATGGAGGCCCTGCGACTTGTTCAGCGAGAGCGTGAAGAGGACGAAGGTGGCCAGCAGGAAGAAGATGACATCGATCAGGGGTATGATCTCGATGCGGGCCTTCTTCTTTGCGCCGCTGCCTCGTGAACTTGATCCGGCCATGGTGGGACTTTGCTAGCCGGATTAGTGGGAGGATACTTCGGACTTCTTGATCAGGATCTCAAGGGCGTGGGAAGCGTCGGCGATCTCCTGCTTGGCCTGCTCGGTGCGGGCATTCAGGTAGTTGTAGGGGAAGAGACAGGTGACGGCGATTCCCAGACCGCACATGGTGGCGATTAGGGCCTCGGCAACACCACCGGTGATCGTGCCGGCTGCGGCGCCGATGTCGCTGCCCGCCGAGCCGAGGGCTCCGAAGGTGCGCATCATGCCCGTGACCGTTCCCAGTAGACCAAGGAGGGGGGCTGCTGTGATGCAGGTGTCGAGAGTCGCCATGCCCTGCTGGTAGCGGGCGAGCTCCTGCGCCGAGGCGCGGAAGAAGGCGTTCGAAAGGGAGTCCATGTGGCTCAGGCTGTAGACCACGATGCGGGCGACGACGTCGTCGCTCTTCTTGCCGAGGGCGAGGGCGCCGTCGATGTCGCGCTTCTCGACGCACTCGAGCATCTTGGAGACGACCTCGGGCTCGCGCTGTCCGTTTTCGCGGATGATGAAGAGGAGGCGCTCAACGATCACGGTCAGGCCGACCGTCGCGAGCAAAAGGATGGGCCACATGATGGCGCCGCCGGCGGCGAACAACTCCATCGGCGTTTTATTGAGTAGAACAACGAAGGCTAAGCTATGGGTGATCATGGTTGAAAAAGGATTCGGCTAGAGGATTGGGATAAGAGTTGGTTTTTCGTGGGTCCGAAAGTGTCCGCGGATTTCTTTGGGCTTCGTTTCAGGATGCAGACTTCTGCAGGAACCATGCCGTGTTATTTTGTTGGCCTATGGTTTCTTTGCCCTCCGCGCTTGGCGGGCAGGGCTGCAAATTGGGGGTAAGGAAAAGCAAGCGAAAGCGGATGAGTGTTCATCAAAACTAGGGTGTCAACCCACATTTGTCATGCGGGGAAATAAAACCCCCGGGAGGCTGCGTGCAATAGCGCGGTTTGCTGAATAATTTTGAACGAATTTCCGAGCGGACCGACTGTGGTCGGCGGGGTGAGCTTATAGTCCGTATAACCCTAAACTGAAAACGACCCCTTCGAAATTCCAAAAAAGAATCGCGGTCGCAAATTGGCTGCCCGGCTAGGACTCGAACCTAGACAAAACGAGTCAGAGTCGTTTGTGCTACCATTACACCACCAGGCAGTGGAAAAGATCGGCAAAAGTGGAGCCGGCGATGGGATTCGAACCCGCAACCGCCTGTTTACAAAACAGGTGCTCTACCATTGAGCTACGCCGGCTTGGGGAATCCCGAAGGTTCCTTTGTTTTGACTGGGAAATAACACCGGGAAAAGTTGGTGGCTCCCTCGGGACTCGAACCCGAAACCTACTGATTAAGAGTCAGCTGCTCTACCATTGAGCTAGAAAGCCATTAAACTAAGGAGTCAAAAGCTCAAAATTAGGGCCCGCAAGTCAACTCGATTTAAAGCAATGGCCCTGGATTAGAGCGAAACATTCTGAGGGGGAAAACGATACCTCGGGCCTGGGGGCGGGAAATCGGCGTGCGCGCCGAGGAAATGGGGCGGGGTCGCGGCGGCGGCCGATTGCGTCCTTTGACGCGGATATTGGTCTTGTTTTCGGGGTGAACAGGGATCAGCACCGGGAGCACCCCTCTCATGGCTAACCCCCGTTTTCCAAGCCGCTTCCGGTCGTGGGCGACCCCGCTGATAGTCCTGGCGGGCCTCCTTGGGGGCCCCCTGGAGGCGGCGCCGGTTGTCGACGCAAATCTGCTCGACCGGCGGCCGGTCGAGGTCTCGTGCCCGAAGCCCGACTATCCCCCAGGCTTCCGGGAGTCGGCGCAGAAGGGGCTGGTCGCCCTTGAACTCCTGATTGACCCGGCCGGCCGCGTGGCCGAGGCGGGTGTCATGGCCTCCACCGACCCGAGGCTCTCCGCGGTGTCCGTGGACGCAGCCCTAAAGTGGACCTACAAGCCGCCGACCAAGTCGGGCGAACCCGTCTACGCGCGCCTGCGGGTGGCCATAGGCTTTGGCCCGGGGGAGTACGGCACGGACGAAAAGGCGGAGTTCAAGCCCCCGGTGGTAACCTACCAGGAGCGCCCTCAATACCCTTTTGCCCTTAGGCTAAGCGGAATCAGGGGCGAGGTGGTGGTCGCCTTCACTGTGGACCCGCAGGGCCGGGTGATCCAGCCGGTCGTGATCCAGTCCAGCCATCCGGACTTCGAGGCGCCCTCAATCGAGGCAATCCTCAACTGGACGTTTAAGCCGGGCTCCCGCAACGGGCAGGCCGTGTACACGCGGATGGAGGTGCCCGTCATCTTTGAACTCACGTTTCCCGACGGGAGGTTTCGTGCCAGCGAGGCCTGGAGGATACCGGACCGTGCGTCCACCAAGCTGCCCGCGGATCTCCAGTATGACCAGCCCCCGCATCCCCTCTATATTGGCGCTCCCGTCTACCCGTACGACCTCTTAATAGAGGGAGTGAAGGGGAAGGCACGGATCGCTTTCGCAGTGGATCCCTTGGGGCGCACCCAGGACATCCGGGTGGACAGCGCGACGAAGCCCGAGTTCGGCTCGGCGGCGGCGGCCATGGTGGCCGCCTGGCGCTTTGACCCGGCGATGAAGGCCGGGAAACCGAGCTGGTGCGTCCTGGAACGCGAGCAGGACTTTAGCCGTTCCGATGACGATTTCCCGCTCAGCGACTCGGCGCTCCGACTCCTGGGGGAGCTCAAGAAGGTGCCTTGCCCGATCCTCGCGGCAGGGGGGCTGGATGTTCCTCTGAAGGGTCGCTACCAGCCGAGCCCGATCGTGCCCGCCTCCGTGGGCACGGCGAACTCTCCGGCCAGCGCCACCATTTCCTTCATCGTTGACCGCGCGGGCCACGCCCAGCTCCCGAGGATTGTCTCCTGCACCAACGAGGACTTTGCCTGGGCCGCGGCCACCGCGGTCGGCCGTTGGCAGTTCAACGCTCCCACCCGCAAGGGCAGGCCGGTGGACGTCCAGGTGACGATCCCGATCGCCTTTAAGCCCCAAAGCCCGGGTCCGGGACCCCAGGCGGCACCCCAGTAAACGGCGCCGGAGGGGTAGGGTTTCGCATGCCGTCAGGCGCCGGTACGGCGGCCCTAAGGGACATGGGCGGGGCCGATCTCTGACCCAGGCCCTTTTTCCCCTTGCCAAGGTGTCTGCCACTCTATGGTTTTGACCACTCCTCTCATGCAAAAGACCAAGAAGTCCATTGCCAAGCGCTTCAAGTTGACCGCAACCGGCAAGCTGGTTCGCCGTACCCCCGGCTTCCGCCACCTGCTGTCGGCCAAGTCGACGAAGCAGAAGCGCCGTGCCACCAAGGACAAGCTCGTTGCCCCTGGCCACGCCAAGCCCCTTCTGCGCAGCCTGCCGTTCGGCCTCTAAGCCGGACAACTAGGCCGCACAATCCAAACCAGGCCTGGCGGGTGAATCTCTAAGCCGACCCGCCGGCCATTAACTAAAAGGAACCCACAACATGGCTCGTGCAACAAACTCCCCCGCGTCGCGCAAGCGCCGCAAGAAAGTGCTGAAATACGCCAAGGGCTATTTCGGCAACAAATCCAAGCTCTTCCGCTACGCGAAAGAGGCCGTCCAGCATGCCTGGCAGTACGCTTACCGCGACCGCAAGAAGAAGAAGGGCGAATGGCGCTCCTTGTGGATCATCCGCCTGAACGCCGCCTGCCGCGAGGCCGGGATCAGCTACAGCCGCTTTGTCGAGGGCCTGAAGGCCGCCGGAATCGGTCTCGACCGCAAGGTCCTGGCCGACATCGCGGTCAATGATCCGAAGGCCTTCGGGGCCCTGATCGAGCAGTCCCGCGAAGCGCTGAAGGCCAAGGCCTCCGCAAAGAAGTCCTGACCTCCGGAAGCAAGGATGGAGATGCAAGAGCAACTCTCCTCGCTTCTCTCCAAGGCTAGCGCCGAACTCCAGCCCATCCGGACCCGCCCGGAGCTGGAGTCCCTCAAAGCGCGCTACGTGGGCCCCAACGGGGAGTTCACGGCCTTGATGAAGCAGATGGGGTCGGTCGCGAAGGAACTTCGCCCGGCCATGGGTAAGCTCATCAATGAGTCCAAGGCAAAGCTGCAGGCGCTGCTCGACGAGAGGCTGCGTTTTGTCGAGGAGGCCGAGCTCGCGGCAAAGCTCGGGCCGGCAATCGATCCCACGCTCCCTTCCCCCGATCCGGGCCCGGGCACCTTCCATCCGCTCACGCTTGTCCGCGAGGAGGTCTGCCGGGTCCTCCGGAAGGTGGGCTTCGTCGTGGCCGACGGCCCCGAGGTCGAGACCGAGTTCTACTGCTTTGATGCCCTGAACACGCCCCCCGAGCACCCGGCCCGGGATCCCCAGGACACCTTCTATTTTCCCCCGGCGGCGCGCTTTGGCAACGTTTCCAGGCACACCCCGGGCGAACGCTACCTGCTCCGCACCCACACCTCTTCGGTCCAGGTGAGGACCATGCTCAAGGGCCAGCCGCCGATCCGGATCGTCTCCCCGGGGAGAGTCTACCGGCGCGACACCTCGGACGCCTCCCACAGCGCCAATTTCCACCAGGTCGAGTGCCTCTACGTGGACAAGAACGTCACGGTTCGCGACCTGAAGGCGCTCCTGGACTACCTCTTCGAGGCCCTGATGGGGCCGGGCACCAAGACCCGCTTCAGGCCGCACTATTTCGGCTACACCGAGCCCAGCTTCGAGGTCGACCTTTCGGCCAAGCACCTGCCGAAGGTGAACAAGGAGTGGATCGAGATCGGGGGCTGCGGCATCGTCGACCCCGAGGTCTTCAAATCCGTGGGCTACGACCCGGAGGTCTGGTCGGGCTACGCCTTCGGGATGGGGATCGAGCGCCTCGCGATGACGCTCTACGGCATCGACGACATCCGCGTCTTCTACCAGAACGACCTCAGGCTCCTGAGGCAGTTCACGGGATCGATCTAAGTGACCCCGCGCCTCGGATGAAAATCTCCCTCAATTGGATCTGGAACTACGTTGCCCTCGATGAGCCCGTCGAGGAGCTGACGCGCGCCATCACGTTCCTGGGTTTCGAGGTCGAGCACGTGAGCGTGACGGGTGCCCCGGCCCTTGAGAAGGTCGTGGTCGGCCAGGTGCTGACGCGCGACAAGCACCCGAACGCCGACAAGCTGAGCGTCTGCACAGTCGACATCGGCCCGGCGGGCGGGGTGAAGACGATCGTCTGCGGCGCCCAGAACTACAAGGTGGGCGACCGGGTGCCGGTGGCCCTTCCAGGGGCCGTCCTCCCGGGGGATTTCACGATCAAGCAGTCCAAGATACGGGGTCAGCTCTCCGACGGGATGATGTGCTCGGCCAAGGAGCTTGGCATGGGCGCCGACCAAGGCGGGCTCCTCATTTTAGAGGGGCAACCCCAGCTCGGCACCCCGATCAACGAGGTGCTGCCGCCGGGAGACACGGTCTTCGACGTCGAGATCACCCCCAACAGGCCCGACTGCCTCTCGCACCTGGGGCTGGCGCGCGAACTCTCCGCTTGGTTCCGGCGGGGCCTGTGCTACCCGCCCGAGAAATTTCTCGGCGACCTGACCGGGGCGCCCACGAGCACCCTCTTTAACGGCGTCCAGGTGGACCAGCCCTCCGACTGCCCCCTTTACACCGCGCACGTTGTGGCCGGGGTCAAGGTGGGCCCGAGCCCGGCCTGGATGCAGGAACGCCTGAGGGCCGTGGGGCTCAGGCCGATCAACAATATCGTGGACGTCGGCAACTACGTGATGCTCGAGTACGGCCAGCCCCTCCACGCCTTTGACGCAAAGAAGATCGCGGGCGGGCGCCTGGTGGTCCGGCACGCCTTTGAGGGGGAGAAGATCACGACCCTCGACAACAAGGAGCGCACGCTCTCGTCGAAGACCCTCGTGATCGCCGACAGCGAGAAGCCCTTGGTTGTGGCCGGGGTCATGGGCGGGCTCAACTCGGGGGTCGACGAGACCACGACCACGATCGTGCTCGAGTGCGCGATCTTCAAGGCGTCCTCGGTGCGCTGGACGTCGCGCTCGCTCGGGCTCTCCTCGGACTCCTCCTACCGCTACGAGCGCGGTGTCGACCCCCATACGGCGCTCGAGGCTGCCCGCCGCGCGGTGGACCTGATCATTGAGACGGCGGGGGGCACCGTGGTGGGCCCGCTCGCCATCGTCGGGGGTGACGTCCCCTGGGAGCGGGAGATCACGGTCACCTCGACGTTTGTCGAGGAGAGGCTGGGGTTCCCGGTGCCCGCGCCGGAGATGAGGGCCTCCCTGGAGGCGCTCGAGCTGCGGATCGCGCGCGAGAACCCGGTGGGCCAAGCCGGGGTGGAGTGGGTGGTCTCGGTCCCAAGCTGGCGCAACGACCTGGACCGGCCGATCGATCTTGTTGAAGAGATCCTCAGGATCTACGGGACGGAGCGGATTCCGGCGGCGCGGGTCGAGGCGATTGGAACCTCCGCCGAGGATGACCCGCTCGTCGTGTTTAACCGGCGCGCAGTCTCCTATCTTGTGGGGCATGACTTCCACGAGTGCGTGAACCTGACGCTTAGGCCCGGAGCGGAGATCACCACCTGGGTCTCCAACACGGCGGCAGCCGAGCTTGCGCTCGCCAACCCCTTCGTCGAGGACCAGTCGCACCTGAGGCCGACCCTGGTCATGGGACTCTTGGACACGCTTCTCCTGAACCAGTCTCGGGGCGTGGCGGCCGGCCGGCTCTGCGAGGCCGGGCGGATCTTCGTTGAATACAACGGACACAACTACGAGGGCGCCTCGGTCGCCTTCGTGATCGCCGAGGACCCCTCGCGCCACTGGAGGCGCAGGGAGCCCTCCGATTTCTACACGGTGAAGCACCACCTGGCAGCGGTGGCGGCCGCCGCTGGGGTGGACCTGGAGGGCGAGCCCGCGGAGCCGGTTTCGGGACCGGGGTTCGGCTGGCAGGAGGGGCACTCCGTGGGGGTCGCCGCAAAGGACAACAGCTGGATCGCCCGTTTCGGCCTGGTCAACCTGGCGATGCTGCGCGCCCGCGGAATCGAGGGATCGGTCCTCGCCGGGACCTTCACCATTAGGCCCGAGCTGCTGGGACAGGCGGCCGCGCGCAGGCGTTTCCGCGACTTTAGCCTCTTTCCCTCCGCGCTCAGGGACCTGGCCCTTGTGGTCGATTCTTCCGCCAGGGCCGGGGAGGTCGAGGGGAGCGTGGCCGAGGCCGCGGCGGCTGCGGCGGGCTCCCAGTTCTCCGTCGAGAGCGTGAAGGTTTTCGATGTCTACCAGGGCAAGGGACTGCCCGAGGGCAAGAAGAGCCTCGCTTTCTCCCTCGTGTTCAGGTCGCCGTCACGGACGTTGACGGACGACGAGGTGAACGGTGTGCTCGTCGCGATTCAGGAACGGATCGAGAAGACCACCGCCTACCAAATCCGAAAGTAGAACACCGTGCCCAAGCCCGAAGACTTCAATCTGGACCACGTGGCCAACCTTGCCCGGATCAACCTGACCGAGGAGGAGAAGGCCCGTTTCGCCTCCCAGCTGGGGGATGTCCTCACGTACATAGCGCAGCTCAACGAGGTGAACGTCGAGGGCGTGGAGCCCACCGCCCACGCCTTCCCGGTCGTCAACGTGTGGGCAGAGGACGTGCCAGAGGCCGGGCTCTCGGTCGAGGACGCCCTTCGCAACGCCCCGGAGAAGCGCGACAACATGTTCGTGGTCCCGAAAGTGGTGGAATAACCCCCCCCTTGCGCCCAACCGTGTCCCAGGAACTCTACAACAGGCCCGCTTCGGAACTCTCGCAGATGCTCGCCAGGGGCGAGGTCTCGGCCGTTGAGCTCATGAAGAGCGTCGCCGAGCGGACGCGGCAGGTTGAGCCCAGGGTCCACGCCTTCAACTCGATGGACGAGGCCGATGCGCTCGCGCAGGCGGCGGCGTCCGACCAGCGGCGTGCCAGGGCGAAGGCCACGGGCTCCGCCGTCCCCGCTCTCGAGGGCATCCCGATCGGCATCAAGGACGTGATCTCGGTCGCCGGGCAGCCCTTGACCGCCTCCAGCCGCATGCTGGAGAACTTTGTCTCCCCGTACGACGCGACCGTGACCGGCAAGCTGAAGGCCGCCGGCGCGATCTGCTGGGGGCGCCTTAACCTGGACGAGTTCGCCATGGGCAGCTCCACGGAGAATTCCGCCTTTGGCGTCACCTCGAACCCCTGGGACCTCACGCGCGTGCCGGGCGGCTCCTCGGGCGGGAGCGCGGCGGCGGTCGCGGCGGGCGAGGCCATCGCGTCGCTGGGCTCGGACACCGGCGGCTCGATCCGACAGCCCGCGGCGCTCTGCAACATCGTCGGCCTTAAGCCCTCGTATGGGCGGGTGTCGCGATACGGGCTGATCGCGTTTGCCTCGTCCCTGGACCAGATTGGGCCGTTCGCGCGCTCCGTCGAGGACGCGGCCACGGTCCTGGAGGCGATCTCGGGCCACGATCCGAAGGACTCCACGTCCCTCAAGCTGGAGGTTCCCCACTACGCGCGGGGCATGGCCGAGCTCGTGAAGTCGGGCCGCAAATGGAAGCTCGGGATCCCGAAGGAGTATTTTGGCGAGGGACTTGACCCGGAGGTTGAGGCCTCGGTCCAGGCGGCGATCGGCGAGTACAAGAAGCTCGGCTGCGAGATCCACGAGGTGTCGCTGCCGCACACCAAATACGCGGTCGGGGCCTACTACATCATCGCGACGGCCGAGTGCTCCTCGAACCTGGCGCGGTTTGACGGAGTGCGCTACGGCCACCGCTCAAAGGACGCGAAGGACGCCCTGGACCTCTATTTCAAGTCGCGGGCGGAGGGCTTTGGCCCCGAGGTCAAGCGGCGCATCATCCTGGGGACCTACGTGCTGTCGAGCGGCTACTACGACGCCTACTACCTGCGGGCCCAGAAGGTGCGCACCCTTATCCGGCGGGACTTTCTCGAGGCCTACAAGCAGGTCGATGCTATCGTCACCCCGACCTCGCCGACCCCGGCCTTCAAGAAGGGCGAGAAGGCTGCGAACCCCCTGGCGATGTACCTTAACGACATCTACACGATCGGGGTGAACCTGGCCGGCCTTCCGGGCATCAGCATCCCCTGCGGGTTCACGAGCTCGGGCCTGCCCATCGGGCTCCAGATCATCGGCCAGCCCTTCAGGGAGACCGAGCTCCTCGCGGTTGCCCGCGCCTATGAGGAGCGCAACACCTGGCGCATGCAGTTTCCCAAGCTATGACCTACGAAGCCGTCATAGGTCTAGAGGTGCACGTGCAGCTCAAGACCCGGTCCAAGATGTTCACCCGGGCCGCGGCCGGCTACGGGCACCCCGAGAACACCCTCACCGACCCCGTCGTCCTCGCCCTCCCCGGGACGCTGCCGGTCATGAACAAGGACGCGCTGGACAAGATCATCAAGGCGGGGCTCCTCCTGGGCTGCGAGATCGCCCCTGTGTGCAAGTGGGACCGGAAGAACTATTTCTACCCGGATTCGCCGAAGAACTACCAGATATCCCAATACGACCAGCCGATCTGCAAGGGGGGCTCGGTCGAGATCGAGCTTCCGGGTCCGGCGCGGAACATCATGGGGGAGCACAAGAGCGTCGCCCTCACGCGCATCCACCTTGAGGAGGACGTCGGCAAGCTGAACCACGGCGACGGGGCGTCCCTTGTGGACTTCAACCGCGCCGGCACCCCCCTGATGGAGATCGTTTCCGAGCCGGTGATCCGCAGCGCCGACGAAGCCTTCGCCTACCTGACTGCGCTTAAGACGGTCATGATCTACGGCGGGATTTCCGACTGCGACATGGAGAAGGGCCAGTTGCGCTGCGACGCCAACATTTCGATCCGCCCCGTCGGCCAGGCGGCGCTGGGCACCAAGGTTGAGCTGAAGAACTTGAACTCGTTCTCCTTTGTCCGAGACGGCATCGCCCACGAGATCCGCCGGCAGACGGCGGTCCTCGAGTCCGGTGGGAAGATTGTCCAGGAGACCCGCGACTATGACGGCCAGACCGGCACGTCGCAGTCGCTCCGCTCAAAGGAGATGGCGCACGACTACCGCTACTTCCCCGATCCGGACCTGATGCCGGTCGAGGTCGACCAGCGGTGGAAGGACTCGATCCGGGCGACCTGCCCCGAGCTGCCGTTCGACCGGCAGAGGCGCCTCCAGGCGGAGTACGGAATCCCTTATACCATCACCTCGGTGCTCGTGCCGGACCGCGACCTCGGCGACTACTTCGAGGAGGCTGCCCGCCTTTCCGGGAAGGCCCAGGCCGCGGGCAACTGGATCACGAACGACCTGCTCCGGGAATTGGGCGCGGCGAAGAAGAGCCTCTCGGAGTCCAAGGTGAAGCCGGTGCATGTGGCCGGCCTGGTCAAGCTGGTCGAGGAGGGCACGATCCTCAGCAATGCAGCCAAGGAGGTCTTCGTCGACATGTTCAACACGGGGGACCTGCCCGAGGCGGTTGTCGCACGCCGTGGGCTTAAGGCCGAGACCAACCTCGAGGACCTGGAGCGGTGGTGCGCCGAGGCGATCGCCGCCAACCCGAAGTCGGTCGCGGATTACAAGGGGGGCAAGGAGAGCGCGCTGAACGCGTTCAAGGGACCGGTGATGCGCCAGGCGAAGGGCAAGGCCGACCCCAAGCGGGTGGATGAGACCCTCAGGCGGCTCCTGGCCGGATAGTCCGTCGCCACTTTGAAGGGGCCGCGTGCCCCCATGGGGCGGCAAAACCCCACCGAGACTTGCCACGGCAACCCTTTGGGTTACGGTGGCCGCCATGACGAGACGCGATGCTATCAAGGTAATCGGCGGCGGTGCAGCTCTGGTCGGGCTGGGCGCGATTCCCGGGCTTCGGGGGGCGGAAGCGGTGCTCCCCCTGGGAACGAGCCGGACAAAGCAACCTTTCGTGCTCCCCGAACTCGGCTACCCCTACGGCGCCCTCGAGCCCCATATCGACGCGCAGACGATGGAGATCCACCACTCCAAGCACCACGCCGCGTACATCAAGAACGCGAACAAGGCCCTTGAGGCCCATCCGGCGCTCGCCCAGATGACCGCCGAGGAGATCCTCTCAAATCTAACCGCGATCGACGAGCCCCTGCGCACGGCGCTCCGCAACAACGTCGGGGGCCACGTCAATCACAGCTTCTTCTGGAAGATCCTCTCACCGAAGGGTGGGGGCGAGCCGACCGGGGACCTGGCGGCCGCGATAACGAAAGCCTTCGGCTCGACGGAGGTCCTCCGCACCAAGGTGAACGACGCAGCGCTCAAGCGCTTTGGAAGCGGGTGGGCCTGGCTGTCCTTAAAGGCCGGGACTCTCTCCGTCCACTCCACGGCCAACCAGGACTCGCCGATCACCGACGGCTCGGTTCCAATCCTGGGGATCGACGTCTGGGAGCACGCCTATTACCTCAAGCACCAGAACCTGCGCGCCGACTACGTGGCTGCTTTCTGGAGCGCGGTCGACTGGGAGCAGGCGGGGCGCAACTACGCATCCGCCGTTTCCTCGGCCCCGGCCAAGGCCTAAACCCCGGCCCTGGCGCCGTCAGGAGACGGGCACGGCCGGCACCGACACCTCGGCGTGGGTGCGGCTCACGGTCGGCGACTTGACAAAGAATTCGACGATGTGGCCGACGTCGGAGAAGCCCTGCGCGCGGAGCGAGTCTTCGACCAGCTGCACGGCCCGCCGAAGCTCGTCCGCCGAGGCGGCATCGAGCTCCTGGACCTGGTTGGTCTCCTTGCAGACGACGTGATAGCGGTTCGGGTCTCCCAGGTTGATTTCGTAGAGGCTCGTTCCGTTGATCAGGAAGGCCCTGCGGACAAGGCCGATCGACTCGAAGGCCGCCATACATCGGTAAACGGTGACGATGTCGCAGGACTTCGGCCCGAGCTCGCTGTGGAGCGCATCAATGCTCGTCGGGTGCCCAGCCTTGATCAGGGCAGCTAGAATCGCGACGCGGGGCTGGGTGATCCTCAGCCCGGCCTCCTTCAACTTGTAACAAGCGATTTCGACAGGACTCTGGTCCTTACCATTTTTGACCCCTGCGATGGGGTGGTTGGTCTGGGTGGAGGCGATCATTGTTCGGGAAAGAGTGTTGATAAACGTCACATTTTGCGAGCCCAGAAGCGATTCTTTTGCAACTTGCCCTGATTGACGCAGATAGAGTGCATTTACACCCTAATGTTGCGCCCCACCGCGGAGACTGCCAACGTGACCGCTTAGACATGCAAGATTCGGATTTTCCGCGCATTGTTGCGCTCATCTGCAAAGAAGACACCCGGTTCGACAAGAAGGCCTACGATTTTGTGAGGCTCGGCTTGGACCACACCGTCAAGGAGATCCGCAAGAAGGACGCCTCCCGGACGGGCAAGTCCCGGCACGTCACCGGTCCCGAGCTTCTCGATGGATTGAGGATCTATGCCCTCGAGCAATTCGGGCCGCTCACGAAGACCGTCCTCAACTCCTGGGGGGTGAACCGGTGCAAGGACTTCGGCGAGATCGTATTTAACCTTATTGAGTATAACGCCTTCAGCAAAACCGAGAACGATCGCCGCGAAGATTTCGCGGATATCTACCAGTTTGACGACGTGTTCGTTAAGCCGTTTCTGCCCACGAAGCGTCCCCGCGGAACCTCCACCGCCGAGGCGGTGGGGTCCGCCTAAGGCCGCCTTTTGATGTCCAAATCCCATTCCCCGAAGTCGGACCGCGCCCTTCTGGACGCGTTCTGGCGCGAACCCGTCGAGCGGAGCGTTCTGCCCAACGGACTTGTTCTCCTGGTCAAGGCCGATCACTCGGCCGCCCTGACCTCCGTGCAGGTCTGGGTGCGGACCGGCAGCCTGCACGAAGGCGAGCAGCTCGGGGCCGGCCTGTCCCACTACCTCGAGCACATGCTGTTCAAGGGAACGAGCCGGCGCACTGGCCGGGAGATCTCGGCCACGGTCCAGGCGAACGGGGGCTACATCAACGCCTACACAACCTTCGATCGCACGGTGTACTACATCGACCTGCCGAGCGAGAAGCTTGAGGTGGCGGTCGATGTGCTCGCCGACGCCGTCCTCCAGTCGACCCTTCCCGAGGACGAGGCGCGGCGGGAGAAGGACGTCATTCTGCGCGAGATCGCGATGACCCACGACGATCCGGACAACCGGATGTGGGAGGCCCTTTTTGAGACCGCCTTCAGGGAGCACCCCTACCGCCACCCGATCATTGGCCACAAGGACGTGTTCTCGGCTGCGGACCACGCCGCGCTGACTGCGTACTACCGAGCTCGCTATGTCCCCAACAACATGGTCGTCGTGATCACGGGCGACGTGGACCCGGGCCAGGCGCGGGCCGCGGTTGAGCGCCACTTTGGGTCTGCAACCCGCTCGAGGCTGGCGCCGGTGCTTGTGCCCGGCGAGCCGCTGCAGCTTGGCCCGAGGGTCACACGCAGGCGGGAAAAGGTTGAAGTCGCCCGCTGTGCCCTGGCTTGGCCGATACCCGGGCTCACGGACCCGGTGGCGCCGGTGCTCGACCTTCTGTCGGTTGTCCTGGGCGGGGGCGAGAGTTCCCTCCTCTGGCAGGAGATCCGAGAAAAGAAGCGGCTGGTCCACACGATCGACGCTTCCAGCTGGAATCCCGGGACCACGGGCCTCTTCTGTGTCTCGTTCACCTGTGACGGGGACAAGCGCGAGGCCGCCGAGAAGGCGATTCTCGCCCTGCTTAGAAGACTCGGCAAAGCGGGGGGCTTCACGCTGGCCCAGATCGGCAAGGCCTTTCGCCAGCTGGTCGTGGCAGAGATCAACACCTGCAAGACGATGAGCGGCCAAGCCTCGAGGGTCGGAACGGCCGAGGTGGTGGTGGGAGACCTGGACTTTGGGCGCACCTATTTCCACCGGCTTGCCCAGGTTAAGCCGGCGGACCTTGCGAGGGCCGTCAGGGAGCATCTGGTCGCGGGGCGCCTGAACTCGGTTTCCCTGGAACCCGAGACGGCGGCCGAGGCTGGCCCGGTCCGTGCCGTCAGGGTGAGGCATGACCGGCCCGACTTTGAGGAGATCACGCTGAAGAACGGGGCTCGCATCGTGTTCCAGCGCGACACGCGCCTGCCGAACCTGCACCTGCGCCTGTTGACCCTCGGAGGGCCCGTCTGCGAGGACCCTGCGCGGCGCGGCAGCTCAACCCTCCTTGCGACACTTCTCACCAAGGACACCCGCAGACGCTCGTCGGCGGAGGTGGCCCAGGCGATAGAAGCCGTCGGCGGCTCATTCAGCAGCTACGCGGGGGACAATTCCCTGGGGCTGTTTGCCGAGGTGCTTCCGCCCGACGCCGGCCTGGCGATGGGGCTGATCGGCGACGCCCTCTTTACGCCCGCATTCAAGGAGGGCACCCTCGCCACGGAGCGCGACGCGCAGCTGGCCGCCCTCCGCGAGGAGAAGGACGACGTGGTGGCGTGCGCCCGCAGAATCCTCCGAAAGCGCTTCTTTGGCGACCATCCGTTCTCCGTGGGCCCGTCGGGAGACGAGGCGGGAGTCTCGGCGACCCAAACAAAGGACCTGGCCGCGCTCTGGAAGCGACTGCTGGTGGCCCCGGCCGCCGTGTTCTCCGTGGCCGGAGACTTCTCGCCCGACAAGCTGATCCCGAAAATCGAGCGGATGATGCTCCGGCTCCCCGGGGGCAGTCCGGTGGGGTTTGGGAGGACATTTGCGGGACCCGCGGAGCTGGGGTACCGGGTGGAGACCCAGCCTCGGGAGCAGGCGGTGGTCCTGGAGGCCTACCCCGGGGCGGTCCTCGATGCGGAGGATTTCTACGCCGGGGAGGTCGCCGACGAGCTCTTCAGCGGGATGGCCTCGCGGCTCTTCGAGCGGGTGCGCGACCAAAAGGGCCTGGCGTATTTTGTGCGCTCGGGCCGCCTCGCGTCCCGGAGCACGGCCATGTTCTACTTCCTCGCCGGGACCCAACCGGGCAAGGAGGCGGCGGTCCTCGAGGAGATCCGTCTCGAGATCGAGCGCGTCCAGGCTGGGGACATCCCGAATGACGAACTCATGCGCTGCCAGGTCCGGCTCAAGGCGGGGCAGCGGAAGGCCCTCCAGTCGAATTCGGCCCGTGCGACGCAGGCCGGACTCGACGCCCTGCAGGGCCGTGGGGCAAACCACTGGAAGCGCTACGACAGCCTCATTGAGGCTGTGGGGGTCGCGGACCTCGCAGCGTTCGCCCGGAAGCACTTCGCCCCGGAGCGCCGGACCCAGCTGGTCGTCCGGCCCTAGCGGCGCTCGGCGGCGCCGCCGCTCCACTTGAGCTTCGTCCGCACGACCGCGAAGTGCGAGTAGCCCTTCTGCTGGGCCAGGGGCAGCCGGATGTCGGCGATCGAGATGGTGATCGGCTGGTCGGTCGAGGCCTTCAGCTCGACCTGGCCGTCCACGCAGACCAGGACCCGGGTTCCCGCCGTGCGGTTGAAGACGCGCAGTTTCACGGTGTCCCGGAAGATGATCGAGCGGTTGGTCAGGGTGTGGGGGCAGATCGGCGTCATCGCGATCACGTTGGCAGCCGGGTGGATGATCGGGCCGCCCGCCGAGAGGTTGTAGGCGGTGGAACCGGTGGCCGTGGAGAAAATGAGTCCGTCGCACAGGTAGTCCGTCACCAGCTCCCCGTCGGCAAACACCTCCAGGTGCACAAGGCCCGTGCCGAGCTCGGTCTTGATCAGGACGTCGTTCAGGGCATGGGTCCCGCTGCCCCGCTCGATCACGCACTCGAGCATGGCCCTGCGGTCGACCCCGAACGAACCCTTCAGGATCTCGTCGAACTCCATCTTGGCCTCGTCCGGGGAGAAGGTCGTCAGGAAACCCAGGCTGCCCCGGTTGACCCCGATGATGGGCACCTGCTGCTCGGCGGCCTCGCGGGCCACGCCGAGGAGGGTCCCATCCCCGCCGATCACGCAGCAGGCGTCCCAGCCCTTCAGGAATCCCCGGCGCAAGGGGAACCGGGTGGTCTCCTTCAGGCGGACCCCTTTCGCCCTCGCCGCGGAGACCAGGGACCGGGCGAGGTCCACCGCGCCGAGCTTTTCGGCGTTGATCACGAATGCGAGCGATCGGATGGGCTTCATTGCTGTGCCTGGGCTAGGCAACCTAAGGTGCCACCGATCGCCTAAGGCACAACAGGAATTCCCGGTTCCCGTCGGCCCCCTCGATGGGCGAGTCCATGGTTCCGACAAGCGCCGCGCCGGGAAGGCGCTCGAGCGCGAAGTCGCGCACCGACTCGAGAACGGACTGCTGCACGGCCCTGTCCCGGATCACGCCGCGGCCCTTGTCGGCCTCCGCCTTGCCCGCCTCGAACTGCGGCTTGACGAGGGCCACCAGCGTTCCTCCCTTTCGCAGGAGCGGCCAGACGGCGGGCAGCACGGATTTAAGCGAGATGAACGAGAGGTCCATCACGACGGCGTCGAACTCAGCGCGCGGCAGCTGGTCGGCGGTTATCGACCGGGCGTTGAGCTTCTCGATGTTGGAGACTCGTGGGTCGGCCAAAATTCTCGGGTGAAGCTGGGCCCGGCCCACGTCCACGCAGACGACGGAAGCGGCGCCGGCCTGGAGGACGCAGTCGGTGAATCCCCCCGTCGAGGCGCCGACGTCGAGCACGTGGGCCCCTTTCAGCTCCACAGCGTACGCTGAGATGGCCGCTTCCAGCTTCTCGCCTCCACGGCTCACGAAACGGGGCGGCTGGACGACGCTCAGGGCCTTGTCATCGGGGTACTCCCGGCCGGGCTTATCCAGGCGCTCGGTGCCGCTGAAGACCCGGCCCGACATGATGAGCGCCTTTGCCTGGGTCCTCGACTCGGCGAGTCCGCGGTCGACAAGGATCTCGTCCAGGCGCCGCTTCATCGCAGCGTCACCGCAAACGCACCGAAGTCCTCGAAGACGGGCACCTTGCCTGAAGCCACCTCGGGGATCGCATCCGGGGGAACCTTGCCGGTCCGCACCGCGGCGGCGTGGATCCCGGCTGCCAGGGCGGCGCCGATGTCGGCCGGGGCGTCGCCCACCATGAAGCAGGAGGCCGGATCCAGTTCGTGCTGCTGGATTTTTTCCAGGATGAACCGCGGCGAGGGCTTCCGGTAGGCCGACGGCTGGCCCGGGGCCTCCGGGGCGATGCAGATCTCGTCAAAGACCGGCTTGGGCAGGCCCAGGAGCTCCTCCATGCGGGCGTTCACCCGATGGGTATCCTCGATTGAATGAAGGCCGCGGCCGATTCCGGACTGGTTAGTGAGGAGGAAGATCTTGAAGCCCAGGGATCGCGCCCGGCTGAGCCCCTCAGCGGCGCCCCGGATGAGCTCAACCCCCGCGGGATCGGAAAGGTAGACCTTGTCGATGATCAGGGTCCCGTCCCGGTCTAGGAAGAGCGCCCGGTTCACGGCAGGGTGGAGAGGTGGTCGAGGATCTCCTTTGGGCTCACGGTCGCCGTGCCGAGCTTGCCGACGACCACTCCAGCCGCGGCGTTGGCGAAATGCGCGGCCTCCTCAAGGCCCGCCCCCGAGGTGAGCGCAAGGACGAGGCAGGCGAGGGCCGTGTCGCCGGCGCCCGAGACGTCGTAGATCTCACGCGCGGTGGTGGGGATCGTCTTGATGACCTTCCCGGAGGAACTGAGCAGCATCCCATCCTCGCCCAGGGTCACGACGATGTAGTGGGTCCCGTATTTTTCGTGGAGCCTCGAGCACACGGCCGCGGCGGGAAACGGAGCACCGGGGGCCGACTCGATGCCGGCCAACTGCAGGGCTTCCCGCTTGTTGGGGGTCATCAGGTCCAGGCCCTTGAAGGATAGCTGGTTCTTGGGCTTCGGATCGAGGGCGACGAACTTGCCCGCGGCGCGCGCCGCCCCGGTGACCGTGGCCACCAGTTCGTCGGTCAACAGGCCCTTGGCGTAATCGGAGAAGACGACGGCATCGGCTGCGCGGATCGCCTTGGAGAGGCCCCGAACGGCCGCCGCGGTGTCCACGGAGTAGGCCTTGGCGGGAGACTCCCTATCGAGCCGGCAGAGCTGCTGGTGCTGCACCATCACGCGCGTCTTCACGATGGTCATGCCCTTGCCCGAGGACGAAAGGGCGTCGACCCCCTTTGAGCCCAGGATTTCGCGGAGCTGGGTGCCGGCAACGTCGTTGCCGATGAACCCAAAGACCGAGCATCGGGCGCCCAGGCCCGCGATGTTGATCGCCACGTTTGCGGCTCCGCCCGCGGTCCACGTGTCGCGGGCGATGTCGATGACCGGAACCGGGGCCTCGGGGGAGATGCGCGTCGCGTCGCCCCAGATGTAATGGTCGAGCATCACGTCGCCGATGACGAGGATGCGCAGGCCCCGGATGCGCTTCAGGAGGGCCCTGGCCTTGCTGGGGGAAATCGACATGGGTGGGGTTTGGGCCCGTTTTTGGGGCATTACTTGAGCTCCCAGTGGTAGGGGTAGCTCGAGAGCATGCGGGGCTTCGCCGAGGTGACCTGGACGACGTCCTCGATCCGGCAGGCGCCAACGCCCGGATAGTACAGGCCTGGCTCCACGGTGACGACCGCGCCCTTCTTGAGGGGCGCCTCGGAGTGCGCATTCATCCGGGGCGGCTCGTGGACCTCCAGGCCCAGGCCGTGTCCCGTTCCATGGAAGAAGCCCACCGACCCGCTTGCCGTGTGGCGGGTCTCAAATCCGTGCGAAACGAGTGTTTCCGACACCCGGCGGTGCACCTCATTGCCCGGGACCCCGGCCCGAATCGTGGAGAGTGCGGCCAGCTGCGCCTCGCGGACGGCGGCCCAAATCCTCTTCTGGGCGTCACTTGCGCGGCCCCGCAGGAATGTCCGGGTCATGTCCCCGTGGAAGCCGGTTGCCGACACCCGCGGGAACACGTCCACGATCACCATCTCGTTTGCGTAGATGGGGCCCGACCCGCGGTTGTGCGGGTCGCACCCCTGGTCGCCCCCCGCGACGATCGTGTTGCTGGACACAGCCCCCTGCTCGATGCATGCGGTCTCGATCGCCACCTTCAGGCGCTCGCTCGTGAGGACGCTTCCCCGGTAGAAAAGACGCCTTCCCTTGATCTTGCTCTCGCGGAGCACGCGCTCGGCGGCGGCAATTCCAGCGGCGCTGCAGCGGTTGCCCTCCTTGAGGGCCAGGGCCTCCGCAGGGGTCTTGATCTCGCGCTCGGGGAAAAGCAGTCCGTCGGCGATCGAGACCTTAAGGCCCAGGTCGCTGAGCTCCTTGTAGAGGCCCGCCGGAAAATCCTCGGGCACGGTCAGCAGGCGCACCTTGAGCTCCTTGGCCGCCAGCACGATCACGCGGGCGGCTCCGGCCTTCTTGCCCGGCCAGGCGCGGCGAGCCTTCTCGACAAAGCCCTCAAGCGGGAGGACAAGGTCGAAGTCGGACGCCTTCTTCACGCGCCCAAATTCAAGCGCCGAGACGATGGCGATCTTCTTGCCGCCGGCGCTCAGGGCAACAAAGGCGTCGGGGACGTCGACTCTCCCGAAATAGAGGGCGTCGGCGCTTCGGGCGGTGTCGGAGTAAAGGAGGATATCGCGGTGTTTCAGGGTAGGCATGGGTGAGTCGGGTGTTGTCTAGACCGGCCTGGCTGAATTAACCTTTTTCTGCGTGAAAAATGCAAATCCGGTTTCACTCAGGTTCGGGGCCGCCGGGGCGCTCCTAGTCGCCGCCCTCGTGGCGGGATGCGGTTCGGACAAGCCCGCCGCGGGCGCCTCGACCCCGAAGACGGTGTTCGAGCACTTCACGGTGAACGTGGCCGGACACCCCTCCAGCCTGCAGATTGCCGTCACGCAGATGGAGCAGGAGCGCGGACTCATGCAGCGGCCCGACCTGGGCCCGGACGAGGGCATGCTCTTTGTCTATCCCGAGCCGCAGGCGATGAGCATCTGGATGCGCAACACGCCCGAGCCCCTGGACCTGGCCTACCTGACTCCGGATGGGGTCGTGGTGGAGATGTACGGGCTCCTGCCGCTCGACGAGCGGCCCGTCAACTCGCACAGCGACACGATGCAGTTCGCCCTTGAGCTTCCCCGGGGCTGGTTCGCCTCCCACGGGGTCAAGGCGGGCGACCGGATCGACCTGAAGGCCGTGGCCGGAGCCCTTAAGGCCCGCGGCTTCGACCCTGCCAAGTTCCACCTGCCCGCGGAAAGCCCCTAGTCCTTGGGGATCTCGTTGTCCGTCCGGAGCACGATCACGGGCTCCTTGGTCTTCACCCAGAGCTCGACCTCCTTGAAGAACTTGGACGGAACGGCCTCAAGGGCGTCGCCCACGGTCTTGGCCGGGTAGAGGCGCCCCTTCCTCGAGGCGTTGAAGTCGTACGTGGCCTTGAGCAGCCGCTCCTGGACCGACGCCGGGCTCTCATCCTCGGGGAGCTGGAGCACCCAGCCCGTGAAGTCGACCTTGGGCAACTTCCCGTTCGGGTCGCTCACCAGGATGACAAACTGCTTCTTCACCGGAGGGGTGGGGTCCTCCTCGCCGGGGTCCGGCTGGACAGCGAGATTCATCTCCTCGACCACGCGGCGAAGCACCGCGGGATCGATCTGATTCTTCTTAAGGATTTCGGCGACCTTGTTGACGTCGATTTTAGGCATAAAGGGTGGGGGGCTAGCGTTGCTCGCGGAGGTGTTTGATGTCGTTGAACTGTTTTGGCGAGAGCAGGCGCCGGGGCACGCGCCGCTCGGCCTCGGAAATGAGCTTGTCCCAGTCCTCCTCGCCGGGGCGGTGGACCTCCCATGAGGTGAAATGGCCCTGCTTGCGAAACCAGGTAAGATTGCCCCCATGGACTATGGCCTTCACCTGGTATTTTCCCTCCTCGGGATCCTTAACCCACCAACCGAATTCCATGCTCATAATAGGGGAAACTCAGCGATCTTCCTGCCGACGTGAAACGCCCCGCGCTTGGACTCGACCAGCCTGACCTGGACCTTGTCGGCCGTTATGTCCGCCGCCAGCGCCCCGAAGGGCCGGCAAAACGAGCCCGTGTTCACAACGACAATGCCGGAAGGCATCTTCCAGACCCCCGGCTTGTGGGTATGCCCGATCAGGATGAACTCTGCCTTTGGCCTGTGCCGTCCCGCGAGCGCCGCGGCGCGGCCCGGGGCCTCCCGCCATGCCTGAAGGATCGAGAGGAGGCGCTTTGGCGGCCACACTGTGTCCCCGGCCAGCTTAATGGCGTAGCGCAGTGGGTCCTTCTCAGACTGGTGGTGCTGGGGGATGGTCGCCGCGACCTTCCGGAAGGCGGCCAGGCGGCTGTCGAGCTTGCAGCTGCCGTCCTCGGGGAGCGCGGCCAAGGCCGCGATGACTCGCTGGCGGATCAAGATCGCGTCCTTGGACCAGGGAACCATGTTGTCGAAAAGGACGTCTCCGTGGGTGACGAGAATGCGTCCGCCCGCAAGCTCAAGGGCGTGTTCCTTGGAGATATCCGGGTCGTGGTTGCCCGTGAGGAAGACCGTCGGGGTACCAAAGGATCCCAAGGTTTGCAGGACCTCCAGGCGGAGCTCGGAGGGATTGTGGCCGCCCTTTTGGGGTCGTGTGTCGACCGTGTCACCATTGTAAACGAGCGTCGTCGCCCCCTCGCAAAGGGGCCTGAGCCCCTCGAGTGAGCGCACGCGGCTGCTGTGGTCCGCGTAGTGAACGTCCGAGACGATGCGGGTGAGAGCGGAGCCCACTCAGTTGTTCCCGTCCGAGGAGCGAGCTCCGGGGAATCCCCCCGGCATCGCCCCGCCCATCATGGCGCCCATGTCGAATTTCTGCCATCCGGCTGGCGCACTGAAATAGGAGTCGGGCAGGCTCGTCTTCTCGACCGAGGTGACCTCCAGGGTGAAGGTTTTGCTGCCGGAGGTGGTGGTGACGACCCTCATCGGAAAGAAAGCCCGGCCCTTCAGGGCGCCCTCCCAAGCCGCCGGCCTCTGGCTCGGGCCTCCCGGTCCGCCGCCGTGAAAGAGGCCGCCGAAAGTGCCAAGCTGGTCCGTGACCCAAATCTCCGAGGTCTCCTTTGCGCCGGTATAGGTGTACTTGGTGCACGTGTACCCGAGGATCGTTTCCTTGACGCCCGTGTCCACAAGCTCGGCCTTGGGGGCCTGCGAGGCCTCGGGTCTCGGGCTGCCGGTCGGCATCTGCATGGGCCTGACCATGTACATCTTCTGTGCGGCCATGAGGATGATCATTTGCTGGTTCTTGAAGTCCATGATCATCCCGGCGGCGCCACCCCGGCCCATCGCCATGTCAGTCCGCATGAAGCCGTCCTTCATGCTCATGTCGATGGTCTGCCCCCCCTCCTTTCCTGAGGAGGTGATCTTCATAGAAACCTTGCCTTCGAACGATTGTGCCGGGAGCGCGCATGGCAGAAGCACCGCGCAGAGGGTCGCTAAAGTTGGAATTAATTTCATGGCGCCGTCATTATCGGATTGCAGCGGGCCGGTGCAATGAAAGAAGGCCACTGGGTTGAATTACAGACACGCATTCCACGCGGGCAATTTTGCGGACGTGCTTAAGCATGCCCTCCTCGTGCGGCTGATCCGGTCCATGCAGCGAAAGGAGACCCCTTTTGTGTATGTGGACAGCCATGCCGGCCGGGGAAGCTACGACCTGGAGGCGGCCGGCGAAGGCGACAGCCGGGCGAGGACGCCGGAGTGGCCCGAGGGCATCGGCCGGCTTTGGGGCCGAACCGACTCGCCGCCCGAGGTCGCCGACTACCTGGGCTTGGTGCGGGACTTCGACCTAAGGCACGGCAACCTGACCCCGCAGCCGCGCTTCTATCCCGGATCCCCAAGGATCGCCAAGGCCCTTGCGCGGCCCCAGGACCGGCTCGAGCTCTGGGAAAAACACCCGGAGGAATGCTCCGCGCTTCGCGACGAGTTTTACGCCGAGCGCCGGGTCTCCGTGCACCCGGCCGACGGCTACGTGTCCCTGAGGGCGTGCCTGCCCCCCCTTGAGCGCAGGGCCTTGGTGCTGATCGACCCGCCGTTCGAGTCACAGTCGGAGTGGGAGCACATCAATTCGGCCATGGACGAGGGCATGAGGCGCCTTCCGGGGGGAACCTACGCGATTTGGTATCCCGTTTCCGAACGGGTACCTGCAAAGGACTACCTTGATGCCCTCAGGCTCGCGGGCAAACCCAGCCTGGTGGCGGAACTTACGCTTGTGCCCAAGGGCACGGGAATCTCCGGGTGCGGCGTCCTCATCGTCAATCCCCCTTGGAAGATCGACGAGGAGGCGCGTTCGATCGTCAATTACCTGGCGGCCACGCTCTGCCTCGGCCAGCAGGCCCAGGGCTCGGTGCGGTGGGTGGTGCCCAAGTGATGGAGTTCGGGACGGATGGGTTCGACGGCAAGCGGGGGAGGCCTGAAGATGTGCCTGGTCCAACTTGCGTCTTCACGGGGGGTTACGCGAGCTGTCGCGTTGTCGGCGGTCAGCGGTCTCGCGCGAAAGGTGGGCGCGTACGGTGTCATGGTAACTTCTACGACACGGCGTGACAAAAAATGTACCCAAAAAATTTGAAAATTCTTGAGCGCCGGCCCGGCGCCCGCAGGCCGCCGCCATCGGCGATGGCGGGGCGGCCCACGGGAGCAAGGAGGGACGCCCTAGGCGACCCGTCCCAGGCGTAGGGCCGGAGCCAGGCACTCCTGGAGCTTCGGCACGGTCAGGGTGAGAACGCCGTCGTCGATCCCGGCCTCGAGCTTCGAGTAATCGAAGCCGGTGCCGAGCCGCAGCCTCAGGCGGTAGTCGCGCTGCGATCCCTCGAGGTTCAGGGCCTGGAAGTTCACGCGTACAAAACGGGTCTTGTGCGCGGTGATGACTAGGTCGGGTCCTGACGCCTCGATCTCCACGCCCGAGGCACCCACACCGGGTACGTAGACGACGATGGTGACGGCGTCAGGGAGCTCACGGCAGTCGTAGCTCGGCTGGCGGAACATGGCGTTGGACGCCCTGTAAGCGCTGCGATGACGGCTGGATGTGCTCGTGGTGTGTTGTCTCGTGTTCATGGTGGGAAAGGCAGGTGCCTCCTGGGGGCTTTTGGCCTCCGGGCTTCTGGGTTTCTAAACGTCTTCCGGGTGGGAGGGTTTAGGCCTTGAAGCCCGCGCTGGCCGTTTTGTTCCAATTGGAAATGGCGACCAGACGCATCACGGCGCAGCCAAAACCGCAGGCCTTCGTAAACGAAGTGCCGGCGAGGCGGGAGTGATGTTTGTGGGTCTGGGCCATTGGAACGGTGGTACACCATGCATACTGCAGGCCCCGTGCCAAGTCATTTTCAAATTAATGCCCCGGGGCCCTCCGCAATTGCCCTCGGGGCCGCGTGCGCCAAGGCTCGTGCGCATGGCCTCCTTAACCGACTCCACAACCACAGTATCCGAGCTCAGGGACCGCGTCATGGCCTTCGTCCGGGAACGCGAATGGGAGCAGTTCCACGCGCCCAAGAACCTGAGCATGGCGCTGGCGGCCGAGGCGGCGGAGCTGATGGAGCACTTCCTCTGGGCGTCGCCCGAGGAGTCGCGCACCGTGGCCAAGGATCCCGCGAAGCGGGCCAAGATCGCAGAGGAGCTGGCCGACGTGGTGATCTACGCCCTTGAGTTCGCCAATGCGACCGGGCTCGACGTGGCGGCGAGCATCGAGGCGAAGATCGCGCAGAATGGTCGCAAGTACCCCGTCGAGAAGTCCAAGGGGCGATCCGCCAAATACACCGAGCTCTAGGCCGGTGGCGGCGTCTCAGGCCTTGCCGCCAAACGTCACGTAGTCGTCCAGGTCCAGGAGGTCGAAGAAGCCGCGGACGTCGTCCCGGTCCGGTGCGTTCGCCTTGATCACTTCGCCAAACCATTCGTGGCCGTCGGAACCGCCCGGGCCATGCGTCGCAAGCCATAGAGACCAGGCAGTGATCTCGGCCGGAAGGCGGTTGGTGGCGGAGCGGACCCAGGCCAGCATCTCGGAGTCGGACTTGCCGAGCTTCACCTCGGCGAGAAGGGCCTCGTGAGAGATCCCCGTGAACTTGAAGAAGTGCTGGTCGAGCGCGCAGTTGTAATGGTAGGCGCCAATCTTTCCCGTGAGGGAGGCGCGCGCCTTGTCAAGCAGGCGGGGAAGGTGGGCGTAGCCCCCGAGGAGGACTCGGCCACTGCGCGGGGGATGCTGAGTGAGGTCAGGGGAGGATAGATTAATCATGGGAAATGTTGCCGGGCACCATTGCAAAGGCCCCTGGACTTTGCAACCCGGACCCTTACGAGGCCTTCGGCCTGAACGCGCTCATCGAGGCCGGGTTGGTCTCCAGCCGGGGCCCTCCGATCAGGTCGATGCAATAGGGGATGGCAGGAAAGACGGCCTCCAAGTTTTCCCGGATGGCCTTCGGCCGTCCGGGCAGGTTCACGATCAGCGTCCCGCCGCGGATCCCCGCGGTCTGCCGCGAGAGGATGGCCGTGGGGACGAAGGCGAGTGAGGTGGAGCGCATCAGTTCCCCAAAGCCGGGAAGGATCTTCTGGCAGACTGCGGACGTGGCCTCGGGGGTCACGTCCCGCGGCGCGGGCCCGGTCCCACCGGTGGTGACGATCAGGCAGCACCCCGCTTGGTCGGCCATCCGCTTCAACTCGGCCTCGATCTGCGGCTGCTCGTCGGGAACGACCTTGTAATCGACGTCAAAAGGGGTCGCGAGCCACTCCAGGAGCAGGGCGACGCAGGCCTTGCCCGGGGTGTCCTCGTACTCCCCTGCGCTGGCGCGGTCCGATACATTGATGACGCCTATCCGGACGGGCGCGGCTTGCGGCTTCGGATCGGGATCAGGGCGCCTCATGGGAATGGGGATACCGGGCGAGCGGGGATACCGCCACGTTGGCGTCCTTGCAGGGGCCCGAGGCTGCAAATGAGGAGCTTTTTCCTCGGGTAGGTGACGTCGACCTCAAGGGGTTGTCTTTCCGGCCGAGAGGGTCGCACCTCGGACCGCAGAGAGCATGGCGGAAAAGTCGCCGCCATCCTCCTGGTCGGCCGCGATGCTGACCGCGGCCATCACATCGTCCCTGAAATGGATGATGCCGATCCCGATGACCTTGAACTCGTCATGCTTGGAGGGCTGTCCAACCATCGAGGCGTCGGTAAAGACGCAGTAGGAGCCGTAGGCGCCTCCCGAAAGTCCAAACTCGCGAAGGACCTTCTTCTTCTCGACGGATTGGTCCACGAACTGGTCGCACACGGAGAGCACCTGCTCGTCGACGGACTCCTTGGCCACTGGCTTGGGTTCGGGGACAAACGTGATGTTGAGCAGGCACTTCGCGTTTTCCGATGCCGGCGGGGAGAGCGTGAGGGCGTAGCCGCTGTCCTCCTCCTTGTGCGAGGAGAGCTTCCAACCGCTGGGCACGGAGAGCGATAGGGACCCGTGGGAGCCCAGGTCGATGGTGTCGGGGTAGGCTGCCATGGGCAGGAGGCAGAGGGCGATCCAGGGAATGATTCGTTTCATGGGCGCGGACGGGGTTAGACCGGGGATGGCGCTTGAGGTGCTCCGGGAAACAACCAGCGAAACTGGTGCGAGGCAAGGAGCGGTTTGGGAGGACTAGGTGGTCGGCTCCTGGACCTCCCAGGACTTGAGGATCTCCTCGGGCCGCTCGCCGCGGTCCCGCAGCGAGCGCAGGCTCAGGGCGTCGTGGCGCTTAGCCAGCCTGACCCCTTTCTCGTCCTTCATGAGCGGACAGTGGTGGAATTCCGGCGCCTGCTTTCCGAGCGCCCTGTAGATGAGCAGCTGCCGGAAGGTGGAACGAACCAGGTCCTCTCCGCGCACAACCTCCGTGATCCCCATCGCCGCGTCATCCACCGCGCAGGCCAGTTGGTAGCTCGGGCAGTCGTCCTTTCTCCATACCGGAAAGTCCCCAAAGTCGACTCCCGCGACCGCCTGCTGGGCGCCGAGCCGCGTGTCGACGAACCGGAGGACCTCGCCGTCGGGCACCCGCAGGCGCCAGTTGACCGTGATCTTGGACTCGAGCGGGGGAAGGGGGGAGCCTGCCGGGGGCCTGAATGAGGCCGGGTAGAGCGGCTCGTCGTCGGAGCCCCCCTCGTGGGGCGCCCCTGCGGCCTCGATCACGTCGCGGCGCGACCGGGAGCAGGGATAGATGGCGCCGCAGGCGTGGAGGACCTCCAGCGCCCTTCGGTAAAGGGGCAGGCGCAGGCTCTGGTCGTAGGGGGCAAAGGGCCCCCCCACGTCCGGACCCTCGGCCCAGGAGAGCCCCAGCCAGCGCAGGTCCTCCAGCATCGCCGCCGCAAAATCCATGCGGTAGCGCGCCGCATCGAGGTCGTCGTTGCGCAGGACGAGGGTTCCCTGGAAACGCTTGGCCCGTTGCGCAGCGATCCAAAACGTCCTCGCGTGCCCGAGGTGGAGATGGCCGGTCGGGGAGGGCGCCAGGCGGCCCCGGTAGGGGTTCACAGATTTCACGAATTTTGATTCATTTCAGGGACTGCAGACCTCATCGTGGCGGCTTCACCCACCATGGCAAAGCTCCTATGCGTCTACTGCAGCTCCTCCCGGCACCTCGACGACCGGTATTATGAGGGCGCCGAGGCCGTGGGCCGGAGCATGGTGGCCAATGGGTGGGGCCTGGTTTACGGGGGAGGCAACTCGGGGATGATGGGATCGGTCGCCCGGAGCGTGAAGGCCGCCGGGGGCCACGTGGTGGGCGTCATTCCCCACTTCATGAAGGAGAGGGAGCTGGCCTACGAGCAGGCCGACGAGCTGATCACGGTGGACTCGATGAGGGAGCGCAAGAGGGTCATGGAGGAGCGGGCAACGGCCTTCCTCGCCCTGCCCGGCGGGATCGGGACCCTGGAGGAGCTGACCGAGATCATGACGCTTCGCTACATCAATCGACTCGACAAGCCGGTGGTGGTGTTCAACCACCACGGCTACTACGACGACCTCATCAGGTTCTTCGATCGCATGACGGCGGAGCGGTTCAAGTCGACGGGCCTAAGCGACCTCTACTCGGTCGCGAAGGCCGTTGACGAGATCTGGCCGCTCCTGGACTGCCCGGCGTCATTCGAGGCCGACGCCATCTGGAGGAATCAGCACAAGAAGTAGATGCACCGGGCCCGCGTCATGGAGCTCTTGCTTGAGCACAGGCTCTTGCAGCTGGGACCCGAGGAATCGCTCGCGGTTGCCGAGACCATCGATTTCGTCAAGGCGCACGTCGACTGCCTCGTGCGCACTTGCCTTACCGGGCACCTGACCGGGTCGGCCTGGATCGTGAGCCCGGATCGCAGGCGGGTCCTCCTGACCCACCACCGCAAGCTCGACAAGTGGCTCCAGCTCGGGGGCCACGCCGACGGTGACGGCGACCTGCTTGCCGTGGCCCTGCGCGAGGCCCGCGAGGAAAGCGGGCTCATGCGGCTGCGGGTCATCGAGGAGAGCGTCTTTGACGTCGACAGGCACTGGATCCCCGGCCGCGCAAGCGAGCCGGGCCACTGGCACCACGACCTGCGTTTCCTGCTCGAGGCGGACCCCGAGGAGGACCTCGTCGTGACGAGCGAGTCCAAGGATCTTGCCTGGGTGGCGGTCGCGGACGTCGCCTCGCTCAATCCCGAGGAATCCATGTCCCGGATGGTCCGCAAGACGGTGGCGGCCTGGCCCAAGGCCTAGCACGCGTCACGTTCGCGCTAGCTCGGCGGCGACTTCCAGAGGAAGGTCACCTCGCTGCGGAGCACCCAGCCGCTCTGGCCGTTCGGAAAGCTGACCCGGATCCAGCGCAGGTAGGCCTTGTCGGCGATCGCCGTGGTGCCCGCGGACAAGGCCGTGGTTTTCTGCGAAACGTCGGCCTCGGTCGGTATGGAGCGCAGGCTGCCCGCGCTCCAGACGATCACGGCCCGCGGATCGGCGGCAATCCCATAGGCCCTGTACCCGGCGAGGGAGGCCGCTGCGGCGGCCAGGCCCACGGCGCCGATGACCGAAGCAACCGGGATCGCCCACGAGCGACGGACCGTCCCGTACGCCAGGGCAAGAAGGAGCGATAGCGATACGGCGAGAAGGACGGCGGCGACCATGCCGACCCGCTGCCAGCCCGCCGGGGACTCGAGCTTGGCGAGGGATTCCAGGGGACCCTGCTTGATCAGGGCATCGACGGGCTCGGGCAGGAAGCCCGCCTTGTCGCCGGTGACAGCCACCTGCCTGAGGGTCGCCGGGTCGCGGGGTTCCTGGATGAAGGCCACCGCCGCCTCCGCGGTCGCCTCCCCCCAGCGATCCTGCTGGGAAAGGGCCAGAGAGAGATTGTGGTGTGCGGCCCAGTCGAGCGGGTTGGCGGCGATCCGGGCGCGCCACTGCTTCTCGGCGGCTGGAAAATCGCCGCTGTTGTAAGGGTCGGGCTCCGCCCCAAGCGGACCTGCGCCGAAGGCCAGCGCGAGAAGGAGGAAGGGCAAGAGGTTGCGCGGCAGCAGGAGGAGGCCCGGGCTGAAGGGCCTGAGGACCTTTGCGTCGAGGGCTGACTGCGCCCTAGCCGGCCAGTCCGCCGCGAGCACCTTCTCGGCGCTGTAGAGAAAGCGGTCGGCCTCCGACCACAGGAGGGCCCACGCCTCGTCTCCTATCGCTGCGGGCGCAGGGGCCGCGTGCTCGACGTTCCAGAGGACCGCGGAGTCCTTCTGCCAGGAAAGGAGAAGGGCGGTCCGCTCGGAAACGGGTGCCGCCCGGAGCCCATCGATCGTCCCCTTCAGGCGCTTCTTAGCCTCCCGCTGCGGGCGCAGGGGATCGGTGAGGACGGCCCTGCGGAAGGCGAGGAGGGACCAGAATGCGGCGGCCAGCAGGAACGGCGCGGCGCAGGCCAAGGCCACGGTGCGCCTCCTTAGCGGCGCGGGCGCCGCATCCGTGAGGGAAAGCGGGGAGCCCAGCCCGGAGGTGGGCAATTCCGGGGCCTTCGCCTCGGTGGTCGGGCTTGCCACCGAGATCCGGGGAACCCCGGGGGCCGCGGGCGGGGTCTGCTCGGGCGCAGGGGCGGTAGCCGTCGGGTCTGCGGTGATTTTGCCCCCGGGGGCCGTGATCGTCTTGTACGTGCCGCTCCTCGGGTCGAAGAAGATGAAGTCCAGGGAAGGAAGCTCAAAGGTCCCCGCCTGGGTAGGCACAAGGACCACGTCCTCGGACAGCGTGCCCTCGAAAAGCTTGCCCGCGGGCTGCGTCCGCTTGGGCTTGGGCTGGATGACCTGGAAGTCCCGGGGCGCCTCGCGCGACGGGAGGCCCCGGATCTCCGGCCAGTTGCCGGAGCCCGAGAGTTCGATGGTCCAGGTGACGGGCTCCCCGGCCTTGACCTCCCGAGGCACGATCTTGGACGCGATCTTGAAGTCGCCCACCGCCCCCGAGAAGCCGGAAGGGGCGGGAGGCAGCGGCCTCACGTCCACGGAGGCGAGCGCATCGGGAACGGCGAACTGCTGGTACTGGCGCTGCTGAAAGAAACCGAACCCGGATACCCCGACGCTCAGGTTGATGAGCTGGCTGGTGGGGTTGAGCCTCAGGTGCCCGGGGGTGGGCGCGATTGCGCGGGTCTTGTACGACAGCCCCGAACGAGGGGGCGCCGCACGGGTGGTGTAGGGTTCCGGCTGGGACCAGTCCTCGACCACGAGCGGGCTCGGGTCCCATTCAAAATTGCCGCGTCCCCAGCTCGGATAGTAGCCGTCGGCCACGTCGATCGTGTAGGTGAGGCCGAACACCTCGCCCGCCCAGACCGTCTCGGGGGAGGGCTGAAGCCGGGCGGCGGCGGCGTCCCCGAGAGAAACCCCGGTCGATCCGACCGTGGCGCCCGCCGGGCTGTAGTGGGCGGCCGGGATGCGCACAGGCCCCTTGTTGGTCTTAACCGAGAATTCGGGAATCGTGATGTCCTGCTGCTTGGAGACTAGGACCGCAAAGGTCAGGGTGACGTTCTTTGAGTACGTCCCGTTGATGATCGAGATGTTGCTCGATTGGCCCTGGTAATCGGCGCGGAGGCCCTCGACCTTGGGTGGAACCGGGACGTCATCGGGCGTGCAGTCGTCGAAAACGAGTTGGAGCGATGAAACCTCGCCCACCGGGAGCGCCCCGCCAGGGGGCTCCCAGTGCGCGGACTGGGCGGGGCAGGTTGCGGCCCCGACCAGGGCGAGTGCGAGGCAATGGATGATTTTCCGTGGCATGCGTTTCACCAATTCTTGCCCGTTTTCGTGGGCGTTGGGATGGGTTCCCCGCGGCGCAGCATCTCGAAGAGCTCGGCCGGGGAGTCATCGGACTTGATCTGCTCGAGCTTCTCCAGGGGTACGGCAAGCTCCGGGTTCTTGCGGGCGGGATCCTCGTCCTCCTTCTTCTTCATTCCTCCGACCTTTTGCATTGGCTCCTGGGACTCCCTGCGCTGGGGAGCTGGCGTCGGGGTCGTCTTCATGTCCCCAGAGGCGTTTTGCCGGTCGGGGGTGCTATTCCGGTCGTCCCGTTGCTCCTTGTTCTGCGCCGGCTGCTGGGGTTTCTTGTCCTTGTCGTCGGGTTTGCCCTGCTGCTCCTGGGGGTTCTTTTGCTCGCCGTCCTTCGGGTCCTGCTGCTGCTGTTGCTTTTGGTCCTTGTTCTGGTCCTGCTTCTGCTGGTCATCCTTCTTGTTCTGGTCCTCGCTCTTGCGCAGCAGGTCCTGGAGCCCGGAGCGCATCTTGGCCCAGTCGGTGGCCTTAGGGTCGGCCTTCTCACCGAGGTCGACTCCAGCCAGTGCATCGAGGACCGGGCCCTCCTGCACTTCCTGGCCCGCCGACTTCACCCGCTGGCCCCACGAGAGCGTTTCGTTGCCTAGTTCCACCCAGTCGACCGCGCTCCGGCGATCCGCTGAGGAGAGCCGGGCCACCACCTTCGACAGATTGGCCGCGGGGCTCTGGGGGCTTTCCGCGGATACGGTCGGGGCCGACCTTGCGGCCGAGGCCCAAACGAGCGCTATGAGGAACGCCGACACCGCGCGCGCCACGGCGGACCTGGGCAACGCCGGAGCGTTCAGCTTTATCTCGCGCGACTTGGGGCGCACCGGGAATTCCAGCCAGAAGCTTGCAACCAGGCAAACGAGGGTCTGCGCCAGGGCCCACTGGTAGCGCTCAACGTAGCGCACGGTGCTCTGCTCGACGAAGCGACCTTTCTTGCCCTGTTCCACCGTGGCTGAGAGCACCTTGGAGAGGTCGACCCACTCGCTCGCGTCGCGGTACACCCCATGAGTCGCCCCGGCCAAGTCCTTGAGGGTCCCGCTCTCCAGCTTTGAAAGGACAACGGCCCCGTTTTCATCCTTCATGAACGAGCCGGCGCCGTCCGGGATCATCGCCCCCGTCGAGGTTCCCACGCCCAGGCCGATCACCCGGATGCCCTTCTTCTCGAGTTCGGGCACCCTGGACTTCCAATCGTCGTCCGTCGCCTCGCCGTCGCTCAGGATGATCAGGTAGCGGTCGGCGGCTGCGCTGTCCCCGAATGCCTCGATCGACGCGTCGATCAGCTGGCGGTAGTTAGTCCCGCCCTCAGGCAGGAAGTCGGGCCCGAGACTGGGGAGGAATTCCCGGAGGATCTCGTAGTCGGCGCTCAGAGGGGCCTGGAGGAAAGCGGTGCCGGAGAACACCACTAGGCCCACGCGCTCGCCCTTGAGCTGGTCGAGGAGGGACTGGATCAACAGCTTCGATCGGTCGAGTCGGGTTGGCTTCACGTCGGGCGTGAGCATCGAGCGCGAAAGGTCGAGGGCGATGATGATCTCGCGGGACTGGTCGAACATCGGCTCCTCAAGGCGGCCCCAGCGGGGCCGGGCGATCGCCACGACACCGAGTGCGATTCCCGCGCACAGCAGGAACCGCCTGCGCCGGGCGGCGTAGCCCTGGGCTCCGCTGACCAGGTTCACGCTGTTGAGCCCGGCCTCGGCCCTCAGGATCTTGGGGTGCTCGGTCCCGGTCGCGCGCCGCGAGCGCTTGAGCTCGTACGCGAGGAGGCACGCCGGGAGCAGGAGGAGCCAGAGGAGGTGGGGCCAGGCGAAGCTCATCGTTGGCGGGAGAGCCAGGCGCCGGCGCCGAAGAGCGCGAGCCCCGGCACGGCGAGCCAGGCGAACAGCTCGGTTGTCAGGAGGTAGCTCTTGGACTGGAACTCGATCTTCTGGCTGGCATCGATGGAGGCGAAGGCCGATTCGATCGTCCCGGTGTCCGCCGCGCGGAAAAACCGGCCGCCCGTGGTTTCGGCGATGTCCTTGAGCGCCCCTTCGTCGAGGTCCGCCTCGACCCAGCTGTAGGACACCTTCTTGCCGCGTTCGTCAAAGATGGGGAAGGGGACCAATCCGTCCTTGCCCGCGCCGACCGTGTAGATCGGGACCCCCCGGGCCTTCGCGAGCTGCGCCGACTGCATCGGGGCCAGCGCCCCCATGTTGTTCGCGCCGTCGGTCAGGAGCACGATGAAGGCTCCCTTCCTCTTCCCGCCGGGCTCGCGCGCCGCCTGGTCCAGTCGGCTGAGCGCGATTCCAAGGGCGTCGCCAATGGCCGTGCCGTCCTTGATGAGCCCAATCTTCACGCGCTCGAGCTGGCGGGAGAGCCAGGCGTGGTCGGTTGTTAGCGGAGCCAGGGTGTAGGCCCGCGACGAGAACAGGACGACCCCGATACGGTCGGAGGGTCTCCTCTCGATGAAGGCCTGGATCACGGGCTTTATCGCCTGCAACCGGTTTATCCGTTCGCCATCCTTCTCGTAGTCCTCGCTCAGCATCGACCCGGAAAGGTCGACGGCCAGCATGATGTCGTAGCCCTTGGAGCGCACCTCGCGCTTGTCCTCGACCTTCTGGGGTCGGGCCAGGGCCCCGACCAGGAGCACGAGGCCCGCCACCGCGAGGCCGGCGGTCCAGTTTGAGGCGGCCGCGAGGGAGGAGCGGTGCCAGGCCGCCGCAAAGGGCACGAGCATCACCGGCACCCGAGCGCGACCCCGGAGCCAGACCGTTGCCGGCAGGAGTGCCAGCGCCAGCAGCCAGAGCGGATCTGCGAGCCGGTAGTTGAAGGCGGCGAGCGCGAGGGTGGGTTCGGCGGTGAGCATGGCCGTCGACGTCGCCTACCAGCGCCCCCGGCTGCCGCCCGCCCTCATGCGGGTGTGGAAAAACCGGACCAGCGCGTCAAAGCGGTCCTCCTCGGTGGAAACCACCAGGCGGCTGAGCGAGTCGGGGAAGAGGGACTCAAAGTTCTCGGCGCGCTGGTTGCGCCACTGCAGGTGGGCCTCCCGGTCGGCGGCGCTTCCCTCCAGGGTCACGAGCCTTCCGGAAGCCGGGTCATACGCCGTGAGGCTGCGCTCGCCCGGAAGCTCGCGCTCCCAGGGATCGTCGACGCGGAAGCCCATGGTCTGGTAGCGGCGCCGGATCACCAGCCACCCGTCGGGCTCGGGCCTCGGGGGAAAGTCCCCGAGCCAAAGCAGGACGCTGTGCTTGGGTGCGGCCTTTGCGATGAACTTCCAGGGGATCACCGGAGCCGCGGACCCCGGCGGCGGGGCGGCCCGGCCCATCAGCGAGGCGGCGGCCTGGAGGATGGGTCCCCTGCCGCGCACCGGCTCGCGGAAAACAGGACCCTCCGGTGTCGCGTGGACGAAGCCGACGCGGTCGCCGTTTACGGCGCCCAGAAGCATCACCAGCCCCGCCAATTCGATCAGGGCCTCCCGCTTGGACTGGTTGCCCGAGCCGAAGTCCAGGCTCGGTGAATCCTCGAGCACGAGGAGCAGGGTCACCTCGCGCTCCTCGACGAATTTCTTGCGGTAGGGTTCGCCCAGACGGGCGGTCACGTTCCAGTCAATATCCCTCACGTCATCGCCAAACTCGTACCGGACCACCTGGTCGAACTCCATGCCGCGGCCTCGGAAAGCCGAGCGGTACTCGCCGCTGAGGATGTTCTCGACGGCGTGCCTTACCCGCCACTCCAGCTGCCGAAGGAGCGCCAGCGGATTCTTGGCCTGGGGGGAGGTGAGCGCCATCAAACGGGTGGCACCGGAGTCGTGGAGACGACCTGTGAGATCACGGTGTCGGAGGTGATCTCCTGGGCCTCGGCCTCGTAGGTCAGGCCAAGGCGGTGGCGGAGCACGTCGGGGGCGAGCTCTTGCACCAGGGAGGGGGAGAGGTAATCCAATCCCCGCAGCCAGGCCAGGGCGCGGCCCGCTTGGTAAAGGGCGAGTGAGGCCCGGGGCGACGCCCCGAAATTTAGGCGCCTCGCCGAGGGGTCCGGGTTTTCCGCCAACGCCCGCGTCGCCCGGACCAGTGTCAGGATGTAATTTTGGACCACCGGCGAAACATGGACCCGGTCGACCTCGGCCCTCAGGGAGAGCAGTTCAGGGCCGCTGGAAACCGCCGAAACCGTCGGCTGCTGGGTGATCTGCCCCCAGCGCTGCATCATCGACGCCTCTTCCGAGGCGCTCGGGTAGGCGACCAGGAGCTTGAACAGGAAACGGTCGGTCTGCGCTTCCGGCAAGGGATAGGTTCCCTCTTGCTCGATAGGATTCTGGGTCGCCATTACGAAAAAGGGGCTGGGCAGAGGGTGCGTCTGGCCGCCGATCGTCACCTGTTTCTCCTGCATGGCCTCCAGGAGGGCGCTCTGGACCTTGGCCGGGGCCCGGTTGATCTCGTCGGCAAGGAGCAGGTTTGCGAAGACGGGGCCGCGGTGCGGGCTAAATTCCCCGGTCTTGGGCTGGAAGACCATGGTGCCGACGACGTCGCTCGGGAGCAGGTCGGGAGTGAACTGGATGCGCTCAAATTGCACCCCAAGGGAAGCTCCTAACGATTTGACCAAAAGGGTTTTGGCCAATCCCGGCATGCCTTCCAAAAGAACGTGGCCTCCGGCCAGGAGAGCGACAAGGAGACGCTCGACGGTGGCTTCTTGGCCGATCACGGCCTTGCCGATTTCATCGCGGAGTTTTTGGGACCAAGCGGGACCTGAGGACATAAAGTGGCTCTTGGGGGGAGGTTGCGTTTGCGGTGAGTCTGGGTTTGCGGGGGAGATTGGTGAGAGCGGACCTTGTCTGCGAGAAAATGGTTCCCCTATTCGAGGATATCCACCCGGTCGCCGACGCGCAGGGTTCCCGTCTTGCTCTCATTGACGAGATTCTGCCCGAAATTGACATGCGAGGTCTCGATCGGGTCGCGCCGGAAGGCGGCGAGGGCTGTCAGGGGTTGGTTTCCCCGCTCCCCGGTCAGCTGGTCGGTCGTCGTCACGACGCAGCGCGCGCACGGCCCTAGGGAACGGAACACAACGGTTCCGATCCGAATCCGCTTCCAGCGGTCCTCGGCAAAGGCCTCCGAGCCTGCGATTACCAGATTGGACCGAAAGCGGTCCATGGGGACGGCCTCGCTGCCGGCCTCCATCAGGCGGGCGTTGAGCTGGTCGAGCGAAGCTAGGGTGGTGACCAGGAACGGTGCCGCATCGGCGAAGGAGACCCGGTCACCCACGCCCGCCCCCGGCTTAAGGATCGGCCTGTCAAAGGCGTGGCCAATCCGAACGAGCCGGCAGGGCGAACCTATCGCGTCGGAAAGCCAAGTCGCCGCAAGGTCCCCGCAATCCTCGGCCTGCAGGCCTTGGCTCCTCCACACGATCACGGGCAGAACCGCCGCCCCGCGGTCAGGGTTCCTGGCGACCCTCACTTCACCGAGCCCCTCCGCGCGCAAGATGAGGTGGCTGGGCTCAAGAAAGGCGCCGACCCTAGCCATGCGCGGATGGGTGCGCTGGGTCAGGAATGTCCCGGTCGGGTCCACCGCCATGAACCGGCGGTCGCCAACGGCTCCCAGCGCGTCGACCTCGAGGGCCGAAGGGGAAAGCCCGCGAAGGGACTTCACGGGATAGACATGCAGGCTCGCAAGGTGCATGCGCGGGTTGGGGATCAGCTCCTCTTTGTGACCTCGCGCACCTCTAGCTCCACCCTTTCGGGGTCGGCAAGCTCCTTCGATCCCTTGGCTCCGAGCTCGGCAAATTTGCGGGCGCCCGGCAGCAGGGTCTGTTCGAATGCGCCAACCGCTGCGTTAAAATGCTTCACGGCGCTGGTGAGCCCGCCTCCCGCCCTGCCCAGGTGCTCGGCAAAGCCCGACACCCGGTCGTAGAGCTCGCGCCCCAGGCGGCTGATCTCCTGCGCGTTGCGCGAGAGGGCGTCCTGGGTCCAGCCGTAGTTTGCCGCCTTGAGCAGCGCGACAAGCGTCATCGGGGTCGCCAACAGAACCCGCTGGTTGATCGCGCGGTCCATGATCGAGGGATCGGACTCGATCGCCGCCGACAGGAAGGAATCCCCCGGCAGGAAGAGAACCACAAACTCCGGGGAAGGGCTGATTTTCGACCAGTATTCGCGGCTGGCGAGCGCGTCGATGTGGCCGCGGACCTTCAGGGCGTGCTCCGCAAGCTTTGCCAGGCGCCTGGCGGGGTCGGACTCCGATGCGGCCTCCCGATAGGCCTGGGTAGGAGCCTTCGCGTCGACCACGATCTGCTGGCCGCGGGGAAGGCGCACGACCATGTCGGGCCGGCTGGGACCGGATTCGTCGCTGAACACCTGCTGCTCGGCAAAATCGCAGTGCTCCATCATACCCGCGAGCTCCACAACGCGGCGCAGCTGCACCTCGCCCCAGGTTCCGGCCGTCCGCGTCGTGCTGAGCGCGTTGGAGAGCTTGGTTGTCTCGGCGTGCATGCGGACCTGCTCCGAACTGAGCGACTCAAGCTGCTTCCCAAGCTCGCCGTAGGCCCGCTCGCGGCGCTGCTCAAGCTCGGCGATCTTGGAGTCCACCTTTTCCAGGGATTCCTTCAGGGGCTTCACCAGGGAGTCGATCGCCTGCTGGCGCGAGGCCAGGTCGCCGGCCGACTTGTCATGGAGCTGGGCAAAAGACTGTTCCGCGAGCTTGAGGAAATCGTCGCGGTTTGCCCTGAGGGCCGTGGCGGAGAGCTCTGCAAACTCGCCCTTCAGTCTCTCGTGTGCGGACCTGAGTTCCGCCACCCGCGCCTCGGCTCCCGCCTTCTCCGCCGCCAGCTCTGCGCCGATCCGGGCATTCGATGCAGCGAGCTCGGCCCTTGCGGCCTTTTCCGCGGCGAGCTCGCCCGTTAGCCGCGCATTTTCCGCCTCGGCGGACCGAAGGCGTTCGACCAGCGCGGCCCTGCGGCCGGTCAGGATGATCCAGGCCAGGCCGAAGCCAACGACGAGGCCGACAAGAGTAAGGGCTGTGGTCACGCGAGGAGGTTTGACAGTCGAGGTGTCCCTCTGCAAACACACATCATGTTCTTGCCGTGCCAGCAGGGGACAAAATCGGCTTGCTGGTCACCCACACTCCCACCAGCCAAGACGGGGCTGTTCAACCCCGGCGCGTGCTCGTCGTCGACGACGAATACGGTCCGCGGGAGTCGATAGCCTACACGCTGGCCAGTTCCTTCTCGGTGGAGACCGCGGACCGTGCGGCCGAGGCCTTGAGGAAGATCAAGGACCAGCACTACCACGTGATAGTCCTGGACATCCGGATGCCCGAAATGGACGGCATCAAGGCCCTCGAGGAGCTCCGCAAGATCGATCCCCACGTCTCCGTCATCATCCTCACGGGATACGGCATGCTCTCGACGGCCCAACAGGCCATGGTTGGGGGAGCCAACCAGTACATGCGGAAACCGCCCGACGTGACCGAGCTCCTGGATGCCGTGCGCCTGCAGGCCGAGGCGGCCCAGCTCCGCCGCCAGCAGGCCAAGATGTCTCAGGATGCCATTGCGCTCAATTCGGCCCTGAAGAAGGAGATCGACTCCAACCAGCCGCAGATCTGGCAGGCGAGGGCGTCGGTCGAGCTCGTGCACGACCTCAACAACCCCCTTACGGTCGTGATCGGCTCTCCAGGCTGCTCGGCCAGCATCGCATGCTCCAGAAGGCCCTGGTCCTGCAGCGGGACGTGGGGATGCTCCAGAAATTTGGCCCGAAGTTCTGCGTGATCGGAGCCTCAGGCAAGACGGAGGAGGCGCTTCCGGTCGAGGCCCGGGAGATGGCCTCCCTGGCCCTCAGGGAGGGAAAGCGGATCGAGCGGGAGTACGGCAGGATCAGGGTCGCCGCGGGACCGATCCCCGGGGCCGGGGGCTGCTGGGTGTGGTGGGACGAGTCGGCGATGACGGCGGAGTCCACGGCCCAGAAGAGAGAAGCCGAGCGGCACCAGATCCTCCACGACCTCGGAATCATGATCTCCCACGAACTGGCCAACGCCATGTTCTCGGTGAGCACCTATTTCCAGCACATCAAGCGCCAGCAAGCGCCCGAGGAGGCCGTCCATCCGCTGATCGACAGGGTCGGCAAGGACATGGAGAGGATGAAGGCGATGCCGCACCTGCTCAGCACCCTATTTGAGATGTCCAAGCAGCCGACAAGCCAGGTGGACATGAAACGCGTGATCCAGACCGTGGCCAGGGAAGTAGGCGGCATAGCGAACACCCCGGAGACCGGGCCCGTCATCTGGGGGCACGAGAAGAACCTCCAGGATGCGCTCCTCTGGCTCTGCCGCGAGATTCTGGACACGAAGGAGAAGGTGGAGTCGATTGCCAGGGACTCCAAGTTGACCCTTTCCCTCCAGCAGCGCAGGCGGGATGACGAATCCATCTGCCTGGTCACGATATCCTATCCCGGGCTCAGGATGGACCAGATCAAGGTCGGGGAGGCGACGTCGACCGAGGAGTACCCCACGGTGCCCGTCTACCTCGCCCGAGAGGTGATCCGCTTCCACTATGGGACGATCCATGTCGGCCAGGGCCTGGACGGGCCGGAGCTGATGATCGCGCTCAAGTCGCGCCGTGTGAACGCCATCACTGAGCTGGCCGGCGGGGCCAAGAAGGGGGGCTCGGAGTCCGAGCTGCCCTTCGGAACGCCCCGTGACGTCGCCTCCGCCGACCCGGAGGAGTTTCCCGCATCGGCATGAGCGGGAGCGATGACCGATGGGCCGCCGCGGTCTCCTCGTGGGCGGATGCCCAGGCGGACATCGAGGCATTGGTGCAGATCGGCTCGCGGGTACAAGCCACGGCCCAGAGCGATGGGTGGTCCGATTACGACTACCACCTGGTGACCTCCCGTCCAGGCCGGTACCGAACCGGCTCCTTCTGCCGGCAAATCGCCGAGTGCTGGGCCTCGGGCGTCCAGGTGGCATTTGGCAATGCCGTGAAGGTCTCCGCGGTCTACGAGGAGGCGCTCGAGGCGGACTTTGTGATCCTCAGTTCGCTTGAGCTGCGGGTGGCGACGGCGGCCATGAAATGGCCTGGGACCCGGGGTATCTGGCCCGGCATCCTGCGCAGGGGCGTCGACAGCCTGAGGATTGTGGCGGCGCCGGGCTGGAAGGTGATCAAGGGCGGACCTGCCTGGGAGAGGCGTTACAGCCGGATGGCGCCCCTGGCCATCGTGCTTTCCAAGGCCGAGTTCGAGGTCCTCTGTGGCGAGTTCTGGACGCAGCTGGTCTGGGCCGCAAAGAAGACGGCCCGCGGGGAGTACCGAGCTAGCCAGCGTGCCCTCCACGTGCACCTGCTTGAAAACACTTTTCGGATGCTCCAGGAGGAGGCGCGCCTTGAGGGACGCAAGTCCTTCCCACTGGCCCGACGGGCCGAGAACTGGCTAGAGCCGGCACAGCTGCTGGGCACGGGATCCAGGTCGGAGCCAAGCGCCGAACCTCTCTTTGCGGCTCTCCAGTGCGCCGCCGACACCTTCCTGTCGTCGTCCCTGGCCGTAGCGGCGAAGCGGGGGTGGGAGGTCAGGGAGCCCCAGGCCCTCCGGGCCTGGCTCCGAGAATTCGCGCTCAGCTCGACTGGAAAAGCTCAGCAATGATGTCCTCAAGGGGGACATCCTCAATCGTGATATCCGCCACGGGGCCGGTCGCCAGGACCTCCTGGGCCACGGCGACCACGTCGTCGCTTGAGACACGCAGGGTGAAGGTGCCGTCGTCGCCGCGCGTGGTCTCCCCGTATTTCGAGCGCCAGGCCTCGTTAAAGGCCGCGTCCTTCGGGATGAAGCGAACGATCTTCTTCCGGCTCCCCGAGCCCGACTCCAGCCGGTCTAGGGCCCCGTCGTAGATCTTGTGGCCCTTGTGGATCACGATCACCCGCTCGCAGAGCTCCTTGATGTCGGCCATGTAGTGGCTGGTGAGGACGATGGTCACCTTGTGGCGCTTGTTGTAGTCGCGCAGGAATAGGCGGACGGCCCGCTGGGAGACGACGTCGAGCCCGATCGTCGGCTCGTCAAGGAAGAGGACCCTTGGGCGGTGGATCAGCGCCGCGATCAGCTCCATCTTCATCCTCTCCCCAAGGGAGAGCTCCCGGACCATCACGTTCAGCTTGTCCGTGACGCCGAGAAGCGTCACCAGTTCATCCAGGTTCTTCTTATAGTCGTCCGCGGGCAGGCCGTAGATGGCCCGCAGCAGGGCGAACGACTCGATGGCGGGCAGGTCCCACCAGAGCTGGTTCTTCTGGCCGAGGACGAGCGCGAAGATCCTTCGGTAGGCGTTCTCACGCTTCGTCGGGTCAAATCCCGCCACGCGGGCCGTCCCCGAGGTCGGGAAGATGAGCCCGGAGAGCATCTTCAGGGTCGTGGTCTTTCCGGCGCCGTTGGGCCCAAGGAACCCCACGAACTCGCCCTCCGCTATTGAAAAGGTCACGTCCTTTGCCGCGGCCGTCTCGTCATAGGTCCTGTTGAAGAGCCCTTTAACGCCGCCCCAGAAGCCGGGAAGCTTCTTGTAGGTGCGGAATACGCGGGTGAGATTCTTTACTTCGATCATCGGCGTCATGAAGGAAGCACAATACCCGGCCTAGATCGAACCCAGCTTGGAGAAATCGAGGACCGTGTGGCTGATATAGCCCGCTTCCAGGGCGGCCCGGTCGGTGAGCGGCGACTCGGGCGAGGTGTCCTCCCCAAGCTTGAAGACAAGCTGGTGGGCCCCGTCCTGGGGCTGAGGGCTGAAGAGCCCCGGGAGCATGACCCGCGCCGGTATGGTGCGCCGCACCTGCGCCTTGTCGGTGCAGGGGTAGGGGAAATTGAGGTTGTGGACGATGAAGCTCCGCGCCGGGGTCTCAGCGGCCAGGGTTGGCGCAAGGCGGGCCGCATGCCGGGCGCTTGACCGGAGGATCTCGAGCAACTCGGCGTCGGGCTGGCACCCGGCGTCCTTCACCCGCTCGTAGACGCTCACGTCCAGGGCCTGGGAGAGCGCGATTCCGGGCAATCCATGAAGGGATCCTTCGCAGGCCCCGGCAACGGTTCCGCTCCCCAGGATGAACCCCAGGCTGGCGTTCAGCCCGACGTTGATTCCGCTGAGGACCGCTTCGGGGGGCTCGGGCAGGAGGTGGTCTATCCCAATGTTGACGCAGTCGCTTGGCGTCCCGTCCACGATCCAGGTCGGGCAGCGAAGGCCGAGGTCGGCGCTCTCCGACCGGACGGGCCGGTGCCGGGACTTGGACGCCCCGGTCCAGCTTTGCTCAATCTTCGGAGCGACGACAAAGACCTGGTGGTCCGCGGCGATCAGCGCGCGGACCAGTTCGTGCAAGAAGACGCAGCCTATGCCGTCGTCGTTCGTTACGAGCAGCCTCACCCTTTAGGACTGGGTTGGCTCTGCCGCGGGAGCGGCTTCGCCCTGCTTCTGGGCTTCCATTTCCTTCATCGCAGCCTTGCGCGAGAGACGGACCTTTCCGCTCCGCTCGTCGATGCCGATGCACTTGACCCAGATCATGTCGCCCATCTTGACGACGTCCTCGGTCCGGCGCACACGGAAGTCGGCGAGCTCGGAAATGTGGACCAAGCCCTCCTTGCCCGGGGTGCACTCGACGAAGCAGCCGAAGTCCTTGATGCCCGTCACGCGGCCGTTGTAGAGCTTGCCCGTCTCGATCGGCGCGCCGCCGCCACCGCCGCCAGAGCCGCCGCCGCAAAGGCCGTCGATCTCCTGGATGGCGCGGGCCATGGCCTCGCCGTTGTTGGAGTAGATGAAGACCTTGCCGGAGTCGTCCTCGGCGATGTCGATCTGGGCGCCCGTCGTCTCGGTGATGCGCCGGATGGTCTTTCCGCCGGGCCCGATCAGCAGGCCGATCTTCTCGGGATCGATCTGGATCGTCTGGATCCGGGGAGCGTACTTGCTCAGGTCCGCGCGGGGAGCCGGCATGACCGCGAGCATCTTGCGGAGGATCTCGATGCGGGCGTCGCGGGCCTGGAAGATCGCGGCCTTGGCGATTTCGAACGGCAGGCCATTGATCTTCAGGTCGAGCTGGAAGCCGGTGATGCCCTTCGTGGTGCCGGCGAGCTTGAAGTCCATGTCGCCGAAATGGTCCTCTTCACCGATGATGTCGGTGATGGTGACCCACTTTGCGATCGAGCCGTCGGCGGCGTTGTCGGTCATCAGGCCGCAGGAGATGCCCGCGACCGGGGCGATGATCGGGACGCCGGCGTCCATCAGGGCGAGGCAGCCGCCGCAGATCGAGGCCATCGAGGTCGAGCCGTTGGAGGCCATGATCTCGGAGACGACGCGGATCGAGTAGGGGAATGCATCCTCCGGGGGCAGGATCGGGACGAGCGAGCGCTCGGCCAGGGCTCCGTGACCGATCTCGCGGCGGCCCGGGGAGCCGAAGCGCCCGGTCTCGCCCACCGAGAACGGCGGGAAGTTGTAGTGGAGCATGAAGCTCTTCGACGTGGCGCCGCCGGTGAGGCCGTCCATGTCCTGGGCTTCCTTTGTGGGCCCGAGGGTCGTGATGACCATGGCCTGGGTGTCTCCGCGCTCGAAAATGGCGCTTCCGTGCACCATCGGTAGGACGCCGGCCTCGCAGCCGATGTTGCGGAGGGTCTTCGCGTCGCGCCCGTCGGCGCGGACTCCGCGCTCCAGGACGGTCTTGCGGTAGGCCTTGTACTGGAGATCCTCAAACACGACGTTCAGGTCGACGTCCGAGAACTTGCCCTCGCCCAGCTCGGCGACGAGCGCGGCCTTGGCCTCTTCCTTGATGGCCTTCACGTTGGCCCCGCGGGCGGCCTTCTCCTTGCCGAAGATGGCATCGGGAATCTTGGGTCCGGCGATGCGCTCAATGATCGCGCGGGCCTCGGGCGAGGCGCCCACGATCGGGAACACGGCCTTCGCCTTGCCGGCGACGGAGACGAGCTCCTTGATCGCCTTGATGATCGGCTGGATCGCGTTGTGGGCGAACTCGAGGGCCTCGATGAAGCGCTCCTCGGGAAGCTGGTCGGCGCTGCCCTCGATCATCAGCATGTCCTTCTCGTTGCCGACGTAGATCAGGTCGAGCGACGAGGAGAACATCTGCTCAATCGTGGGATTGGCGATGAACTGTCCGTCGATCAGGCCGATGCGTGAGGCCGCGATCGGCCCGTTCCAGGGAATGTCGGAAATCGCGAGTGCGGCGCTTGCGCCGTTCACCATCGCAATGTCGGCTTCGTTCTTCTGGTCGGCCGAGAGGAGGATGCCGACGATCTGGACCTCGTTCAGGAAGCCCTCGGGGAAGAGCGGGCGGCAGGGGCGGTCGCACAGGCGGGAGGTCAGGATTTCCTTCTCGCTCGGGCGGCCCTCGCGCTTGAAGTAGCCGCCGGGGAAGCGGCCGGCCGCGTGGTACTTCTCGCGGTAGTCCACCGTGAGGGGAAACCAGTCCTGGCCGGGCTTGGTGGTGGCGGCCACGGTCGTGGCGACAAACACGTTGGTGTCACCCACGGTCACGTTTACGGCGCCGTTGGCGAGTTTGCCGATCGAGCCAGTTGAGAATGTAATCCCGTATTCCGGGACGATAACGTTGTGTTTCTGATTCATGTCTTTGATTTCTTTCTTCTTAAGTATCAACTGCCGGCAAGAGTTGGGGTGCCGGTCTCTGGGTTTCTGGATAGCTACGGCACAGGGCGCGCGGGCCCTGCGTGCTTGCGTCGGTCTCGATACTAGACTCGAGAGATTTCCGTTTGGCGCCCCAGGTGTGCCGTGGGTCTGGCTCCGGGCGCCAAACGGAAATGTCCCGCTTCCGTGTCGAGTGTCCTAATGACAACAGGCGACCCGCGGATCGGGTCGCCTGTGTGGCGAAAGCGTTATTTGCGCAGATTTAGCTTCTGCAGCAGTTCGTTGTACTTGGGCAGATTATGGTGCTTGAGGTAATCGAGCAGCTTGCGACGGCGGCTCGCCATCTGGAGCAGTCCGCGGCGGGAGTGGAAGTCCTTCCGGTGGGTCCGAAGGTGCTCGGTCAGGTGGTTGATGCGTGCGGTGAGAAGAGCGATTTGCACCTCGCTCGATCCGGTGTCCTTTTCGTGGATTTTGTACTCTGCGATGATCTCGGGCTTAACGACTGTAGGCATTTTGTATGTAGTTGGATTGCATGACTGTAGGAGACTCCTTTCAGAGCCCCGTGCCACCAGCCCCACCGGGGGTTCGCCCCGGCGCAGCCGGCGTCACCGTTCCAGCCCGGCGGGATGCCGGACCAGTCATGGCGGGCCCCTCAACTGACGGGAACCCACTGACGCAAGGGAATAACTTCAAAAACCCGGCTCCTAGGCGCAAGGCCAAAATTCACCCCCTTTTGGGGGTTAACCCTGGATCAGGTGCAGCTGCTTGACGGCCGTGCAGCCGGGTACCTTGCGGATCCGCCCCAGAATCTCGGCCCTATTGAGGAACAGCTCGTTGCGCACGACGGCGTGGGTCGCATGAATGATCAGCCGTCCGCGTTCGTCGATCCGCACCGCGTTCGAATAGGAGGCGTTCGCCGGCCCCACGATTTCGGGCCAAACGTCGCGGATGGCCTGCTCGGCGGTCGGCACCCCGATGCCGTATTTGGCCTTCAGCGCCTCAATCACCTCCGATACCCCTTTGGACGGCTTGCGCCGAATACCCCTCGGGTCCTCCGAAGGTATCCTGCGAAGGGAGGCGATCAGGTCCTCTGCCAACCGGCTCAGTCTGTGCGGCTCGTCCGACATGGCTTAATGCGTTCTCCCCAGTGAGGAGCTGACCGCCGCAAAGACCTGGTCGACGCTGTGCATGCGAACGCAGAAGTTGTGGTAGGAGTCGCCGGGAATGCACTTTTCCGGGGCCACGCACGCGACGCAGGGCGAGGGCGGGACAAGCTGCGCATGGCCGTCCCCGTGGGGCCTGAAGAGCACGGGGTTCTGGGATCCGTAGAGGGCAACCACCGGCGTACCCACGGCTGCAGCGACATGCATGGGGCCGCTGTCGTGGCAGAGCATCACCGAGCAGGCGGTCGCGAGGGCGGCGAACTGGGGGAGTGAAAGGGTTTGGTCCACCGCCAGAAGGTGGGTCTTGGCCTTGGAGCGAATCGAGGCGACCAACCCGCTCTCCGAGGGGCCTCCGACCAGGACCACCTGGATGCCGAGCAGGTCCTGGACCCTGTCGCAAAGGGCTGCGAAGCGGTCGGTTGGCCAGATTCTCCAGGCGCTTCGGCTGCCCGGGTGAACGAGGAGCGTCCTGCCCTGGGCGCCCACGAAGCGGCGCCACTCCTGGACGTCCTCCTGGCGAGGAACGAGGCGCACCTCGCGCGTCGACACCGGGACCCCGATGGGGCCGAGCGCCTTGAGGTAGTACTCGCTGATCGGCTGGGCCTCGTGCTCGGCCTCGGGCTCGTAGGCCACGTGCGTGTAGAGGCCCCTCAGCTTGAGGGAATGGTGTCCGTGGTGCAAGGCCACGCGCACCGGCGCCCCGCTCAGGCGCGACACCAAGGCCGTCTTCTCGGTGTTGTCGATGTCGAGGATGTGGGTGAATCCATCCGATCGGACTTTCCGCACGAACCCGGGCCAGGCCGACAGGCCCTTGGGTAGCTCGATCACTTGGTCGAGATCGGGGTTAAGGGAAAGGATCGGCGACCACCGGGGCTCCACCAGGGCGGAGAGGTGGGCTTCAGGCCGGTGAAGGCGGAGGTTCCTCAGGAGCGAGCCAAGCAGGACCACGTCGCCCAGGTACCGGCGCCTGATCACGAGGATCCTCGGGGTGGTCTCCATGGGCCGCCGCTCAGGCCGCCTCGGTGCGCTGCCGGTCGTAGAGCGTCCGGTAGAGGCCCTCGGAGGCGTAGAGCTCCGAGTGGTTGCCCCGGGCGACGATGAGGCCCTTGTCGAAGACCAGGATCAGGCTTGCGTCGCGGATCGTGCTGAAGCGATGCGCGATGATCAGCACGGTCTTTCCCACAACCAATTTCCGGAGTGCATCCTGGATCATCTGTTCGCTTTGGGAATCGAGCGCCGAGGTCGCCTCGTCGAGGATAAGGATCGGCGCGTTCCGCAGGAAGGCTCGCGCCACCGCCAGGCGCTGCTTCTGCCCCCCGGAAAGGCGGGCGCCTCGCTCGCCGACCACCGTGTCGTAGCCATCGGGGAAGGAGCGGATGAACTCGTCGGCATGGGCTTGGACGGCGGCCGCCTTCACCTCCTCGGGAGTGGCGTCAAGCCGCCCCAGGAGCAGGTTGTTGTAGACCGTGTCGTTAAAGAGCATCGGGTCCTGGGAAACCAGGGCTATGTTTCGCCGAAGGTCCGAGAGGCGCATGCTGCGGATGTCGACCCCGTCGATCGTGATGGTGCCCGATTCGGCGTCGAAGAACCGCGGCACCAGGTTGGCGAAGGTTGTCTTTCCCGCGCCGCTCGGGCCCACCAGGGCGCAAACGGTCCCGGCGGGAATCTCGGCGGACACGCTCGTGAGGACAGGCTCGTCCGACTTGTAGGCGAAGGTGACGTCCCGGAAGGCGATGTCTCCCCGCGCGCGGCCGACTTCCGAGGGGTGCTCGGGGTCCCGGATCGTGACCGGCTCGTTGAAGACGACCTCCAGGCGGTCGAGCGCCGCCTCGCCCCGCTTGATCTCGTTGTTGATGGCGCCGAGCTTCTTCACAGGGTCGTAGCTCATGTAGAGGGCCGCGACGATCGTCAGAAAGGACTTCAGCTGGACGCCGGCGTAGTAGGCGTAGATGAAGACGACCGCGATGCCGAAGGCGGAGATGATCTCGATGGCGGGCGTGAGGGACTGGGCATACTTGGCGACCTTAAGCTGCACCTTGATCAGGGCGGAGGTTTCCTGGGAGAAGGCCCGTGCCTGGCGCTCCTCAAGTCCGAAGGCCCTGACCTCCTTGGCCGCGCCCAGGTTCTCGGAGAGGCTGTTCGTGACCGATCCCATCTGCGTCTGCATCTGGTAGGCGCGCTTCACGAGCTTCTTGCCGACGAACCGGATTGGGAACACGCACAGGGGGATGATGGCCAGGCAGGCCACCATCAGGGCGCTGCCCTTCTCATGGGAGGTGATGTAGACGACCGAGCCGAGCGCGAAGAGGAGGGTCGCCGGCTGCTTCATGCCGTCGTTGGCCACGGTGGTCAGGGTCGTCTGCAGCTGGTTGGTGTCGGCAAGGCCACGGGAGATCAGGTCCCCCGTGGTCTGCTTCTGGAGAAACGAGAGCGAGAGGACCTGGAGCTTGCGGAAATAATCGAGCCGGATGGCCTCCAGGATCCGCACGCCCGCCGACTGGATCAGGTAGCTGTTGAGGTACCCGGCGACGCCCCGTACGGTGAAGACGAGGGGCAGCCACATGGCCACGGCGACGACCTTCCAGGCCGTCATTGCCGCCGGGCTGTCGCCGAAGACCCGCGGGAAGACGTAGTTGATCATCAGCGGCAGGCCCGCGCCGTTGGACGCCCCGTAGATGATTCCCGCCAGGATTGCCCACACGAGGGTTCCCCTCACGGGTCGCAGGTAGGGAAGGTAGGGCTTAAAGCGTCCGAGCATGGGTGGCCTGTTGGCGGGGCGTCAGTCTTTGGAGGCGCGCACATCCAAAGCGTCGCGAAGGCCGTCGCCGAGGAAATTGAGCGAGAAAAGCGTCAGGGAGAAGAGCGCGCCGGGGAAGACCAGGAGCCACCAGTACTCCTCCATCTTCTCCGAGCCGTCCTTGATGAGGACGCCCCAGGAGCTCATGGGCGCCTGGACCCCGAGGCCGAGGAAGCTGAGGAAGGCCTCGAGGAGCATCACGGCGGGAATGGTGAGGGTTGTATAGACAATCACCGGGCCGAGGACGTTGGGGATCAGGTGCTTGAAGATGATCCTTCGGCGTCCAAGTCCCAGTGCCCGCGCTGCCTCGATGAACTCCATTTTCTTGATGGACATCACCTGGCCCCGAACGATACGCGCCATCGTGAGCCATTCGACGGCCCCGATCGCGAAGAACAGGAGGAAGATATTCCTTCCGAAGAACACCATCAGGAGGATGACAAAGATGGCGAACGGCAGGGCGTAGAGGATGTCGACCACGCGCATCATGACGGCGTCAACCTTTCCCCCGATGAACCCCGCGACGGCCCCGTAGGTGACGCCGATGGCGAGGGCGACAAAGGTCGCGACCAATCCCACCGTTATGGAAATCCGCCCGCCATAGAGGATCCGGGCCAGGAGGTCTCGGCCCAGGGTGTCGGTCCCGAGCCAGTGCTGGGGGGAGGGCGGCATGGCCCCAAGGTCCAGGTTCTGCTCCTCATAGGACTGGGAAAACACGGGGCCGGCGGCGCAGGCGAGCGCCAGGACGACCAGCACCAAGGCCCCCGCGATCGCCAGGCGGTTGCTCTTGAGCCTGTGCCAGGCGTCGCTCCAGAGGGATTGCCCGCGCTCTGTTTCGGCGGTGCTCATTCGAATTTGAGCTTGGGGTTGAGCCAGACCTGCACGATGTCCACGGCCAGGTTCATCCCGATGATGAACCCGGCGTAGAGGACCACCGTCCCAAGGACCAGCGTGTAGTCGCGGTTGAAGGCGGAGTTCACGAACTCGCGGCCGATCCCGGGGATCTGGAATATCGTCTCGATCACGAAGGAGCCGGTCACGATCCCCGCGATCGCGGGCCCCAGGAATGAAACGACGGGAGTGAGGCCTCCCCTGAGGGCGTGCTTCAGGATGACCCGCGTCTCGCTGGCTCCCTTGGCCCGCGCCGTGCGGATGTAGTCCTGGCTGAGCACCTCGAGCATCCCGCCCCGGGTGAGGCGGGCCACGTAGGCCGCGTAGACCAGGCCCAGGGTAAGGCTCGGCAGCACCCGGTCTATGGGGCCGTACCATCCCGAGGCGTTGAACCAACCGAAGTGAATTGCGAAAACAAGGATCAGGATCGGCCCCATCACGAACGTCGGGATGCAGATGCCGATCATGGCGAACGCGGAGCAGACGTAGTCGACCCAGGTGTTGCGCTTCACGGCGGCCAGTACCCCGAGCGGAAGGCCGAGGCCAAGGGCCACGGCAAGGGACAAGAGGCCTAGCTCAATGCTGACGGGCAGCTTGTCCGCGATGATCTCGTTCACGGTTCGGGTCGGGTACTTGAACGACGGTCCCAGGTCCCCGCGCAGGATCTTCCCGCAGTAGTCGAAGTATTGCTCGTAGAGCGGCTTGTTGAGCCCGTAGTGCGCCTCCAGGTTGCGCATGATCTCCGGCGCGACCGCCCGCTCGGCCGTGAACGGCCCCCCGGGCACAAATCGGATCATGAAGAAGGTCGCCGTGATGATCACCCAGACCACCGGAATGGTCTGGAGAAGTCGTTGGGCCACAAATCGGATCATTGGAGGCTGGCTCTCCCTTCTGCGAAGCCCCGGGACGCCGAGTCCCCGCCGCGGGTCGGGAGTGGGGATCCAGGCGAGGAGCTCTTCATCGTGGGTAGGAGGGGAGGGGGGGGCCTTTAGCGCCGGGCCATCATCGCATCCCGGCGGTCCTTAAATTCGCACCCGGGCTTCCATTCGGGCCAGGCCGTGGCGTTGGCCACGTTCAGTCCGACCTGGAAGAGGAGGTCGGCGTCCTGGGCGGCACCGCGCAGGTCCCACCACGGTTTGATGACATCGGTGACCTTGTGGTAGTCGTTGGCGACGTACTCCTCGCGCTTCTCCCGGCCGTAGCCCTCGGGCTTTCCGATGATGTCGATACCGCCAGCCATGTAGAGGGCGGGTACCCCGACCTTCGCAAATTCGAAATGGTCGGAGCGGTAGAAACTGCCCTTTTCCGGCTGGACGTCCGGAACGACGACCCTGCCCTCGGCCTTCAGCAGGTCGGTGGCGACGTCATCGAGTGTCGAGTTCCCGTAGCCCACGATCTCCATGTCCCGGGAGGGCCCGGAGGACTGCATGCCGTCCATATTGATGTCCGCCAGCGTCTTGGTCAGCGGGTAAAGGGGATGCATGGAATAGTATTCTGCGCCCAAGAGGCCCTGCTCCTCCCCGGTCACCGATAAGAACACGATGGAGCGCTTTGGGCGCCGGTCCTCCGGCAGGGCCGAGAACTCCCCGGCAATCTCGATGAGGGCCGCGCTGCCGGAGGCGTTGTCGTGGGCCCCGTTATAGATTTGGTCGCCCTTGAGGTGGGGGTTCCTGCCGAGATGATCCCAATGCGCGGTGTACACGACGAATTCGCCGCGCCGCGCCGGATCGGCGCCCTCGAGGAGGGCGACCACGTTTCTCGACGCGAGATGGCGGACCTTGTTGGTGATCGAGAAACTGGCCTTGGCCTTGAATGCGACGGGGTGGAAGTCCTTGCTGACGGCGGAAGCCTTGAGGGCATCAAAGTCCTGGCCCGCAGCCGCAAAAAGCCGCTTTGCGAAATCGAGTGTGAGCCACCCTTCGACCGCCACCCGCCCCGCGTTGCCGTCCTTGCTTGAAAGCGCGAAGTTTTCCCGGCCCCAGCTGCCCGAGACGACGGCGTAGGGGTAGCCCGCAGGGCCCGTCTCGTGCACGATCAGGCATGCCGCCGCGCCCTTCTCGGACGCTTCCTCGTACTTGTAGGTCCAGCGGCCGTAGTAGGTCATGGCCTTTCCCTTGAACATCTTTGGGTCGAGCTTCGAGGGATCGTTCGGATCGCGAACCGGCGGGTCGTTGATCAACATCACGACGGTCTTTCCTCGGACGTCCACTCCCTTGAAGTCGTCCCATCCGTACTCCGGGGCTACGACGCCGTAGCCGACAAAAACGACGTCGCTGTCCTTCACGTTCACCTGGTCGGTCGTGTGCCGGGACACGGCGACATAGTCATTGAGCACCTGGGGGGTGAGGGAGGAGCCTCCAAAATCGAACGTCGTGCTCGGAATCGAGATTATCCCGTCCATCGGGACATTCTGCACGAAAGTCCCGTCGGGATTCCCGGGCTTAAGGCCGAGCTTCTGGAATTCCTGCTGCATGAAGGCCACCGTCTTCTCCTCGCCGGCAGACCCCGGGGCACGCCCCTCGAACTCGTCGGAGGCGAGGGTCCGGATGTGGTCCATGATCCGAGCTGCCGCCTGCTCTTGGCTCGACGGGGTTTCCTGCGCTGAAGCTGCAAGCAGGGTTGCAAAGGCCAGGCCCGCTAAGGGAATAAATCTCATTCTCTAGACTGATCGGGCCCCACCCGAAATGGCAATCCTCGCTTGGCCCGCCGCGCCGAAGTTTGACTGCGCCAGCCAGCGGCCCTAGTGTGGCTCCACGCGACCGCCGGAAATGCCGATCTACGAATTCTACTGCCCGCAGAACCACCGCATCTACCAGTTCTATGCACGGACGCTGGCGCAGGTTAACGCCATCCCAAAGTGCCCCGAAAACCCGAAATACGAGATGAGGAAGCTCCTTTCCTCCTTTTCGGTTTCAAGGAGCGGATCGGAGTGGAACAAGTCGGTGGAAGAGGGGGCGGGCAAGGCCGAAGGCGAGGCTCCGCCCGATTTGGGTGAGGCGATGGGCCGCATGGAAAGGGAGTTCGCGGGTGCAGACGAAAACGACCCGCGCGCGATGGGACGATTGATGCGCCGGATGGCGGAATTGACGGGCGAGAAGCTCGATGGGGCTATGGAGCATGTGGTCCGCAAGCTCGAAGAGGGCACCGACCCGGAGTCCCTCGACGATGAAATCGAAGATGAAGTTCATTTCGAGAACACTGACGTCCTGTCGAGTAGGCGTCCTGCGAGCGGGCTTGGTTCTGCGCCCCGCAGAGACCCCGTGCTTTACGAATTTACATGAGCGACTACCTTGCCGAACTGACCCAACGAATCGAAGCCGGTAAGGCCGCGGTGATGGCCGAGACGGGCCTATTGCACCGCGAGTTCGGCAGGGCCGAGAGCCGATGGAAAAGCGATGGCACCCGGGTCACGGCCATCGACATTGCTATTTCCGAGAACATCTTCCGACGCCTTCGCGCGAGTTTCCCGGACGACCAGATGTTCAGCGAGGAGCTGCCCGAGGGCGACGGGCCCGTGGCGGTCACGGCGCGTTTCTCATGGATACTGGACCCGATCGACGGCACGAACAACTTTGCACTCGGGATCCCCTACTGCGCCATATCCCTCGCGCTGGCGGTCCACGGTGAGCCGGTCTACGGGATCGTCTACGACCTGAGCAGGCGGGTCCTCATGCACGGGGGCCCGGGATTTGGAATGTTTGACGGCGAGCGGCAGGCCGTGGTCTCGGCCGAGAAGCCGACCACCGAGACGATCATTGGGTTTCACAGCCCGAGCGACAAGACGCTCGTTCCGGCGGCCGAGGCGATCATCGCGCACTTCAAGATACGCGGTCTCGGGAGCGCGACCCTGCATCTGGCCTACGTCGCAGCAGGGCTGTTCGGGGGCACCGTGGACTTCAACGTGAAGATTTGGGACCTTGCGGCAGCCATTCCCCTGTGCAGGGCCGCCGGGGGCGAGGTCCGGTTCATCAATGGAGAGCAACTGCCGATGAGGGTCTTCGACCTGAAGATGAAGCGGATCATGTACGTGGCCGGGCCCCCGGGCACAGCCGAGATCCTCGCACGCCTAGTGGCGATCCGCTGAGCCCCTAGACTTGGTACTGCTGGAGCGGCACCGGGTCGAACACGTGGGACGACGGGAGTTTCTCGGCGAGCTGCTGGGCGAACCACTTGCGCGCGGCGGGGTCCCCGTGGGTGAGCACGATGCTCCGGGCCTGGGTCTGGAGTGCGAATTGCAGGAGCTCCTCGCGGTCGGCGTGGCCGCTCAGCTCAAAGCGCTCGACGCGGGCCTTGATCTTGGTCTTCACGTTGGCGGTCTTGAAAAGGAAGGTGTCCCCGGGCTTTGAGCCCAGCAGGACACCGCCCGGGGTGTCCGGATCGCAGTAGCCGACAAATCCAATCGTGTTGCGCGCATGCCCCAAGAGCCCGGAGGCCAGGGTGTAGCTCGGCGTCCGCTCCACGAGCATGCCGGAGCTGATGATGTAGAGGGCGTTCTGCTGGGGATCCTCGCCCGGCGTGAGGACGCGCGGCAGCGGCCGTACCTTAAGATCCTTCACCATGCCGCGGTTAAACTGGATGTGCTTGGTCTTCCGGCTGATCTCGTCGAAATAGTCGACCAGGTCCATTCCGAGGCCCGAGCCGTAGATCGGGCACTCCACCAGGCGCCGGAACTTCCGGGCGTCGTGGATGATCGAGAGGATCTCCTGCATACGGCCGAGGGCGAAAACCGGGATCAGGAACGACCCGCCCTTCTGGATCGTATCGTTGATGGACTCGACCAGACGCGCCATCTCGTGGCCCCGGGTCTTGTCGGGGTGGCGCTCCGTGGTGCCGCGGGTCGTTTCCATGATAACGGTGTCGAAATGCCCCGCCGGGAATTTGGCCCCCTGGAGGGTCCGCTGATTCTCGAAAAGCACGTCGCCGGTGATGAAGATGGCCCGGTGCTTGTGGCGAATCTCGACCGCCGCGGCTCCCGCGACATGGCCGGCGTGGTGCAGGATCACCTCGATCTCGTCCTTGCCGGCCTTGAACTTCTTGACGAGTCCGAACTGCACGGGGGTCATGCGCTTAGAGATGCGGTCGATCTCCTCGTGCGTGAAAAGAGGGTAGTCGGGGATGTTCTGGTCCTCGCGCTGGCGCATCATCACGCTCGCCGAATTGTGCAGCATGCGCTCGATCAGCATCCTGCTCGAGGTCGACATGATGACCGGCGCATTCGGGAACTCCCTCATCGTGACCGGCAGGCTTCCGATGTGGTCCAAATGACAATGAGTTACAATGATCAGGTCGACGTTCTTGCCCCGGAGGGGAGCATGGTCCGGCGCAGCGGCCCGGCCGACCTTCTTGGGGTGCAGCCCTGAGTCGACCAAGATGTTGATGTCCCCAAGCTGGATGAACAGCGAGTTGGCGCCGATGCCGCCGTCGCGGTTCAGATCAATGAGCTTCATTAGTGCCCCGATCTAGAAGGGGGAATCCGAACTATTCAAGCGCCGCCCCTCAGCTTCGCCAAAATTAATCACGAGCAGGGCACGATTAGGTCGAAAGGGGGCAGGATAACGTGCACTTTTGCCCCGGAATCGTCGACGCCGTGGAAGCTTCCCTGCACGCGGGCATGGGTGCCGGTGATGTGGTGGCTGTTATAGGAGAACTCCTCGCCTGGGGCCAACCGGGGCGTCTCGCCGACGATCTTGTCCCCCTCGATCACCTGCCGGTCGCATTTGCCGTAGTCGATCACCCATTTTCGCCCGAGAAGGGTCACTGTGCGATCGGACCCGTTGCGGATCGTGATGTAATAGACGAACGCGTGCGGCTTGTCCTCCGGCAGGCTCGCCCCGCCGTGGTGGTGGACGAGCTTGTCCAAATGGGCCGTTAGGCCGGGTAATTCTCTTGAGGAGCCGCACTTCACACGTGCAACAGTGCTCCCCTTGCCGGGCTCCGCAAGAGGCTTTCCGCTTGATGCCCGGAGCCCGGGGCCGCACAAACGCGGGAAACATGCGCAAACTCGCCCTTCTCTCGGTCAGCGACAAGCATGGCCTCGTGGAGTTCGCCACAAGCCTCGTGCGGGACCACGGCTACACGCTGCTCTCAACGGGCGGGACGGCCCGGATGCTCCAGGAGAAGGGTCTGCCGGTCACCGAGGTCGGCCAGCACACGGGCTTCCCGGAGATCATGGAGGGCCGGGTTAAGACGCTCCACCCGAAGATCCACGGCGGGCTCCTGTGCCGCCGCGACAAGCCCGAGCACCTGCTCCAGGCCGAGAAGAACGGCATCGAGCTGATCGACCTGGTGGTGGTGAACCTCTACCCGTTTGAGGAGACGGTGGCCAAGCCGGGCGTCTCCTTTGAGGAGGCCATCGAGAACATCGACATCGGAGGCCCGTCCATGCTGCGCAGCGCGGCAAAGAACCACGAAAGCGTGACCGTCGTGTGCGACCCCGCGGACTACGCCGGGGTCCTGGACGCGCTGAAGGCCGGCGGGCCGGAGCTCCTGGCGCTGCGCCGGCGCCTTGCCCTCAAGGTCTTTCAGCGCACGGCATCCTATGACGGAGCAATCGCCCGCTACCTGGAGCTCGAGGCCGCCGGTCCCGACATGGACGCCCTGGGCGGATTTGCCGGCAAGCTTTCGCTGTCCTGGACCAAGGCGCAGTCGCTTCGCTACGGGGAGAACCCCCACCAGAAGGCGGCCCTTTACGGGACATTCCACGAGCACTACACGCAGCTCCAGGGAAAGGAGCTGAGCTACAACAACATCCTCGACATCACCTCGGCGACCTACCTGATCGGCGAGTTTGAGAAGCCCACCGTAGCGATCCTAAAGCACACCAATCCCTGCGGGCTCGGCAGCGCCGAGACGCTCGTGGAGGCTTGGGAGAAGGCTTATGCTACGGACCGCCAGGCCCCCTTCGGGGGAATCATCATCGTGAACCGCACGCTCGATGGCGACCTTGCGGCCCTCATCAAGGACATCTTCACCGAGGTCATCATCGCGCCGCGCTTCAGTCCCGAGGCGCTCGCGGTCCTGGAGAAGAAGAAGAACCTTAGGCTCATGGTGGCGAAGGAGGGCCTCGGGGCCGACGCGCTTCAGGAGATCCGCAGCGTCGTGGGAGGGGTCCTCGTGCAGGACCGGGACCGGACCCTTGGGAAGCCCGGCGACTTCAAGGTCGTCACGAAACGCCAGCCGACCGCAGAGGAGTGGGAGTCCATGCTCTTTGGCTGGAAGGTGTGCAAACACGTCAAATCAAACGCCATTGTCTACTGCCGCGGCGAGCAGACGCTCGGCATCGGCGCCGGCCAGATGGCGCGAGTCGACAGCTCGCGGATCGCGGTCTGGAAGGCCAGCGAGGCGAAGCTCGACCTGAAGGACTCGGTCGTCGTGAGCGAGGCGCTCTTTCCCTTTGCCGACGGCCTGATAGCCGCGGCCGAAGCCGGTGCCACAGCGGCCATACAGCCCGGGGGCTCGGTGCGCGACGCCGAGGTCATCAAGGCCGCGGACGACCGTGGGCTCGCCATGGTGTTCACGGGGATCCGGCACTTCCGGCACTAAACTTGGCGGGAGTGCCCGGTTCTGGATTGGCAGCTGGGGGGCGATGCGGCAGCGTTTTCGGATGTTTGATCCCGTCGAAAAGCTGAAGGAATTCATCCGCTTCCCGAGCGTCTCCACCGACTCCTCGTACAAGGAGGGCATGGCCGGCTCGCAGAAGTTCGTCTCCGATCTCCTGGCCTCCATGGGATTCACCGTCGAGGTCGTGAAGACCGAGGTGCACCCAATCGTGCTTGCGACTCGCGGCGGCGACCCGTCGTGGCCGCACGTCGTCATCTACGGCCACTATGACGTCCAGCCCGCGGACCCGGTCGAGCTCTGGAAGACCCCACCGTTCGAGCCCACGATCATCGGGAACCGGATCTATGGCCGCGGGGCGGCCGACAACAAGGGCCCCCTGATGACCAATATCGCCGCCGTGGCGCAGCTCCTGGAGGAGAACCCCAAGCTGCCCCTGCGGATAACGTTCCTGGTTGAGGGTGAGGAGGAGATGGGAAGCCCGAGCTTTCCGGCATTCCTCGATAAATACGTCGGCCGCCTGAAGGAGGCCGACTTCGTCTACCTCTCCGACACGGCCCTCCCCAACGAGCAGCAGGTGGTGGTGACCTGCGGGCTACGCGGCCTCGCGCTCCTGGACCTGGTCGTGACTGCCGCCAAGGGGGACCTGCACTCGGGGCTTCACGGCGGCGTGTTTCGCAATCCCATCCAGGCGCTCTCCGAGATCCTCTCGACCCTGCACACCCCGGAGGGAGCCGTGAACGTGCCCGGATTCTACGACGGGGTCCTGAACGTCGAGCCCTGGGAGCGAGCCGAGCTCGCAAAGTTGGCCGGGGACGGGAAGGCCTACATGGAATTCCTGGGGGTCGACACCTTCTACACGACACCCGGCTTCTCGCCGTTTGAGTCGGTGCGTTTCCAGCCGACCCTCGAGTTCAACGGGATCGGAGGCGGCTACCAGGGCGAGGGGACAAAGACCGTGATCCCGAGCAAGGCATTCGTGAAGATCAGCTGCCGGCTGGTTCCCAACCAGGAGCCTGACCGGATCAAGGCGCTTGTCATGGATACGATCCGGGCCCGCGCCCCGAAGGGGGTTAAGATCGAGTTTGTCGACCAGCACAAGGGCGACCCGTATGTCGTTGTTCCGCCCGGGCGCCCGAACACGCCCAAGGACCAGTCCCCGGTCCTGGCGCGCGCGTTTCGGGCCACCGATGCGGCGGTCACCGCGGTCTGGGGCCGTCCGCCCCTCTACCTCAGGGAAGGGGGCAGCGTGCCCATCATAGCCCAGATCAAGAAGTCCACGGGCCTGGACTCGGTCATGATCGGTCTGTTCCTGCCCGAGGACAACCTCCACGCCCCCAATGAGAGCTTCAACCTCGATGTGATGAGGAAGGGCGTGGAGACCGCCAAACGTATCCTGTCGGGAATTACGACTTCTTGAGGATCACCAGCTCGTCGCGGCGGTCCTTTGCGGTCGTCGCGTCGTCGGCGTTCTTCTTCGCCTCTTCGCCTCCCTTGGAGAGGGTCTCGATCTTGTCGGCGGCGACGCCGATCTGGATCAGGTACTTCTTCGCCTCGTTCGCGCGGCGGTCGCCGAGCCCGAGGTTGTACTCGCTCGTTCCGCGCCAGTCGCAGTGTCCCTCGACCAGCAGGCGGTACTGGGGATTCTTCTCAAGGTAGTCCTTGGCGGCCTGGAGCTTCGGGCGCTCGGCGGCCTTCACGCTGGAGCGGTCAAAGTCGAAGTAGACCGGCTGCAGGAGCCCGCGGATCGTGTTGGCATCCTCGAGGATGTTCGGGTCGCGCTGGGTAAGGGTGGAATCGGGCGCCGTGGTGACGTCCGTGGGGGTCAGGTTGCCCGCTCCGCCGCTTTGGGGTCCAAGGGCCGTGGAGCTCGGATCCGGCCGCAGGGGCTTCTTCGAGCAGCCCGCAAGGAGGGCGGCAGCACTGGCGGCGATGATACAGAGCGACTTGGAGGCGAGTTTCATGTGTGGTTAAATATCGGTATTGAAAGCGTATGTTTTGGGCAACCTTTGGCTTGCCGCAAGAAATTAAGCTGGGAATTCAGGGCATACCCTAGTCCTCAAGCACGCCCTGTTCCAAAACGTGGCGCGTCAGGCTGGCGACATCGTGGATGTTCAACTTGCGCATCAGGTTGGTACGGTGGTTGTCCACGGTCTTGGCGCTGATCCCGAGCTTGGCGGCAATGGCCTTCGTGGAATGGCCCTCGGCGACCAATTGAAGGATCTCCCTTTCCCGCTCGGTGAGGAAATCGGGCGATCTGCCCGATTCGGGGTTGGCCACCACGGTCCTGAGGACACCGGTGACGGCGGGGCCAAAATACGTCCCGCCCATGGCTATGGTGGCCAGGCCCTTCCTGAAATCCGTCAAGCCGGCGGTTTTCTCGACAAAGCCGTGGGCCCCCGCCTCAAGCATCTGGCGGACCAGAACGGGGTTCTCGTGGGCTGAAAAGACCAACACTCGCAGGCTCGGCAGCTGCCGCTTCAGCCGCCGGAGAAGCTCGACCCCGTTTAAGCTCGGGAGTTTTGCGTCCAGGACAACCACGTCGGGCTTCAGCTCAAGGCACATCATCAGGCCCACCTGGCCGTCTCCACACTGCCCGACCAGGTCGTAGTTCTTATCGAGCGCCAGGATCTCGGCCAACATCTCGCGAATGGCGGTCTGGTCCTCGATGATGACAAGTCGGTGCATCGCGCGGTGTTGCGGGCAGACGAGGTAAGTTGGTGGGCTGGCTGGGATTCGAACCCAGAACCAATTGCTTAAAATGCAACTGCTCTAACATTGAGCTACCAACCAGATAAATTGATTTTTGAAAGATGTTTTCCGGGAACCTGGCCTTTGGCCCGACCCTAAAGTCCCCTCACTCAAACAATAGCTGAACTTGGAGGCATTGTGGCCAACACAATGTACCACGCAAGAATTCCCACTCCACCGTTGGAGCGTGCCAAGAGGAAGGTTGTAGGGGGCCGACCGAGGACCCGGCAAGACCAAATGGGCTGCGCAGCACCCGTGGGATGCCCACCCCCCGGGGCCGCTAACCCGTTGGCGTGCCCTTTGCAGCCCGTATCGCCGATATTCGCTTCCTGATCCGCGCGAAATTCGCCTCAATCGCCTCCAAATAGGCGTTCCTGCCCGACTGGAGGGGGCGTTCGAGGAACCGGTATACCGACTGGAAATCGTTATCGAGCTTAGGCTTCACGAAATGCTGCCAGAAGTCCTGCGAGCGCAGAACAAGGTCCTCCTCAGATTTGAATACACGCCGCTCAAGCGGCACGTTTGCAAAGTCGTCCGACTCCTGGAATTCGGCGAAGAGCTCACCCAACTTGTCGGGATATAATGGATCGGCAAGCTGGGCGATGTAGTCAGCGGTCGCCAGGTCGCAGCCGACCATGTGGCTCACCGGGTCGCGGAACCTCAGGCGGCTGATCTCCGAGTTGGGGCCGGTGCAGTTGATTGCGGAGAGCACGTTCTCGACCTCGACGTCGGTGACGCCGAGCTGCGGAAGGTAGGATGCGGCGAACGCGCAGCTCCTGAGGATATGGCAGAAGGTGTACTTGGCCCCGGTTCCCTTCGTGTCCGACTTGATCTTCAAGTAGCCCGTGTCGTGGAGCAGAATCCCTGCGATCGCCAACTCGAAGTCCCGGGGCTTGACCTGGCGCTCATCGGGCTCGGCGCGCTGTCCCTCCAGCAGCAGCGCCATGCATACGGTCGCCATCAGAGTGTGCCTGAGGTTGTGGTATTTCAGGTCGATCGCGCCGTACACCTCGCCCTTGCCGAGAAAGAGGGCTTCGACGTCGTCGAAAAGTCGCACCAGCAGGGCGTCGCCCGCGGAAGGGTGCAATGCTGCGAATTTCTCCCGAACAAAACCCCCGACGGCGGATGCACTGTTGAAATCGACTTGGGGTAGCATGCGACGGGGTCGGAGCCTTTAAGGGTAAGCCGCCCTGTAGCCGCAAGGCCAAAAAACGGCGGGGAACACCCAAGTTTATGCCCGACTGGAACTTCAGCCCGTTTTGGACGTCTGCATGGGTTGCGGCGGCCAGACGTCCGGGCCGAAGGGTTTGACCCGGCGCGCGGCCGCCCGTTTGTATACCAGGTCCATATTCAATTCAGTGGGAACAATTCAGAGATACGCCCGTCAGAGCTTGGAAGACCGCATGTCGACAAAAGCTAATGAGGTGGCCCTAGACCGTCTTCTCGTCGACCGCTTCAAAAGCGGCGACGCGTCCGCGTTCGACGAGATGGTATCCCGGTATTGGGACCGTATCTTCTCGATGGTTAACCAGCTTCTGAGGAACCCACAGGATGCGGAAGAGGTTACCCAGGATGCATTTATACGGGCCCATAGGGGCTTGGCTAATTTCAGAGGAGAATCCGCATTCTCCACGTGGCTTTACCAGATTGCGACAAACCTAGCCCGCAATCGGTATTGGTATTGGTGGCGGCGCAAGCGCGACAAATCCGTGTCTTTCGACGCCCCCATGGGACCCGACAATGAGACCACATTGGCGGACATGATCCCTGCAGAGGTCGAGACGCCCGACGACATTACCGTGACCCGGGAATTCGTCGCACGCATCGGCAAAGGCATGGATCGGCTTGGCTCTAAACACCGCGAGATACTGACCTTGCGGAACATCAAGAACCTATCATACGAGGAGATCGCCGTGGTTCTCGGCATTTCCGTAGGAACCGTAAAAAGCCGGATTGCGAGGGCGCGCGAAAGCCTGCGCTCGAAACTCGGCGAGGACTTCAAATGAACGACCGGGAATTCATCGAACTGCTTAACCTTTACGTCGACCACGAGATCAGCGCCGAAGATGCGCTAAGGCTGGAGGCGGAGGTTATCGCCGACCCCAAGCGCCGCGAGGTCTACGACCAGTACTGCCGCATGCAGAAGGCCTGCGCCGAGCTTTCCCAGCAGGCGGCCGAGCCGGCCGGCGAACCCCAGCTTGTCGAGTTCCCCTCCACACGGACCTGGCGGATGGGCCCGATGTTCGGGGCCCTGGCCGCCGCCGCCGCGGTGGCAATCGTCGTGGGCCTGAGGGAAAAGGGAGGCTCAAGGCCCGAGACCGTCACGTTCTCCAATCCCGCTTCCGCCGGCGTTGCCCCGGTTGCCCAGGTTTCGTCCGATGCCATGAAGCCCGTGTTTTTGATCGGGCGCTCGCCGGCGGGGGCCGATACCGGCCGCCAAGGCGCCGTGGTGCTCGCTCCCGTGGACGCCGCGTCCCGGTATGCGCAGCTCAACTGGATTGGCGATGTCCACATGACCCCGGTGTTTTCGACCACGGGCAAGGATTTTCTCCTTAACCCGAAGACGGACCTTAAGGCGGCCGCGATCACAGATCCCCAGGCCAATCACGACGATCAGGAGCCGGCGGAGATGGCGGCGTTTCGCTTCCAGCGCTAGGCTCGGGACCCAACGGCCCAGGCTAGGCCAGGGCCTTCTTTATCAGGGACTCCGTGGTCGCCCCGGCCCCCAAGGCAAGGCTCGCCCGGCGAACCGCCTCGTCGGCGTCGCCCACCTTGTAGCCCAGGGCCACCAGCGCCGCGACGGCGTCGGCGTGGGGCGCACCCGCCCCCTGCGCGCCGCCCGAGGAAGGAAGACCCTGGGGTGCTCCCCCCGGCGCCCCGACGCGGCTCTTTAGTTCGATAACGAGTCGTTCCGCCGTCTTCTTGCCGATTCCCGGGCACTTGGAAAGGGTGGAGATGTCGCCTGCACCAATGGCGCCCTGAAGCAGGGGGAGCGAAAGGCGGCTCATGATGGAGAGCGCCATCTTTGGGCCGATGCCCGTCACGTTTTCGATCATCAGCCGGAAAAAGTCCCTGTCCTCGGCCGTGGCGAAGCCGTAGAGGGTCTGGGAGTCCTCCCGGTAGATGACGAGCGTGTGGAGCTTAACGGTGCTGCCGACCGGCGGCAGCCTCTCGGCAGTCGTGACCGGGATGTTCACCTCATAGCCGAAACCGTCCAACTCGACGATCGCCCGCACAAGACCCGACTCGGCCAACAGGCCCTGGATCGAGGTGATCACGGGGGGGGCTAGGTGAGACCCAGGACGTCCTGCATGTCGTAGACACCCGGCTTCTGCGCGACGACCCACTTGGCCGCCCTGAGCGCCCCGTTTGCGAAAACCGCCCGGTCGCTCGCCCGGTGGGTGAGCTCGAGGCGCTCGCCGCTTCCGGCAAAGATAACCGTGTGGTCGCCGATCACGTCTCCGCCCCTTAGCGAATGGACCCCGACCTCGGAGTGGGGCCGTTCGCCGGTAATTCCCTCGCGCCCGTGGCGCAGGTTCTCCCGGCCTAGCTTGCGCTCCTCGAGGATGATTTCCAGGAGCCGCGCCGCGGTGCCGCTCGGGGCGTCCTTCTTCAGGCGGTGGTGCATCTCGACGACCTCCGTGTCGTAGTCCTCACCCAGGGTTCGCGAGGCCCGTCGGGTGAGCGCATAGAGGAGATTGACCCCTACAGAAAAATTGCCTGCCCAGACGCAGGGGACCTTGGCCGCCGACTTAAGGAGGAGGGCCTTTTCCTCGGGCGAATGCCCGGTGGTGCCGATCACCAGGGGCTTTCGCGCGGCCACGGCCAACTCCAGGAGGCCCTGGGTTGCCTTCGCAGAGCTGAAATCGACGATCACGTCCACGCCCGCAATAGCGGACGCCACGTCGTCCCCCTGGTCCGTCGAGGCTGCGACCGTGACCCCCATCCGCGGGGCCGCCGCCGCTATGGCGGCTCCCATCCGGCCCTTCGCTCCGTTGAGTAATATGGACAAGCCCATGGCGGTCAAAGCGCCGCGCCCTTGAGGGCCTTCAACAGGGTTGCCGTACTGGCCGGCTCCATGGGGCTAAGCGGCAGGCGGACAGCGTCGCTTGCGATGATCCCGGCCCGTGCCATGGCCGCCTTCACGGGAACCGGGTTCGGCTCGACGAAAAGGGCCTTGAAGAGCGGGTAGAGCCTGCGGTGGAGCTTGGTGGCGCTCGCAAAGTCGTTCTTCTGGGCGAAACGCACCATGCGGGTCACCTCCCTGGGAATCAGGTTGGAGGCAACGCTGATGACCCCCTCGGCACCCGACGCCATGAAGGCGAGCGTCAGGGAATCGTCGCCGCTGAGGACCGTGATGTCGTCGCCCAGCGCGCGCTTCAGCAGGTCGACCCGGTCGACCGATCCGCCGGCCTCCTTGATCCACCGAATGTTCGAATACTTCGAGCGCAGGCGCTCCACCAGGGGAACGCCGATCTCAACCGAGCAGCGCGATGGGATCGAGTAGAGGATGATGGGCAGGTCGGTCGCGTCGGCGATTGCCGCGTAGTGCCGGTAGAGGCCCTCCTGGCTCGGCTTGTTGTAGTAGGGGGTGACGACCAGGACCGCGTCGGCGCCGGCCTCGTCGGAGAGCCGGGTGTACTCGAGGGCCTCGGCCGTGGAGTTGGAGCCCGTCCCGGCAATCACCGGCACGCGGCCCCTGGCGAACTCGATCGAGGCACGGATCACGTCGAGGTGCTCCTCCGAGGTCAGGGTGGGGGATTCCCCGGTCGTGCCGACCGGGACAATCCCGTCGATCCCGCCCCGGATCTGGTGGTCGATCAGTTTCTTCAGGTCTCCAAATGAAACATCCTTCCCGCGAAAGGGAGTTACGAGTGCTGTGATCGCGCCTGTCAGGGTGCGTGGCTTCATAGGGAGGGGGGACGGCTAAAAGGGCAAAGATGCCCTGCCGCGAGAAGCAGGCCAAGCTACAAAATCCAGAGCAACGCTATTCTTGCCCATGAACGAAGTGACTCCCCACACCGAGATTTTCAACGACCTCTTGAAGCTCGCGGTCGATAGCGGCGCCAGTGACATCGTGATCAAGTCGAACAAGCCGGGATACGTGCGGATTTCGAACCGGCTAAAGCCCGTGGACATGGACCCGATCACGAGCCCCGAGGCCCAGGCCTTCGTCGACGAGCATGTTCCGGAGATCTTCCGGAAAAGGTGGGACGAACTGGGCCAGATCGACTTTGCCTATGCCTCGGACGGGATCGGCCGCTTCCGCGTGAACGCATTCCACCAGCGGGGGCTGGTCAGCATCGTCTTCCGTCACATCAAGAGCAAGGTGCCCAATTTCGAGGACCTGGGCCTTCAGTCCGAGCCGCTCCTCAAACTCGCGAATGCCAAGGACGGGATCTTGCTCATCTGCGGTGCGACTGGCTCCGGCAAGAGCTCGACCATGGCCGCCATGCTCAACTGGATAAACCAGAACATGGATAAGCACATCGTGACGATCGAGGACCCGATCGAGTACACGTTCCAGGACGACAAGTCGGTTTTCCAGCAGCGCGAAATCGGCCTGGATGTGCCGACCTTTGAACTGGCGATCAAATCGGTTCTGCGCCAGAACCCCGACATCATCCTGATCGGTGAAATGCGCGACCGGGAGACCTTCGAGACGGCAATATCGGCGGCAGAAACAGGCCACCTTGTGTTCTCCACGATGCACGCGGCGACCGTTGCCCAGTCGCTCACCCGCCTCTTTGAGTTCTTCCCGCCGGACCAGATGGCCCAGGCGCGCAGGCAGATCTCGGGCTCGATTCGCGGATTCATCTGCCAGAAGCTGATCCCGAGCCTGGAGGGAGGAGGGCGGGTTCCCAGTAACGAGGTGCTCAACACTGACGCCACGATCCGAAACCTGATCCTCGAGGGCCAGTTCGAGAAGATAAATTCGCTGCTCGAGAGCGGCCTGGACGGAAGCAGCTACTCCTTCAACAAGGATCTCTACCGCCTGATCAAGGCGGGCCGGATCAGCAAGGCCGACGGGGTCCGTTTCTCGCCCAATCCTCAGCAGCTGGAGATGAACCTCAAGGGGATCTTCATCAAGAGCTAGGGACCGGGGCGCAAAGCAAAGCGATGCGCCTGAAGGGAATCATTGCCTGGGTCCTGCTGGCCGCGTTGGCGAGGGCCTCCGACCCGGCGCCGCAGGACGGCGACTCAATCGCTCAGGCGAAGAAGGACCTCTCTTCGATCCGGGGGCCGCAGTCCCCCTCCGATCCCGCGTCCTCGCTGCCCTCCCTCCAGTTCAAGGATTTGGGACCGCTTCCTGGAGCCCCCACGATCTCCCTCCCCAAGCTCTCGGACCAAGAGAAGGCCGACGCCCTCGACCCCACCAAGAGGAAGCAAGGGACGGGCAACTGGCTCGTGGACGCCATGGAGAAGAAATCCGACTCGCGAAGGGACACCGGCGGGAGGGGCCGCGACGACCTCCTGAAGGCGGACGCGGATATCCTTAAGGAAGGGGAAAGGGACGGGCAGCTGGGAGCCTCCCGCGAAAAGGCCGACCCGAAGGAGGCGGCCGTCTCGGTTTACAACCCCCTGGACTCGTTCATGGGGGGATGGATCTCGGCCAAGGACCACGACCTCCTCCTCGGCTCGACCAAGGTGGAGCCGCTTCCCGGGGTGGAGTCGGGCAGGGGCCGCAACGACCTCCTTCCTGGGCTCGATCTCGGGGCATCGGCCTCCGCAGTCGAGAGCCTGATCAACCCCGCAGAGGTTTCCGGCCTTTCGGAGTCGGCGAAGCCCGGCCCGAACCCCTATGTGGCGCTTTTCGAGCTTTCAGCCGCTCCGCAGCTTAAGGGGTTCGCGGCTCCCGAAGGCCTGGGCCCGCAATCCCCGGGGCCGGCCGACTTCTCCCGGGGGATTTCCTCACCGGGGTCCTCGGCCCGTGAGGCGGAGGGGGGCCGCTCCGTCATCCCTGACTTCGCCCAGCCGTCCGACGACGACAAGTACTTCAAGCAGATGAAGAAGTTCTGAATCCCCCCTGGGGTGCGCAAAATGGACCCCTTGCGCTCTCGGGCGTTTTATTTGGCTTGGATTCGAAGCCTCCGGGGGATTGCCTAGTCGGTTCTACAATGCCAATCGCATTTCTATTCGCAGGTCAGGGCGCCCAAAGGGTGGGCATGGGAAAGTCGCTATACGAGTCATCCCCGGCGGCCAGGGGCCTCTATGACGAGGCCACTAAGGTGCTCGGTTGGGACTTGGCGAAGGCCAGTTTTGAGGGGCCCGAGGATACGCTGACGCAGACCCGGGTCTGCCAGCCGGCGCTCTATGTCCACGGAATGGCACTGATCGCCGCCCTCAGGGAGAAGGACAAGCTCCCCGCGGTCGATTTTGCCCTCGGCCTAAGCCTGGGCGAGGTGACGGCGTACGCGGCGGCCGGGGTGTTCGACTATGCCACGGGTCTCAGGATCGTCGCCGAGCGCGGCTCCTTGATGCAGGGCGCCTGCGAGCAGAGCTCGGGATCGATGGCCGCGGTTATCGGCGAGTCCCGCGAGACGGTCGTCGCGCTCTGCGCCGAGTTCGGCGTCGAGGCCGCAAATTTCAACGCACCGGGGCAAATTATCATATCCGGAGAGAAAGCGAAGATAGCCGCAACGGTCGAGGCCGCCAAGGGCCGCGGGATCAAGAAGGTGATCCCGCTTAACGTGGCCGGCGCATACCACAGCCGGCTGATGGAGCCGGCCCGGGCCCGTTTTGAGGCGTTTCTCTCGGCGATCACCTTTGCAGCCCCGAGGTTCAGGGTCTTTACGAACACGACGGGCTCCGCCGTTTCAGAGCCCGACGCGATCAAGAGGGCGCTGGTCCGCCAGGTGGTCTCCCCGGTCCTCTGGGAGGACTGCATGAGGAGCGCCGCCGCCGCCGGGGCCACCGAGTTCTGGGAGCTTGGGCCCGGCGCCGTCCTCGCCGGCCTCGCGCGCAGGACCGAAAAAACCTGGAACGTGCGCAGCTTCTCCGAATACGCGGACCTTGGCGTCTAGGAACGGGGTCCAACCAACGATGGACGCTCCGCTCACACGCAATTTCTGCATCATTGCCCACGTAGATCACGGCAAGACCACGCTCTCCGACCGGCTGCTCCAGGAGACCCACACGGTTTCGGACCGCATGATGACGGCCCAGCACTTGGACTCGATGGACCTGGAGCGGGAGCGGGGGATCACGATCAAGTCCCACCCGGTCACCATGAGCTACAAGGCCCTGAGCGGGGTCACCTACAAGCTCAACCTGATGGACACGCCCGGGCACGTCGACTTCTCCTACGAGGTCTCGCGCAGCCTGGCCGCATGCGAGGGCGCCCTCCTGCTGATCGACGCCTCCCAGGGTGTGGAGGCGCAGACCGTCGCCAACGCCCACCTGGCCTTCGCCCAGAAGCTGAAGATCATCCCGGTCATCAACAAGATCGACCTGCCGAGCGCCAACCTGGACCTTTGCCTGAAGCAGATGGAGGACATCCTCACCATCCCTGCCGAGGAGGCCATCCTGGCCAGCGGGAAATCGGGAATCGGGATCGTCGAGATCCTCGAGGCGGTCGTCGCCAGGATCCCGGCCCCCCGCTGGACCGACTACCCGCAGATGCGGACGCTCGTGTTTGACTCGATTTACGACTCTTTCCGCGGCGTGATCGCCTATGCCCGCGTGTTCTCCGGGACCCTGAAAGCCGGGGAGGTCATGATGCTCATGAGCACGGGCCAAAAGTCGGAAATCAAGGAGGTGGGCGTCTTCACGCCGAAGATGGAGAAGCGCGACTTCCTGAGCCAGGGCGACGTGGGCTACATCGTTTCCAACATCAAGGACACGAGCGAGGTGAAGACGGGCGACACGATCACGATGGCGGCCAAGCCGGCTCAGGAGATGCTTCCCGGCTACAAGGAGGTCCGGCCCATGGTGTTCTGCGGGCTCTACCCGATCGAGAGCTCCGACTACGAGAAGCTGAAGGCGGCCCTTGGGCGCCTGCGGCTGAACGATTCGGCCTTCGTCTACTCCCAGGAGAGTTCGGTGGCTCTTGGCTTCGGCTTCCGCTGCGGCTTCCTCGGGCTGCTGCACATGGAGATCATCCAGGAGCGCATCAGGCGGGAGCACGACGTGGAGATCATCTCCACGTACCCGAGCGTGATCTACAAGATCGTCAAGCACGGCGGCGTTACGGTCGAGGTCGACAATCCCGTCAACATGCCCGACCCGGGCACGGTTGAGCAGATCCTGGAGCCGACGCTTAAAGCCTCGATCCATATCCCTAACGACGCGATGGGCGACATGCTGGCCCTTGTCATGGAAAAGCGCGGCGTCGTGGAGCACACCCACACGCTCGACTCGACACGTGTCATGATCAGCTGCGTCCTCCCCCTCAACGAGATCCTGGTCGACTTCAACGACCGCCTCAAGAGCCTGACGCACGGATACGGCTCGATGGACTATGAGCTCGGCGACTACCGGCCCGCAGACCTGGTGAAGATGGAGATCCTGGTCAACAGCGACCCGGTGGACGCCTTCGCCAGCATCGTGCACCGCGAGAAGGCCGAGACCCGTGGCCGCGACCTCTGCAAGCGCCTCTCCGAGATCATTCCGCCGCAGATGTTCCGGATCGCGCTCCAGGCGGCCATTGGCGGCAAGATCATCGCCCGTGAAAGCGTCCGCGAGATGCGCAAGGACGTGACGGCGAAATGCTACGGCGGTGACATCTCAAGAAAGCGCAAGTTGCTTGATAAGCAGAAGGAAGGAAAACAGAAGATGAAATTGATCGGAAAAGTATCCATCCCTCCCGACACTTTCATCAAGGTTCTCAGGAACAACTGACCCTAGAAACACCCACCGGCCCATGTTCGGATTTTTTGAATCCCAGGAAAAGAAGATGCGCGACAACGCGTCAAACTGGCTCGAGCTCGCGTCCAAGGTTTGGAACTACCGCAGGGACAGGTTGACGGTCCAGGAGTCGGACGAGCTGGTCGAGCGAACCAAGAACCTGAAGCAGCTCCTGAAGGAGCGGGCGGACGCGGCCAGGCTTAAGCTCGGAATCGAGTCGCTCGAGGGGATCCTAGCGAGGACCGGCGGGGCAGTCTACCCGAAGACCTCGCTGGTCGAGAACGTGGAATTCTTCCTGGTGGCGGCCATTGTGATCCTCGGGATCCGCACCTACTTCGTCCAGCCCTTCAAGATCCCCACCAATTCGATGTGGCCGACCTACTACGGGATGACGAAGGAGAATTTCCCGCCCGGGGGGGAGGCCCCGAACCTCCCGCAAAGCGTTTTTAGGTTCCTGGCCTACGGGGCCCAGAGGCGGACGATGGTTGCGCCCCAGGACGGGCAGATCTCGGCGCCGCTCGTCATCCGCGGGGACAAGGTGAGCCTGGCCTACACGATCCGCAAGGGCCGGTCCTGGCTTGTCCTGCCGTCGCGGGTCAAGGAGTACACCTTCTACGTCGACGGTGCGCCGGCGTCGGTCCAGGTGCCGGCCGACTTCAGCGACTTTGACGACGTGGTCTTTGACACCTATTTCCCGGACCGCGCCGCCTTGATGGCCCAGGTCCAGCGCGCCGCCCAGGCCGGACAGATAGAGGAGATCAGCCTCAAGCTGGATGAGGCCAACAACGGCATTTACGAGGCCCTGCGAGTTCCCCTGGGAAAGAGCGTGAAGGCAGGCCAGCCCAT
>CAITBM010000033.1 GCA_903890485.1 uncultured Opitutaceae bacterium | reverse complement strand
GACCCTCGGGAACAACTCGCCTTTGTGCCATTCAACCTTGGCGACCACCCGCCGGGCCCTGTGCCAGCTCTGGGCTTGGTAGGAAAAGTCGGCATACCGGACGAGGGGCGCATGTGACGGACGGCCCACGGGCCGGGTCAAGAGGGGCTCGATCTCTCGTTGCAGCACGTCGTTGCCCGGGAGGCGAATGGCGTAGTCGTATCCTTCGGCCTCCAGGAACCGGTAGAGTTCCGGCTGGGCGAATGCGGCGTCGGCTCGAAAACGACAGGGAAGCTTCCGGCCTCGGTAACGGGCCACGACCGGTTCCAAGACCTCCCTCCAATCCTTGGCGCTATGGACGTTCCCCTCCCTGAGCATGGAGCGTTCGACGTCGCCAAACTGGTTGAAGCAGAACAGGGGGTGATAACAGGTGCAGCCGAAATGACCGTTATAGGCCGTGCCCTCCTGTTCCCCGTAGGTCTCGCTCACGGAGCTGTCCATGTCCAGGACTACTTCCCGCAGCCGCCGGCGTTCCCGCAATCCGTCGATCCACACACCGGACAGATTCGCCAAAGCCGCGAGGTTCCGGGGCTGCGTCAGCACCTCGGTTTCGAAGCGCGCCATTTGGCTCGTCGATGCCGCCGAATGTTCGGTCGCCCGCCCGCCGACCACTTGCCTCATGATCGGATCGACAGCGAGCCGTTCGGCATCGTTCGTATCTTCATAGCCAGCGAGCCGGCTGTATATAGACTGGCGAGTCAGGGCCACCATCGAATGCTGGGTGTTCTTGCCGGTGCGCCAGTCGTTTAGCATACGGCCGCTCATTACTGTCAGCCCGAGCACCTCGTCCATCTCCCTATATGCAAGGAGCCCGGCATCGGAAGAGATCTTGGCGCCGTGAAATTCCAACGCCAGGCGCCGGTCAAAACTCAACTTCAATACCCCGGTTTTGGTCGCACCCATTGGATTCCGTGATTTTTCAGCTTCAGGAGTATCTATGCCGTTCATTGCTAGATGTTTAAAAACTATCAAGAGAAGCAATCGTCATGCCAATCTGGGAAATCCGGGTTCATTCACTGCGCGGGAAGCAATCTACGTGCCAGACGCAGCTTACGTCCGGCCCCGCGGGTCAATTGCTTTCGATTTGCCGTGCCGCCGGGACCCAGGGGCTTTTGGGGCTTCAGCGGGACCCCAATAATTAGGACATGGCGGGTCGCCGTGCTCCTAGCCTTAGCGGTTCTTATCGTTCTGGGCGGCGGTCCAACCCCCGCCCAGCGCCTGGATCAGGGCCACGCTCGAGGAAAGCTGGGACTGCAGTACGGAGAGCGCGGTCTCCCGGTTCGAAAGCTCGGTCACCTGGGCGGCCGCCACGGTCGTGAAATCCACGGTGCCCGCGTTGTATTCGTTGGAGGCGATCTGGGCAGCCAGAGTCGCCTCGGCGACCGCGGCCTCCTGGACCTTCGACTCCTCATTGAGAATACGCAGTCCTGCCAGGTTGTCCTCCACCTGCTGGAGCGCGGTGAGCACCGTTTCGCGGTAGTTGGCGGCGCTAGCCTCATAAGAGGCCTTTGCCGACAGGACCAGGTCATGGCGCTGCCCCCAATCGAGGAGCGCATCGGAAGCCTGGGCACCGAGGGTCCAGAAGCGGAACGGGGTCGTCAGAAGGCTGGAGAGCGGCGACCCCTCGTAGCCTCCGCTTCCGGTCAGGCTAAGCGACGGGAAATAGGCCGCGGTCTGGATTCCAATCCGGGCGTTCGCGGCCTGCGCCAGCCGCTCGGCTGCAGCCACGTCAGGCCGGCGCTCCAGCAGGCTCGAGGCCAATTGCTGGGGAACCTGGGGGACCGTGAGCCCAATGGTGGCGGTACGCTCCACCGAAAAATCCGACGGGGCCTGGCCCACGAGGACTGCGATCGCGTGCTCGTACTGCGCGCGCTGGACCCCGGCCGCGATCAGCTGGGCCCGGGTGCTGTCGAGCTGCGCCTGGGCAACGATCACGTCGCTTCGGGCGGAGACGCCGACCGAATACTTGTTCTGCGAGATCTTGAGCGTCCGGGTATAGGCCGCGACCGCGTTCTCCAGAAGCCGGATCTTCTCGTCGGAGGCCCTCAGCCCGATGTAGTTCTGCGCCAGGGCCGCCTGCATGGAGAGGACGGCATTGCCCAGGTCGGCCTCGCTGGCCGCGGCCGCAGCCGCGTCAGCCTCGACGGTCCGGCGGAGCTTTCCCCAGATGTCGGGCTCCCACGAGGCCTGGAGCTCGGCTGTGTAGAAATTGGTGGGTTGCGCGCGGCCCCCGGAGGCGGGGGTGGCCTTCGAGCGCTGGGCGCTGCCGGCGACGCCAATCTGGGGACCGTAGCCGGTCTTGGTGGCTCTAAGCGTCTGCGTGGCCACCTCGTAGTTCGCAAGGGCCTGGCGAACGGTCTCGTTGGAAACGGCGACCCGCGCCTCCAGTGCGTTCAGTACCGGATCGTCGAACATCTCCCACCAGGTCCCCTTCAATGCGCCGTCTTCGGGCGAGGCGACCTTCCAACCCGGACTCTCCTTGTAGGTGCTCGCCATCTTGACCTCAGGCCGCTTGTAGTCGGGACCCACGGCGCAGCCGGCTGCGAGCGCAAGTGCCCCCGCGCCGAGGGCGAGCCACGGGCGGCGGGTGAGGGTGGGGGATTTCCGGTCGAGATTCATATCCGTCATGTCGGCTAGGTTGAGAGGTTAGACGGGCGCCAGGGCGCCGGGTTTTTCCGCGGACGCCAGCCCAAGCCACACCTTGAACTTCTGGATGCGCTTTTTTGCCCGGTCCACGTAGAGGTAGACGACCGGGGTGGTGAACAGGGTCAGCAATTGGCTCACGACCAGGCCGCCCACGATCGCGATCCCGAGGGGCTGCCGGAGCTCGGCGCCGTCCCCATGGCCGAGCGCGAGCGGAACGGCGCCCAGGATGGCTGCCATGGTCGTCATCAGTATCGGCCGGAACCTCAGCAGGCAGGCCTTGAAGATCGCATCCCTTGGGCTCAGGCCCTCGGTCCGCTCCGCCTCGATGGCGAAGTCGATCATCATGATGGCGTTCTTCTTCACGATGCCGATCAGCAGGAAGACGCCGATCAGGGCGATTAGGCTGAACTCCTTGTTGAAGAGCATGAGGGCCAGCACGGCCCCGATGCCAGCCGAGGGCAGGGTGGAGAGGATCGTGAACGGGTGGGCGTAGCTCTCGTAGAGGATGCCGAGCACCAGGTAGATCGCGACGATCGCCGCCAGGATGAGGACGGGCTCGTTCCCGACGGACTGCTGGTAGGTCTTCGCTGTGCCGGCGAAGCTCCCGTGGACCGTCGTCGGCATGTGGATCAGCGCGGACTGGCGTTCAATCGCGGCGACGGCATCGGAGAGCGAGGCGTCGGGCTTCAGGTTGAACGAGATCGTTCCCGCCACGAAGGACCCGTCGTGGTTGACCTGGAGCGGGGTCGTCCCGAGTTCGTAGCGGGCGAAGGCGGACAAGGGCACCATCTTCTCGACTTGGGTGCTCACCGCCTGTCCGGTGGAGGCTGAGCCACGGCCCGTGGCGGCGATTGCGTTGATGCTGGCGTTGCGCGCGGTGTCGGCCGCGACCGAGTTCGTGTTTGCGGCGACCTTTGTGCGCGCGTTGCTGGCGACGGACACAGTTCCGGCCACGGCATTCGTGAGCTGGGTGCCGCTCACCGTTCCCCCGGTGGAGCTCACGTAGATGTCATTCAGGGCGGAGGGGTCCTGCCAGAACCGCTGCGCCACCATCATCACGACATGGTACTGGTTAAGCGATTGGTAGATGGTCGACACCGAACGCTGGCCAAACGCGTCATAGAGGGTGTTGTCGATCTGGGCCGCAGTGAGCTTGAGGCGCGATGCGGTGTCCCGGTCGATCGTGAGCTCGGTGTCGAGGCCCTTGTCCTGCTGGTCGGTGTTCAGGTCCTCGAGCACGGGCTCGATCTTCAAGGCCTCCATGAGTTTCGGGGCCCAGAGCCTAAGGTCCTCCAGGTTGTCGGCCTTCAGCGTGTACTGGTAGAGGGAGTTGCTCATGCGCCCCCCGATCCGGATCTCCTGCGCCGGGAACATGAAGAGAGTCGCGCCCGGGACCTTGGCGAGCTTGGGACGCAGGCGGGCGATGATCTGCGCGGAGGTGGATTTCCGGTCGCCCAAGCCCTTGAGGGACACGAACAGGCGCCCGGTATTGGCACCTCCGCCGCCCCCGGTGAATCCCACCACGTCGTCAACATCCGGGTCATCCTGGATGGTGGTCACGTACTGCCTCAGCTTGCCCGAGATCCTCTGGAAGGAGGTGCTCTGGTCGGCCTGGATGAAGCCGAACAGCCGGCCGGTGTCCTGCTCGGGGAAGAATCCCTTGGGGATGATCCTGAAGAGCCAGAAATTGAGGCCCACGGTCGCCACGAGAACCAGGATCATGATGAAGGCGTGGTCGAGCACCCACCGGAGCGTGCGCCTGTAGCCCGAGTGGAGCTCCTCAAACGCCGCCTCGGTCATCCGGCTGAAGCGGTTGCGGGGGGCGTTGGCGCTCCGGGGGCTCAGAAGCCTGGAGCACATCATCGGGGTTGTGGTGAGCGAGATCACCATCGAGATCAGGATTGCGACCGAGAGGGTGACCGCGAACTCGCGGAAGAAGAGGCCGACTATTCCCCCCATCAGGAGAATGGGGATGAACACGGCGATCAGGGAGAGGCTCATCGAGAGCACCGTGAAGCCGACCTGTCTGACGCCGATCAGGGTGGCCTCAAACCTCGGGACACCCGCCTCCATGTGGCGGACGATGTTTTCCATCACGACTATGGCGTCGTCGACCACGAAGCCCGTCGCGACCGTGAGGGCCATGAGGGAAAGGTTGTCCAGGGTGTAGCCCAGGAGGTACATGGCGCCAAAGGTGCCGACGAGGGACACGGGGACGGCGACGGCGGGGATCAGGGTCGCCCTCCAGTCCCTGAGGAAGAGGAGCACCACGAGAACCACCAGGATCACGGCTGCCAGGAGGGAGCGCTCGACGGCCACCAGGGAGGCCCGGATCGTGATGCTCCGGTCCATCGCGACGGCCAGGTCGGTCGCCGCGGGGATGGTGGCGCGAAGCTGGGGAAGGAGGGCGATCACCCGGTCCACGGTCTCGATGATGTTCGCCTGGGGCTGCCTGAAGAGCGGCACGAGGACCGCGGGGCTCCCCCTGGAGAGCCCGAGGTTGCGCAGGTCCTCCACCGAGTCGGTCGTGCTCGCGACGTTGCTCAGGCGGACGGGGGCCCCGTTTCTATAGGCGACCACCAGGTTCTCATAGTCCTTTGCCGACCGGGACTGGTCGTTGCTGTAGATCTGCCAGTGGTAGGTGGAGTTCTCGATCGAGCCCTTCGGGCTGTTCGCGTTTGCGGCGGCAAGCGCCGCGCGGACGTCCTCCAGGCCGACGCCGTACTTGAAGAGCGCGGAGGGGTTGAGCTCCACGCGCACGGCCGGCAGGGAGCTCCCGAACACGCCCACGTCGCCCACGCCCTCGACCTGGGAAAGCCGCTGCTGGAGAATGGTGGAGGCCGCGTCGTAGAGCTGCCCCTGGGTGAGCGTCTTCGAAGTGAGGGCTAGGATCAGGATCGGCTGGTCGGCGGGGTTCACCTTGCGGTAGTTGGGGTTGCTCCGGAGGGCGCTCGGCAGGTCCGCCCGGGCCGCGTTGATCGCCGCCTGCACGTCGCGGGCCGCGCCGTCGATGTCCCTGTGGAACCCGAACTGGAGGGTCACGTTCGTGTTGCCGACGCCGCTCGATGAGGTCATCTCGGTCACGTCGGCGATCGTGCCCAGGTGACGCTCAAGGGGCGTCGCGACCGTGGTGGCCATGGTCTCGGGGCTCGCACCTGCCATGTTGGCCGTGATGTTGATGGTCGGCAGGTCCATCTGCGGGAGCGGTGACACCGGCAGCTTGAAGAAAGCCGCGGCCCCGGAGAGCAGGATCCCCGCCGTGAAGAGCGTCGTCGCTACAGGCCTGCGGACGAACATCTCCGAAAAGTTCATGTCGCGGCCTCCTCGGTCAGAGCCGGACTCGGCTGCCGGCGGCCCACCCGGCTGGCGATCCGGTCGAACATGAGGTAGATCACCGGCGTCGTGAAAAGGGTCAGCACCTGGCTGACGATCAGGCCGCCAACGATCGTGACGCCGAGCGGGTTCCGAAGCTCCGATCCCATGCCGGTCGCCAGCATGAGCGGGAACGCCCCCAGGAGCGCGGCAAGGGTCGTCATCAGGATCGGCCTGAAGCGCAGGAGGCACGCCTGGTAGATCGCCTCGCGCGGCGCCAGGCCCTCGTTGCGCTCGGCGTCGAGCGCGAAGTCGATCATCATGATCGCGTTCTTCTTCACGATGCCGATCAGGAGGATGATGCCGATGATTCCGATCACGCCCAGGTCGCTGCCGACGATGATCAGTGCCAGGAGGGCCCCGATCCCTGCCGAGGGCAGCGTCGAGAGGATCGTGATCGGATGGATGAAGCTCTCGTAGAGTATCCCCAGGATGATGTACATCGTGAGGATGGCCGCCGCGATCAGGAGGAGCTCGTTCGAGAGCGAGGATTCAAACGCGAGCGCTGCGCCCTGGAAGCTCGTGATGATGCTGGCCGGCATCCCTATCTCCTGCTCGGCCTTGTGGATCGCCTTGACGGCCCCGCCCAGGCTCTGGCCGGTTCGCACGTTGAAGGAGATCGTGTTGGCGGGGAACTGCCCCATGTGGTTGATCAGGAGCGAGGCCGGGCGCTCCTCGAAGGTGGCGATGGAGGAGAGCGGGACCTGGCCGCCCCCGGCGGAGGGGACGTAGATCTGGGCGAGCGAGGCCGGGGAGCGCTGGAGGGCGGGGTTGGCCTCCATGATCACCCGGTACTGGTTCGATTCCGTGAAGATCGTGGAGATGATGCGCTGGCCGAACGCGTCATAGAGGGCGTTGTCGATCGTGGCCGCGGTGATCCCGAAGCGGGCCGCCGTGTCCCGGTCGATCTTGATGTAGGCGGCGAGCCCGCCCTCGGAGAGGTCGGTCGCGACATCGTTCACCTCGGGAAGCTGGCGCATCTTGTCCATCAGCTTCGGGATCCAGGTGGCCAGGTCGGCGGTATTCGCGCTCTCTAGGACGAACTGGTACTGGGTGCGGCTCACCCGGTCGTCAATCGTCAGGTCCTGGATCGGCTGCATGTAGGAGGCGATCCCGGGCACCTCGGCCAAGGGCGCCCTGAGCCGGCGGATGACGCCGGAGGCGTTGGTGGACCGCTTGTCCTTTGGCTTCAGGTTGATCAGCATCCTTCCGCTGTTGAGGGTCGTGTTCGACCCGTCGACCCCCACGAAGGACGAGAGGCTCTCGACGTCGGGGTCCTTCAGCACCACGGCGGCCACCGCCTGCTGGCGGTCCGCCATGGCCTCGTAGGAGGCCGACTGCGGGCCCTCGGTTATGAGCTGGATGAGGCCCGTGTCCTGCACCGGGAAGAACCCCTTCGGGACAAAGACGTAGAGGAGGGCCGTGAGGACAAAGGTCCCGGCGGCCACGACCAAGGTCAGCCTCTGGTGGTCGAGGACCCAGGTGAGGAGCGTCCCGTACCTCGAGATCATTCCGTCGATGAAGGCCCCCACCTTGCGGCTCCAGAGCGGGATCTCCGACTCCTCGTGGTGACGGACGAGCTTCGAGCACATCATGGGCACCAGGGTGAGGGACACGACGGCCGAGATCAGGATCGTGATGGCGAGGGTGATCGCGAACTCGCGGAACAGCCTGCCGACGACGTCCCCCATGAAGAGGAGGGGGATCAGGACCGCGATGAGCGAGATCGTGAGCGAGATGATCGTGAAGCCGATCTGCTTGGAGCCCTTCAGGGCGGCCTCCATCGGGGTGTCGCCCTTCTCGACGTAGCGCGCGATGTTCTCGATCATCACGATCGCGTCGTCCACGACGAAGCCCGCCGCGATCGTGAGCGACATGAGCGAGAGGTTGTTCAGGCTGAAGCCCAGCAGGTACATGACCGCGAACGTGCCGATCAGCGACAGGGGGACCGAGAGGCTGGGGATGATCGTCGCCGGGATGTTCCTCAGGAAGATGAAGATCACCAGGACCACCAGGATGACGGCGAGCGTCAGCTCGAACTCCACGTCCGCGATGGAGGCGCGGATCGTCACGGTGCGGTCGGTGAGGACCGTCACCTCGATCGACGGGGGCAGGGACGCCTGGAGGGCCGGCAGGAGGGCCCTAACCCCCTCGACCACCTTGATCACGTTCGCCCCGGGCTGGCGCTGGATGTTCAGGATGACCGCCGGGGTCACGTTGTACCACGCCGCCAATTTCGTGTTCTCGGGCGCGAACTCGACCGAGGCCACGTCGGAGAGCCTCACCGGGGCCCCGTTCTTGTACGCCACGACGAGCTTCTCGTACTCCTTGGTGCTCTTCAGCTGGTCGTTCGCATTGATGGTGTAGGCCCTCGACGGGCCGTCGAAGCTTCCCTTGGCCGTGTTGACGTTGCCGTTGCTGACGGTGGTCCTCAGGTCGTCGATGTTGAGCCCGTAGGCCGCCATCGCGAGCGGGTTGGCCCGGATCCGCACCGACTGGCGCTGTCCGCCCCCGATGCTCACCAGGCCGACCCCGGGCAGCTGGGAGATGTTCTGGGCGAGGCGGGTGTCGGCAAGGTCCTCTACGGTCGTCAGCGGGAGCGTCTTCGAGGTGAGCGCCAGCGAGAGGACGGGCGCGTCGGCCGGGTTGATCTTGGCGTAGATCGGGGGCGCCGGCAGGTCGCTCGGGAGCAGGTTGCCGGCCGCGTTGATCGCGGCCTGGACCTCCTGCTCCGCCACGTCGAGGCTCAGGTCGAGCGTGAACTGGAGCGTGATCACGGAGGCGCCGGCCGAGCTGGTGGACGACATCTGCTTGAGCCCGGGCATCTGCCCCAACTGGCGCTCCAGGGGCGCCGTGATCGAGGACGTCATCACGTCGGGGCTCGCCCCTGGGTAGAAGGTCTGGACCTGGATCGTCGGGTAGTCGACCTCCGGCAGCGCCGAGAGCGGCAGGTAGCGGAAAGCCACGATGCCGACGATCAGGATCGCCGCCATCAGCAGCGTCGTCGCGACCGGCCTCAATATGAAGATGCGGGAGGGACTCATCCTGAGGATCCCTTCGGGTGGCGGCTCATCGCTGGAGCCGTCAGTTCGAACCGCTGGGCTTCCAGCGCTTGTGTTCGCCGTTGGGGGGACCCTTGGGCGCGCTGTCGGGCTTCCCGGTGACCGTCTGGGCGATCACGGCCATGCCGTCCTTGAGCCGGTCGGCGCCGTCGACCACGACCTTGTCGCCCACCGCAAGCCCCGAGGTGACCGCGACGCGCTCGCCCTCGGCGTCGCCGAGGACGATCGGCTTGGCGGTGACCTTGCTGTCGCCTCCGACCACGTAGACAAAGGTGCCCTGTTGCCCGCGTTCCACGGAGGACGTCGGGATCACGATGGAGCCCCGGTTCACGTTGAGGAGCATCCGGGTTGTGACGAACTGGTTCGGGTAGAGCGACTCGTCCTCATTGGGGAAAAGGGCCCGCAGCTTGAAGGTGCCGGTCGTCGCGTCCACCGTGTTGTCGATCGAGACCAGCTTGCCCGTGGCGAGCTTCTTCGAGGCCGAGCGGTCATAGGCGTCGACAGGAATCGGGGTGCCTTCGCGCATGCGTTTCTGGAGGGACGGGATATAGTCCTCGGCCAGGGAGAAGATGACCGTTATCGGCTTTATCCCGGTGAGGATCACCAGGCCGCCCGCGTCGCCCGGGGTCACGTAGTTGCCCTGGTCGACCAGCCGCAGGCCGACGCGGCCCGCGAACGGCGCCTTGATGTGGCTGTAGGCCAGGCTCAGCCGCGCGTTGTCGACGGCCGCCTGGTCCGACTTGACGAGACCCTCGTACTGCGAGACGAGCGCCCGCTCGGCGTCCACCTGCTGCTTGGAGATGGAGTCCTGGGCCGACAGGGTGACGTAGCGCTCGAGGTCGATCTGCGCCTCCTTGAGCTGCGCCTGGGCCTGCAGGAGCTGTCCCTCTGACTGGTCCAGGCTGGCCTGGAAGGGGCGGGGGTCGATCACGGCGAGGAGGTCGCCGGCGTTCACGGACTGCCCCTCGGTGAAGGCAACCTGGGTCAATTGCCCGCTCACCTGAGGATGGACGGTAACCGTGGCCGTCGGGGTCACCGTCCCCAGGCCGTTGAGGATCACGTTCAAGTCCTCCCGCTGCGCCGCCTTGACGACGACCGGCAGGGGACCATTCATCCCAAAGCCCCCGAAGCCTCCCCGGCCCCCGGCCATGCCGGGCGCCGAGGTCATCCGCGAGCGGTAGCCAACCGCCACGATGCTGAGGACCACGATCCCCAGGACTGTCCACACCACCCACCGGTGGCGGCGTTTCTTCTCCGGGTTCGGCGACGGCTGGGGGTAGGCCGTCGCCGAGGCCTTCTTGGGGGCAAGGTCAGTGGGTAAAGGGTTCATGGTAGGGAAAATACTTAAGGCTTGAGGATCTTTACCTGGAGGGCCTGGAAGCCGATCCATTAAAGAGGCTTGGAGAGGACAGACGCAAACCCCAACAAAAGGTCGCACCAAACCTGGGGATTCTTTCTAGGTGGCCGCCGTCCCCAGGGGCGGAATCGGGACGTCCAGGGACGCGGCGATCGCTCTCAGGAGCTCGGCCTCGGCCTTCAGGATGACCCCATCGGCGCTCACGACGTGCGCGGCCGCCATCAGCAGGCGCTGCTTGATGGGGCCGCTTGCGACCGCGAGCTTGTCCAGGGCGGCGTCCAGCTGCACTAGGCCGCACTCCGCCAGGGGCAAAAGCGTCAAGCGGCCCTCGACCAGCTTGAGCTGGGAGGCCCCTTCGGCGAAAGCCTTCTGGGCCTGCCCCAGATCGTCGCTCGAGGCGTGCGCCAGGGACGAGAGGACAACGGAGATCTCCGGCGTGACGGCCTGGAAGGAATAGAACTGGGTCACCGCCGAGCCCGGCGTCCGGCTGACAGAGAGCGTGCGCAGGACGATCCGCTGGAGGGCGAACTCAAAGGGGGTCACCCGCCCGTCGGCCTGGACCAGGTCGTCGAGGATCCCGGCGAAGGAACTGAGCGAGCTCTGGGGCAGGGCCTTCAGGGCCGGCAAGGTGAGCTGGAGAACGGGAAGGCGGTGCTCGGGCTTAAGCTGCCTCAAGGCGGGCTCGAGCTGCTCGAGGGTGCGAAGCACCTCGCCTCCCTCGCTGCTGGCAATCGAGGCAAGCTGGCGCCTGCGTTGCTCCGGATCGTCGTCCAGGAGGAGGCCGTAGACCAGTATGGGGGCGTCGTGGGGTGACCTTGCCGCCGTCCTGATGCTTTCCGGGATCTCCGCCAGGAGGGATTGGGCGCCCGAGGCGCCCTCCGGCGTCAGGGTCCCTGCGGCTGCGGCGAGCGCGGCACCGAAGGCGACCGCCGCCTGCGGGCTAGGGGTGGGGGCCTGGGGCGGCATGTGGGCGACCTTTGACCAGGGCTCCCTGGTCACATCGACCATCTCAGGAGGGTCGATGAATTTGCCGTCGAAATGGGGGTCGATCGCGCGGATCCGCTCCCCGAGCGGGGGGTGGGTCGCCCAAAGCCCACCGAAGTTCGAGGCAAAGGCCTGGGCGAAGAAGAAATGGCTGATCCCGGCGGCCTTGTGGGTGTCGAGGGAGGAGCCGATCGCGTAGCCGCCGATCTTCTTGAGGGCGGTCGTGATCCCGTCGGGATTGCGGGTGAACTGCACCGAAGAGGCGTCCGCCAGGAACTCGCGCTGCCGGGAGACCGAGGCCTGGATCAGCCGGCCGAAGAAGTACCCGACGTAGCCGACGACCAGGAGCGCGAGCCCGATCCCCAGGACCACCAGCGCGCCGCTGTTGCCGCGGCTGCGGGAACCCCCGCGCATGCCCCAGAGCGTGGCCCGTCCCGCCAGGCCGATGACCAGGATTCCAAAGATGATCGCCGAGACCCGCACGTTCATCCGCATGTCGCCATTCAGGATGTGGCTGAACTCGTGGGCGATCACCCCCTGGAGCTCGTCCCGCCTGAGCTTCTCGAGGGCCCCGCGGGTGACCGTCACTACGGCGTCGCTGCTGGTGAGCCCCGCCGCGAACGAGTTGATCCCGGGCTCGTCGTCGAGGATGTAGACCGCCGGCACCGGGGTCCCGGAGGCGATTGCCATCTCCTCGACCACGTTGAGGAGCTGGTGCTCCTTCAAGTCCGTGGTGTGGGGATCGACCCTGCGTCCGCCCACGCTCTCGGCGACGGCCGACCCGCCCGCGCTAAACTCCGACCACTTGTAGAGTGAGGCGAGCCCGATCACGGCCAGGGTGGCCACCGAGACGACGGCGAAGAGGCCGGGCTGCCAGAGCCCGCCGGCGCCCGGCTCGCTAAGCGCCCCGCTCGAGTAATACCCGTACGAGCGCCCGTGGAGTGGGCCGTTTCCCGCAGCCCGAAGGACCACCACCGTGCCCAGGTAACCCGCGAGCACCGTGCCCGCGACAGCGAAGCCAAACAGCACGAGAAGGCGCGCCGTGCGCTTCTTTGCCCGTGCCTCGGCCTCGAAAAAGTCCATCAGTTGAACGAAACCTTAGGGGCACTGCGCTCCGCCGGGTCCTCGACGTGAAAGAGCTCGGCGGGGAGGAATCCGAACATCCCGGCCAGGACCACGTTCGGGAAGGTCTCCCGCGCCGTGTTGTACTGCATCACGGAGTCGTTGTAGGCCTGGCGGGCAAAGGCTATCTTGTTCTCGGTGGAGGTCAGCTCCTCTGTGAGCTGCATCATGTTCTGGTTGGCCTTCAGGTCGGGGTACTGCTCGGAGACCACCATGAGGCGGCTGAGGGCGCCGGTGAGGCCGCCCTCTGCCGAGACCAGACCCTTCATCGCGTTCGCGTCGGCGGGGTTGGCGGCCGCCGTCTGCGAGGCGGCGAGCGCGATGTTGCGCGCCTTGATCACGTCCTCGAGGGTCGAGTGCTCATGCTTGATGTAGCCCTTGGCCGTCTCCACCAGGTTGGGGATCAGGTCGTAGCGTCGCTTGAGCTGGACGTCGATCTGAGCGTAGGCGTTCTTGAATCGGTTGCGAAGCGAGACGAGCGAGTTGTAGATCCCGGTGGCCATGAGGGCCACAATCACGATGACCGCGAGTAAACCGACGAGGATGATGAGTGCTATCATGGGAACCCGATCCTGCATCCCCGGGTCGATGCGGTCAATTGCACATCGTTGCGCCCCAATCCCGGGTTGATTGTTCGCCGAGCAGCAACAAGGCTTAAGGCGTTTCCATGCGACCCCTGACCGCCTTCGCCTCGATGCTCGCCGTGTCCGCGCACCTGGCCGCGCTGGAGCCGCTAAACCCGCCGGTGCCGCTCTTGGCCGCCTCCTCAGCCCCATCCCCGGGCGAAACCTCGCTGACGATCGTCACGGCCCAGAGGGCCCAGGCCCTGGGGTTCCCGTCGACCGCGGTGACCCTCTACCGCTCGCTGCTTGCCGCCCCGGGTGCCGATCAGGGAAGGCTCACCCTCTCCCTTGCCTCGGCGCTCCTGGACGATGGCGACGTGGCCTCGGCCGCCAAGGTGCTGGACTCCTACGCGGGACCCCGGGGGGCGGGCTGGCACCTGAGGGCCGGCCTCGTGGCGGCCCAACAGCAGCGCACGGAGCAGGCCAGGGCCGAGCTGGCCGCCGCCCACTTTGACGAGCTCAGTCCCGCCGAGCGCGGCTGGCACTTCTTCCTCCAGGGGCTCCTGGCCGACGCCGGCAACGAGCCCGTCCGCGCGGCCGGATTCTACCAGCAGGCGGCGTCCACAGCCGCGTCCGACCTGCAGAAGGCGCGCTTCCTGCTCGCGGAGGAGCAGGTTCGCCTCCGGGTTGGCGGGGTGACCGAGGACCAGCTTTCCGCGGACCGCAAGAACGCCGAGAAATTCCAGAACCAGAAGATCGGTTACGGCTTCAACCGCGAGTACGCGATCGCGCTCAACGCACTCGGCAGGAAGCAGCAGGCGATCGACGTCCTGCAGGGGGCCCTCCGCACGCTTCCCCCCCAGGAACGCTCCGAGACGGAACATTTCAGGCTCCTTCTGGGGCTCATCGCCGGGGCCGGCTCGGGCGTGGGGCGCCACGAGCTCTTCGAGCTCCTCTCCTCAGGCACCGACCCGGAGCAGCAGCGGATTGCCCTCCAGCTCCTCGTCAGGAACTCCGCCGAGGGCGCTGCCCGGGTGGAGCTCGGCGAGCGCCTGGGCCGGCTGATCGCCGAACCCCGGCCGCACCCGATCCTAGAGAGCCTCTTGTTGTGCCGGGCCCAGCTGAGCCTGGGCGAGGCAAGGCTCGGGCTCACCGAGTCTGCCGCGCTCTACGCCCGCGCCGAGGACGACGCGAACGCCGTTCTCGAGAAGTTCCCGGGATCGCCGCTCAAGGCCCACGCCTATGCCGTCCTCGCGGGTTCCGCGTGGGAGCAGCACCGCTACCGCACGGCTGCCGATTACGGCTTCAAGGCCGGCGGGGAACTCCCCCCGGGGCCGATCCGCAGCGAGTTCAACGTCCTGGTGGCCGAGGCCTGGTTCAGGGCAGGGGACTTCCGCAACGCCGCCGACGCCTACCAGGCCGCGCTCCGGTCGCGGCCCGACGAGACCCCCGCCGGCATCCTCATGTTTCAGCAGGTCCAGTCCGAGATCCAGGCCGGCGCCCTCACGACTGCCGTGTCCGTCCTGGACGAGCTCGCCCGCGACAGGGCGTTTGGCCCGGAGTACCGGTGGCAGGCCGAGTGGAACCTCGCGCGGACCCTCGAGGCCCACGGGGAGATCTCGGTGGCCTATGAACGCGTCAACCGGCTCCTCCACGAGGCCCCGAGCGGCGAGATCAAGGCGGACCTGAGGGCGAGGATGGCCTGGCTCCAGGCCCGGCTCTCGTTTGACGCGAAGCAGCCGCGCGAGACGATCGCCCTGGTGGACTCGATCGGCGCCCTCATGACGGGCCTGCCCAAGGCTCTCTCCGACGAGATCGCCAGCACGTCGGCCCTGCTCCGGGCCCAGGCCAATTTCGAGATCGGCCGCGACGAGGCGGCCGGCGAGACGCTGCGCAAGCTCCGCGCCGATTTCCCGAGCTCAGACGCAGCCGTCTATTCCTACATCGTCGAGGCCGACCGCTACGCCCAGCAGGACAAGGTGGTCGATGCCGAGCGCCTGCTCACGAAACTGGCCGATGATTTTCCCAAGAGCCCCTACGCGCCGTACGCGCTCTACCAGGCGGCGCTCCAGGCCGAGCGCCTCGGGACCGACACGAACCTGAAGGAGGCCTACAAGTTCCTGGAGAACCTGGTCACCAACCCCCAGTACGCTTCGAGCGACCTCATCTTCCCGGCCCGCATGCGCCAGGGCGACCTCCTGAGGGAGATGAACCAGTTTCCCCAGGCCCAGCAGGTCTACGAGTCTTTGGTCAACAACCCGGCCTACTCCCAGGTTCCGGGCCCCCTGGATGAGGATCCCAAGGCGGTCCTGGCGCAGCTCGCGCTCGCCGAGTGCCACAACGCCCAGTCGGCGAGCGCCCCCTCGCATGCCGACAGCGCAAAGCGTCTGTTTGGCGACCTGCTCGAGCGCGTCCACATTTCATCTGACGTGAGGGTGGAGGCGGGCTACAACCTCGGGGTCATCCTTTCCCGCACCGACCCGGAGAAGGCCCAGGCCGTCTGGTGGAACGACGTCGTGGACGCCTTCCTGCTGAGGCCCGACCGGCCAAAGGACCTGGGCCCCAAGGGCCGCTGGTGGGTCGCCCGAACCCTCCTCGACGTGGGCTCCCTCTACGAGAAGCAGGGCAGGCTCGAGGAGGCCAAGAAGGCCTGGACCCTGATCGGGGACATGGGCCTGCCGGGCGAGTCCCTCGCCCGCCAGCGGCTGGCCCGCTTCCACTTGCCCGCGGCCAAGCCCTGATGTAACCACCTCTCATGCCCGCCCTTGAACCCAGCCTGATCACTCAAGGCGGACCCATGATGTGGGTCCTTTTCGCCCTGGGTGTGATCCTCCTCATCGTCTTCACCGAGCGGGCGCTCTACCTGCACCGGGGACAGATCCGCTCCACGGCATTCATCAGCGGCATCAAGAACATCCTGGCAAAGCGGAGGCTCGTGGAGGCCCTTACCGTCTGCGAGGAGACGCCCGGGCCGGTGGCGGCTGTCGTGAAGGCCGCCCTCCTCCACGCCGACGACGATGCCGAGGCGATGCGCTTCCACGTCCAGGAGGCCGCCGTGGTCGAGCTTCCCGCCCTCGAGCGCCGTATCGGCGCGATCGGCGCCATCGCCCAGGTGGCCCCCCTGGTCGGGCTCCTCGGCACCGTGCTCGGCATGGTCTCCACCTTCTCCGCGTTCCAGCACGACTACGCGACGGCGAGCGTCCTCGCCAAGGGCATGTGGAGGGCGCTCCTGTGCACCGCCGGGGGCATCATGCTCGCGATACCGGCCCACCTGGCGCTCCATTTCCTGAACGGGCGCGTTCGCGCGATCGTGCGCGACATGGAATGGTCCGGCAACGAGATCATGAAGTATCTCAATACTGAATACAAAGTCTCGGCGCCTCCACCCCCGACGCCATGATCGCGCGCCCCCTGGACCTGGCCTCTCGGCTCCGGCCGCCTCCCCACGGCTCCGGGGCGCTGCACTACGTGAACGTCGGCCTCCTGGGCCTGTTTTTCTCTCTCTTTGGGTCCCGCTTTGTCCTGGCTCCGGGCCTAGGCGTCGACTTCCAGCTCCCCCAGCTTCCCGGGGCCCAGGCCGGAGCGGCCCAGACAACCGACGTGATCAGCGTCCTTCGCTCGGGCCAGATCTTCACGTCAGACCAGGGCTTGGTCGACTTGGTGCAGCTCCGGCTCTGGCTTAAGGCCCGCGCCGAGCACGATAAGCATCCGACCCTCCTGATCCGGGCCAGCTCAGGCGTCACGCTTTCGGAACTTGTTGAAATAGAGGGTGCTGCGCACGAGGCGGGTTTTGGCGTCCTTTTGGGCGCCGAGGAACCCGGCCCGGTTCGGAGCGTCCTCGAACCGAAATGAAACCATCACCCCCACGGTTCGGCAACCGGTGGGTCTGGGCGCTTCTCGCGGGAGTGGTTGCCCTGTTGGGACTTATGTTCTTCGCAAGGCTCCCCGGCCCCGCGATGAACACTCCCCGTCCTCCGGCGCCCTCAGTGGGCCTCGTCGATTCGGGAGCCATCGTCGGCACGCTGCTCAGGGATCCGACACCCCTGTTCCTGCCGACGGAATTCAACAGCTCGAGGAGGGACTACACCCCCCGGGAACCCGGCGGGGCTTTTGCCGGATACCCGCCCATCCTGACCTTTGATCCGACGGAGTTGGCGCTCAACCTGCCGCCCCCGGTGGCGGTGCCTGCCTCGCCTGCTGAGGCGCTCAAGAGTGAGCCGCCGGGAGCCCCGTTCCTCGGCTTCGACCGAGCCGATCCGGTTGTGGAACCCCTTGGCCAGAGAGGGGCCTACGTCGAGATCACGGACGCCGGAACGGGCCGGCCGGTATTCGGGCAGGCGCTCCTTGACGCGCATCCCCCGGGCGCCTCGGTGCCCTGGCAGCCCATGGAATTCATGGCCGCAATCGACGCCAGCGGGCTCGTGGGACCCGTGGTCCCCACGGTCCGGTCGGGGATTGCCGAGGTCGATGCCTATTTTGGTCGCTACTTGGCCGAAACCCTTCGCGTCGGCCAGCGATTTGCCCCTGGCTTTTACCGCATCAGCGTGGGACCCTAAAACCGTCCGAAAACCTGCGGTTTATGTGCGTTTCAGGAAATATCGCTCACGGTGCAAATATTCTGTTGACGCACCAAAACCCAAGCTGCACTTTCTTCGCTCTTTTTCGTTTCTTGCAACGCAGTCTTGGTCTGCCCAGATAGCTCAGTTGGCAGAGCACGTCCTTGGTAAGGACGAGGTCGCCGGTTCGAATCCGGTTCTGGGCTCCATGCAAGAGGCTAATTAGTCGCAGGTTACTCTACTCAAACACCCACATACACGTCTCAAAGCTCCGGAACCGCTATGGCTAAAGGTACATTCGAACGCAACAAACCGCACGTCAACGTCGGCACCATCGGTCACGTCGACCATGGCAAGACCACGACCACGACCGCGATCCTCAAGGTGCAGTCAGACAAGGGCCTTGCAGAGTTTAAGTCGTACGCGGACATCGCGAAGGGCGGCACCGTCCGTGACGCCTCCAAGATCGTCACGATCTCCGTGGCCCACGTGGAATACCAGACGGCGAAGCGCCACTACGCCCACGTCGATTGCCCGGGACACGCCGACTTCGTCAAGAACATGATCACGGGCGCCGCCCAGATGGATGGCGCTATCCTCGTGGTCTCCGCCGCTGACGGCCCGATGCCCCAGACGCGCGAGCACATCCTCCTCGCCCGCCAGGTCGGCGTGCCGAAGATCGTCGTCTTCCTGAACAAGGTCGACCTGATCGACGACCCCGAGCTCCTCGAGCTCGTCGAGGAAGAGATCCGCGACCTCCTGACCAAGTACAAGTTTGACGGAGCGACCGCCAAGATCGTCCGCGGCTCGGCCACGGCGGCCCTTGACGGCAAGCCCGAGGGTGTGAAGGCGATCAGCGACCTGATGGACGCGATCGACTCCGAGATCCCGGAGCCCGTCCGCGAGATCGACAAGCCCTTCCTGATGTCCATCGAGGACGTGTTCTCGATCACTGGCCGCGGCACCGTTGCCACGGGTCGTATCGAGCGCGGCGTCGTCAAGCTGAACGAGACCGTCGAGATCGTCGGCCTTAAGGACACCACCACGACCGTCGTGACCGGCATCGAGATGTTCCGCAAGCTGCTCGACCAGGGTATGGCCGGTGACAACGTCGGCGTCCTCCTGCGCGGCATTGAGAAGGACGGAATCGAGCGCGGCCAGGTCCTGGCCGCCGCCAAGACCATCACGCCCCACAAGAAGGCCAAGGCCGAGATCTACGTCCTGTCCAAGGACGAGGGTGGCCGCCACACGCCCTTCTTCAACGGCTACCGCCCCCAGTTCTACTTCCGGACGACGGACGTGACGGGAGTCCTCACCCTTCCGAAGGGCGTCGAGATGATCATGCCCGGTGACAACATCAACGTCGACATCGACCTGATCGTCCCGATCGCGATGGAGAAGACCCAGCGCTTCGCCATCCGCGAGGGCGGCCGCACGATCGGTGCCGGTCGTATCACGGAGATCACCGAGTAATCGTTCGTCCCGAACAACTTAAACCCGGCTCGCCGAGGTTCCGAAACGGGGACCTCGGCGTCGTCGTCTAAACCATTCCACGATTATAGGGGTGTAGCTCAATTGGTAGAGTAGCGGTCTCCAAAACCGTTGGTTGGGGGTTCGATTCCCTCCGCCCCTGCCACTTCAGAAGGTTTCCAAAAAGCAAGGCCATGAAAAATCCGTTCCAAAGCACGCGCATCTTCGTAGGCGAGATGGTTGGGGAGCTCCAGAAGGCGAGCTGGCCCACCCGGACGGAGCTCCGCGACTCTACCATCGTGGTCATCATGGCGAGCCTGCTCCTGGGGCTCTTCACCAGCATCAGCGATTTCTCGCTCTACCAGGTTGTCGATCTCTTCACGTCGCTCGTGAGCCGCTAAGCACTAATGTCCACCCAAACGACAGCTCCCGCAGGGGCCCAGTGGTTCGCCCTTCACACGCTCTCCGGCCAGGAGAACAAGGTGAAGACGTATATCGAGCGCTTCAAGTCGGCCGAGGAACTCGACGATTCGATCTTCGAGGTCCTGCTGCCCACCGAGGTGGTCAGCGAGGTCAAGAACGGCAAGAAGTCCTCCAAGGTCCGCAAGCTCTACCCGGGCTATGTGTTCATCCAGATGCGCCTCTACGAGGAGAACAAGCAGCTGATCAACAAGCCGTGGTATTTCGTTAAGGAAGTTGCCGGCGTGATCGGCTTTGTGGGCGGCGAGCATCCGGCGGCGCTCCGCGAGTCGGAGATCGCCGAGATCCGCGCCAGGATCGAGGCCGCAAACGGCAAGGAAGTCCCGAAGGTGCAGTACACCGTCGGCGAGGAGGTCAAGATCAACGACGGCCCGTTCGCCAACCTGAACGGCCGCATCGACGAGATCGACCCGGACCGCGGCAAGCTGAAGATTTCCGTCTCCATTTTCGGCCGGTTCACCCCGGTCGAGCTCGAATACTGGCAGGTCCAGAGAAGCACCGAATAACCCCGGCTGACCCGACACCCTTTTTACAATGGCCAAGAAAATCCAAGGCTACATCCGACTTCAGCTCCCCGCCGGCGCGGCCAATCCCGCTCCCCCGGTAGGCCCCGCACTGGGTGCCCAGGGCGTCAATATCATGGCGTTCTGCAAGGAGTTCAACGCCAAGACGAAGGATCAGAACGGCATGATCCTGCCCGTGATCATCACGGTCTACTCTGACAAGAGCTTCACGTTCATCCTGAAGTCGCCCCCGGCGTCGGTCCTCCTGAAGAAGGCGGCCAACATCGCGAGCGGCTCGGCCCGTCCCAACCAGGACAAGGTCGGCAAGGTGACGAAGAAGCAGCTGCTCGAGATCTACAAGCTCAAGCAGAAGGACCTGAACGCCAACAACGACGAGGCGGGAATCCGCATCATCGCCGGCACCGCCCGCAACATGGGCATCGAGGTCATCGACTAAACCGGCAGCGCGAAAACTTTAGAAGCGGGAGTCCCAACAGGGACGCATGTACCGCAAGGAGCAAAACATGGAAAAACAAAGCAAACGTTATCGCAGCGCCCTCCAGGCCGCCGATCTCGCCAAGGCCTATCCCTTGACCGAGGCCGTCGATATCCTGGCGAAGTTCCCCAAGGCCAAGTTCGACGAGACCGTCGAGCTTTCCGTCCGTCTCGGGGTCGACCCGACCGCGGGCGACCAGATGATCCGCGGCACGACACCCCTGCCCAACGGCTCGGGCAAGAAGGTCCGCGTCCTGGTCTTCACGGACAACGTGCAGGCGGCACTCGATGCCGGAGCCGACCACGCCGGACTCCAGGACATGATGGCCAAGATCAACGAGGGCTGGCTCGACTTCGACGTCGCCATCGCGACCACCGAGGCCATGAAGACCGTGCGCACGATCGCCCGCGTCCTCGGGCCGAAGGGTCTGATGCCGAACCCGAAGAGCGGCACCGTGACCGACGACATCGCCGCGGGCATCAAGGCCGTCAAGGCCGGCCGCGTGGAGTTCAAGATGGACAAGACCTGCAACATCGGGGTCGGCATCGGCAAGCGCTCCTTCACCTCCGCCCAGATCCTCGAGAACGCCCTCGCCGTCATTGACGCCGTCGGCAAGGCAAAGCCCGCCTCGTTCAAGGGCCACTACATCAAGACCGTCGCCATTTCCTCGTCGCAGAGTCCCTCCGTGCGGATCGCGTCCACCGAGTACAGCAAATACTAATCCACGATACCCATGAGAGCCGAGAAAAAGTACCTGATCGACGAGGTCGAGATCCACCTCAAGAAGTCCGACTACGTCATCCTCGCCAACTTCACCGGTGTGACCGTGGCCGATGCCGCGGAACTGCGCCAGAAGCTCGCCGCCGAGAAGGCCGAGTACCACGTGGTGAAGAACAGCTCGCTGCGCGTCGCGGCAAAGTCCCTTGGGCTGCCCGACATCGACGGCGCGCTCACGGGCCCGACCGCCATCGTCGTCGGGGGAAAGAACTCCGCCGGCGTCGCCAAGCTCCTCAAGCAGTTCGTCAAGGACAAGCAGAAGTTCGAGGTCAAGGCGGGCGTCCTCTCAACGAAGCTCATCTCGCCGAAGGATGTGGAGCGCCTGGCCGACATGCCGTCGCTGGACGTCCTCAGGGCCCAGCTGCTGGGCCTCCTCAACCAACCCGCGGGCGCGTTCGTCCGCAT
>CAITBM010000032.1 GCA_903890485.1 uncultured Opitutaceae bacterium | reverse complement strand
GCGTTTACCTTTCATGGTCTGGGTCCTTTATGTTGGCCCGGACCGACTCTTCAAGCGGCTCGAAGCGGCGGGATCACGTCAATCCCGATCCGGGCCACATCGGCGCAAAAGGAGCGCTCGGTCCCGGCGAGCTCCTTGCACAGCTCGTCCTGGCTGCTGGCGAAAGCGAGGCTTGAAAACGCGAGGAAGAGGCAGGGCAGGATTGGGGTTTTCACAGGATGGGGATTTCGAGGATCGGTGCCGCTCGACCCTAGGGTTTTCCCCAGCCGTGGAAACAGATTTCGAGCGCCACCGGAGGGACGGACCCCCTTCAGGGTTGCCTTCTGCCCCCATCCTCGGACGTTCACTGTCCTATGAGCGCCAAGAGCCCCCTGCCCTCCTCCCGGCCCCCGCTGGCACGCATGATGAGGATCCACGAGGAGCTCCAGGACGGCCGCCTCACTAACTGCTCCAAGCTCGCCGCAAGGCTCGAGGTCTCGACAAAGACCATCATGCGGGACCTGGCCTTCATGCGGGACCAGATGGACCTGCCCGTGGACTACGATCCGCACACCTATTCCTGGAGGTACGCCTACCCCGTTAAGAGTTTTCCCACGGTCCAGGTGAGCGAAGGCGAACTCCTCGCCCTCCTCGTGGCCCAGAAGGCCCTGGAGCAGTACAAGGGGACGCCCTACCACGACCAGCTGGCGCACGCCTTCGAAAAATTGTCGGCCGGGCTCCATGACCGCGTCAGCTTCTCGGCAACCCACAGCCTGGGGAGCGTCTCCTTCCACCATCTGGGTCTCAGCAAGGCGGACATGAAGGTCTTTGCCAACCTGTCCCGGGCCGTCATGCAGAACCTCGAGGTCGAATTCGACTACGCAAAGCCGAACGCAGGCTCGGAGCGTCGCCGGGTCCAGCCCTACCATCTGGCAAACCGGGAGAATTCCTGGTACCTGGTGGGCTACGACCTGGCCCGCAGGGACCTCCGGAACTTCGCGGTCGTCCGCATGCAGTCCGTCTCGGTCCTCACCTCGAAGTTCGAGAAGCCCCCGGACTTCTCCCCGGAGAAGCATTTCGGACGGTCCTTTGGCGCCTACGTCGGAAAAGGCGACCACAGGGTCGTTGTCCGTTTCACCGCCGCTGTCACCGCCCGGATCAAGGAGCGCATCTGGCACGACACCCTCGAGACCAGGGACCTGCCCGGAGGCGGCCTCGAGTTCACCCTGAGGCTGGACAGCCTCGAGGAGATCGAGCGGTGGATCCTCGGCTGGGGGCCCGACGCCGAGGTGGTCCAGCCCAAGGAGCTTCGGGACAGCGTAAGGGCCAAGGCCAAGGCGGTCTCAAGCCTCTACCGGGGCTAAGCCGGGCGGTCCGTCAGGCAGCGGAGCGAAAGCCTCCGCCGAACCGCATCGGGTTGCGTACGGGACGGCGCTCGGCACCCAGGGACCGCGCCCCGAGAACCCTGGCGACCAGGCCCTGGCAGCGCTCGCCCGAGATCCGCCACTCGACGCCCTCGGGATGGAACCACTCGAAGTCACAGGCGATCCTGCCTCGGGACGCCCCGATCCCGACCACCGGATAGCCCTCCATCGCCATCTCGCTGAACAGCCCCAGGGAGCCCGGGACAAAGCCGAGCTCCGAAACGGAGATGTGGCAGCGAATCGTCCAGCCACGGGTCTTGGAGGTGGCCTGTACCCTCAGGCTGTAATCTCGGTGGTCCAGGACCAGTTCGTCGTATTCATCGCGAACGCGCAGGCCGGTGTCGAACAACGCCGCGCCCAGTGAGCGCACGGCGGAACGCAGGGGACGGAGTGTCTTAATGGGTGTGATCTTGTTTTCCATGGGTCGGTTTTGGCGGAACAAGGCGGAATGCCGTGATCCAATGGAGGCATAATCCCACAGGGGATAGGACATACGCTGTCCGAGCCCATGGAAACCGCGCATTATCCCGGACCCCCGGGCCGGGACACCCGCGCGCCGCCTAGCTCACGAAGCGGATCGTGGCCGGATACTGGTAGAGTTCGCCCTTGGATGCCTTGACGGCGGCGACGATCGAGCAGACAACGCCCAGGACCACGACTGCGGCGATCAGGGGCACGCCGATCACGACCAGGCAAAGCGGGACGCAGCACACAAGGTAGAGCAGCAGGGAGAGGTGGAAATTGAGGGCCTCGCGCGCGTGGTGGGTCACGTAGGGAGAATCTGGCTTCATCACCAGGTAGACGGTCATCGGGAATAGGAACGCCAGGAGCGCAAAGCCGAAAAAGTACGACAGGTGGCAGAGCACGCTCCAGAGGCGATCGCTTGAGGGGTGCGCCAGTGCCGGCGGCTGGGGTGAGAAGGGAACGGCTTCCGGTGTTGAGGCTGCTTCGGTGGACATGGGAGGTGTGGGTTGGAGGATTTCAGGGGCGCCGTGTGCGCCCGCTCTTCCCCAATAACACCCCCCACCCTGCCAAAGTTACAGGACCTGAAAGTCCCCGTCCCTCAGGCGATCTCCTTGATGCTCCTGAGTTCCCCCTTGAGGTGACCGGAGAACACCCGAAGCTTTTCCGCAAGAACCTCATGGTCATGCATAAAGACCGTGTACTTGTCGACAATCTCCCAGGCCGGCAGGTCCTTGAAATCCCCGTCGGCTTCCCTGAGACGCGACCCGCTGAAACCGAGCCCAAATTCCTTGCTGAGGTAGTTGGCGATCGAGACCAGCGCCACCTCCAGCGGGTGGGAGACGGCCTTCGACGGGTCGTTGTGGAAGGCCACCGCCTCGACGACCGCCTCCGGGAGCTTGTTCTGGAGCGCAAAGATCCATCCCGCCTCCCGGTGGTCGATGCCGAGATAGGCCCTTTCGAGCTCCTCGAGCTGCCCCTTGTCGTTCCAGGCCTCGACCAGCACGGTGCGGTAGGTCTCCGCGGCAACGGTTGAGAGGGCGATCTTGCCCACGTCGTGGAGGAGCCCCGCCAGGTAGAGCTGGGGCCCGCACTTTGTCCCGAGCTCCTTGTCGAGTTCCTCGGCAAGGGCCGCGGTGGCGAGCGCGTGGATCCACAGGTGCCTCCAGTCGAGGCCCTCGGCCAATTGCCGGGCGTCCCTTAAGGTGAAGAAGGCCTTCTGGAGCCGGCGGACCCGCAGGACCCCAAGCAGGTGAACGGCCGTGTTCAGGTCGGTGACCCGAAGCTCCGATGCGATCACGACGGAATTGGCCATCGTGAGGAGGCGGATGCAGAGCGCGGGATCGCGCTGGATGGACATCACGACGTCCTCGATCGACGACAGGTCGTTGCCGGAGATCTTCACAAAACCCTGCACAAGGGACTGGAGGGACGGGATCTGCTGGAGGCCGTCGAGCGAGGCCAGGGTCTGCTCGCGGCTAAGCACCGTGGCGACGAGGGGCGCGGGGACCACGACGGTCTGGGCGAAGGAGCGGGCGAGCTCCTCGTGGACCTGGCTCCTGTCCGGCCGCTTGATCTGCGGCTCCTCCTGGGCGCACGGCTCCGCAACCGCCTCAAAGGGAGGCGGCGAATCGGGCGCAGCGGGAGGAGTCTCCGCTACGCTTGGAGCCTGAGGCCGGTAACCCATCCAATGGACGAGCCGGATCCACCAGGCGCCGAAAGACGACCGGAGTGCGACGGACATGTGGTAATCCCCTGATCGGCCCAAACGCCGCCCGGCTTTAGGCGGCATTTTGGAGCGGTCCCCACCCTCCCCGGGCCCCGTTTTTGGATCCCAGGACACGGAAAACCCGGAGTCCGGCCCTTCGAGGGCCGCGCTCCGGGTTGATCCTTGTTTTGGGCCCCGAGGGGCCCCGCCCCTTAGTAGCGGTAGTGCTCCGGCTTGTAGGGTCCCTCGACCGGGACGCCCAGGTACTGGGCCTGCTTGGGCGAGAGCTGGGTCAATTTGACCCCGATCCTCTCCAGGTGCAGGCGGGCGACCTCCTCGTCGAGGTGCTTCGGCAGGCGGTAGACGCCGGCCTTGTAGGTGTCGCGGTTCTTCCAGAGGTCGAGCTGCGCGAGCGTCTGGTTCGTGAAGCTGTTCGACATGACGAACGAGGGGTGCCCGGTGGCACAGCCCAGGTTCACGAGGCGGCCCTCGGCCAGCAGGTAGATGCAGCGGCCGCTCGGGAAGGTGAAGAGGTCGTACTGGGGCTTGATCGTGACCCGCTTGACGCCCGGGGCCTTGTAGAGCCGGTCGACCTGGATCTCGTTGTCGAAGTGGCCGATGTTGCAGACGATGGCCTGGTCCTTCATCTGCTCCATGTGCTCGAAGGTGATGACGTCGCAGTTGCCCGTCGTCGTGACGTAGATGTCGGCCTCGGCGAGCGCGCTCTCGAGCGTGTTCACCTCGAAGCCCTCCATCGCCGCCTGGAGGGCGTTGATGGGGTCGACCTCGGTGACGATCACGCGGGCGCCGAAGCCCCGCAGCGAATGCGCGCTTCCCTTGCCGACGTCGCCGTACCCGCAGACCACCGCGACCTTTCCGGCGATCATGACGTCGGTGGCGCGCTTCAACCCGTCGGCCAGGGACTCCCGGCAGCCGTAGAGGTTGTCGAACTTGGACTTCGTGACCGAGTCGTTCACGTTGATGGCGGGCACCAGTAGCTTGCCCTTCTCGTGGAGCTGGTAGAGGCGGTGGACGCCGGTCGTCGTCTCCTCGGAGACGCCGCGCCAGTCCTTAACCATCTCGTGGAAGATGTAGGGGGACTCGGCGTGGATGCGCTTAAGGAGGGCCTTGACCACGGACTCCTCATGGGAGCCGGAGGCCGAGTTCACCCAGTCGCTTCCCTCCTCGAGCTCGTAGCCCTTGTGCAGGAGAAGCGTCACGTCGCCGCCGTCGTCGACCACCATCTGGGGGCCCTTGCCCTCGGGGAAGCTGACCGCCCTCCAGGTGAGGTTCCAGTACTCCTCCAGGGACTCGCCCTTGAAGGCGAAAACCGGGACGCCGCTCTTGGCGATCGCCGCGGCCGCATGGTCCTGGGTCGAAAAGATGTTGCACGATGCCCAGCGGACGTCGGCACCGAGCTCGGTGAGCGTCTCGATAAGGACGGCCGTCTGGATCGTCATGTGCAGGGAGCCCGTGATCCGGACGCCCTTCAGGGGCTTCTTCGGCCCGAACTTCTTCCTGACGGAGATCAGGCCGGGCATCTCATGCTCGGCAACGGTGATTTCCTTGCGGCCCCATTCGGCGAGCGCGATGTCCTTAACGTGGTAATCCTGGGCAGAACCTGTGGCGGAAGCGGTGGGCATAGTGGTGATTCCTCTGATGAAGTGGGGGTGAGGGTCGGGTTGTGCGCCTATTTCGCGGCGGCGATCAGTTCCTTGACCTTGTTCGTCTGCTCCCAGGGAAGCCCGGGCTTGCCGAAGTGGCCGTAGTTGGTCGTCGAGCGGTAGATGGGGCGCAAGAGGTCGAGCTGCTTGATGATGTTGGCCGGCTTGAAGCTGAACACCTTCTGCACGGCCTTGGTGATCTTCGCCTCCGGCACCCTCGCCGTTCCCATGGCGTCCACCCAGATGCTGACCGGCTCCGGGTATCCGATCGCGTAGGCGACCTGGAGCTCGCAGATGTCGGCCAGGCCCGAGGCGACGATGTTCTTGGCGACCCAGCGGCACATGTAGGCGGCCGACCGGTCGACCTTGGACGGGTCCTTGCCCGAGAACGCCCCGCCGCCGTGGCGGCCCCAGCCGCCGTAGGTGTCGACGATGATCTTGCGGCCCGTGAGGCCCGAGTCGCCCTCGGGGCCGCCGACCACGAAGCGGCCGGTCGGGTTGATTAGGAACTGGGTCGACTTGTCCATCATGTTGGCCGGGATCACCTTCTTAATCACGTGCTCGATCAGGAAATCGCGGATGTCGGCGTGCTTGGCGCTCGCCGCGTGTTGGGTCGAGATGACGACGTTTTCGACGCGCACCGGGCGGTCGTTCTCGTAGCGGATTGAGACCTGGGACTTGGCATCGGGGCGCAGCCATCCGACGACTCCGGCCTTGCGCAGCTTCGTCAGCTCGCGGCCCAGGCGGTGGGCGAACATGATCGCCGTGGGCATCATCTCCGGGGTCTCGTTGCAGGCGTATCCGAACATGAGACCCTGGTCGCCGGCTCCCTGCTCGGCCGTGTCCTTGCCCTCGGCCTTGCGGGCGTCAACGCCCTGCGCGATGTCGGGGGACTGGCGGGTCAGGAGGTTGTGGATGAAAACCTTGTCGCAGTGGAACACGTCGTCGTCGTTCACGTAGCCGATGTCGCGGACCGCGTCGCGCACGACCAACTCGTAGTTGATTTTGGCGCTCGTCGTGATCTCGCCGGCGATCACGACCTGGTTGCTCTTGACCAGGGTCTCGCAAGCCACGCGGCTCTTCTTGTCCTGCGCCAGGCAGGCGTCGAGGACGCTGTCAGAGATAAGGTCAGCGACCTTGTCTGGATGGCCCTCGCCTACGGACTCGGATGAAAATACAAATGATTTTGACATGGGATTTCGACTGGGAAGCCCCAAACGAACTCCCGTAGGAAGAGCCAAGCAAGCAAAATATCAACATATCTAGATTTTGTGATGCGACACATTAGCACGCCCCCCGCCCGCCGATCTGCGAAATTCTCTGGCTTGCAGGGCTAGCCCGGATATTTCATGAAGCGACTTTTGCCGGATCAACTTTGATGTGAGCGGATCCACCTTTTCGAGTCACCCTTTGAGTCGGTCTGGATATGTTGATGTTGATACAACTGACGCTGGTTGTCCATCCCTGGCGGAGGGAAGGCCCGGCTCGGCGGGCCTGACCG
>CAITBM010000031.1 GCA_903890485.1 uncultured Opitutaceae bacterium | reverse complement strand
CCGAAGGTCCCGCAATCACCTACCTCTTCACGACGTTCCCTAAGACGACCGAGATGTTCCTGCAGCGGGAGATAGCCGCGATGAGGGCCCGGGGGGTGAGGTTGCGGATCTTCTCGATGTGGGGAGGAGGGGGGATGTTTCGCGGCATCCGGGTGGAGTCGTTCAACAAGTGGAAGCTCCTCCAGCTTTTCTGGCTGATCCCCTACGAGACCTACCGAAAGCCCGACATCATGAAGCAGCTGCTGAGAGGGCTCGCCACCCGCACGGCGCCGTCCTGGCTCAATTTCTGGGAGAACATGCTTGGGGCCGGATTTGCCTGCGTCTACGCACGCAACTTCCGCGAGAACCCGCCAGGCCTGACCCATGCCGCATGGAGCGGGGCGCCGGCGACCGCCGCGTGGCTCTTTTGGAGGATGGACGGCCGCCGGTTCTCCGCTGGGGCCCACGCCTACGATGTTTTTGAGCACGGGGGCGACTGGTGGCTCATCGACAAGCTCCAGCACGCCGTGCTGGTCCACACCTCCACGGAACTCGCCCGGCAGGCGCTCATCGCCAGGGGGCTCCAGGCCGACAAGGTCGTCTGCATCCGGAGCGGGTTGGAGCGCCTTCCGACCCTCAAGCCGCTGCACGCCTCCCGGGTGCCGCTTCACGTCCTTTCCGTGGCCCGGCTCGTGGAGAAGAAGGGGCTCGACCGTCAGCTGAGGGTCTACGCGGCGATGAAGGCCTCCGGCCTCGCCTTCCACGCGCGCATCGTCGGGGACGGCCCCCTCCGCCAGAAGCTTGAGAAACTGGCCGGGCACCTGGGCCTGGGCGACCGCGTGACCTTCACCGGACAGGTCCCGTCACACGAGGTCTGGGGCCACCTGGACTGGGCGGACGTCCTGCTTCACACGGGGGTCGTGGCGCCAAGCGGGGACCAGGACGGCCTGCCCAACGTGATCGGGGAGGCAATGGCCGCCGGGGTCCCCGTCATTACCTCGCCAACGGCGGGGACAACGGAGGCGGTGACCGACGGGGTGACCGGGGTTGTGCTGCCCGTGGATCATCCGGAGGCCTGGGCGGCAGTCCTGAGGCGCATGTCCTCCGACGACGCGTATTGCGAGACACTGCGCAGGGCGGCGCGGGCATGGATAGAGGAGAATTTCGACGTCAGGGTGAACACGGACAAGCTCCTGAAGCGCATGGAGGCCGTGGCTAACGCATGATCCTCTTTGACACCACGAGCGCCTCGGCCTGGAAGCACGCCTCGGGGCTTGCCCGCGTGAGCCGCCGCCTCCTGGAGGAGCTGGGGCCGCGGGCCCGGCCGCTGCTGTGGCCGGACATCGCCTCGGAAGCGAAAGCCTCGGACTGGATCCTGACCCCGGAGCTTTTCTCGGACGCGGAGCGGCCCGGGTTCGCCGACTTCCTGGACAACAAGCCCTGCCGGGTTGCCGCCATCTACCACGACTCGATCCCGATGAAGCACCCCGCGATCACGTGGCCGAAGAGCGTCGAGAGGCACCCGGGATACGTGAAGCTGCTCTCCAAGTTTGACCGCGTGTGGGCCGTTTCCCAGGCGAGCAGCGAGGAGCTCCTGGGCATCTGGGACTGGCAGGGCGTGAGGAATCCACCCCCTGTGGAGGTGCTGTCCCTCGGGGCGGACTGGCCGGATTTCCCGAGAACCCGCGGCGGGACGCAGTCCGCGGCGAAGGTGCCGAAGATCGTGGCCACCGGGATCCTCGAGCCCAGGAAGAACCAGGCCGTGCTCCTGGACGCCTGCGCCGCGTTGAGGGGGGAGGGTCTCGAGTTCGAGCTGCACCTCGTGGGCCGCGTGAACCCGCACTTTGGAAAGCCGATCGCAAGGCGGGTGAAGGCGCTTGCCGCCTCCTGGCCCGGGCTGCGCCACCACGCAACCCTGGGGGACGCGGGGCTTGCCGCGCTCCTGCGCTCCTCGCGGGCCACGGCGTTCCCCTCGATCGCGGAGGGCTGCGGCCTCCCGCTTCTTGAATCCCTGTGGATGGCGATCCCGTGCGTCTGCAGCGACATCGCCCCGCTTCGGGAGAACGCGGCCGCCGGGGGGTGCCTGGTCGTCGAGGGCAACGCCGTGGAAGGCTGGACGGATGCCCTGCGGAGGATCCTGACGGACGACGGGCTCCATGAGCGCCTGGTGGCGCAGGCGGGAAGCCGCGAGCTGCCCACCTGGGCCGGGGCCGCCGCGGTCCTTTACGGGGCCCTGGTCTAGCCCTACAGCTTCTTGGCCGCGTAGGCCATCGCCGCAGCGATCTTCTCCAGCTGCTCGTCGGTATGCATCGCGGAGACGGCCGTGCGGATCAGGTCCTTGCCGGCGGGCACCGCCGGCGAGGTCGCCATGACCGTGAAGACGCCCTTCTCAAGGAGGGCCTTCCAGAAGGGGTAAACGCGCTCCTTGGATCCGAGGACGATCGGACCGGCCGGGGTCTCGCTCTCCCAGAGGTCGAAGCCAAGCCCCTTGAGGATCGCGCGGTACTTCTTCGTGTTGGACCAGAGCTTCTCCAGGTGCTGGGGCTCGGTCTGCATGATCTCCAGGGAGGCCTGGGCGCAGGCGGCCTGGCTCGGGCTGATCGCGGCGCTAAAGATCGTCTGCTTGGATTGGG
>CAITBM010000030.1 GCA_903890485.1 uncultured Opitutaceae bacterium | reverse complement strand
GCGATCATCCCCCTGGCGACCGACTTCGGTCAGAACCTGACCCTCTTCCTCACGGGATCGTTCCTGATCGAGAACATCTTCGACATCGATGGATTCGGGCTCCTGGGCTACAACTCGACCCTGGACCGGGACTACCCCGTCGTCATGGGGGTGCTCCTCCTCTCCTCGCTCCTCCTCCTGGTCGGCAACCTGGTCTCGGACGCCTTGGTGGCGCTTGCCGATCCGAGGATCCGTTTCGGCTGACCCCCAATGGCGTTCCCCCGATTCAGGCTGAACCCCCAGACCGAGCGGCGCTTGAACCGCTTCCGCAGGATCCGGCGCGGCTACCTGTCGTTCGTCGTCCTCGCCAGCCTCGCCCTGCTCACGGTGTTCGGCGAATTGCTGGTCAACAGCCGCGCCCTGGTCGTCAAGTTTGGCGGGCACTACTATTTCCCGACGTACGGGGCCTTCCACCCGGGCTCGGATTTCGGAGAGGGCTATTCCTACGAGACCAACTACCGGCACCTGGGGCAGCGCCTGGCCAGGGAGGGCGGCGGCAACTGGGTCCTGATGCCGCCCGTCCCCTTCAATTCCTACGAGAACGACTTCCGGCCGGGCGTCTACCCGCCCACCGCGCCCTCGGCGGCCGAGCGCCACTACCTCGGAACCGACACCACGGGACGCGACATCCTGGCCCGGCTCTTCTATGGCTTCCGGATCGCGCTCATCTTCGCCGCGTTCTACATCGGCTTCGTCTACGGCCTCGGGATCGCGGTCGGGTGCGCCATGGGGTTCTTCGGGGGATCGGTCGACCTCCTCGGCCAGCGCCTGGTGGAGATCTGGTCCAACCTGCCCTTCCTCTACATCGTGATCATCGTGGCCTCGCTGGTGCGCCCCGACCTGACCCTCCTGGTGATCATCACCGGGCTCTTCTCCTGGACGGGGATGACCTACTACATGCGGACGGCCACGTACCGGGAGAAGGCGCGCGACTACGTCGCCGCGGCCGAGGTCCTGGGGGCGTCCACCTCGAGGATCATCTTCCGCCACATCCTGCCGAACACGCTCTCGATGCTGGTGACCTTCGTCCCCTTCACGCTCGCGGCGGCCATCTCTTCCCTCACGGCCCTCGACTTCCTCGGATTCGGCCTGCCAGTGCCCACCCCGAGCTGGGGTGAGCTGCTCCACCAGGGCACCGCCAACCTGGACGCGCCCTGGATTGTTTCCTCGGTCTTTTTCTCCATCGTCTTCGTCCTCTCCCTCGTGACCTTCGTCGGCGAGGCAGTCAGGGAAGCCTTCGATCCCAAAAAATTCACAACCTACGAATGAGCACCCAAGCCCTCCGCCCGCTCCCCTTAGCGATCCTCGCCGCACTCGGCGTCCTCGGCCTGTCCGGCTGCGCCAAGAAGGAGGCAGAGGCCGTCCACGACAACACCCAGGAGGTCCAAGCCTACTACAAGGCCCATCCCGACTTCTTCAAGTTCGCGGCGCCCTCGGACCTGCCGAAGGACCTGAAGTGGCAGGACGGCCAGGACGTCCCGACCTTCGCGGCGCCGGAGGCCAAGCGGGGCGGGACAATCAACGGCTACATCGACGACTTCCCCCGCACGCTCCGGTTCGTGGGCCCCGACACCAACGGGACCTTCAGGCCCTACATCCTCGACGACAACGCCCTGACGGTCATCCAGAGGCAGCCCAACACGGGGCAGTACTACCCCGCCCTGGCCTCGTCGTGGGCGCTCTCGGCGGACGGACGGACGATGTATTTCCGCCTGGACCCGGATGCGCGCTACAGCGACGGCGTCCCCGTCACGGCCGACGACTACCTGTTCATCTTCTTCTTCTTCCGGTCGAGCTACATCAACGACCCGTGGTACAACAACTACTACACCGAGAACTTCACCAACATCACCAAGTACGACGACCACACGATCGCGGTCACCTGGAAGGAGGCCAAGCCCGACATCTACGACCGGCTGGGATCCCTGATCCCCGTGCCGGAGCACTTCTTCAAGGAGCTCGGGGCCGATTTTGCCCAGCGCTACCAGTGGCGGATGGAGCCGACGACCGGCCCGTACACGGTTCTCCCCGAGGACATCCACAAGGGCAGCTCGATCGACATCACGCACGTCAAGAACTGGTGGGCCGAGAACAAGCCCTTCTTCAAGCACCGCTTCAATTTCGACCGGATCCACCTCGAGGTGATCCGCGACCCGGACAAGGCCTTTGAGGCGTTCAAGCGCGGCGACGTGGACATGTTCTCCCTAACCCTGCCCCGGTTCTGGTACGATAAGCTGCCGAATTCGGACCCGGTCGTTAAGTCCGGCTACGTGCACAAGGCCGCCTTCTTTAACGAGATCCCGCGCCCCCCGTACGGCCTCTACATCAACACCGCGCGCCCGCTCCTCGACAACCGCGACATCCGGGTCGGGATCAACTACGCCACGAACTTCCAGCTCGTGATTGACCAGTACTTCCGGGGCGACTACCAGCGCCTTCAGTCCACGGCGGACGGCTACGCCCTGGTGCCCTTCCCGGGGATCAAGGCCCGGCCGTACTCGGTCGAGCTCGCCGACGAGGCGTTCGCGAAGGCCGGGTTCACCCAGCGAGGGCCCGACGGGATCCTCGTGAACGCCAAGGGACAGCGCCTCTCCTTCACGGTCACCTCCGGCTATGCCTCACTGAAGGACATCCTGCCGATCCTCAAGCAGGAGGCGCTCAAGGCGGGCCTCGAGTTCAACATCGAGGTCCTGGACAACACCACCGCGTGGAAGAAGATGCAGGAGAAGCAGCACGACATCGCGTTCATGGCGTTCGGCTACAGCGTCGAGATGTACCCCCGCTACTGGGAAACCTTCGACTCGGTGAATGCGGGCAAGCCCCAGACCAACAACATCTGCAACTACGCCGACAAGGAGACCGACGCGCTCATCGCCAAGTACGACGTGGCGACCACGATGGATGAGATCCGCACCCTCGCCACCCAGATCGAGACGAGGATCCGCGACCAGGGCGCCTTTGTCCCGGGCTTCGCCGTCCCCTTCTACCGGTCCGGGTACTGGCGGTGGATCAAGTGGCCCGAGGGCTTCAATGTCCGCATGAGCGAGACCTCCATTCAATACGGCGTGCATTGGATCGACGAGGACGTGAAGAAGGAGACCCTCGCCGCGCGCGCGGCGGGGAAGACCTATCCCCCTTCGGTCGAGGCCTACCGCCAGTGGATGCGCAAGGACTGAGAAACCCGGTCCATCCCCCGCACCAGCCCGTGTCCGATCCCCTCCTCAGCGTCCGCCGCCTCTCCATAGGTTTTGACACCGACGAGGGGCTCCTGGGCGCCGTCGACGCCGTCAGCTTCTCGATCGAGCCCGGGCGCACCCTGGGCCTTGTCGGGGAGTCGGGCTGCGGCAAGAGCGTGACCGCGCTCTCGCTGATGAGGCTGCTCCCGCAGCCGGCCGGAAAGATCCTGGGAGGGGAGATCGTCTTCGAGGGCAGGAACCTCCTGGACCTGCCCCCCGTGGAGATGCAGCGCATCCGCGGCAGCCGCATCGGCATGGTCTTCCAGGAGCCCATGACGGCGCTCAACCCCGTGCACACGATCGGCCGCCAACTCTCCGAGGTCTTCCTGACCCACGAGAGCGTGACCAAGGAGGAGGCCCGGCGCCGCTCCGTCGCGATGCTCGCGCGCGTCGGGCTCCCCTCGCCCGAGATCCGGTTCTCCGAGTTCCCCCACCACCTTTCCGGCGGCATGCGCCAGCGCGTCGTGATCGCCATGGCCCTGGCCTGCCATCCCCGGCTCCTGATCGCCGACGAACCCACGACGGCCCTGGACGTCACGATCCAGGCCCAGATCCTC
>CAITBM010000029.1 GCA_903890485.1 uncultured Opitutaceae bacterium | reverse complement strand
GCATCCTCTTTGCGATGCCGGTCCATGTCGCCGCTCTCGGCTCCGTTTTCCTCCTGGTCCGCCGCGCCCGGGACCCGCAGGCAAGGCCCCTGGTCGTCACCCTCCTTTGCGCCCTCGGGATCAGCCTCCTTGCCGCCGCAATCCTCTTCACCTGGGGCGGCCTGTGCTCACGCTATATCGCGGAGCTCTGCGCTGGGCCGACCGTTCTGACGGCAGTCGGCCTCCTGCGTTCCCGTCCGAAATCCTCTCCAGAGAGAGGCAGCGGCCGGGACAAAAAGTATGGCGGCCCCAAACAGAAGGGACGGCCTCGCGCCGACCGCCAGCCCGTATGCCAGGCTCGCGAAGGCGAGCCACGCCAGCGAGCCCCGCGGGTGGTGCCAAGCCCTCCACAGGGCCACCAGGCAGAGCATGGACAAGGCATAGGCGCAGCTGATCGAGACCTCGTAGAGCCCGGGCCTCACCACGAACACCGGAAGGGTCGTGACCGATCCCATGAGGAGGGCGAGCGCGGCGCCGGCCGGGGCGCCCACGCCGGGAAAATACCTGCGCCAGAAGGCGACTCCAAGCCCAAGGGAAAGCCCGTAGCCCAGGAAGCAGAACGTGAGGACGGCGGCCGCCTGGGGCAGAGCGCGGCCGGTCAGCGCCAGGTAGGGCCAGAAGAGAATGACCGCCGGAGTCGCGCCAAAGTAGGCGTAGAGGTGCCCCCGGTAGTAGCTCAGGTCGATCAGGTTCCAGGGGGGGCCGAGGTACGTGCGGTAGGCCTTGAACTCATAGGGATTGGCGACCGCCGAAAGCGCGGGAGGCGCCTCCTTCGCCAGCCAGGTGTGCCCCGAGCGAAACCCGGCCACCATCAGGTTATAGGGTTCCGCGTCCGCGGGGCCCACGCCCGCGTACCCGCGGCTGGCCGACACCAGCGCGGCAAGCCCGGCCGCGACCGCGGCGGCGGCAAGAAGAACAGGCCAAAGGTACCCCAGGCGGGAGGCTGCCGAGTCGCTCACCCCAAAGTGAGTTAAACGAATCAGGGCCCACCTCAACACGGGATTTCAGCCGGGCGCCGGGCCGGCGGGCCCGCGCAACAATGGCCCATAAAAGCTTCCGTTGCCGGCGGTCGCATTGCAGTCTAGGCACCTTTCGCGAATGAAGCTCTCGATCGTCATCCCCTGCTACAACGAGGCCAGGACCATCAGGACCCTTGTGGAGCGCGTGCGCAACTCGCCCTTCCCCAATAAGGAGATCATCATCGTGGATGACTGCTCCCGGGATGGGACCCGCGACGTGCTCCGGACCCAGATCGAGCCCCTGGTCGACAAGATCATCTACCACGAGGTGAACCAGGGGAAGGGCGCAGCCCTCCGGACCGGCTTTGCCGCCGCCACGGGCGACGCCGTCATCGTCCAGGACGCCGACCTCGAGTATGATCCCGACGAGTATTCGAAGCTCATGAGGCCGATCGAGGACGGCAAGGCCGACGTCGTCTTCGGCTCGCGGTTCATGGGCGGGGAGCCCCACCGCGTCCACTACTTCTGGCACATGATCGGCAACAAGTTCCTGACGCTCCTCTCGAACATGTTCACGAACCTGAACCTCACGGACATGGAGACCTGCTACAAGGTGTTCCGGCGCGACGTTCTCCAGAGGATCACGATCGAGGAGAACCGATTCGGGTTCGAGCCGGAGATCACCGCAAAGGTATCCAAGCTGAACGTCGTGATCTACGAAATGGGCATCAGCTACTACGGGCGCTCCTACGCGGAGGGAAAGAAGATCGGCTGGCGGGACGGATTCCGGGCCCTCTGGGCGATCCTGAAGTACAACCTGCGCTAGGGAGCCGCGGCAGGCAGGCCGAGCCTCTCGCGCGCGACCGCGTCGGACGGATCCAGGTCGAGCGCCCGGCGGAACTCGGCCAGGGCCTCGGCCCGTTGGCCGGTTCTCTCAAGCGCCAGACCCATGGAACGGTGAAGGAGCGCCGAGTCGGGGCCCGACGGGGCGACCATCCGGTACTCTCGGAGGGCTTCCCCGGCCCTGCCCTCCCTGAAAAGCGAAAGGCCCAGGGCAAGGCGCGCATCGCGGTCTCCCGGGGAGATTCCAAGGGCCTGCCGGTACTGTTGCTCCGCTTCGGCGTCGCGGCCCGCGTGCGCGAGGGCGTCGCCAAGGGCCAGGTGTGCCCGCTCGTTGCCCGGTGCCCGCCTGACGGTATCGGACCAGAGCCCAACCTCGCTCCGGTAGTCCCCGTTCCTGAGAAAGGTGACGGCCGCCAGGAGCGCGCACGCGGGAACGGCGAACACACCAGCGCGCCTTCCGAAGAGCCTCCAAAGGCCCACCGCGGCGAGCGCGGAGACTGCAGCCAGGGGAAGGTACATCCTGTGCTCGGCCATCGGCTGGAAGGCCATGGGCACCACGCTCGACGTCGGCGCCAGGAGCAGGAAGAACGAGACGCACGCGAAGCCCCAGGGGGAGCGCCGCGCGAAACCCCATGCGGCGACCGCCAACGCCAGGACGGTCACACAGGCCCAGGGGACGGCCTCCCCGACGGTCGCCACGAGATCGGTGCCCCGGTCAAAAACGAGCGGGTAGGGCCAAACACAGAGGAGGAGGTAATGCGCGACAACCCAGGCCTCCACCAGCGCGTATCCCGCGGCGCTGAACCCAAGCCCGAAGCCCACGCCCCGGCCGTGGAGTCCGCCGCTCAGGAGGGCCAAGAGGACCCAGCTTAGGCCGAGGGCCCCATAGAGCGCCCAGCGGCGCGAAAGGGCCCGCGGGAAACTCCCCGAGAAAAACGTCCGGTCGTAGGCGAGGACCACAAGGGGGGCGCTCACGATGGTCTCCTTGGTGGCCGCCCCCAGGAGGCAGGACACCGTCGCAAGAAGGAACCAGGCGCGGGCCCCCCCCGAGGTCGCACCCCGGACGAATGCGTAGAGGGTCAGCAAATAGAAAAGTCCCATGAGCGACTCGGCGCGCTGGCTCACATAGGTCACCGCCTCGGTCTGGAGCGGGTGAAGGGCCCACAGCAGGGCCGCCCCGACGGCCGGAAAAAAGCGGTCCCGGGGCGCGGGGAACGCCGCGGGGAGAAGGGCGAGCGTGCGCCTCACAATCCCCATGAGCAGGAGCGCCCCGCCACAGTGAATCGCCAGATTCACCCCGTGGTAGCCCCAGGGATGGTCTCCGCTCAGGAGGTAGTTGAGGGCGAAGCTCAGGCTCAGGAACGGCCGGCCCCGGGTCATCGCGTCGGCCGGCGGCCACAGGACCTGGCCGAGCGCACCGAGGTGCCGGATGGAGGGGTTGCCGGTCACCCAAACCCGGTCGTCGTAGACAAACGGGGCAAAGAGGGTTGCGCCGTAGGCCGCGGCGATTGCAACGACCAGGAGGAGGGTCGCCTTCCCCACCGGCGGCGCCTCGTCCACACCTGCTCCTGGCAAAGAACGCGCGTTCATCCCGGAGAAAGGCCCTGCCCCGCCTCCGCGATACCTCCGACCGGTCTCCCCGGGAGTTTCTTGGCGTAGAGTGGGATGCGCTGGCGGATGACGGCCCCGAAGGGCCTTTGCCGGTGGCCAGGCTCCGGAGGCGAGAAGACGACCGATCCCAGGACGAACACGCCGAGGACCCCTTGGACAATGGCGAAAAGGGACTTGGGCACGTCGCCCCTTTTTCTAGACCACCGCCCGCACTCGGCAAAGCAAATACCCCCGGGGACGACGGCGGCGCCGGGTTTTCCGGGCACACGGAGGGTTGCCATCGGCGGGCCCGTGGCATGCCCTAGGGTCACTCCCCGCCCATGCTCGTCGACACGCTGGCAAGCCTCCTCCTCGTTCTCGGCGTAGCGCTCGGGCTCTCGCGCCCGCTGGTGGCGCGGCTCAGGCTCACCCCCGCCGAGGGCATCGTCGCCGGGACTGCGCTCTCCCTGGTCCTCGCTTGGGGGATCGCGTTTGCCGTGTTCTGGAGCGGGTCACCGCTCGCGGCCTACGGGATCGTTCCCGCGCTGGGATTGCTCGGGCTTGGCCTCGGCCTTCGGGGGCTCAGGCAGGCCGCCGCCGATCCCGGCGCCCGGGACCTCCTGCTCGGCCAAGTGCTCGTGACCAGCTGGTGCATCGGATGGCTCTGTTTTGTGAGGACCCACTCCGGCGGCGCCTGGCTCGGGGACTGGCTTGAGCACTGGCAGAGGGCCCAGTTCTTCCTTAGGGCCTGGCCCGCCGACAAGCTCTTCTTCGACATCTACCAGGTTCCCGCGCGGCCCCCGCTCTCGAATGTCCTGTCCGCCGTCTACCTGAGGATGACGACCCCCGACTACGCCCACTATCAGGTGTTCATGGCCGCGTTCGCGAGCCTCGCGTACCTGCCGGTCGGGCTCTTGGCCCGAAGGCTTGGGGGGCCCCGCGCCGCGCGAATCTCCTGTCTGTTCCTCATGCTGAACCCCCTCTTCATGGAGAATGCCACCTACCCCTGGACGAAGCTTCATGCCGCTTTCTTCATCCTCACGGGGCTGTACTTTTTCCTGAGGGTGCGCGACCAGGACTCGGCACCGCGGACACCCGGCGTCCTGTGCGCCCTCTGCCTGGGCGGGGCCGTCGTGACCCACTACTCGGCGGGACCCTACGTGCTGGTTCTCGCCCTGGCCTGGATTGGATATGGATTCAGGAGGGGATACGGCCGCGGGTTCCTGGGCGCCACGCTCCTGGCGGCCCTGGCCGGCGCCTGCGTAATCGTGCCGTGGTTCGCGTGGTCGGCCACGGCCTACGGCTGGCACGCCACGCTCCTGTCCAATTCCACGGTTTCCATGCTCCAGAAGTCGCCCGGCAATCCAGCCGTGATCATGGCGCTCAACCTGCGCGACAGCCTGATCCCCCCGCAGGTCCGCGGGTTCACCGGCACGCTCTTCCGGCAGTCGAGCCCCTGGGGCGCGCTGCGCGACCAGGCTTTCCTGGTCTACCAGCTCAACCCCCTCCTGGCGCTCGGGTGCGTCGGCTGGATCGCCACCCTTTCGGAGGCCTACCGAGCGGGCCGGGCGGCGGATCGCCGGGAGCGGACATTCTGGTGCGCCTGGGTCGCCGCCGTGGTCGGGGTCGCCTTCGCCACCTACGGGGACCGGGACCACTACGGGACCGGGCACATCTGCCTTCAGTCGCTCGTCCTCCTCGGCCTGGCGTTCCTCGCGTCCCGCTGGGAGACCCTCGCCCCGCCTTGGCGCCGCCTGGTCGCCATCGGCCTGGCGGTCGACTTCTGCGCGGGCATCGCGCTCCAGTTCGCCGTCGAGAGCTTCGCCCTCGACCGGTGGCTCACCCCCTCAAGGAGCCTCCAGGAGGTGTCCCTGACCTACGGGGTCGTCACCCAGGAGAACCTGAGCGAGAAAATCATCGCCCATTTCTCCTATTTTGCAGACATTGTCCCCACTCCTCCCGCGCTTGTCCTGGCGCTCCTGGGCGCAATCCTGTGCATGGCCCTGGTCCGCGCCCGCCAGGCGCCCGGCGAGTCCCGATAGACCATGACCGAAACCCGACCCAACGTCGCCATCGTGATCCCCGTGTACAACGAGGAGTCGGTGCTGCCCGAGCTGTTCGCCCGGCTCTCCGCCGTTTTCCGCGACCACGCGGACTGCTCGTGGCGGGCCGTCTTTGTGAACGACGGCAGCCGGGACGCGACCGCCGAGATGACGCGGGCCCAGGGGCTTCTCGACCCCCGGTTTGAATTGGTGGAGCTGTCGCGCAACTTCGGCTTCCAGAGCGCGCTCGCCGCGGGGCTCGCGCACGCGCGCGGGGCGGACGCCGCCGTCACCATGGACGCCGACCTTCAGGACCCCCCCGAGGTGATCCCTGAGCTGGTGGCCGCTTGGCGCGGCGGCGCCGAGGTGGTCCGGGCCGTGCGGCGCTCCCGCCAGGAGACGGGGGTCAGGCGGGCCGGCTTCGACCTCTTCCACGCCGTCTTCGGGAAGCTCACGGACATCCCGATCGAGTCGAACACGGGGACCTTCGGGCTCCTCGGCAGGCCCGCCCTCGAGGCCTTCTCGCACCTGCCCGAGCGGCACCGCTTCTTCCCGGGCCTGAGGTCCTGGATCGGGTTCGCCACGGCCGACGTCGAGTACGACCGGCAGGAGCGGGCGGCCGGCCAGCCCAAGCAGACGTTCCGGCGCCTGGTGCGCTACGCCGTGGACGGGTTCTTCAGCTTTTCCTACCTGCCCCTGAGGTTCCTCACCTACACGGGGATCTTCGTGAGCGGCCTCGGGTTCGCCCTGGGCCTCTTCTTCATCGTGAAGCGGCTCCTGGGGATCGAGACGGCGACGACCGGCTTCACGACCCTGGTCTCCCTGGTCACCTTCCTCGGGGGCATCCAGCTGATCGGGATCGGCGTCCTCGGCGAATACCTGGGGCGGGTGTACGACGAGGTGAAGCAGAGGCCCATCTACCTGGTGAAGCCGCCGCGGCGCTAGGGAACGCCCATGGGTTCATTCCGGCTGCTGGCATGGGCGGGGTTCGGGGTCCTGGCGGTGGCCGCGCTCGCCCACAACCTGCCCCGGCTTTCCCCCGGGATGTACGACTGGGCCGAGCCGGGCAACGTCGCCTCGGCGCTGGTACAGGGGCGCGGCTTTAGCGACCCGTTTGACGGGGGCACGGGGGCCACGGCCTGGGTCTCCCCGCTGCCGGTCGGCGTCGAGGCGGCCGTTTTTCTCATTCTGGGCGTGAAGACCCCCGCCGCGGCCGCGGCGCTCCTCGCGCTCTCTGTGGTCGGGCTCGCCCTCGCCAACACGCTCCTCCTGGCGGCACTCACCCCGTTCGGCGCCGTCCTTCGCGCCGCCGCCTCCACAGCCTTCCTTGCCGCCTGCGCGCTCCTGCCGGGAGGGCCGCTCGAGGTCCTCAGCGAGGCGTGGCTCGACATCCTCCTCTCCGCCGCCCTCCTGTGGGCCTCGCTTAGGGCGGTGCGCCAGCCCGACCGCCCCGGGGCCGCCGTCCTGGCGATCCTCGCATTTCTGGCCCCGCTGGAGAACGCCGGGCTGGCCGTCTCCGTGGGGTTCGTGGCCCTGGGGCTCGCCTGGTCGCGGCGCGGACGCCCCCGGGGACTCCTCCTGCCCGCGGCTGCGGTGGCCGCGGCCGTCCTCTCCGTCGGGCTCTGGAGCGCGCGGAACCTCTCGGCCCTCGGCCGGCTGGTGCCGCTCAAGTCCAATTCCTGGTTCGAGCTCCACCTGGCGAACGTCGACTCCCTGGACGGGCTCCCGCGGATGGAGACCGTGCTCCGCCACCTCCCCTACTTCGACATTGCGGAATTCAACCGCTACAAGGAGCTCGGAGAGGTGCGCTACGTCGACAGTTTCCGGGATCCGGCGCTCCGGGCGCTCCGGGGCGACCCTGTCCACTTTGCCGCCAACGTCGGACGCCGACTCGGGGCCGCGCTCGTGTTCATGAGGCGCGAGGGCGGCGGCCAGTCCACCCGGTTCGCGTTCACGCCGCGCGACGCGGCCCTGCTCTCGGCCTCGGGGGAGCTGATCGTCCTGGGCCCCACGCAGAGCCTCTGGTCGCGGATCGACTCCCCTCCCGGCGAGGAGCGCGCGAAGCTCCAGGCCCTCGGGCTAAAGGACGCAGGGGCCATCTGGCTCGACTGGCTCACGTGCCGGCTCGCGTTTGACGCGCAGTACCGCGGCCCCAAGGGGATCCTCCTCGGCTTCCTGACGACGGGCGTCCCCGTGATGGCGTTCCTCCTCTCGGCCATCCTGCGCTCCGGGCGCCTCCTGCCGCCGGCGGCGTGGGCGGCCGCGATCATGGCCGGCATGCTCCTTCCCTACGTGCTCGTGAACCACAACGAGCGCCACCAGCTCCCGCTCCTGCTCCTGCAGGGCGTATTCGTGGGGGCCCTCGCCCAGGCGGCCGTGGACCGCTTCCGGGGCGCCCCCCAGCCATGAGCCGCCCCAAGCTCTTCCTCCTGTGCGCCGGCATCCTCGCCCTCTACTGGTGGATGGCCACGAGCGTCTCCGACCGGCAGTGCACCACCGGAGACGAGATCGCCCACCTGACGGCGGGCTACTCCTACTGGACGACCGACGACTACCGCCTCCAGCCCGAGAACGGCAACCTGCCCCAGCGCTGGGCGGCGATCCCGCTCCTGGTCACGAAGCCGAAGTTCCCGAGCCTCGACCAGACGGCCTGGAGGATCTCCGACGTCTGGGACATGGGCTTCCAGTGGTTCTACTCGAGCGGAAACGACCTGGCCGCGATGCTCCGGGAGGGTCGCCGCATGATCGCGCTCTTCGGGGTGGCCCTGGGCGCGCTCGTGTTCCTTTGGGCGCGCAGGCTGCACGGCGACAGGGCCGCGCTCCTGGCCGTGTCCCTCTTCGCATTCTGCCCGACGATGCTCGCCAACGGCGCCCTGATCACGAGTGACATCACCGCGGCCTGCATGTTCCTTGCGGCGGTGACCGCGTTCTGGGCGATGGCCCATCGCCTGACGCCCGCCCGGACCGTGCTCTTTGGCCTCGCCCTCGGGCTTCTCTGCGTCGCCAAGTTCTCGGCGCCCCTGATCGCCCCGATGTGCGCCGCCCTGTTTGTCATCCGGGTCCTCGGGGAGCCGGTGCTGCCGGCATCCGCCCCCTTCGCCCCCGCCATCCTCGGCCGGGCGCGGATCGCCCTCTCCCTCGTGGCGGCCACCCTCGCCGCGTGCGTCCTGGCGGTCGGCGTCATCTGGGCCTCCTACGGGTTCCGCTACTCGATGTTCAACAAGTTCGAGCCCAACCGGGTCCGCTCGCTCGTCGGGTGGGACGTCCTGGAGAGCCCCCGGGGGCCTATCGTCGGCGCGATCCAGGTGGCGCGGGCCCACGAGCTCCTGCCGGAGAGCTACCTCTACGGCTTCGCCCACACCTACCGGTTCTCCCGGTACAGGAAGGCGTTCCTCAACGGGGAGTACCGGAGCACGGGCTGGGTCGGCTTTTTCCCCTACACGACCGCGGTGAAGACGCCGCTCGCGCTCTTCGGCCTGATCGGACTTTCGGGGGTCTACGCGGCCTCCAGGCGGCGCACCTGGCCCGAATGGCGCGCGCGCCTCTACGCGTGGTCGCCGCTCCTCGCCCTCTTCGTGGTCTACTGGGCCTTCTCCCTCACGAGCGGGCTCAACATCGGCCACCGGCACATCATCCCGGTCTACCCGGTCCTCTTTGTGATGGCGGCCGGCGCCGCCGCGTGGATCGGCGCGGCTCCCCGCTGGACCACGGCCGTCGTGCTGGGACTGGCGGCCTGGTTTGCCGCAGAGTCCCTGTGGATCCGGCCGAGGTACCTGGCCTACTTCAACGAGATCGTGGGACCCCGGAATGCATGGAGGCACCTGGTCGACAGCTCCATCGACTGGGGCCAGGACCTGCCGACCCTCAAGGGCTGGCTCCAGGATAACCCGCCCAAGGAGCCCGTGTTCATCTCGTACTTCGGCTCGGGCGACCTGGACTACTACGGCATCAAGGCCACCCGCATCGGCGACGTGAACTTCGACCTCCGGCACCGCGGGGTGCCGGGCGTCCTGGGCGGCGGGCTCTGGATCATCAGCGTCACGCAGTTCCAGCAGGTCTACACGACCGCGCGCGGCCCCTGGGACCGCCAGAAGGAGGAGCACTACCACCAGCTGCTCGCCCACGTGCTCGACCTGGAGAACACGAAGACCCGGCTCACGTACCAGGAGGGGGTCGAGTTCGAGGAGTACCAGTTCGCTCGGCTCTGCCACGTCCTGCGCGGCAAGGAGCCGATCGCCGAGCCGGGCTACACGTTCCTCATCTACAGGCTGACCGACGCCGAGGTCATGCGGGCCCTCTACGAGCCGATCGCCATCCCGTGAGCCCCCGAGCAAAGAGACTGCTTCCCCTCTGCGCGGCCGCCCTCCTGCTCGCCGTGCACTTCGCGCTCGCCGTCGGCAGCAAGCTCCACGAGAGCACCACCAGCGACGAGATCGTGCACGTCACGGGCGGCTTCACGTATTGGAAATTCAACGACTACAGGCTCCACCCCGAGAACGGCAACCTGCCCCAGCGCTGGGTGGCGCTGCCGGCCTGGCTTGCGGGATCTAAGTTCCCCGGGCTCGACCAGGAGTACTGGAGGAAGAGCGACTCCTGGGTCATGGGCCACGAGTTCTTCTACGAGACCGGCGAGGACCATTTCCCGAAGCTGATGGCGGCGCGCGCCATGACGGGCCTTTTCTCGGTGGGCCTCGGGCTCCTCGTGTTCCTCTGGTCGCGGCGCCTCTTCGGCACGGCCGGGGCCCTTGTGTCCCTCGGCTTCTTCACCTTTAGCCCCACGATCCTGGCGCACGGCGGCCTGGCGACCTCGGACGTCTGCATGGGCTTCTTCATGCTGGCCTCCGTCGGCGCCTACTGGCGCCACCTCAGGAACCCCGGGGCGGCGGGCTTCGCCCTGAGCGCGGTCGTCCTGGGGCTTGCCTGCGTCGCCAAGTTCAGCAGCCCGCTCCTGTGCCCCATGTTCCTTCTCCTGGCCGCGGCCCACCTGGCGACCACCCGGGGAGAAACGGGCAGGATCCTCCTCTCGGCCGCGGGCCACGTCGGGGTCGCCTTCGCGATCATCTGGGCCTTCTACGGGTTCCGCTACAGCGCCTTCAACCCGGCGCTGCCGGCGGCCGACCGTTTCATCTGCTCCTGGGACGTGCTCTACGGGCGGATCGGCGCCATAGGCCGCGTGATCCACGTCCTCGCCAACCACAGGGTCCTGCCCGAGGGCTTCCTCTACGGGGCGGCCTATGTCGCCGACACGTCCGCCCTTCGCGGCGCGTTCCTGAACGGGGAGTACAGCATCTTCGGCTGGCGCTCGTTCTTCCCGTGGACCTTCGCGCTCAAGTCGACGATCCCGTTCCTGCTGGCCTCGGGCCTGGCCGCCTGGGTGGCGGTCCGCTCCCGGATCGAGGCCGGGGCCCCGGCGAGGCGCACCGTCCTTCGCCTGCTTGAGCTCGCCCCGCTCCTCGTCCTCTTCGGGGTCTACTGGGCGGTCTCCATCCGCAGCCACCTCAACATCGGCCACCGCCACCTGATCCCCACCTACCCGGTCCTCTTCATCCTCGCCGGCTCCCTCGGCGCCTGGCTGACCCGTCCCCCGCAGGCGGGCGCCCTGGTGGTCGGGGCCCTCCTCGGCTGGCATGCGGGCGAGTCGCTCTGGATCTACCCCCACTACCTCGCCTACTTCAACGAGCTCTTCGGCGGACCGAGGAAGGGCTACCTGCACCTGGTCGACAGCTCGCTCGACTGGGGCCAGGACCTGCCGGGCTTAAACGACTGGCTCCACGCCAACCTGCTCCCGGGGGAGGACGCCTACCTCTCGTATTTCGGGACCGGGGAGCCCCGCTACTACCACATGCCGGTGAAGCGGCTCGTCTACATGAACGCCTTCCTCGAGGACGAGCCCTATGTGCCGCTCGGGCCCGGGGTCTACTGCGTCGGCGCCTCGATGCTCCAGCAGGTCTACGGCTCGGTCCGGGGTCCCTGGACCCTCGAGCTCGAGAAGGAGTACCAGTTCCTGAGGACCTTCGAGCCCGCGTTCCGCGCCTATGCGGAGAGCGCCGCCGAGCGCGACCGGCTGCTCAAGGAGTTGCCGGCCGAGAAGTGGACCCAGAGCCGCGACCGCTTCCTGCACCTGCGCTTTGCGAGGCTCTGCTACTACCTGCGCGTCCGAAAGCCCGACGAAGTGATCGGCTACTCGATCTTCGTCTACCGGCTCTCGGCGGAGGAGGTCAGGGCGGCCACGGGGGGATCGCTCAAGGACTGGAGCGCGCTGATCGAGCGCAGCGGGGACTCGGGCTGAGGCTTGACCGGCGCCTTCTTCTCGGGCTCGGGCGTCGGGTCGATCGAGACGATGCGGGAGAGCCGGTCGAGCCGTCCCCCGAAGCGCTTCTCGGCGATCTTCTCCAGGTGGAACGTCGCCGGCATCACGTCGTCGGGGTCGACCCCCATCTCCCCCTCGCCCGAGGTCGGCCGCACTGCCTGGGCGACGATCACCTCCCGAAAGGTGCCCTGCGCCATGTGGTAGCGGATGTCGTTGCCCTTCTGCGCCGCCACGGGCCCCAGGACCACCTCGATGTGCCAGAGGAGGAACGGGATCGTCGACTTGTTGGAGATCACCAGCACCGGTCCGGGCCGGGACTCCACGACCTGGTGCTCCCAGTCGAGCTCCTGCATGCCCAGGTTCTCGTTCGTGTAGAACTTTATGGCGATCGCAGGCAGCCCCATCGTGAGGAGCCACGCTCCGAGCCCGATCCAGGCGGCCTTCTCGGCGGGGATCCGGCGGTCGCTGAGCCCCTTCACCAGGACGGCCGAGAGGACGGCGAAGGCCAGGCACATGGGCAGCGAGAAGCGGGCCGCCATCAGGTCGTTGAACTTGGCCCACCAGTAGAAAAGGAGGACCACGAAGTGCCCGGCCACGCCGAATGAGAAAGCGATCCCCACGATGGCAGCCGGGGAAAGGGCCGACCTCGGCCTCTCGGAGAGCCACCGGAACCCCTGGTACCCGACCCAGAGGAGCCCGAGGAGCCCCGCAACCGTCAGGAACGCCGAGTTGGCGAGGCCGGGTCCCGTGTTGAAGAGGAAGCCGACGTCGCCCTTGAAGTTGCCCGCGACGTTGCCCAGCCCGAAGGCCGAGGTCTGGCCCTTCTCAAGCTGCCAGAAGATG
>CAITBM010000028.1 GCA_903890485.1 uncultured Opitutaceae bacterium | reverse complement strand
TTTGGGTGACAGTAACTGGCGGGGGGATTGAACCCTGGGCCCTTGCGCTCTGAGCCGAATAAACCAGCACGGCGGCCATGAGAAGGGCCGAAGGGCGCTTCCTTCTGTTCGGTGAAGACATGACTCCGAGGAGTTGGGGACAGGTTTGTGGGGTAACCTCTCTTGGGAACCGTGAATATTTCCTGCGATACTCTCTGGTCATGGGTAACCGGACGCATGGCGCCGAAGAAGGTTACGCCGAAATCCGCGAATTAACGCGGATTTTGAAAGTCTCCCGCCGAACCTCGGATGCCGTCCCGTCCCTGGCCTGCTCTCAATGGGCAGGGACGACCGTGGAATCGCGCCTTGCCCCCACCGGAACATGAACCTCGTAACGCTTCATGAACCAGGGGACGTACGGGCCGTTCCAATACACGGCATAGGCAGGACCGGTGGGCTCGATGTCGCGCTGGCCCTTGAGCCAGGCAAGGACGGCGTCCCGGGCCTTCTCGAAGTTGGCCTGGTCGTAGCTGCCGCGTCCGCCCAGGGAAGCGACCTTGCGGGCAGGCACTTCCACAACCACGACGCTACCGTCGCTTCCCGTCACCTTTGCCCGCTCCGATTGCGCCACCCAGAAGAACATCGCGGCCTCGTCGACCCGGGCCTCGACGGGTGTCGTCATCGCGATCTTGTGGGAGGAGATATAGCGGAAAAGGGGCATGAAGAGCCCGTTGGCGTCCCTGAAGTAATTGCCGCTGCCCCCGCTCCTGAGGAGGGTGCCGGCGGGAAGGGTCTTTATCTCGCAAACGCCGGGCTCGGTCTGGGGAAATGCTTGTTGGGCGCACATGGAAAGCGGAATGAGGATAAGAAGGGGAAGGAGCAGGATTCGCGGGGACACTTGCTACAAAGGTAGTCGCGCCTGCGAGCAATGGCAACGGCGGGGCCGCTTTGACCGGACGTTCGTGACATCGGCGACCCAAAGTGCCAGCCTTGCGGCATCACTTCCGATCCCAAAGAAACCAAGGGTCCCACTGGGGACCAACCGGATTCTCGGCCTGAGGGGCCGGGTCCGGAACAGCCCGGACCAAGCGGAGAAGTGCCGGCCCCACCGCTCACTCCCGAAGAGCAGATGGCGCTGTTTGAGAAGGAGCTCAAGGAGACGGACTGGGGCCACCAGCCCTGCTGAACTGAGGCGGGACGGGTCAAATAAGGCCTGGGAGGGCTAAGGCGCGCCGCTCATTTGCCTGGAGCGAAGGAAATCCTCTGGGCGGCAAGGGATTCGCCGGTGAAGCCTTTGCAGACTTGGACGTTCGGAGACGAGGGGCTCGTGCCTACTACACCCCATTTCGGGGCCTCGGGCCGGGGAGTAGGCTGCGTTATATGAACGTACTATCTCTCTGTAACGGTTTCCGCCAGTGGGCGCAGCGGCCTGCATCGGTTGCGGGTGCATCCCGGATCAAACGCAGCCTGCTCGTGCCGTCGACCGTGATGGTCCTCGCACTCCTCACGGCGGGCGCCTCGCCCCTGTCCGCCCAGTCCATTCTGAAATCGGCGGGCAACTACTCCGTGCTCGCAAGCCAGGGGATCACCGCCGCCGGCGCCGGCTTCTCCGTCGTCAACGGCAACGTCGGGCTGTTCCCGGCTGCGACGACCAACATCACCGGGTTTCCCCCGGCGACCGTGTCGGGAACGACACTCCTGGGCACGGCGGCGGGGATCATCAGCACCGGCGGAGCGACCCAGCAGGCCCAGGCGGACCTTCAGGTCGCCGCGACCGGACTGGCCGCGATGGCCCAGACCAAGAACTACTCGAACGTGGACATGGCCAACCTGGGCCCGCTTCCCCCCGGAGTCTATAGGTGGGACGGGGCGGCTTCCCTGACCGGTGCCCTCGTTCTCGACGCCCAGGGACACAACAACGTGTTCTGGGTGTTCCAGATCGGGACCACGCTCACGACCGCGCTGAACTCGTCGGTCACGGTGATTAACCCTGGCTCAAACGGGGGCAGCGACGACGGCATCTTCTGGAATGCCGCCACCGGGGCGATCGTCATCGGCGACGACAACACCATCCTTGGAAACTACATCGCCTACACGAGCATCACCTCCACGGGAAGCACTGTCCTCCTCGGGGCCAGCGGCGTCAGGTTCCTCGCGCTCAATGCGGCGATCACCTTTGCGGGTCCGGGGTCCGTCAACGCCCTCGGGGGCTCGCGGGGCGGCGACTGGACCGGAGGCCTGACCCTCAACGGCACCAGTGTCGTGCCGACAACGAGCGGCTCGTCCGGATCGCCCGGCACCCCTGGCTCGCCGGGATCCCCCGTGATCACGAGCCCGCCTACGGCTACCGGCACGGCCGGCGCCCCGATTCCTCCCTACAGCATTGTGGCCACCGGCGGCCCGACGAGCTACTCGGCGACGGGTCTCCCCACGGGTCTCTCGGTCAATCCCGCCACCGGTCAGATCACGGGCATCGCAACGGCGTGGGGAACGTTCCAAGTGACGATTTCCGCGACGAACGGAAATGGAACCACGGCCACATCGCTCACGCTCACCATTGTATCGAGCCATATTGTCAATTTCTCGGCCCGCGCCATGTCCGGCCCCGGAGCCGCCACGCTGATCCTGGGCTTCGTCATCAACGGGGATGGCAAGAACCTCCTCATCCGCGGGATTGGCCCGGGCTTGGCGCCCTTTGGGATCACCAACTTCCTCGTGGATCCCCTGCTGACCCTCACGGACACCAGTGGCACGTTGATTGCGATGGACGACAACTGGCAGGTCAACAGCTCGGGGCAGAATAACGGGGCCCTGATCGCGGCGACGGCCGCCAGCGTCGGTGCCTTCGCCTTGCCCGATGGAAGCAAAGACTCGGCGCTGATCGCGACGCTTAACAACGGGGCGCACACGACCGGGCTGGTGACTGCAAACTCCGCCGCGGGTATCGGCCTGGTGGAAGTCTACGACACGGGCGGCAGCTTCAACGCCTCGCTCATCAACGTGTCGGCCCGCATGAATGTCACGGCCGGCACCGGCACCCTGATCGCAGGATTTTCAATCGCGGGCAACGCCCCGAAGACGGTTCTCATCCGCGGCGTGGGCCCGACCCTGGCGGAATTCGGAGTCCCCGGCGTGCTCGCGGACCCCCAGATCGCGGTCTACTCGGGGTCGACCCAGCTCGCCATGAATTCCAACTGGGCTACGGGGGCCGCGACCTCGGCGCAGGTTGTCACGGCCGCCGCGCAGGTTGGGGCCTTCCCGCTGCCCTCGGGCAGCAAGGACGCCTCCCTTCTCCTGACGCTCCAGCCCGGCACCTACTCGGTCCTGGTGACAAGCGTCGGCGGAACAACCGGTGTCGCTCTCGTCGAGGTCTACGACGTGCAGTAAATACCGCTCTCCTGGGTCTGGACCCTCCCGGCCCTACGGAATACGGCCCGCATCACTCCGATGCGGGCCTTTCCATGGTGAGCGGCAACGGCCTAGCGGACCGGTTGGAATTCCTTCAGGCCCGTCTGCCAGAGCAGGAACGCCTCCTGTGCGGAAAAGTTCAGGAAGGTGACCTTCTTGTCCTCGGTGAAGTGACCGTTGTCATAGTTGACCTTCATGAGCGCGGGTTTGCCGGAGGTGCTGGCCGCCTGGACGGCTGCGACAAACTTGCCCGGCTCCCAGGCCATGACGCGCGGGTCATTCCAGCCGCCGACACCCATCAGGGCGGGATACTTGACGCCCGCCTTCACATGCTGAACGCCGTCCATCTCGTAGAGGGCCTTGCACTCGGCCTCGGTCTTCACGGTCCCGAACTCGGGGATATTCCCCGGGCCGTTCGGCGAGAACTCCATCCTCATGGCGTTCGCGCAGCCGACGTTGCAGACGGCGGCCGCGAACAGGTCCGGCCTCTCCGTGATCGCCCGTGAAATCAGGATCCCGCCGGCGCTTGTTCCCGTGCCCGCCAGGTGCGCGGGGCTGGTGTAGCCGTGGCTCACCAGGTACTCGGCGCACGCGATAAAGTCCTCCCAGGTGTTGTGCTTGGTGGCCTTGTAACCAGCGCGGTACCAGTCCTCCCCGTTCTCTCCTCCCCCGCGGACGTGGGCGAAGGCGAGGATGGCCCCGTGGAGCACCACCGAGTGCATGACCGAGCAGTAGGGCTCGATGCTGTAGCCGTAGGCCCCGTAGCCCTCCAAGATGCAGGGGGTCGAGCCGTCCATCGGCATCCCCTTCACGTGGATGATCGAGAGCGGCACCTTCACGCCGTCCCTGCCCGTCACCTCGACCTCCTCGCTGACCAGCCTGTCGAAGCCGGGGTAGACCACGTCCGAGTTGAAGATGCTCTTCGTGAATGCACCCGAGTCGGCGTCGAAGTCGTAGATGGTCAGGATCTGGGTCCAGCCCGTGATATCCACCAGGCAATGGTTGGAGTGCCAGTCGGGGACGGAGAGGGAGACTGAGCCGGACATGGGAAGCTTGACGGTGTCGGTTGCCCCCGTCTTGGGGTTGAAGCGGACGATCCGGCTTACGATGCCGTTGGAGTAGGTGAGGAAGATGTAGTCCTTGCTGCGCGTGATCCCCTGGAGCGAGTCGGCCGCCTCGGGGATCGCCGTTTCCGCATGTTTCCAGTCGGGGTGGGCCAGGCTCGTCTTCACAAGCTTGTAGTGCCGGGCGTCCTGGTGGGTGATCGCGTAGACCACTCCGTCGAAGGGCTGGAAGCCGTGGACCAGGTTGTCCGAGGGACTGCAGAGGACGTCCCACCGGGCCTTGCCCTTGGCCACCTCCGACATCGGGGCGTAGTACACCTTCATCTCGCTCTCGACCGTGGAGAGCTGCCCGAACACGTATTCCGGGCATGTCTCGTCGACGAACGCCGCGGGATACTCCTTGGGGGTGATCCCCAGCTCGGGATTGCTCTCGTTGCTGAGGAAATCGATGTCGGTCTTCGTGTCCTGTCCGAGGACGTGGATCCGGGTCTTCCGGTTCAGCTTGAAATCCATGCTCTTCAGGTCGTTAACCTTGCCGATGTCGTAGAAAAAGGACTTGTTATCGAGCGCCCAGCCGTATGAGCCGTACGACGGCCCCATGGTGTCGGGAAGGAGCTTGCCCGAGGCGACGTCGACAACCCGGATCTCACCCAACTCCGCGCCGCCCGAGGTGAGGCCGACGGCCACCAGGGCGCCGTCGTGCGAGGGGACGATGGCGCCGATCGTCGTCTGGACCCCCGGCTTGTAGGTGTTCGGATCAAGGAGCAGTTGCTCGGCGCCGCTCAGGCCGTTCCTGTAGTAGAGCTTGCCGACCGTCTCCGTTCCGAGAGTCTTCTTGTAGAAGACGCGTCCGTTCTCGACATCGATGTCCGCATAGCGGGCGGGCCGCAGCTTCGCCAGTTCAAGCCACTCGTTGGCGAGCGCGTCGCGGGCGGGAATCTTGGAGAGAATGTCATCCGTCAGGGTCGCCTGCGCCTTGAACCAGTCGGCGACCTCCTTGCTGTTCTGGTCCTCGAGCCAGCGGTAGGGATCGAGGTACGTCTTGCCGAAGTAGGTGTCCGATGCGGCCACGGTCCTCGTGGCCGGATAATTCCATTCGGAAGCGGCGCGGAGGCAGGGCGACAAAACGGCTGCGGTTAGGGCGACGAGGGCAAGGGGGAGTGGTTTAAGCATGGTGAGAAAAAGGCGAGCCGGGTGAATGGTGGGCCCACAGGGATTCGAACCCTGAACCAAAGGATTATGAGTCCTCTGCTCTAACCGTTGAGCTATAGGCCCGGACTAGCAAATGCTAGCGGTGGAGCGTGCCAAAGCGGCAATCCCGGCTCAACTGGAATCGGACGATCGCAGGGGAAAGCCGGCTACACTGCTTCGGGTCCTGTCGTTCTGCACCTCTGAAGCGGCTCAATGATCCGAATCAAGGTGCCCGGGATTTAATGCATATGTGGTCTGGCCATGCAAAAACTTGGTCACTATATATATAAGGATGCTCACTTTGGGCGGCACCCGAAGCGCCGCCCATAATGTAAAGTCGGTTTTCGACTGCGGCTGCAGCACCCCATGAGAGAGGGCGGGGCAGCGACGGGCCTTCGCTCCAGGTATCACCCTGTCGGTGATGCCCCGTTCGCCAAAGGCAAACCATCCGAGGACACAGGCCAGGAGGATGCCGGAGCGCTTGATGCTGATCACGATCGCCGCCACCGCGAACTGCAGGGCCACGAGATAGAAGACCATGACCACAGCCTCGAAGACCCCGGCGGCGACGAGCCATCTGGGTGCGGTGCGCCAGGCCCCCATCAGGGCTGGGCTGGGCGAGCCCAAGGGACGGACTCCGTGGCCGCTCCTGCCAATCCGGACCCACGACAGTGCCGCAAAGAAGAGCATCAGCATGATGCACTTCCCGAGCGAGAGCGTGAACGCGAGGGAGAGCCGTTGCAGTGTGCCCGTGTTGTCGCCGGACATGACAAACCACTTGTCCAGGGCCACCGTGCTCGTGAGCAAGAGGGCGACGAGCAACATATAGCGGCTTCCCTTTTCCCGGAGGATCGACTTGGCCGGCTCCAACCACCCCTGGGCGACCAGCCCGCGATTCATCGCCAGGGATCCCACGACCACCAAGGAGACGCCGAGCAGCATCCCTACCGAGATTCGCTCATGGAGGAAGAGCTGCCCGATGGGCAGCAGGAACACCGGGGTGAGTGCCGTGAACGGCACGCAGAGCGAGAGGGGTGAAAGCTGCAGCGCCCGGTAGTTGAGCATGATAGCGGAGCCCTCCAGGAGCGCGTTCAGGAGCAGGTAAAGAATGAATGCAACCCCGCGCGAAAGCCCGAAGGAGGACCCGATCGGGGGGAGCAGGAACCCTACGCCCTGGAACGAGAGGGCGACGACCGAGCAGAGGTAGCATACAAGGGCGATAGCCTTGCACCAGAAGCCGATCAGCGCGGCGTCATGCTGGTGGTCGAGCACCTTCTTTCGGGATACATCGGTCAGCACGTTGAAGACCGAGCAAAAGCTGGCGAGGACAAGTCCGATCATGAACAAGGGGGCTGGGCGGTCATCGGGCTGGGGTGGGGCGGCCGAGGCCTTGCGCGCCTCGATCCGCCGAGGTTAAGGCGAGCGGGTGGGCGCATGGCAACAGTAACGCTGGCCCACGCAATCCCGAGGGTTACAAAAAGGGGACGGGGCACCAACGGGGGTTTCGCGGGGGCCATGGTGGGCTTGAGTAGCTGGTGGCCGCTTTCGAAGGGACTCAACCTCACTCCGGGTTTACGTCAACAGGTGGTGACTTTGCCTCGTGCTCTTTGCGGCCTCCAATTGGGGTGGCAGCCCCGGGTGGTTGAATAGACGGATCCTGGCTTGAGACGGCGCCGATAAACGGGTCTCCTCACGGGCGCTGGAACCCCCCACACCCCCAACCATGAACAAGAACGACGTGTTGGCCCGCCTTAAGGCGGGCAAGGTCATTGCGCTCATTCGAGCTGAGAGTTCCGACAGCCTTTTGGACTGCGCCCGCGCGCTTTCCGAGGGCGGGCTGGACAGCCTTGAGCTCACCATGACCACCCCGGGAGCCTTGGACATGTGCGTCCGGGTTGCCCAAGAACTTCCGCAGGTGCTCCTGGGCCTGGGCACGGTGCTTGATGCCGACACGGCGAGAAAGGGAATCGCTGCCGGGGCGAAGTTCATCGTGACCCCGGCAGTGAGGCCCGAGGTCATCAAGGCCTGCCGCGAGGCGGGTGTCGCGATCCTCTGCGGCGCGCTTACCCCGACGGAGGTCTACACGGCATGGGAACTCGGGGCAGATGTGGTGAAGATCTTTCCGGCTGAGTTCTTCGGGCCGGCCTACATCAAGTCGATCAAGGCTCCGTTCCCGAAGATTGAGATCATGCCCACGGGCGGCGTCACGCCCGAGACGGTCGGCGAATTCCTGAAGAACGGCGCCTTCGCCACAGCGGCCGGCAGCGCGCTCGTCTCGGCGGCGGCCCTCAAGGCCCGCGACTGGACAGCCATCACCGCCCGGGCCAGGGAGTTTGTGGCGGCGGCAAGCAAGGCTTCGAAGCCCTAACCGGCCGGCACGATCCGACCCGCATGCGCCGCAATCTGACGGTCCTCCTCGCGGCCTTCCTCGGTTGGATGTTCGACGGCCTTGAGATGGGCCTCTTCCCGCTGATCGCCGTTCCCGCGCTCCAGCAGATGCAGGCGACGCTCGGGGCGGCCGCCGACACCCATTTTGTGGGCAACTGGATCGGAATCGTCACGGCCGCCTACCTGATCGGCGCAGCCCTGGGCGGTGTCATCTTCGGCTGGCTCGGGGACCGCGTGGGGCGGGTGCGCGCCATGTCGCTGAGCATCCTGTGCTACTCGCTGTTCACGGGGGCGACCTATTTTGCCCGGACGCCCGAGCAGCTGACGCTGGCCCGGTTCTTCGCGGCGCTCGGCATGGGAGGGGAGTGGGCGCTCGGTGTGGCCCTGGTGATGGAGGTCTGGCCCGAGCGCCTCCGGCCCATGCTTTCCGGGGTGATCGGCACCGCCGCGAACCTGGGCATCGCGCTCATGGGGCTGATCGGGCTAAGGTACTCCGTGACGCAGGCGTCGTGGAGGTGGGTCGCCCTCGTGGGGGCAGCACCGGCGGTCCTCACGTTCCTCATCCTGCGCTTTGTCCCGGAGTCGGGGCGCTGGGAGAGCCTCTCGAAGAAGGATCACGCCCACTTGATCCGGGATGTCTTCTCCCCGGGGCTGATCGGCCGCACGCTCCTGGCCTCGGCGTTCTGCGGCATCATGCTGGTCGGCACATGGGGGTCGGTCCAGTGGCTCCCGTCATGGGCGGACCAGCTCACCGGGGGCGCGAGGCCCGACGCGAAGGCGTACACCCAGATCCTTATCGGCGTCGGCTCCGCGGTGGGCTGCATGCTGAGCGTCGGCCTGGGTCGCAGCGGAAGGCGCGGGACCTATTTCATCATCTGCCTGTGCTCCCTGGTCTCCTGCTCCGTCCTCTTCCGCACGGTCGGCAGCTACGGCGGGGTCTTCCTGTTCTGGACGTTCATCGTCGGGGCCTCGACGGGGGCGTTCTTCGGGTGGGCGCCGCTTTACCTGCCCGAGCTCTTCCCCACGCGGGTGCGGGCCACGGGCCAGGGGTTCGCCTACAATGCGGGTCGCCTGATTGCCGCGGTGGGGGCGCTCCAGATGAGCGCCCTGATGAGGCAGTTTGACGGCAGCTACGCGCGGGCCGGGGCCGTCGTGACCCTGGTCTACGGGCTCGGGATGATCCTGATCTGGTTTGCACCCGAGACCAAGGGGCAGGCCCTTCCGACCTGAGCTAGGGTGACAGCGGCGCGTAGGTCCGCTTTCGGAGCCGGGGCGCCAGGAGGCGCCGGAACGTGGGCAGGTCCCTCACGGCGCCAAGCGCAACCAACTGCCGCGCTATGTTGCCGACGGCGGTCCCCTCAATTTGGAATGAGATGACCGGCAGCCCCGAGGCGTCGGCCGTCGCCTGGCACAGCAGGGGGTTCTTCGACCCCCCGCCCACGATCAGGATGCGGCTGAACGTGCGTCCCGAGAGCTGCTCAAAGGTGCGCACAGCCTTGGCGTGCCCCGCCCCGAGCGAGTCGCAGATGAGCCTCACGTAGCCCACGGGCGTGCGTGGCGGCTGGTAGCGGTTCGTCCGGAGCTGGGCATCGACCTCCCTGCGCATCGACGCCGGATTGGCGAAGGCGGGGGAATCGACGGCGAGCAGCCGCTTGGGAGCCGGAAGACTCTTTGCCGCCAGGAGGAGCTCCGCCCATTGGGAGTCCGAACGGGGCCTGCATCCCAAGTCCAGGAGCGTCCGCTCCAGGAGCCAGAGCCCGATCACGTTGGTGAGCGGCCGGAATCCCCCGTCGCCCGTGCGCTCGTTCGAGATCCTGGCCTTGAGGGCCTGTGGCCCGACCAGGGGGGTGCCGCTCTCGAACCCGACAAGCGACCAGGTGCCCGAGCTGATGAAGATGTCCGTGCCCAAGGGGTCGGCCGGCATGGCGTCGTAGGCGCAGGCCGTGTCGTGGCCCGGCACGGCGACAACCTTCACGCCGTCCAGCTCGGGCAGGCTTTTGACCCCTCCAAGCAAGGTTCCCGCAAGGACGGGCTTCCCAAACCAGCGGGCGGGGATCCCAAAGTGGCGCAGCGTCGGCGCGGACCACCCGCGGCCCGTTAGGCTCAGCAGCTGCGAGGTGCTGGATATGGATACCTCGTTCTCCATGCGGCCCGAAAGGAGGAAGTTGAAATAGTCGGGAAGAAAGAGGCACCGGTCGGCCAGGCGGCGCGTCTCGGGGTGATCCCTAAGCATCGCCTCGAGCTGGAGGCTCGTGTTGTAGAAGACATTGGGGACGCCCGTCGCGGCGTAGACCTGGTTGATCTTCCCGGCGGCGAGGCGCTTCATGCCGGCCGTGGTCCTTGGGTCCCGGTAGGCGTGGGCGGGGAAAACCAGGCGGCCCTTGGCGTCGACCAAGGCGTAGTCGACGCCCCAGGTGTCGACCCCCACCGAGGAGAGGCGCGGGAATTGCCGCTTGGCCTTGGTGAGCCCGGCGCAGATCTCTCCCCAGAGGGAGGGCAGGTCCCAATAGTCGCTTCCCCCGAGCGACCGGAACTGGTTCGGGAAGCGATGCACCTCGGCGAGACTAAGCTGGGAGTTTGCCCAGGTTCCCACGATCACCCGGCCAGAGGTGGCTCCGAGGTCGACGGCGGCGCAGTGAACAGGCTTCACGGTCTAGCGAAGAAAGGCATCCTGGAGGCCCCCGTCCACCGTGATTATCTGCCCGGTCGTCTTTGAAAGGCGCCCCGAGACGAGGAGGAAATAGGCCTCGGCCTGGTCAGCCGGGGTTATGGGCGACTTCGTTAGCGTGCGGTCGGCGTAGAACTGGGCCAGCTTCCCCACGAGGGACTCGGTCGCCTCGTCCTCCGTGTAGGGGATCTTGTACTTTGCCAGGGAGCCGATCACGCGGTCCCTGGGGAACATCGCCGAACCCTGCACGACCGTGGCCGGCGCCACTCCGTTCACCCGGACCAGCGGGGCGAGCTCGATCGCCAATTCGCGGACCAGGTGGTTGGCCGCAGCCTTAGAGGTGTCATAGGCGAGCGACCCCTTCTTCGCCACCGCGGCGTTGGCCGAGGTGGTGAGGACCAGGTTTCCCTTCAGCCCCTGGTCTTTCCATGTCTTGAAGGCCTCGTCGGCAACCAGGTAGCTCCCGGTGACGTTGATCGCGTAGGTGGTGGCCCACTTCTCGTCGGGTATGTGCCCGGAGACATCGCTTGGCACAAAGATGCCCGCGGTGACGCAGATGTGGTCGAATCCCCCGTAGGCGAGGGCCACCTGGTCGAGCATCCGCCGGATGCTGGCCCGGTCGGTCACGTTCGCGGAGAGCCCCAGGGCGGGCCCGCAGTTGGAGATCCCGCTGCCGGCCACCCCGATGCCGAGCCCGTGCTTGTCGGTGATCTCCTTGGCGGCCGCAAGGGCCGCGGCCTCGTTGAGGTCCACGCAGACCACGTGTGCTCCCTCCCTCACCAGGCGAAGGGCCGTCTCCCGACCTATGCCCGAGCCGGCGCCGACGACAATGGCCACCTGGCGCGCGAGCTCCTTCTCCGCAGGCATCCTCCGGAGTTTCGCCTCCTCCAGGAGCCAGTATTCGATGTCGAAGGCCTCCTGCTGGGGGAGGGCGATGTAGCGGTCGATCGCCTCGGCGCCGCGCATCACCTCGATCGCGCAGGTGTAGAACTCCGCGGTGACGCGGCTCTCCGACTTGTCCTTTCCCCAGGTGACCATGCCGACGCCGGGGATCAGGACCACGGTCGGGTTCGGGTCGCGCATCTTGGGCGAGTCCGGGTGCCTGCATTTCTGGTAGTACGAGGCATAGTCGGCGCGGTACCTCTCGAGCCCGGCCGCGATCTTGCCCCGGAGCGAGGCGCCGTCCCCCGACCTGGGATCCCAGTCGACGTAGAGGGGCTTGATCTTCGTGCGCAGGAAATGGTCGGGGCAGCTGGTGCCCAGCTCGGCGAGCCGCGCCGCATCGCGGGAATTGACGAAGCGCAGAACGCGCTCGTCGTCCTGGACCGTGCCGATCAGGCGCTTCTCGCCCGAGATCTGTCCGCGCAGCCAGGGAAGGAGGGCCGCAAGGACTGATGTCCTCGCCTCGGCTCCAAGGGACGCGTATTTCGGGCCGCCAAAGGCCGTGGCGTCGCCGCCCTTGGCCTGGTACTTGGCCTCGATGAATTCGGCGGCCTGCTCGATGAAGTCCAGGGTGGCCAGGTAGCACGCCTTGTCGTCGTCGGACCAGGAGATGAACCCGTGCTGCCCCATCATGATGGCCCGCACGTCCTTCCTCGTCCGTGCGATCTCCTGCATGGCGAGCCCAAGCTCGAAACCCGGCCGCATCCAGGGGACGTAGGCCATCTTGCCCCCGAAGATCTCCTGGGTCAGGCGCTCGCAGTTTGCCGTCGCGGCCACGGCGATGACGGCGTTCGGATGCATGTGGTCGACATGGCGGCCCGGGAGGAAGGAGTGCAGGGGCGTGTCGATCGAAGGGGCCCTCGGGTTCAGGTTGAAGGTCGTGTGGGGGAACATTCCCACCATGTCGTCCTCCGCGCGCGACTTCAGGCCCTTGTCGGCGCGGGAATTGTAGATACCCTGGAGGCCGAGGAGCTTCTCCTGGTAAAGCGAGGAAAAGTTCTCCCGGGTGCTCGTGCGCAGGTCGCCTCCCGATCCCTTGACCCAGAGGACATCGACCGGATTGCCGGAGAGGGGATCCCTCTCGACAATTTTAGAGGACGTGTTGCCCCCGCCGGTGTTCGTGATCCGCTGGTCGCTTCCAAGGAGGTTGGAGCGGTAGACCAGGCGGCCGACCGGATCGAGTGAGCCGGCCTTTGCGTCGTTCCAGAGGCAGTTAACGTGGCTGTAGGGTCTCATAGAGGGGAAAGGGAGGTTTCGATGCTTCGCCTGGACCTAGAGGCCCAGGATCCGCCTGCGGTGGTGCTCGTCGGGCCGGCCCTCGATGCGCGACACCTGCCGGGCCGAGAGGAAGCGCGGCTTGCGTCCCCCCGACGAGGCCACGGCGAGGATCCGGGCCGACTTTTCCGCCATGAGGGTGGCGGCAAGAACGGACTGTGGGGTTGCCCCCATTGCGATCAGACCGTGGTTTTCGAGGAGGATGATGCGCGGGACCTCTCCCCAGCGCCGGATGAACCTCGTAGTTTCCCTGCGGATCGCCTGGGCGAGCTTGAGGCCGGGGTCGGTGTAGGGCACGAGGACGGAATCCCCGCCGCAGCACACGATGTCGTCGGGAAAAAGCCTGCGGTGGGCGAACGTCCGGGCGGCGTCCGAGCAGATGAGCCCGTTCACCGATACCGGATGGGTGTGCCCGACAAACCCCACGCCGGGGAGCGTCAGGAGGTAGGCGTGGAACATTGCCTCTACGGAGGGCTTCCTCGACAGGGGGTCGACACGCGAGGCAAGGAGAACCCGGCTGATCTCCTCGTCGCCGACCGCCTTCTCGTCGAGGAGACCCAGGAGTTCCGCGAACCGGCACTCGGTGAGGCCGGCGGCGTTCAGGGTCGCCAGGTTCAACCCGCTCGCCTTGACGGCGAAGGTAGAGCTTGAGGTCCGGCACGAGGTGTTTCCCTCGCCGAGGATCGCCAGGCGGCGGTCCTCGCGTCCGAGGTCGTGGGAGAGCGCCAGAAGTTCGGAGCAGGCGGTCAGTGCCTTCCTGGGCTTGGTCTTCACCCTAGAACGCCCCCCCGTCGGCCTTCGTGCCGCAGAGGCTGACCACCAGTCCCAACTCGGCCGCAAGGGCCGCCTTGGCGTACAGCGCCAGGTCCGCTTCCCTGGCGCTCTTCGCGTAGGCGACCTGGATATGGTTGGCCTTGTGCCGCGCCATCATCTGATCGCGCGACACCCCGTACGTCACCGCGTGCATGATGGGCCACTGCGGGGTGGTTTCCCTCCAGCGGCGGTCCGTCTCCTCCCTGGGGAGGGCGATCGCCTTGGCGCGTCCCAGGTCCATCTTGAGCTTGCCCCCTTCGACGAAGATCCGGCTCCAGACGATCTCGCCGGGCCTGGCCACGCCGCGCACGGTCCCGCCCCCAAGCCTGAAGTACATGGGCGGCTGCCGGAGCGAGTCCGTTCCTTTGTAGCCGCCGACGTGGTGCGCCGGCGGGGCGCTGCCCGAGATCAGGAAAACCCACACGTAGTCCTCGGTGGTCCCGCTCCGGTCCCGGTCACCCCAACGGAGGTCGTGGAGCGTGTTCTCGACGGGCTGGCCGAGCGCGGCGTGGACCCGGTTCGTGAGGATCCCGTCGAGTCCGGCGCACTCGTCGACCTCGTTAAAATGGGTGAGGGGCCTGCCGGCCCGGATCAAGCGGCCGTCCTTGTTCTTTACGGGCGGCCGGTCAGCGTTGTTGAGGAGCCCCTCGGCCAGGTCGCTTGCGGGAAGGAGGTCCTTGAGGCCCTGCTGGTACTGGATGCCGATGCTCTCGCATCCGAATTCGTCGGCGACCCTGAGCGCGGCGACGTACATCTTGCACTGCAGGAGTACCTGCCTCTCGGTGAGCTCCGTCTTTTCGCTCTTTCCCAGGTGGAACGTCATTCCCCTGGCGCGGAGCCAGTCGTAGACCGCCCGGGCCTCGGCACCGGTCACCTGGGTCGTGGCGTAGTAGAGCGCGGACTGGGAGAGGCGCTCCTTGTAGACTCCCGTCTGGAACAGGAGTTCGTCCGGGATCACGGCATTGTACATCCCCATGCATCCCTCGTCGAAGACTCCCATGATTGATTTCTTGAGCCTGAGGTCGGACGCGATGCTCCGGGCCACCGAGCGGGCTTTGGCGGGGACAGAGGCCCTTGCTAGTGGCACGACGTGCCCGGTCTTGTGCCCGGCCGAGCCAGCCTTCAGCCACCGGGAAAGTCCGTCCAGGAAGAACGCGTCGGCAAAGTCCTCGCTCCACAGGGTCGAGTAGGCGACGCCCGCCTTGGTCAGGGATCCGTTCAGGTTCAGCATCCCCACCAGGCCGGGCCAGGTTCCGCTCCAGTTGGCCACGGTGAGGATGGGGGCCTCGTGGGAAATCAGCCCGTGAAGCAGGTGGTGGGAGTATTGCCAGACGGCCTCGGCCACGATGAGGGGCGTCTTCCGGTCGATCCTGGAGAACACCTCCATGCCCTCCTTCTGGGAGCCGATGAACCCATGGCCGACGGAAGGCTTGAAGGGGTGGGCACGAACCAGAGTGTAGCCGAACCGGGCCACCGCGGCCGTCAACAATTCCTCCATCCTTTTCTGGGCGGGCCAGCACGTCTGGTTGGCCGACAGTCGGAGATCGCCGTTGGCGACAAGAAGGATGGTCTTTTTCGATGTCTTCATGGGGAGCTAGGAAGAGCTTGCTGAGATGATGGAGCGGCGAGCGAAGGGTATGCGGGCCGAGGCGAGGAGGGCGGGGGAGGCGTCCGTCACCAGATGCTGCACCCGGTCCCACGTTGTCAGTCTGTTCGGCGTGGAGTGCCCCAGTTTGCTCGAGTCCAGGCAGAAGACAACCCGTCGGGCCTTGGCGATCACCATGCGCTGGAGCTCCACGACCTCGGACTGGGTGTTCCAGAGTCCCTCGTGGTCCATGCCCTCCGCCGAAAAGAACGCGGTGTGGATGTCCCAGTTTTCCACCGCCCGGTTCGCCTCGGGGCCGAACAGGAAGGCCTGGCGGCTGAGCCACCGGCCCCCGGAGAGGCGCACCTCAACCTGGTCGGAGCCGCTCAGCGCATCGGCCGCCGCGAGGTTGTTGGTGAGAATCGTGAGGCCCCGGACGGGGTGGGTTCGCAGGCGCTGGGCGATGGCGAGCATCGTGGTGCCGGCATCCAGGTAGCAGGTACTCCCCGGGCGAAAGAACTCCTGCGCGCGGCGGGCGATCCGTGCCTTGGCCGAGCGGGCCACGCGTGCCCGGTCCCCCAGGGAGGCGAACGTGACCTCCATCTCGAGCATGGCGCCCCCGTGCGTGCGCGTGATGCGTTCCTGGTTGGCCAGGGCGGCGAGGTCCCTGCGCGCCGTGGGCTCGGAAACCCCCAGCTGGCGGGCGAGCTCGGGCACGGAGAGATAGCGGTGGCGCTCCAGGAGGCGCGACAGCGACTCCCTCCGGGCCTCGACCACGTGCGCGGCAACTCTCATGGGAAGGACAAGGCCTAGGATTTATATGATCGAAAGCAATCATATAAAAGAGCGACGAACCGGGCCCCGCGCCGCGCATGCAGCAGGGGCTAGCAATTCTCGGGGCGACCCGACTGCCAGGTGACGTTGTGCACCGGGGCGAGCACCCGGAGCACCTCGGCCAGCAGCTCGGGATCCGGGGGCTCCGATGCGTCCGCGATGTTCTGGAGCACCCGCGACGGGCTGGCGGTGCCGACAATGTGCGTGTGGATCGCCGGGTTGGAGAGGGAGTACTGCAGGGCGAGTTTCCCGAGGTCGGATCCCCGGGCCCGGCACAGGGCTGCGGCCTCCGCGCAACGGGCCCGCAGGCCCTCGGGCGCGGGATGCCAGCCGGGCGGGCCCTCGTTGCTCAGGAGGCGCATCGCAAGCGGGGCGGAGTTGAAGATGCCGACTCCCTTAGAGTCGAGGTAGGGCAGCTGGTCAGCGAGCGCGGTGTCGTTAAGGCAGTAGTGGCAATAGCTCTGGATCTGGTCCACAGGGACCCGGTCCAGGACCGCCTTGAAGAGCCGGATCGGCAGGCACGAGATCCCGACGAAGCGGGCCTTTCCGGCGGCCTGGACCCGTCTCAAGGCGGGTATCGTCTCCTTGATGATCTGCTCAAGGTCGCCGAACTCCATGTCGTGGACCTGGATGAAATCCACGTGTTCGACGCCCAGCCGCTTGAGGCTCTCGTCGACGCTCCGCGTGACCCGGTCAGCCGAGAAGTCGAAGTCCGCGATCTGGGGACCGTAGCGGGCTACCTTGGTTGCGAGCACATACCGGTCGCGGCGGATTCCCTTCAAGGCCTTCCCGAGGACGGTTTCAGCCTTGGTCGCGCCGTAGTAGGGGGCCGTGTCGATCAGGTTGATCCCGTTGTCCAGCGCGACGTGGACGGACCGGATCCCCTCGGCCTCGTCGATCTCGCGGAACGCCGAGCCCAGGGACGAGCCGCCGTAGGCGAGGGCGGACACCCTTACGCCGGTGGCTCCGAGTGTTCGATAGTGCATGCTGCGGGTGGCGGCCGGGACCCCGGCCGTTCAGGCGGACTCCAGGATGAGGTTCCCGTACTGGGTCGTGTCGCCGGTTCGGATGAGTCCGGTCGCGCGGGGAACCCGCTTCTTGAGGTCCGCGTGCGGCTCCATGGTCACCGGAAGGCCTTCCAGGGCCGCCAGGTGCGGCGCCAGCTTTTCCAGGGAGTTCGCCGACATGAGCTCCTCGGCCGCGTAGACGCGCCCGATCGAGAAATTGGGCCTGATCGCGCCCAGCACCTCGGCCACCGTCGGGAGGTCGTCGACCACGGATAGGTCTACGGTCTCCAGGCCTTCCCAGGAGGGGAAGCCCCGGTCTGCGATCACGAGCGTGTTGGTGTGGCGGACCCGGGCCAGGAGGCTAAGGAGCGCGGGGTTAAGGATGCCGTTCTGCAGCATTGAGGTGTGACCCTGGGTCTCCCTTTAGACCGCCGGCTCCCATCCGGGTTCGTACTCCCGCTGCCAGAGCTTCATCGCGCCCGCGTCGTCCACGATGTGCCCGTCGGCCGGATTGCAGGCCAGGGTGCGTCCAACCCGCTGGGAGATGTTCCCGAGGTGAAGCATGGTGGTGCTTCGGTGACCCTCCTCGATCGGCGAGGTGAGCGCGGCCCCCGTCGTCACGGCGTCCACGAAATTCTTCACGTGCATCCGGTCGAGCCGGATGCCGCTTGCGCTCTGCGTGTTCGTCGGGTCCCCCTCCGCCTTCTCGGCGGTCGACTTCACCTTGTGGCCCTTGTTGTCGAAGACCGTGTAGTTGTTTCCCTCCAGGAGCGCTGAGCCCTCGGTCCCGTAGATCATGGCACCGCGGGAAAGTCCCTCGCTTGGGAAGCCGTTGCAGCTGCGCCCTTCCCAGGAGATCGATTTCTCACCGCCAAAGTCCCAGGTGATGACCTGGGTGTCGGGCGTCTCCCAGTCGTCCTTGAAGCGGTAGCGGCCCCCGTTAGACGTCACCCGTGTGGCGAAGTCGACGCCGAGCGCCCACCGGCAGACGTCCACCTCGTGAGTCCCGTTGTTGAGCGCCTCCCCCGTGCCCCAATGCCAGAACCAGTGCCAGTTGTAGGGGATCACGTTGCTCTTGTAGGGCCTGCGGGGGGCGGGTCCCTGCCAGAGCTCGTAGTCCAGTGAGGGCGGGACGGGGACCTCCGTGCCGTGGCCTATCGAAAGGCGGTTGTTGTCGTACCAGCTCCTCGCGAAGTACGCCCGCCCGATCACCCCCTCGCGGATCTCCTTGATCGCCACCTTCATGTTGGGGAAGGAGCGCCTCTGGTTGCCCATCTGCACGATGCCGCGGTAGCGCGCAATCGCCTTCAGGAGCAGTTCGCCCTCGTGCGGGTTCTGGCTGCAGGGCTTCTCTACGTAGACGTGCTTTCCCGCCGCGAGGGCCATGATCGCCATCGGGGTGTGCCAGTGGTCCGGCGCCGCGATCGTGATGGCGTCCACCGACTTGTCGTCGAGGATACGCCGGAAATCCTTCACTGTCTTCGGCTGCACGCCCGGGAATTGGGCCGCCTTCTTGACGCCCTTGGCGAGCGCCCCGTCCTCCACGTCGCAGAGGTAGGCGATCTCGGCGTTCTCGATGCCCGAGAGCGCCTCGATGTGGTCGAGCCCGCGGCTGTTGGTGCCAATGACGGCGACCCTCAGTCGGCTGTTGGAGCCCGCGGCCCCCGCCCGGACCCAGGCGGGCGTTGCCGCCAGCACGAGGCCGGCGGCCGTGGTCTTCTTCAGGAATTCTCGGCGGTCGATGATGGGATTCATTTAGAGGTGGGGCTTTAGGGGGTTCGGGGCTTGGCGGTCTCCCCGGAAAGGATGCGGATCTTGATGTTTCGGAAGGAAACCTGGCTGCCATGGTCCTGCAAAAGGATGTGGCCCTCGGGTAGCTCGCCGAAACCGGGCAAGTCCTTGAACTTGCTTTCGCGGACCCGCTCGCGGAACTCCGGGCTGAACCGGGTGTACTCGAGGATCTTGGCTCCGTTCAGCCAGTGCTCGACGTGGGCCCCCCTTGAGATGATGACGGCCGTGTTCCATTCGCCGACGGGGCTTGGGTGCTTGTCGGCCGCGGGCGGGCAGAGGTCGTAGAGGGCCCCCATCGTCCGGTTGCCGTCCCTTCCGAGCTTGGCGTCGGGTTCGCGCAGGTCATCGAGGATCTGGTACTCAAGGCCGAGGGAGACGCCCGAGCCCTTGTTGATCTCGGGATCCACGAAGATCTTGATGCCGCTGTTGGCTCCAGGCGTGATCTTGAAATCAACGCGCAGCTCGAAGTCGGAGTACTTGCCGACCGTGATGATGTCGCCTCCGCCGCCCCTGTGCCCCTCGCCGGGGAGCACCGTGAGGACCCCGTCCTTGATCTGCCATCCGCTCGACGGGAATTCGGGCCCCCGCACGCTCCGCCAGCCCTGGGTCGAGACACCGTCCCAGAGGAGGGACCAGCCGGCGCCGGTCTCGGCCGGGGTCAGAGAGGTAATGCCGCGCTCCTCGGCGCGGAGCGCCGCCGGCCCAAGGGCGAGAAGCGCAACGCAGGCGACGATCGAGGCTCGGGGCCTCATGCGGCGCCTTCCTTCGAGCTGAGCGCGGAAGCGAGCCCGCGCAGGAACCCGAAGGACTGAGCGATGCCGGGAAGCGGGTCGGCGACCTCGACCTCGTATTCCAATCCGACCTGGTAGGGGTATTGGATCTTAAGGAGCGCGGCCACCACCGAGCGAAGGTCGAGCCTCCCGTAGCCCATTTCAACCGGCAGGTCCTTCTTCGCTCCAACCCCCGCCACGGTGTCCTTCACGTGGACGTCGTAGAGGCGAGAGCGGCACTTGAGGATCGCCTCGGTCGGGTCGACCCCCGCGCGGGCGGAGTGCCCGATGTCGATGCACAGGCCCATGCGCTCGTCGTAGGGGGCCACGGCGTTCCACACGTCATAGGGCGAGGGGAAGATCGCGTCCTCGGGCCCGTGGTTGTGGAAGGCGATCCGCATGTCGTATTCGCGGACGAAGCGCTCGGTGAGGAGGAGCGTGGGGCGATCGGGCGGCTTACCATAGGACGCGGCCATCGTGGTGAGCCCGGCCGCGCGGCCGCAGTCGAAGGCCCTTCGCATCTGTCCCTCGTCGTTTGAAAGGTAGACAACGCCGGTGCTCGCGATCGAGATCCCCGCGTCCCTGAACTTCTTGGCCATGTCGCGGCAAACCTCGGGGGTGCTGATCTGGATTGGGACGTGGACCTTGAACACCGCCACCGAGGTGATCTGGAGCGTGCGAAGGAGCGCGACGGCCTCGTCGGTCGAGTACTTCCTCAGGGAGTAGCCGGCCAGCCCGAGCTTCAGGGAGCCTGCGGGCTTCGGCGCAGGCACCGGCTCCTGTGCCGCGATGCCGGACAACGCGCCCACGAAGGGCGCGGCGATGCCGGCTAGGGCTGCCTTCTTGATCGCTTCGCGTCGTGAAAAAAAGGAGGTATCCATGGCGGTGGGAGTGGGGGTCGTCTCAACCTTTGGGTTTGCCGGTCCCTGTGCCCGTTCGGGCGAGGTGCCGGTGTGGGGATCCCCTACGCTGGCGGCTGGGCACGGGGTTGTCCAGTTCGCGCCCCGATTTGTGGCTGTCGGTTTTAGCCCAAGCGAAAGGCTTGCCAGAGCCCCGGGTGAAAGGAAGCCTCTCTCCTCGCGTGACCCGCCGCCTTGCCTCCCTCTCCCTTCTCTTCGCCTGGCTTTGCGCCAGCGGGGTGGTGCTGGACGTTGCCCAGGTCTTTGCCTGGGGGCGCATGTTCGCGGGGTATGTGCGGACCGAGTCGATCGCGAAGGCCGCGCGTGAAACCTTTGACCCGGCCAAGCCGTGCGAGCTCTGTGGCGCCGTGAGCAAGGCGCGCGAGGCCTCAAGGGGCAGCGCCCCCGCCGTCCCCTCGGCGGGCGCGGACAAGATGGTGATGATTCTTGAGCGTTCGGCCCCGGTCGTGGTCCTTAGGCCCGCGCGCACCTGGCCTGACGTCTCTCCCCTTCTCCCCGAGGACAGGGCGGGGGAAGTGCCCGTGCCACCGCCGCGCCGAGCCGTGGCCGCGGCTTCCTGCTGATCCCTTCCGTTCCGTCGAACGGTGGGTCGGCATTTCCTGATTAGATCGGCCCGCGCCTGCGCGCGCCGTTAAACCTCAGCCTTTGAACCCTTGGTTTGCTTCATGAATTTTTTAGCTCTCAAGAAATCCACGCTCCTTCCCCTGACGCTGGCCGCATTTGCGGCCTCGTCCCCCGCCGTGCTCGGTTGCTCGGTCTGCGGCTGTTCGCTCAGCTCGGACTGGGCCGCCCAGGGATACGGCATGGCTCCCGGCTTCGAGTTCTCCGCAAACTACCAGTACTACGATCAGGACAACCTCCGCTTCGGAACGGGAAACGCCGACAAGGCGCTGTACCCCGCCCCCAATGACCAGGAGATCCAGCAAAGGACACTCACCCGAAGCGCCACCCTGGGGATCAACTATGTGGCCACTCCCAATTGGGGGCTTGAGCTGCAAGTCCCCTATTTTGACCGCTTCCACAGCACGGTCGCCCCGGGCGACACCGGGATCTCCGAGTCGCGTGCGAGTGGGGTCGGGGATATCAGGCTCTTGGCCCGCTACCAGATCTTTCACTTGTCGAGGAGCTTTGGCATTCAGTTCGGGCTGAAGCTGCCCACCGGCGGGTTCGTCCAGAACTTCTCCACGGGCCCCGAGGAGGGCAACCCCCTCGACCGGGGCCTCCAGCTTGGAACCGGAACGACCGACGCCGTTGTGGGGGTATCGTATTTCGGTCGGCCCCTTACCGCCCTGGGCTGTTTCGCCCAGGTCACCGCCCAGAGGGCACTGGCTTCCAGGGACGACTTCCTTCCGTCCTCAACGCTCAACCTCAACCTCGGCCTTCGCTACCTGAACTCGAGCGCAATCACGCCGATGATCCAGGTGAACGCGAAATGGGACAGCCGCGAACGGGGAGCCAATGGTGACGTGGACAACAGCGGCGCGGCCGCATTCTACTTAAGTCCGGGCCTCACGGCCCAGATTGGCCAGAAGGAGAGCCTCTTCGCA
>CAITBM010000027.1 GCA_903890485.1 uncultured Opitutaceae bacterium | reverse complement strand
GGGGCCAGGACAATGAAGGGGACGCTGAAGACCAGGCTAAACAGGGCGTTCTCGCCGTTCACCTTGGACTCGGTGATTTGACCCGAGGCCAGCTGGTAGGTGAGCGGGCCCAGGATCGCCTTCAGGAGGAAGTTGTCCCCGAAGGCCCCCAGGAACTGGCCCACCAGGAGGAGCGGGTAGTTGCGCGGCGCGGAGGGAGCCGTCATGGCCTAGCGCCCCTTGTCCCGGCGCGCCCTTGCGATCTCCTGAAGGAGCTTCGCGGGATCGGTCTCCCCTGCCTCCCCCCCGACTCCGAGCTTCTTCTCACGCCGGAGCGCCGCCTCGAGGCGCTCCTTCCCGAAGCGCGCGATGAACCGGCGCCGCATCACCACGGCGAGCCAGAGGAACAGCGAGCCGAACACCAGGAAGACGGCGACGGGGACGACCTTGTTGAGGGTTTCCGGGTTCATGGGTCCTGCTGGGACCGGGGCACAATGACACCGCCCGATCCAAAGTGGAGCCTAATGCGGGGCCCGCCGGAATCTTTCGCATTCCCGGCCCGCAGACTTGCCCGGGAACAATTTCTTCCCAGACTCCCCGCCCATGAGACTACCCCTTCTCTGCGCCGCCGCGCTCGGGCTCGTACTTGCGACCTCGCTCCCCGCCCAGGACGTTTACACGCACGGGCTGCCTCCCGGTTTCCACGCCTTGAAGATCGGCGAGTCCGCCCCGGACTTCTCGCTTCTCGGCGTCGACGGGAAGACCTACAGCCTGGCCGACTTCAAGGACTCCCCGTTCCTGATCGTCATCTTCCTCTCCAACCACTGCCCGACCTCGCACGCCGCCGAGACCCGGTTCATCCCCTACGTCGCGGGGCTGAAGGGCAAGGGGGTCGCCGTCGTGGCGATCAACCCGAACAGCATGGAGGGGCTCAGCGTCGAGGAGCTCGGCTACAGCAAGTACAACGACAGCTACGAGGAGATGAAGCTCTACGCGAAGGAGCGCGGCTTCATCTTTCCCTACCTCTATGACGGCGGGACCCAGGCCACGGCCCGGGCCTACGGCTGCCTGTGCACGCCGTATATGTTCATCTTTGGGCCCGACCGGAAGCTGCGCTACGTCGGCCGCTTCGACGACTCCGAGACGCCGGACCCGGCGAGCGTGCATTCAAGGGACGGCGCCGTCGCGATGGACGCGCTCCTGGCCGGCAAGCCCGTGCCGGTCGAGGTGACCCGCCCCATGGGCTGCTCCACCAAGTGGCTCACGAAGAAAGGCTCGGTCGCCGAGGGGAACGAGGCCTGGAAGAACCTGCCGGTGTCCCTGGACACGGTCGACGCCCCCGGGGTCGCGGCCCTGGCAAAGAACCCGACAAACCGCCTTCGGGTCATCAACCTCTGGGCCACCTGGTGCGTGCCCTGCGTCGAGGAGTTCCCGGGACTCGTGTCGATCTCGCGCCGGTTCGAGACGCGAGACTTCGACCTGATCACCATCTCGGTCGACAACCCGAAGGACCGGGAGAAGGCGCTGCATTTCCTCGAGAAGCAGCATGCGGCCGTCCCCCCGGGCGCCAGGAAGGCGGTCGCGGCCCAGGGAAGGACGACCAACAACTTCATCTACACCGGTCCCCCGGGCGACGCCCTGGCCCAGGCCCT
>CAITBM010000026.1 GCA_903890485.1 uncultured Opitutaceae bacterium | reverse complement strand
TGTCCTACAGCAACCTCTCCTCCAACGAGGTCGTCGCCCACCTCGCCATCGGGGGCGACGCCAACAACGGCACCTATGTCCTGAACCTGCCCAACGGCCAGGTTTCTGGCCTGACCTGGGCGCCGACGGCTGCCGGCCAGTATTCGAGCCTCCAGGTGGTTTCCGCGCTCATGTCGGGAAACCTCTTTGTCGAGATCGACAGCGCGTCCTTTCCAGGCGGCGAGCTGGGGGGACAGTTTGTGACCGCCGCCGGCTCCCAGACCTTCACCGCCCCCGTCGCGCCGCCGGCAATCAGCCTGAGCTCCGTATCCGACGCCGACGCGCCCAGGTTCCTCACCCAGGCCACCTTCGGCCCCATTCCCGCGGACATCACCGCGCTCCAGACCCAGGGCTACACGGCGTGGATATCAAGCCAGATGGCGCTGCCCGCGACCTCCCACAGGGCCGCCACGGACGCCGATGCCGCAGCCTTTCCCAACACGGGACAATACCCGGTAACCAGCAACAACCGGCAGGCCGCGTGGTGGAAGATCGTTGTCGGCGCCCCGGACCAGCTGAGGCAGCGTGTGGCGTTTGCGCTGAGCGAGATCTTCGTCGTCTCCGACGTGGCGTCGCAGCTCGCGAATCAGCCGGACGGGCTCGCCAACTACTACGACATGCTGGCCAACGACGCATTCGGCAATTTCAGGCAGCTCCTGCAGGACGTGACGCTTAGCCCCACGATGGGCAACTACCTGAACATGCTCCACAATGCGAAGGCCAACCCGGCCAAGGGCGTGAGCGCCGACGAGAACTACGCGCGCGAGGTCCAGCAGCTCTTCACGATCGGCCTGAACGAGCTTCAGCCCGACGGGACCCTCAAGCTCGACGCGAGCGGCCTGCCGATCCCGACCTATAACCAAGTCGAGATCGTGCAGATGGCCAATGTCTTCACCGGCTGGGGATACAACTCGACGGCGGCAAGCCCGAGCTTTTACGGGAGCACCGCGGACTTTGACCGCCCGATGATGGTCTATCCGGCCTACCATGACGTCACCCAGAAGACCATCGTCGACGGCATCGTTCTGCCCGCCGGCCAGGACGGTCCGACCGACCTGAAGGCGACCCTTGACGCGCTCTTCAACCACCCCAACACGGGACCCTTCATCTGCTCCCAGCTGATCCAGCGCCTGGTCACCAGCAACCCGAGCCCGGCCTACGTCTACCGGGTTTCCCAGGTCTTCGCCAACGACGGGACCGGCACCCGGGGCAACCTGGCAGCGGTCATCAAGGCCATCCTCCTGGACTACGAGGCGCGCTCGCTCACGGTCGCGGCCGACTCCGGGTTCGGAAAGCTGAAGGAGCCGCTCCTGAGGATGACGGGGATCTTCCGGGCCTTCGGGGCCGCCGCCCAGGACGGGCGCTTCGCGATCTTCAACGCCCAGACGAGCCTCGACCAGGCGGCGCTGCGCTCCCCGACCGTGTTCAACTTCTTTGACCCGGGTTACGTCCAGCAGGGTTCCCTGGCGAGCGCGGGGCTCTTCGCCCCGGAGTTCCAGATCACGACAGCAAGCACGGCGATCAGCGTCCCGAACTTCATCTACTCCAATATCTATACCCCGAGTTCGCCGTCGGCCTCGACGCTCGTTCTCAACCTCACATCCCTCTCGGCAAACGCCTCCAGCCCCTCGGCCATGGTGACCACCCTTAACCAGCTCCTCTGCGAAAACATGATGAGTACCACGACCCAGGGCCAAATAACCTCGGCCGTCACCTCGGCTCCCTCCGGGACGACCCCCCTGGCCCTGGCCCAAATGGCGCTCTACCTGGCCGCAACCTCCCCCGACGGGGCAATCCAACGATGAACTCACCCCACGACCTCTCCCGCCGCCGGTTCATTGGCCAGGCCTGCTCCGCGGTGGGCGCGACGGGCATGCTCTCGGCGCTGGCCCAACTGCGGATGATCGGGGCCCTGGCTGCCGACGCGGCCCCCACCGATTACAAGGCACTGGTGTGCCTCTTCCTCTACGGGGGAAACGACTCGAACAACCTCCTGGTGCCCGTCGACACCGCCAACTACCAGCTCTACGTGAACGCCCGCACGGTCCTGGCCCTTCCCCAGTCGACGCTCCTGGGCATCACCCCGAAGGCGTATTCCGACGGCAGGTCCTGGGCGCTCCACCCCTCCCTGGTCGAGGTGCAGAGCCTCTTCGGGCAGAGCAAGCTGGCTATCCTCGCCAACACCGGGACCCTGGTCCAGCCCGTGACCCTCGCACAGTACAACGCCGGCACGGTCGCCCTTCCGCCGCAGCTCTTCTCCCACGCCAACCAACAGGTGCAGTGGCAGAGCAGCATCCCGGACCAGCCGTTCCGGTCGGGATGGGGCGGGCGGCTGGCAGACATCGTGAACGCCCTCAATTCCAACCCCAAGATCTCGATGTCGGTGAGCGTTGCCGGGCAAAACTCCTTCCAGGTCGGCAACACCGTGTCGCAGTACGCCGTCAACTCTTCGGGGGCGGTGGTCCTGAGCGGCTCGAGCGGGTCCACGCTGGCCAACTCGCGCTATGCGGCCCAGCAGACGATCCTCAACCAGCAGGAGCAGAATCTCTTCGAGGCCGCCTTCGGCGGGACGACCGCGAGCGCGGTGACCGACAGCCAGCTCCTCAATTCGGTGCTGGCCACGGCACCCAAGCTGGAGACCGTGTTCCCTGCCACCAGCATCGGGACCCAGATGCAGATGATCGCCCGGATGATCGGAGCCGCGCCCCAGCTCGGACTCACCCGACAGGTCTTCTTTGCCAGCCTCGGCGGATTCGACCTGCATTCCGACCAGCTCACCGCCCATGCCACGCTCTTCACGCAGCTCAGCCAGGCACTGAGCGCGTTCTCGGCGGCGACCGTGGAGCTCGGGGCCGAGAACCAGGTGACGACCTTCACGGCGTCCGACTTCAGCAGGACCTTCAACACCAACGGGACCAGCAACGGCACGGCCGGGTCGGACCACGGGTGGGGCTCCCACCACCTGGTCATGGGCGGGGCAGTCAAGGGCGGCGACATCTACGGGACCGTCCCCCTCCTCGAGCTGGGCGGCCCGCAGGACACGGGGCGCGGCCGGTGGATCCCCACCACGAGCGTCGACCAGTACGCCGCGACCCTGGCGACCTGGTTTGGGGTAAGCGCCAGCAACCTCAGCGTGGTGCTGCCCAACATCGGAAGGTTCGCGACACCCAACCTTGGCTTCATGGGCTAGGCACCCCGATGGGAAACCCAAGGATCAGGATGGGCCTGCTCGGCGCGGGCGTGGCGATCGGGGTCGTGTTCCTGTTTCTCGCTCTCAAACCGCGGGTTGCCCCCCTTTCCCGCGCGGTGGCGGCCCTCCAGGCCAAGGACAAGCCGGCCCCCCCAGCACAAGCTGGTGTGCAAGTCGCAACCTCGGCCGCCCTCGAGGAACGATCCCGGCTGGCGGACGGCCTGGGGGACCCCAAGGGGGACGTCCACTCAGACCTGAGGGTCCTGGACGGGATCTTCGCCGCCTACCGTAGCGCCCTCCGCGACGGCAACCCCGTGGGGGAGAACGTCGACATCACGGCGGCGCTGAGGGGACGCAACAAGCTCCAGTACGCCTTCGTTCCCACCGGCTGCCCGGCAGTGAACTCGTCCGGGGAATTGTGCGACCGATGGGGCACCCCGTATTTTTTCCACCAGATCTCAGGGGAGCGGATGGAGATCCGCTCCGCCGGCCCCGACCATCACCTCTGGACCGAGGACGACGTTGTCCTGACGCCCTAAGACGGTCCTGCAGCGCTGTCGCCGGTTGACGGCGGCTGCCAATGGGGTTCATTTTGGTCGGCTCACGCGCCGCCCGAATGGACCAAAACCCGATACCCGTCACCGTGCTCACCGGATTCCTTGGATCCGGCAAGACCACGCTCCTTAACCGCATCCTCACCGAACAGCACGGGCGCAAACTGGCCGTGATCGAGAACGAGTTCGGGGAGGTCGGGGTCGACAACCAGCTCGTCATCCAGAGCGACGAGGAGCTCTTCGAGATGAACAACGGGTGTATCTGCTGCTCAGTGCGCGGCGACCTGATACGGGTGCTCGGGCGCCTGCTCAAGCGCAAGGACCGCCTGGACGGGATCCTGATCGAGACCACCGGCTTGGCCAATCCCGCGCCGGTCGCCCAGACCTTCTTCACCGACGACGAGATGCGGCGCAGCTTCCGGCTGGACGCCATCGTGACGGTGGTGGACGCAAAGCATGTGTCCACCCACCTCGATCAGAATGACGAGTCCGTTAAGCAGCTGGCTTTTGCCGACGTGATCCTGCTCAACAAGGTGGACCTGGTCTCCCCGAAGGAGCTCGAGAGCCTCACCGAGCGTATCCGAGGGATCAACGCCGTCGCGAAGATCCACCCCTGCAGGGACTGCGCGGTCTCCCTCGACAAGGTGCTCGATATCGGAGGCTTTAAGCTCGAGCGGGCCACGGAGCTCGACCCGAAGTTCCTCGAGCCCGAATACCCCTTTGAATGGGCCGGCGCGTATCCTCTTCCCGCGGGAACCCACGAGATGGTGATCGGGCACGCGGAGGGCGCGGACCACGATCACTCCCACGAGGACGGGCACGACCATGGCCACGAGCACCACCACCATCATGGCAACACGGACGAGCTCGACGTGGTCGTGCTCGAGGTCCCCTCGCTTGACGAGCCGGCGATCGCCTCCGCCCGTGAGGTTGCCGTCCGCGTGTTCTCGGACTGGGAGCGCCGGATGACCGAGGGCGAGACGATCGTCGCCGGCCCCACGCTCAACCGGCTTCTCCTGAAGGACGGCAACGGCGCCTTCAAGGTCGACGTCGTCAAGCCCGGGACCTTCCTGGTCTTCGAGGGATGCGGTGAGGACCCCCTGCACATCCATGCCGGCGGACAGCTCGTGAAGCCCGTCTGGCAGGCCGACTTCCACGCCGCCCATGAGCACAACGAGGACGTGACGAGCGTCGGGATCCAGCAGCCCGGGGAGCTCGACGGCAAGAAGTTGAACGACTGGATCAGCGAGCTCCTCCGGACCAAGGGCAACGACATCTACCGCATGAAGGGGGTCCTCAGCGTGAAAGGCGCCGTCAAGCGCCTCGTGTTTCAGGGGATCCACATGCTCTTTGACGCCAAATTTGACCGGGAATGGGGCGCCGATCCGCGCGTGAACACGCTTGTCTTCATCGGCAAGAACCTGAACCGGGCAGAGCTCACCGCCGCATTCAAGGCCTGCCTGGTGGCTTAGGACCGCCATGGAGCTCACCAAGCACTGGTACGGCCAGCTCGACGACTACGTGATCGACTTGGCGTGGTCGCCCGACGGGGCGATGCTCGCCGCGGCTTCCTCGGCGGGCCCGGTCGCTCTCCTGGCCGCCGGCGACGGGGCCAGGCTCCACCTGCTTCCCGGCCACGAGGGAGGCACCAACACGCTCCGCTTCAGGGATGGGAGCCACTCTCTGGCGACGGGGGGACAGGACGGGGCCGTGAAATTGTGGGACGCCCTTGCCGGACAGCATGTGGCGACCCTAGAGATCGGGCGCGACTGGGTGGAGCACCTCGCTTGGAGGCCCGGCAGCGGCGGGCCGATCCTTGCAGCCTCGGCCGGCCGGAAGTTCGTGTTCCTTAACCCCGACGGCACGCTCCGCCACGCGTTCAAGGACGCGCCAAAGACCATCTCTGCGCTCGCCTGGCACCCCAGGGGAGGGTGCGCAGCCGTGGCCTATTTCGGGGGGGTCTGCCTCTGGGACGCCGACCTGGCGGTGGCCCAGAAGGAATACCCCTACGCCAACGGGATACTGGCTCTCTCCTGGTCGCCCGATGCCCGGTGGCTGGTCTCCGGAAACCAGGACCCCAGCGTCCACCTGTGGATGCCGGAGAGCGACGTCGAGCTGCAAATGAGCGGGTACGAGACCAAGGTGCGCCACCTCTCCTTCGACTCCTCCAGCCGCTGGTTCGCCACGAGCGGCAGCGCGGACGCCTGCGTCTGGGACTGCTCCGGCGCGGGGCCCGAGGGCCGCGAGCCCGTGATGCTGCCCCACCCGGCCACCGTCTGCGGCCTGGCGTTCCAGGCCCATCACGGCCTCCTGGCATCGGCCTCGGAGGACGGGTCCGTCATGCTCTGGAGCCCCGAACGCAGGCAGCCCCTGAGGGCCACGGTCAAGATGCCGTCCCGAGCCACCAGCCTCTCCTGGTCCCCCGACGACAAGCTCCTGGCGATTGGATCGGAGAAGGGAATCGTGTACACGCTTCGCTGCGAGGCATGACTTCCCCCGTTTTCCTAGGACTGCCCGGACCCATCTGGGAATCCCTCGGCCTCACTGTTGAGCTGGCCGCGGTCACCACGGTGATCCTGGCCGTGATCGGCCTTCCCCTGGCGCACTGGCTGAACACATCCCGGAGCAAGATTGCCCCGGTGATCGAGACCTTGGTCGCCCTTCCCCTGGTCCTTCCCCCCACCGTGATTGGGTTCTACCTTCTTATCCTCTTCTCGCCTGGCCACGCCCCCGGCAGCTGGTGGGTCTCCCTAACCGGGCACTCCCTCGCCTTCACGTTCCTGGGCCTGGTGATCGCGTCGGTCATCTACTCGCTTCCGTTCGCGGTCCAGCCGTTCCAGGCGGCTCTAAAAAGCGTGCCCCAGGAGCAGCTCGACGCCTGCGCCGCGCACGGCGCCCCGCCCTGGCACGTGTGGACGCGCGTCCACCTTCCGCTCGCCTCCAGCGGGATCGCCGCCGGCCTCACGCTCGGCTTTGCGCACACGCTCGGCGAGTTCGGCGTGGTCCTGATGATCGGCGGCTCCATCCCGGGGGTCACCAAGGTGGCGAGCATCGCCCTTTACGACCAGGTCCAGAGCCTCAACTACGAGACCGCCCACGCCTTCGCGGCCCTCCTTCTCGCCCTTTCGTTCCTGCTGATCCTTGCGGCCACGCTCCTCAGGAGGCGCGGCCCCAGGTCCGCGCCCTAGGAGCCTGACGGGGCCACGCCGAACACCGCGGCGGCGTAGTTGGCGGCGCTAAAGGGCTGCAGGTCCTCGGGCGCCTCTCCCAGCCCGACGAAGACGATCGGGATCTTCAACTCCCGCCAGATTGCGACAATCGCGCCCCCGCGGCTCGTCCCGTCGAGCTTCGTGACAATCAGGCCGGTGAGCCCGAAGCTCTTGTGGAAGACGCGCGCCTGCTCGACGGAATTGCCCCCGAGGGAGCCGTCAACCACAAGCCACGAATGGTGGGGCGCCTTCGGGTCGATCTTCGCAACCACGCGCCGGATCTTGGAAAGCTCGACCATCAGGTTGTCCTTGGTGTGGAGACGGCCGGCCGTGTCGATGATGACAAAGTCCCTGCCCCGGCTGCGCGCCGCCTGAACGGCATCAAATGCCACCGCGGCGGGATCGGCCCCGGACTTGTTGGACACCACCTCCAGGTCAAGCCGCTTGGCCCAGGACTGGAGCTGCTCGGTGGCCGCGGCGCGGAAGGTGTCGCAGGCGGCCAGGAGGACCGACGCCCCCTCCTGTTTCAGGCGCCAGGCAAGCTTCGCCGCCGTCGTCGTCTTGCCCGAGCCGTTGACCCCGATCAGGACAATCACCGTCGGGGCGGTCTCCGCCCGGGTGAGCCCCCCCTCCGAGCCGGCAAGCGCCCGCCTGAGGACCTCGGAGCCGATCGCCGCCGCCTGCCTTCCCTCGAGGGACTTGTCCCTGCGGGCGGCCGCCTTGATTTCGGAGAGGATCTCCGCCGTCGTCTCGACGCCGAAGTCGGCCCCATAGAGGGCCTCCTCGAGCTCGCTCACCGAGGCAGCGTCTATCGGCTTTCCCCCGAACAATCCGTGGGTCTTTGACGAGATCGCCGAGACGGTCTTCGCCAGGCCGTCCCGGAATTTCTTGAAGAGCGAAAGCACGGCTCCCTTGGCGCTGCCCCGCTACTCGGACGCCTTGCGCGAGTCCCGGCCGAGCTTGTCCTTGAGGCGGTCGAGGATGCCGTTGATGAAGCGCTTGGAATCGGCGTTCGAGAACTGCTTGGAAATGTCGATTGCCTCATTGATGGACACCACCGGCGGGATGTCCTTGCGGTGGAGCATCTCGAACATAGCTATCCGGAGGATCGCCAGGTCTATCTTGGCAATCCGGTCAAACTCCCAGTTCTGGGCGAGCTCCTTGATCTGAGCATCGATCTCGGGCTGGTTCTTGATCACGCCGTCGATGATCTCCTCGCCAAACGCGTAGTGGTCCCTCGGCTGCTCCTGCCCCTCGAAGAAGACCCTCAGGTCGTCGACCTCGTTGTCCGGTGCATTGATGCTCCAGGAATAGAGGTATTGAAGGGCGGCTACCCGTCCATCGTGGCGCTGCGCGTACTGGGCCTTGCTCATTTTGAAAGCCTCCTGCGCAGCGCGGCCATCGCCAGCGCGGCGTCCGCGAACTCCGCTCCCCGGTCGATCCTGCCCGCGCACCGCGCCTGGGCCTGGGCCTTGTTTTCAGCGACGACCACGCCATTGATGACCGGGGTCCGAGAGTCCAGGGCGACGTCCTGAAGCCCCTGGGTCGCAGACTGGGCGATCAATTCGTAGTGGATTGTGCCCCCGCGGATGATGACGCCGAGGGCGATGACTGCGTCGGGCTTCCTCCGGTCGACAAGGAGCCTAGCGGCAATCGGTAACTCATTGGAGCCGGGCACCCTGACCACCAGGATATTGCGCTCCTTGACGCCAGCCTCAAGGAGCCTCGCGTTCACCCTGCCGAGCAGGGCCCCCACCAAAGCCGGGTTGAAGCGGGCCGCCGCTATCGCAATCTTGAAGCCCGATGCGTCTAGGGCCTCTGGAACTGGTGAATCGCCACTCATGCAACGTCGAGAGGAGAACCGGGACCAGGCAATCCGCAACATGAATTCGCGCGGTGCCTTACGAGGTCCTCGATGGAAATCATGCGGAGGCCGAAACGCTCCTTGAAGCGAACGATGTCGTTTAGGCGGGCAACCGACCCGTCGTCGTTCATGAGCTCGCACAAGACCCCGCTCGGGTGCAACCCGGCAAGGACCGCAAGGTCCACCGCCGCCTCCGTGTGCCCGGGCCTTTCCAGGACCCCGCCGGGCCGGGCCCGTAGCGGGAAGACATGGCCGGGACGGGCAAGGTTCTCGGGCCTCGAACCCGGGTCTCCGAGGATCCGTATCGTCTTCGCCCGGTCCGTTGCGCTGATCCCTGTCGTCACACCCTCGGCGGCGTCGACACTGACCGCAAAATCGGTCCGGTGCTTGTCCCGGTTATTCGCGACCATCGGGGCCAGGCCGAGCCGCTGGAGCACCTCGGATGTCGTTGCGACACAGACGATGCCGCTGCAGTGGCGGATCATCAACCCGATCGCCTCATCGGTGACCTTAGAGGCGGCCATGATGAGATCGCCCTCGTTCTCGCGGCGCTCGTCGTCGGTGACGATCACGATCTTGCCCGCTGCAATGTCCTCCACGGCCGCCTCAACGGAGTCGAAGATGTGGGGGGAATGGGAGGGCATCGGAACAGGATCAGTCCGGTCCCCACAACTGTCAATTCAGCGCAAACTCACCCCAAGGCGCGGCGCCCTACTCGCTGTAGTCGACCGTGTAGGACTCCGAGGCGTCGGGTTTGCCGTCAAAGAGCAGGGTGATGTGCACGACGAACGTGTGCGGCGGCTTCACCGAATAGGAGGACGCCAGAACGCTCGAATCCCCTGAGGGCGTAAGCTCCGTGCGCTCTGGGTTGGGCTGGTAGTGCACGGGCCACCGAAGCACGGCCGAGCTCGCATCCGCTGCGACCGGCTTTTTCTTCGAGTCGTAGAAGGTGATCTGGAAACTCCCGCCCTTGATCTCAACCCCGAGCCAGCCCCCCTGGGCCCTCGCGACCGCCAATCCCGCCACGGTGCCCTCCTTCTCGGAATCGGGGGCCTTGTCCGCTGCCGGAAGTGCGCGCACGGCCAGCAGCGCAAGGCCGACAAACGCAAAAATCGCGATGCGTTTCATTTCGTGGATTCTGGGGTTTTCGACCCCTCCTTCGCAAGGATGTTCCCCGGCCGACCGGCTCTTAGGCTCGCCCAGCGCCTCAGCCTCTCGGCGATCGCGGCCTCGGCCCCAGCCTGCTTGGGAACGTACAGGCTAACCGGCTTCTCAAGATAGGCTTGCCCAGAGATACCCTCGGGGAACTCATGCGAGTAAAGGTAGCCCTGCCCTTGGCCCATTCGCTTGCTGGCCTGCCCGCTCTTGTCGCGCAGGGAGGATGGAACCGACTGCACGGGTTCCTCCGCCAGGACACGCCTGGCCTCGCCAAGCGCCAGCGTGGCCGAGTTGCTTTTGGGTGCCGTGGCAATGTAAAGCGTGGCGTGGGCGAGCGTGAGCTCCGCCTCGGGGAGGCCGACGAAGTCGACGGCGTGGTGTGCGGCAACCGCGAGCGGAAGCGCCTGCGGATCGGCAAGGCCCACATCCTCGCTGGCGAGGATCACCAGTCGCCTGGCAACGAAACGGGGATCCTCGCCGCCCGCCAGCATCTTGGCCAGCCAGTACATCGCCGCATCGGGATCCGAGCCCCTGCAGCTTTTGATGAACGCGGAAATGGTGTCGTAGTGCTCGTCCTCGTCGGCGTCGTAGCGGATCCGGCGCTCACGGGCGAAGACCGCAAGGTCATCGGGAGTGATCTCATGGGGACCACCCTTGCCGATGGCGATCACCTCCAGGGCGTTGAGCGCCCGCCGGAGATCGCCGTCGCAGAACACGGCAAGCTGGGAGAGGACCTCGGGAACGGCGGTCACGCCGGTCTCGCCAAGGCCACGCTCCCGGTCGTTAAGGGCCAGAAGGAGGACTCCCGCGACCGCCTCGGCCGAGAGGGGCTCCAGCCTGAAGAGATGGCTGCGGGAAAGCAGCGGCGGGTTCACATAGAACCCCGGATTGTGGGTCGTCGCCCCGATCAGCCGGACGACACCCTGCTCCACGTCGGGCAGGAGGAGGTCCTGCTGGGTCTTGTTGAAGCGATGCAGTTCGTCGATGAAGAGGATCGTGCGTGCTCCCGGCACGCGCCGGGCGGCCCCGAGAACGTCGCGAAGCTCTGCCGCATTCGACATGACCGCGTTCACACGCACGAACCGGCTTTTCGTCTCGCGAGCGATAGCCTCGGCTATGCTTGTCTTGCCCGAGCCCGGTGGCCCGTAGAAGAGGAGCGAGCCAAATCGATTTTGCGCCACAAGGCGCGCCAACAGGCTCCCGGGTCCCAGGATATGGTCCTGGCCGACCACCTCCGAAAGGCGCCTGGGCCTCATCCGGACGGCAAGCGGCCGGCCGGAATCGCCGGCGGGGCCCCCCGAGGGCTCCGAGTCGGCCGGTTCACTGAATAGCTCGCTCTGGTCATCGGTACTCATGGGCTGGCGGCGCAGGGCGAATCTCCGCACATTCCCCGCAGATGAGAAGCCATTTTGTTGCCATTGTTGACCTTCTGGGCGATTCTTCGTCCCCAACATGAAAAGCGCCTACGAATTGGCCATGGAGCGACTGTCGAAGTCCGACCCGGGCTCCTCTCGCCCACTGACAGCGGCTCAACGTTCCAAACTGGCCGAGGTCGACCGTGTCTTCCAGGGAAAGCTGGCCGAGCGGGAGATATTCCTGAAGCAGCACCTCGAGCAGGCGCTTTCGGCCCAGAACGCCGAGGAGGCCGACAAGATCCGCAAGCAAATCGCCTCCGAAAAGGCCCGGATCGAGGACGAGAAGGAAGCCGAGAAGGAGAAGGTCCGCTCGGCGGGGGCCTAGAACCCGAAGTCGAAATCTGCGTGGATCGGCAGGTGATCCGAAGCAAGGGAGTTCTCGACGGCGTGGCCCAGGCAGCGCAGTCCCGAGTTATAGAAGATATGGTCCAGGACGAAGGGGCGACGGTGCCAGGTCGGCACCTTGTACTGAACCGTCGCGTAGCCAAACTCCGCAAACTGCTCGACGAGGGAGGCGTGCTGGCTCACGTTGAAATCCCCTCCGAGGATTGTCGGCAGGTCCGACGAGGCGAGGCGGTCGGCTACGAGGTCACGCTGCCAGGGGAACATGGTGCTGCTCGAACCGAGCATGAAGAAGGCGAGCAGGTGCACGTTGAAGAACTGGACCTGGCGGCCGCCCACCTCGGTTTTCGCGCCGATCATGAGGCGGTCGGTGGGCGTCGTCTTCTTGCCGCCAAACTCGAACTCGATCGCGGGCGAGGGCACATCGATCCGAAAAGGATCGATCAGGGGCGTTCGGGAGAATATAGCCAGGCCAATACCGAAGGGCAACTCGCGCGGATCAGCCTTGGGGTACGAGAAATAGCTGTCGTAGTCCGTCAGCGCCTCCTTTAGCCGCGTGTAGTTCGGAGGCGGCTCGATCTGCTCGCCACCCGGACGGGCGTGCTCGACCTCCTAAAGCAGCACAACGTCGGGGTTGTGCTTCTTGATCTCCGCGATCGTCCGGTCGATGTCGTGTGGCACAGAATCGGGATCGGCTGAATCCCAGCCCATTCCGAACTGCATGTTAAATTGCAGGACTCTAAACATGATGAACTAAGCTGCATCGGCCAAACAGCCGCAGGAAATTAGCGGGAATGTCATGGTCGCTTCGCATTATTCGTGGCTTCGCCAATGGATTGCAGCAACTCTTTAGTTTAACGATTTGATCGACCCTATCATTCGGGTTCCGCCGTGCCCTCGACAACCCATTCCCGCGCCTCGGGCACGCGTTCGAGGAACTCCCGAAGTGCAGCGCTCAGGTGCTCGGCATAACGGAAATGGGCGCCCATGCCCGTGCGCAATTCGGCCTCATAGATGAACTTGTCGGCATGGGTCCCATGCTCAAACGGCGTCTGCGCGCCGAGAAGCAGGGAATATACGTAGGAGGGCGAACCGCGCGCCATGAGCTCTCGCGTCAGGTCCCTCTGCTCATTGAGGAGCGCCGCATGAAGGGAACGGTCGATCTCCGGCGGAAGGTAGAATCCAACCTGGATCAAGGGGGTGTAGCGGTTGCCGGTCCTATGCCGGTTGAGGTCTCGCAGTTCCGCAAGGGCCATGTTGTTCCAGGCAAACGTGACCCGCATCCTGCGCGTGGCCGGTCCCTGCTGTCCATAGCGGTTGGTGCGGTGCCTGAGCGCCTCAGCCACCGGCTGCCACTGGGCGAGCCAGGGAGGTGCGGATCGGTCCACATTCACCCAAACCTTGTCCGGGGCCGGATCCGTGGCGAGCGCCTCCAGACCCAGCTTGATTGAGGCCCCGATCTCCTGGGCCGCCTGCTGTTGGTAGGAGGCTTCAGCGAGGCTGTGCCGCATCAGGCGTGGCGAAAGCTTGACCAGCTCCGCGCGGACCAGGGCCGCCGCAGCCCGGGCCTCGGGATGGGGAAGGGAGTCGAGGTGCTTGACGGTGGCTGCCCACATGCGGGACGACTGCACCAGGCCTACGTTGGTCTTCGTCGCAAGAGGGATGAAGTAGCGCGCGCGGTCCAGGGCGTAATTCTTCCGGATGCGGGCGACCACTGCGGGCTTCGCGTCCTTGGGCATTTTGATTCGCTCAGGCTCCGCGATCGACAGGGCATCAAGCCGGGAGTACTCGCTGTTGTACGCCGCAAAGGCCCGGGCGAGGATGTCGCGCCAGCGGGGAGCCAGGTCATCGGGGATGCCCAGATCAGCGGCGTCCGGGATGTTCGCAGGATCCATCGTGATGTACCGCGTGCTCGACTCCTGGCCATCGGCCATCTGCGCGATTTCAAAAAGCTTGTACGCAAGCCACATCGAAACCCCGTCCAGGGCCACGGCGAGGCCGCCAGTGAGGCCCCCAATCGAGGCATGCCCGTAGTCGACGAACTTGAGGATCCGGTCGATCGAGGCGTCGGGATTGTCGTTGTCGACCTTGGCCAGAATCGAGGAAATGCCCTCGGTGCTTCGGGAATACCGCGCCAGGACCGAGGCGAGCAATTCGGGGGTAACCTTGGGGAGATCCGCTGCGCTTGGAGGGGGTACGATGGCGAGCCCGGTAACCTTCATGTGAGGATAAATCAGGCAGCAATTGCCTGGGGAAACAAACTGGAAACGGCTCCCCCCACCAATTTATGCCACGGAGGGGGAAGCACCCCCACCCCGGGGGCCGTAACTTTCGGCTGAAAACGGCGTCTAATCTTCCGACAGCCATTATAATCTCCCCATGAAATTCGTAAAACTCTCTCTATTAGCCCTCGCATGCAGCTCCCTTCCGTGGGCAGCAAGCGCCGGGGTCGAAATCGGCCTCACCATTGGCGGCCCGGAAATTGTCGTGCGCACCCAGCCACCCCCAGAGCGGGTGGAGGTCGTTCCGATGAACCCCGGGCCGGGATACATCTGGATCCGCGGGCACTGGTCCTGGAGACACGAGCGCTGGGAATGGATCAACGGGCACTGGGACCGCGTCTCCTCGCCCGGCTACACTTGGATACCCGGCCAATGGGTAGCTCGAGGCAACGGATGGGTCTGGATCGAGGGCCACTACGCCACGGTAGCGACCCCTCCCCCGCCCCCGGGGCAACCCGTCGAAGTGATCGCCCAAGAGGCTCCCCCGGCTCCGATCGTCGAAGCCATACCGATGGCGCCCGGCCCGGAGTTCTTTTGGATCGGCGGCCACTGGCATTGGAGTGGCGGATGGGTGTGGGTTCGCGGCCACTATGAGCGCCACCCCCACTACCATCCCGGCGCCGCATGGGAGTCAGGGCATTGGGACCGCCGCGGCGGCGCTTGGGTGTGGCACGAGGGCCACTGGCGCTAGTCAGGCGCCCCGGGAAATCTTCCCCAAAAGCGGTCCAGGCCTCACGAGGCCTGGCCTTTTTTCAGCGTGAGATCAGGTGCCCGAGCGGACCCTGGTAGAAGCCAAGGATGACCGAGGCCGCAGCCAGGACAGCGAGGGTGACCCTGACCAGGGTGCCGCCGCCGGCCACCCGGGATTCTATCGCGGGGGAAATCGCCGCCTCATCGCTGAAGTAGGCGGAGCGTATCCATCCGAAGTAGTAGTAGATCGAGATCGCGACGCACACGACCGCGACGGCGAGCAGGCCGTAATGGCCCGCCTTGAATGCCGCGATGAACACGAAAAGCTTGCCCATGAACCCCGCTAGCGGGGGGATGCCGGCCAGGGAGCCGAGCCCGCATCCGAGGACACCTGCGAGGAACGGGCTCTTCTTGGCCAAGCCGCTGTAATCGGAGAGGTCCTGCTGCGCGTCATCGGGGCCCGCGAGGATCGTCATCACGCCGAACACCGCGAACGAAGCAATCAGGTAGACGATCAGATAGAAATAGACCGCCCCAACGGCGCTAGGAACCTGCGAGGCGGAGGCGACGGCCAGGAGGATGAACCCAGCGTGCGATACCCCGGAAAGGCCGATCAGGCGCTTCACGTTGTTCTGCTTAAGGGCTGCCAGGTTGCCGAACAACATCGTTGCCGCGGACATGAATACGAGAACGGGGCCAACCAGCCAATCGTACGGGGTGAAGACCTGGGTGACGAGGACCAGAAGGACGACGAAGCCCGCGGCCTTTGATGCCACGGCAAGGAAAGCGGTCACCGGCGTGGGCGCCCCCTGGTAAACGTCGGGGACCCAGACCTGGAAGGGGAACGCCCCGATCTTGAAGGCGATGCCCGAAAGGACGAGGACGATGCCGGCAGCCGCCATGAAGTTGTGCGGATTGGCTTCAAGGAAGCCGGCCAGCCCCACGAAGTACATGCCCGCGGGGGTGCGCCCCGCAAGCCCCGCGCTGCCCGCGACCCCGTAGAGGAGCACGATCCCGAAGAGAAGAAGCGCCGAGCTGAGCGCCCCCATCACCAGGTATTTCAGCCCAGCCTCGAGGGTCTTCGGGTTGGAGCGGTAGTAGCTAACGAGGATGTAGAGGCCCACCGTCACTGTCTCCAGCGCCACGAAGAGCATCACGAAGTTCCTGCTCTGGACCAGAAGCATCATCGCGGCCGCCACCACCAGGACAATGTGGTGGAACTCGACCCTTGGCACTCCGCGGCCGGGGAGACTCACCCTGCCAAGCACCGAGACCAGTATCGAGGAGACGATGAAGAAGACCCTCATGAGCTCGCCCTGCGGCGACTGCATGAGGAGGCCGTTGAAGATCTCGTGGTGGGACCTGTCGAAGTTTGCGAGCAGGGCGGCAAGGATGCCCAGCTGGGCCGCTATCGAGATGGCCGGGATCTTCCCGTGGGCCGACTTCGGAAGCACGGTCTCCAGGACCAGGAGAAAAAGGGCGAGGAACCCGAGGCCGAGCTCGGGCCAGATGGCCCACCAGGTGTTCCCTGCGGCGAGATCTCTTAGAACGGTGAAGTCCATTTTGGGCGGCGTGTCGGGGTTATCGGCTGGCCACGACGGACGGGGGCGTCCGGGCGAGGGCTTGGTCGATCGCGGTGGACAATGACCTGGGCCAGACGCCCACGAAGAGGAGGGCTGCGATGAGGATCAGGGCGGGGATGCGCTCGCCCCAGGTGATGTCGACCGTGGGCTTTGACGCGGCGAAACGCGCGAAGGCCTCGGTCTGCGGCCCGAAGAACACGCGGGCCGCGGCCCGGAGGCCGTAAACCGCCGACACGACCGTCCCGGAAAGGGCGACCAGGGTGAGGCAGTGCGAGAATCCCCAGAGGGACACGAAGATCGGCAACTCGCCCCAGAAATTGGCGAAGCCGGGCAGGCCAACGCTGGCGAAGGTTGCCGTGACAAACAGCGCGGCAAGCACCGGCGCCTTTTGGGCCAGGCCCCCCATCTGGTGCATGTCGAAGGTGTTGGTGCGCTGGTGAATGCTTGTCGAGAGGAGGAACAGGAGCGCAACGGACAGGCCGTGCGCCACCATGAGCATGACCACCCCGCCCACTCCGAGCAGGGAACCCACCGCGAGACCGAGGAACGCATAGCCCATGTGCATGACCGAGCTGAAGCCGATCATCTGCTTCAGGTCGCGCTGGGCCATCGTGACCAATCCGATCACGACAACGTTGCCGACTGCGGCGAGGGCCGCCATCGAGTGGTTCCACTGGAGAAGCCCCAGGGGAAGGAGCGGGAGGGCGATCTGAACGAGGCCGTAGAGCCCGAATTTCTTCAGGACCCCGGCATGGAGCATCGCAGCAGAGCTCGGGGCCGCGCCGTACCCCAAGGGCGCCCACGAATGGAACGGCCAAAGGGAAACCAGGATGCCGAACCCGAACAGGAGTATCCCGAAGATGTGTTTCTGCGTGACCTCGCCGAGCGGGTGGGCCGAGAGGGCGTCCCGGATGGCGAGGAGGTCGAAGCTGCCGGCGCCGCTCTTCGCGTAGATGGCAACAAGGCCCAGAAGGGAGAGCATGGCGCCCACCGTCAGGTAGATCGTCATCATCATCGCGGCGTGGCTGCGGTCCCGGCCGCCCCAGATGCCGACCATGATGAAGGTCGGGATGAGCGCCAACTCGTGGAAGAAGTAGTAGAAGAAGATGTCGACGCTGGCAAAGGTGCCCATGAGCCCGGCCTGCATCACGAGGAGCAGGAGGAGGTAGGTCTTCATGCGCTCGGCGGTCGACTGCAGGGCGTAGAGCCCGGCGGCCAGGCCAACCACTCCCGCCAGGACAAAGAGCGGCAGGGAGATGCCGTTCAGGCCCAGCTTCAGGCTGATCCCCAGGCCGCCAAGTCCGGTCGAGTACTCCGTCAGGAAGGCGTAGCCGTGGGATTCCTTGGCGGCGCAGGCGAAGGCGCTCCAGAGGTACACGGCCACCAGGGCGGGGATCGCGAACGCGGCGTAGGCGAGCTTTACCACGATCTTCTTGGGAAGCCCGACCGCGATCAAAACGGCAAGCGTGAGCGGCGCCGCGACCGACAGGAGGAGGGGATCTAGGGGAAGATTGCTCATCGCGTTCAAATCAGAGGATTCCCGCCGCGAAGGCCCACAGCAGGACGACCCCCCCGAGGAACCAGTACACGTAGTGGTTGATGCGCCCGGTGTGCAGGGTGCGAACACCAAAGCCGAGGATCTCCACGGCGCCGGAGAACCCGCGGATCAGGACCCCGGAGAGCACCACCAGGTCCAGGAAGTTGAGCGCCATTGCCAACCGCTGCTGGATCTTCGCAACGTAGTAGTCGTACGCGCTGTCAAATGAGGCGCGGAGCGCCACCAGGAAGCCGAAAGCGCCCGGCGCCCTTTCCTCGAGCGCGTCCTTCCCGTCGGTCGCGTAGAAGGCGAGGGCAAGGCCGGCGCCCAGGAGGAGGACAGTGAGGCTTGTGGCCAGGACAATGTAGTGGGTCGGGCCCTCGGCCTCGGGCACCCCCGAGAACACGGCGTCAAAGGCGCCGTGGTAGATCGCCGTGTAGCCGCCGACCACGGAGAGAACCGCCAGGAGCACCAGGGGCGCAGTTATCGAGAATCCGCTCTCGTGGGCGTGGCCCGCCTCCTCGCTGCGCGCGGAGCCCAGAAACACGATCTTCCAGAGGCGGAGCATGTAGAAGGCCGTGAGCACCGCTGTCAGTGCAAGGACCGCAAAAACCGCCTTGTTGCTCCCGAAGGCAAGGACAAGGATGGCATCCTTCGAGAAGAAACCGGCAAGGCCGGGTAGGCCCGCGATGGCAGCCACCGCCACGGTGAAGGTCCAGAAGGTGACCGGCATGCGGGCCCTGAGCCCGCCCATCCGGAAGATGTCCTGCTCGTGGTGGCAGCCGACGATCACGGAGCCCGACCCAAGGAACAGGAGCGCCTTGAAGAAGGCGTGCGTGGTCAGGTGGAACATCGAGGCGCTGACCGACCCGAGTCCGAAGGCCGCGACCATGTAGCCCAGCTGGGAGAGCGTGGAATACGCCAGGACCTTCTTGATGTCGCGCTGAGTGACCGCGCAGAGCGCCGAATAGAGCGCGGTCAGGGTGCCGACCCAGGCGATCACGGTCATCGCCGGCGGCACCATGAGGACGTGGATTCGGCAGAGCATGTAGATGCCCGCCGCGACCATGGTCGCCGCATGGATCAAGGCGGACACCGGTGTCGGGCCCTCCATCGCGTCCGGCAGCCAGACCTGCAGCGGAAGCTGGGCCGATTTGCCGACAGCACCGCAGAACAGGAGCAGCGGGATGAGCCGGCTGTAGACCAGGGCGTGTCCGGCGCCGAGTTCCGTCAGGTTGACCGTCCCGTTCTTCCAGTAGCAGAGGATGATCCCCAGGATGAAACCGAAGTCGCCCACGCGGTTCACGATGAACGCTTTTTTCGAGGCGTCGGCGGCGGACTGCTTGTGGCAGTAGTGGTTGATCAGGAAGTACGAGCTGAAGCCCACAAGTTCCCAGAAGATGAACATCATGAACAGGTTGTCGGCCAGGACTATGCCGATCATCGAGAACATGAAGATCGACAGGCCCCCGAAGAACCGGGCCTTGGCCGAATCGTCGTGCATGTAGCCCAGGGAGAACACATGGACGCACAGGCCGACCACGCCTACGATCGAGAGCATGAGCGCCGCCAGGTCGTCGAACTTGACGCCCAGCTCGATCGCGAACGACCCCAGGCGGAACCATTCGAGCGAGCCCGTGAAACGGGCGCCGCCAAAGGCCAGCACGAGGGCGCCCAGGGCGACGAAGGAAGCAGCCGCAACCGAAAGAACCGAAGCCGCCGTGCCCCGGGTCCGCAGGAAAAGCGCGATCAGGACCGCGGAGGCGAGCGGAACAAGGAGGACGAGGAGTGCGGTAGAAAGGGGGGACATGTCCTTCGGGCCTAGTGTTTGAGCGAATCGAGCTGGTCGACCTGCACCGTCTGGCGGGCGCGGAAGAGCGCCACGATGATCGCCAGGCCCACCGCCACCTCGGCGGCCGCCACGGTCAGGATGAAGAACACGAAGACGTCGCCGTCCTCGGTGCCGTTGAACCGGGAGAAAGCCACCAGGGCGAGCGTCGCAGCCACGAGCATGAGCTCCAGGCACATGTAGATGACGAGCGTGTTCCTCCTAATGAGGACGCCGAGGAACCCGATCGCAAAAAGCGCGGCGCTCAGCATCACGTAGGAGTCGAGGCTTGGGGTCATTTGGCGTCCTCCGGTTGCGGGGCTCGCCGGCTGAGGACAATCACCCCGAGCATGGCGATCAGGAGCAGGAACCCAATGATCTGCACGGGCAGCAGGTAGGTCGTGAAGAGCTGGTAGCTGTAGAACTTGAGCGAGGATCCGACCGAATTCCCGATCGGGGGACCGGCCTCCAGGTGGCCCCGCACGGCCAGGAGATTGAGGCCCGTGATCAGCAGGAGCGCGGCGACGAACCCGGCCGCGGCGTTGAGCCCCCGGAACTTCCAGGTCCTGCCGCCCTGCATGTCCAGGAGCATGATGATGAAGAGAAAGAGGGCGACAACGGCGCCCGCGTAGACCAGCACCAGGACGAAGGCCAGGAGGTAGGCGTGAAGCTGGACGAAGAGCCCGGCGACCCCGGCCAGGCAGAGCAACAGGCACATCGCCCCGTTGATGGCGTTCTTACTGAGGACGACCCCCAGGGCGCAGGCCAGGCTAAAGACCGAGAGGCAGGTGAAGGCGAGGTGTTCCATCGGGATGTCCTCTAGTGGTGCCCCCCCGCCCCGGTCTCGGCGGCCTTCTTCTTGTCCCATTTGAAATGCTTGTCGGGGAGGGTGCCGCCGAGCTCGTAGAGGCGATCCTTGTGGTTGACCATCTCGGAGCGGCCGTAGCCCGACATGGAGAACTGGTTCTGCAGGACGATGGCCTCCTCGGGGCAAACCTCCTCACAAAGGCCGCAGTAGATGCACCGGAGCATGTCGATGTCGAAGGCCTGCGGTGCCTTCTCCACGTGGTCCACCCCCGCGCCCTGGGCAACCGAGCCCGGGGTGATGCGGATCGCCTTCGGCGGGCAGACGAACTCGCAGAGCTGGCAGGAGACGCACTTCTCCCGCCCGTGGGGATCCATGACAAGCGTCGGGACGCCGCGGTAGCCCGGCGGGATGGCGGGCCGCTGCTCGGGGTACTGGAGGGTCTCGGAAGGCCTGAAGAAGTACTTGATCGTCGTCAGCAGCCCGCCGATCACCTGCGGGATGTAGGTGCGCTCCGCCAGGGAGAGGGGCTTTCGTTGAACTTGGATTACGGCCATGGCGTTGGGTGTCCTATCCCTGGAGGAAGTAGATTCCGACGGTGTAGGCGACCAGATTGGCGATCGAGAGCGGCAGGAGCACCTTCCAGCCTATCCGCATCACCTGGTCGTAGCGGAACCTCGGGACGGTCCAGCGGACCCACATGAAGAAGAAGATCGTGAACAATACCTTGGCGACGAAGATCGCGATCGAGAGGACCCCCGACACCAGGGGGTTCAGCCAGAGGGCCGATCCCGTGAGGCGGTGCAGGTCCTCCAGGAGCGAGGAGAGCGGCAGCCACGGCAGCAGGTTCCAGCCACCGAGGAAGAGGAGCGCGAAGACCGCCGAGCCGACGATCATGTTGGCGTACTCCGCCACGAAGAAGAGCGACCACTTGAACGCGCCGTACTCCGTATGGAAACCACCCACCAGGTCCGCCTCGGACTCCGGCATGTCGAACGGCTGGCGGTTGGTTTCCGCGAATAGGGCGATCATGAAGATCGCCGCGGATAGGGGCATAGTGAAGAGGAACCAGGTGCCGCCCCAGAATCCGGCGTGGCTCTGGAACTCGACCACCCGGGCCAGGCTGAGCGAGCCCGAGCTCCCGGGCTCGTTGACCCACAGGAAGACCGGCAGCACCGAAAGCGTCATCGAGAGCTCGTAGGAGATCAGCTGCGCGGAGGCGCGGACGCCGCCCAGGAACGGGTACTTGGAGTTCGACGCCCAGCCGGCGAGGATCAGCGAGTAGACGCCGAGGGAGGCCACCGCGAAGATGGCGAGGATCCCGATGTCGACGTTGGCCAGCATGATCGGGATCACCTTGCCCTCGGGGTCCAGGTAGGCGCCGAACGGCACTACCGTCACGGTCGTGAAGGCCGGTATCATCGCGATGAAAGGGGCCAGGATGAAATAGAACTTGTGGACGTGGTTGGGGAGCGGCTCCTCCTTGAAGAAGAACTTCCCGCCGTCGGCGGCCAGCTGGAAGATGCCGAGGCGCTGGAGGATGCTGGCCCCGGGGATGCCCACGAAAAACGGAGGGATCGTGCGGTTGGGTCCCGGGCGGCGCTGGATCCAGGCCGAGACCTTTCGCTCGGCCATCGAACACGCCGCGGCCACGGGGAAGATGAAAAGGATGACGGCCAGGCCCTTGGCGATCCCCTGGACCATGAGCGGAAGCCCGAAGAAGAAATTAGCCACGGGGGGCCTCCTTTGGAGCGGCAGCCGCCGGCTTGAAGTGGAGCGTCGCCTCCTCGGCGAACGCGAGGGTCGACCAGGGCGAGGAGTCCAGGAGCAGGCCCGTGTCGGGGATGTTCGAGTACGCCATGGTCGAAAGTGCCGGGACCTCGGAGGCGATCGAGGGCCAGAGGGAGCCGACGTCGGCGCCGAGCGCCTCGCCGCCCGCGGCCGAGAGGAGCTTCGAGAGGACCACCAGGTCGTCGGACGAGCCCGAAGGCCCCGGGACGGCCTTGGCAAAGCGCTGGATCCTGAACTGCTGGTTCACGAAGGTCCCGTGCTTCTCAAAAACGGTGAGGGTCGGGATGACCACCTTCGCCAGCCCGCTCGTCGCGTTATCGTGGGTCCCCAGGTAGACGATGGAGACCTTCGCCAGCTGCGAGGCGCTCAGGCCCGCCGCCAAGAGGTCCTCGCCAACGGAGACGACGGTGGTGACCGACCCCGAGTCGATCCTCTCGCCCAGCGCGCCGAGGCTTGGCTTCGGCAACTCGGAGATGAGGCCCGTGACGAGCGCCCCGCGCACGTTTGGATTCTTGTCGGTGGAGACGAGCAGATTGTCCCCCTGCCCCACCCTAGAGACCAGGTACGCCTCGGCCCCGGCCCTCGCGGCAAGCTTGCGCGTGAGGAACTGCTCCTCGACCGAGCTTCGCCCCGAGCCGACCACGGCGACCTTGGCGCCGGAGATCAGGGCCGCGGCCGCCTTGACGGCGCTCTCCAGGTCGGCGACCGAGCCCGAGACCCTGGCCGCTTCCAGGCGTCCGCCCTCCCGGATCTGCTTGTAGAGGGTGCGCCCGCTGTCCGGCATCCAGGTGTCGTTCACGGAGCCGTTCTCCCTCGGGGTGATCCGGTAGACCACGCCCTCGCGCGACCACACGACCGTGTTCACGCCTACGCTCGTCTCGGTGTCGATGCTGTTGGTCTGCTTGAGGAACCACACCCGCATCTTGAACCTGAAATCGGTGCTCGTGAGCGCCCCTACAGGGCAGATGTCGACCGTGTTGAGCGAGTAGTTGTTCTCGAGCTTCTTGCCGGGGTAGCACGTGAGCGTGCTGTAGCTTCCGCGGTCCACGAAGCCGAGTACGTCGTCCTTGGCGACCTCCTTGGAGAAGCGGATGCAGCGGGAACAAAGGATACACCGCTCGTCGTCCAGCATGACCCGCGGCCCGAGGAGGGTCCGCTTCGGCTTCACGTTCTTCTGCTCGATGAACCGGGAGTAGCCCCTGCCGTACCCGGTTGACTGCTCCTGGAGCTTGCACTCCCCGGCCTGGTCGCAGATCGGGCAGTCGAGGGGGTGGTTGATCAAGAGGAACTCCATCACGCCCTCGCGGCACTCCTTGACCATGGGGCTGGTGGTGCAGATGTGCAGCCCCGGCGAGGCATTCGTGGCACAGGCGATCGTGGGCCGGGGCGACCAGTTGACGCGCTGCTTGCCGGTGGCCGGATCAATCACGGGGGCCTTGGAGGCCGGGTCGACGGCGGGCATGCCCATCTCGACCAGGCACATGCGGCAGTTGCCCACGATCGAGAGTTTCGAATGGTAGCAGTAGTGCGGGACGTCGACCCCGACCCGGCGCGCCGCCTCGATCATGTTCGTGCCCTTCGGGACGGCGATCTCCTTGCCGTCAACGTTGACGGTGATCAGGTCTGGGGAGGCGGGCTGTATCATCGAAGGTCGGGTGAAAAGGGTGTGGGGGCGCCTAGACGAGCTCGGGGGCCGCCGCGGCCCTCGGGGCCTTCTTGGCCTCGGGGTACGCCTTGAATTCATCGCCGAACTTCGCGATGAAGCTCTGGGTCGGCCAGGCGCAGGCCTCCCCGAACGCGCAGATTGTCCTGCCGGCGATCTGGTCGGCGACACTCTTGAGGAGGGCCCCGTCCTCGGTGCGCGCCTCCCCGTGGACCATGCGGCTGGTGATCTTCTTCATCCACAGCGAACCCTCGCGGCAGGGCGTGCACTGCCCGCAGCTCTCGTGGGAGTAGAAGGCGTTGATGTTGGCGAGGGCCTCGACCATGCTGACCGAGTCGTCCATCACGATCACGCCGCCGGATCCGCCCATCGAGCCGATCATCGCGAGCGAGTCGAAGTCCATCGGGATATCCTCCAGTCCCCAGTCGTACTCGACCATCTCGGCGCCGGACTTGCGCTTGCCCTTGTAGCGCTCGCCGAACTTGAGGACCTTGGCCGAGGACCCGCCTGGGATCACGGCCTTGAAGGTGCGCCCCGGCAGCGGGCCGCCGCAGACTTCAAAGAGGAGTTGGCCCATCGTGATCTTGCCGACCTCGAACTCGTAGTAGCCCGGGCGCTGCACGTGCCCCGAGACGCAAAGGATGCGGGTGCCCGTGTTGTTCGGGGTGCCGATCTTCGAATAGGCCTCCCCCCCCCTGTCCGCAATGTGCTTCACATGGCAGAGGGTCTCCACGTTGTTGACGATTGTCGGGCACTGGTAGAGCCCGAGCACCGCGGGGAAGTACGGCGGCTTGATGCGGGGATAGGGGCGCTTGCCCTCGATCGACTCAATGAGGCCCGTCTCCTCGCCGCAGATGTAGGCGCCCGCGCCCCGGTGGACGTAGATCTCGCAGCCGTAGCCGGTCCCGAGGATGTTTGGGCCGCAGAAATTGGCGGCCCTGGCCTCGGCGATCGCCTTCTCGAGGATCCTCGCCCCCTCGGGAAACTCGCCGCGGATATAGATGTAGGCGCGCTCCACCTTGTTGGCGAAGCACGTGATCATGATGCCCTCGATCAGCTGGTGCGGGTCATTGTGGATGATGTAGCGGTCCTTGAACGTGCCCGGCTCGGACTCGTCGGCGTTCACCACCAGGTAGATCGGCTTGCCGCTCTTCCTGTCCAGAAGCGTCCACTTCACCCCGCACGGAAATCCCGCGCCTCCCCTGCCCCTCAGGCCCGATTTCTTGACCTCGTCGACCAGCTCCTCGGGCTTCCTTGCAACCGACTTCTTCAGCACCTCGTAGCCGCCGTTGCGCACGTAGCATGCGAGGTCGTTGGTGTACCCCGGCTCGTCGATGTGCTTGAAGATCAGCCTGAATTGTTCGGGTGCGGGCATGGCGTTTCGGGTGGTTCCTAGCGGTTTGCCGTCTTGGCCTCGCCCTTGATCTTGTCCGAGAGCTCGCGGGCCCTGGCCGCGTCAACCTTCTCGTGGAGGTGGTCGTCAATCATGACGACGGGCGCCGTGCCGCAGCTCGCCAGGCACTCGACGAACTCGACCGTGACCTCGCCGTCCGGCGAGACCTCGCCCAGGCCCGTGCCGAACTGCTTCTGGAACTCAGCACAGGTGCGGTATCCGCCCATGATCGCGCACGAGAGCGTGCGGCAGACCTTGATGTGGCGGCGCCCGATCGGCTTCTGCCTGAACATCGGGTAGAACGTGACGAGCTCGTAGACGTTGATCGGCTGGATCTCGAGCCTGTCGGCGATCCACTCGATCGCCTCGTTCGAGATGAACCCCTGGTCCTCCTGGACAAGGTGCAGGAGGGGAAGGGCCGCGCTGCGCTTCACCGGGTAGTGCGGGATGACCTCGTCGATCTTCCTGAGTGTCTCGGCTTGGAGGTTCATCAGCGGTCGCATTCGCCCATCACGAAGTCGAGGGAGCCCAGGATCGAGACCACGTCGGACACCATGGCGCCGACGCAGACCTTGGGCAGGATAGAGAGGTTGCAGAACGAGGGGGCGCGGATCTTCAGGCGGTAGGGAACCCCTCCGCCCTTGGACACCACGTAGAAGCCGAGCGCGCCCTTCGGGTTCTCGGCCTCAAAGTAAACCTCGCCGGCCGGCATCTGCGGCCCCTCCGTGACCAGCATGAAGTTCTGGATCAACTCCTCCATGGAGGTGAGCACCTTCTCCTTCGGCGGTGCGAAGATCTTCCTCGCATCCTCGGCGTACCATTTTCCGCCGGGCAATTTCGCGATCGCCTGCTTGATGATGCGCACCGACTGGCGCATCTCCTCGCCGCGAACCAGGTACCGGTCGTAGGCGTCGCCCTTCGTACCCACGGCCACGTCGAAATCGTACTGCTCATAGCCGCTGTACGGCTTGTCCTTTCGCAGATCAAGCGGCACTCCGCTCGCCCGGAGGTTCGGCCCGGTGAGGCCGAAATTGACGGCGTCCTCCCTCGATATGACCCCGATGCCCACCGTGCGGTCCGTGAAGATCCTGTTTCGCGTCAGCAGGCTGAGGATCTCTTCGAGGATCGGCAGGAATTGGTCGCAGAAGGCGTTAACCCGGTCGGTCCAGCCGGCGGGAATGTCGCGGGAAACGCCGCCGATCCGCGAGTAGCTCGTCGTGAACCTGGCCCCGGTGAGCTCCTCAAAGAGCTTGTAGAGCTTCTCGCGCTCCGTGAAGGAGTACAGGAAGACGGTCCACGCGCCGACATCGATCCCGAATGCGCCAAGGCCCATCATGTGGGCTGATATGCGCGCCAGCTCGGCCGTGATGACGCGGATCGCCTGGCATCGCGCCGGGACCTCGAGCTTCGCCAGCTTCTCGACCGCGATCGCGTAGGCCATGTTGTTGGCGAGCGGCGCAAGGTAGTCGAGCCGGTCCGTGTACGGCACGAACTGGTTGTACGTCATGTTCTCGGCGATCTTCTCGTCGCCGCGGTGCAGGTAGCCCACCACCGGGTCCGCCTTGGTCACGATCTCCCCGTCGAGCTCCATCTGGAGGCGCAGAACGCCGTGGGTGGAGGGGTGCGACGGCCCCATCGAGAGGGACATCTTCTCGGTCTCGAACTCGCCCTGGGCGTTCCTGGAGGCCGAATCGGGAAATATGTGTTCTACGGGCATCTTTGGGTCTCAGCTCAGCTTCCCGGCTTCGGGCGGCGCTCGTTCCAGCTCTCGTCCTTGGCCCTGGGCTCGGCGTTGGTCATGTTGATCCCGCCGGAGGCTGCCACGAAGGGGCCTCCCGCCATGGGGGCCGCGATCGCGTTGGTCTTGGTCTCGGCAACCACCTCGAGGTCAGGCAGCAGGGTGTCCACGCCCGCCAAGGGAAAGTCCTTGCGAAGGGGGAAGTGCGGGTAGCCGTCCCACATGAGGATCCTGCGCAGGTCGGGGTGGCCGGAAAACCGGATCCCGAACATGTCGAAGGCCTCCCGCTCGTGCCAGTTGGCGCCCTGCCAGAGCCCGACCGCGCTGGGAACCTCGGGCAAGGTGTCGCTCGGGCAGTCGACGGCCACCCGGACGTACTCGTGGTCCGTGGTGGAAAGCAGGTGGTAGACGACCGTGAAGCGCGGGCTCACCCCGGGCGACCAGTCGATGCCGGAAACATCCGCAAGCATGTCGAAGCCCTGCTCCTGCTTCAGGAACCCCAGGACCGCCAGGAGATCCGCCGCCGGGACATTGATCGCCGGCTGGTCCAGGCTGGCGCGATCGGTCACGCCGGACCACTTGCCCCTCAGCGCTGCGATGGCGTCTAATGCTTTTGGCATCAGGCGGTGTTCAGTTTGCTAAAGGAGCGCTCGCGCTTAACCTTTTCCTGGAGTTTGACTAACGCATCCAAAAGCGCCTCGGGGCGTGGGGGGCAGCCGCTGACGTAGACGTCGACGGGGAGGATCCGGTCCACTCCCTGAAGAACGGCATAACTGCGGTACATGCCACCGGTGCTCGCGCAGGCGCCCATGGCGATGACCCACTTCGGCTCGGCCATCTGGTCGTAGATGCGGCGGACAGCCGAGGACATCTTGTAGGTCACGGTGCCGGAGACGATCATGCAGTCGGACTGCTTCGGGGAGAACCTCATGACCTCGGCCCCGAACCGGGCGATGTCAAAGCGGCTTGCCGCCACCGCCATCAGCTCGATCGCGCAGCACGCCAAACCCATCGGCATAGGCCACATGGAGTTGCTGCGTATCCAGTTGATGACGGCATCAGCGCGGGTGACGATCACGTCACCCTCGATCTTGCTGTCGTACGTCAGTTCAGAGTTGGCAGACACCATGGTGGATTTTCGGCAAAAACCACCCAACCGTACCGGGCCACCTACACCGCGCAAGAAGGTTTTGGCCTGCCGCCCATTTTAGCGCGTTTTCAGGGTCCAAGTGCACGAATCCGTCACCTCGTTTGCTCCAAAATGAGCCCGGGCGACCACGGCGTTGGCCCCTGGGGCCAGGACGACCCCCGGCCAGGTGAAGATGCGCGAGCCGGAGGGGTCCTTTTGAGTCCCGATCACCCTTCCGTTCACCTCAAGGGTGACCTCCGTCGCGTTCGAGTAGACCTTCACCCCGGTGACCGCCTCCAGCCGATCCACAAAACGGCTGCTGACCAGGTGAAGGACCGGCAGGTCGCTCCAGTTGGCCTTGTAAAGGTAGAAGGCGTCCTTTTTCACCTTTCGGTCGAAGGTCACCAGACCCTTGTCATTGCGCCCCGCATGGTCGCCCTCGTTCCGCCCGTCCGAGGGAAAGTCGTGGAGGCACCAGATGAACTTGCACCACACGAAGGGCCGCGCATTTAGGGCGGCCAGGTACGCCTCGTGGTAGGTGTTCTGGTACTCCTCGGGATGGAAGGGTCCGTTCGGCCTCGGGCCGGCGGGATTGTCCTCATGCTGGAAGATGCTGCCGCCGGCCCCAAACTCGCTCATCCCGATGGCGTTTTTCGGGTGCTCCCGGTGGGCCCTGTCGAGCCAGGGCCCGAAGGCGGCAAGCTCCCCTCGGTACCATCCGTCGTAGCGGTTGAACGCCACGACGTCGGTCACCCAGTCCTTCGGGTCGCCGCTGTCGTGGTTAGAGGCATAGGTGGTCGGCCGCGTCGGGTCCAGGAGCCGGGCAACGGGCTTAAGGGCTTGGAGGGTCGGGAGCGCGGCTGGCCCCCCCGTCTCGTTGCCCAGGCCCCAGAAGCAGATCGACGGGTGGTTGTATTCCTGGAGGATCATCTCGGCCAGCTGCCTCTTTGCGCTGTCAAGAAACTCGGGGGTCCCGAGGATCTTCTGCCAGTCGGGGATCTCGGCCCAGGCGACAAGGCCAGCCCGGTCGCAGCGGTCGTACCAGGAGTTCGACTGCTGGTAATGGGACACGCGGACCGCGGTCGAGCCGGCCTCCAGCATGAGGTCGAAGTCCACGGCCTCGTCGCTCTCGGATATGGCCCATCCCTTGTCGGGCCAGTCCTGGTGCCGGTTGAACCCGCGCAGGTCAAGGTAGTGGCCGTTCAGGATGAATCCCCTGTCCGGATCCACGGAGAAGCTCCTGAGCCCAAGGGGTTCCTCAACCGCGTCGGAGACCTCGCCCAAGTCGCCGTTGGCGGCCACCGGCCGCACCTCCACGCGAATCGTGTAGAGGTAGGGGTCCCGGCGCCCGTCCCAAAGGTGCGGGCGGGTGACCGACAGAGCCTTGGTCACGTCCTCCACCCCGTTGGCGTCGAGGTGCAAGCGGAGCGTGGTCTCGGCCGCGCCCACGGGCTTGTGGGCGTGGTCCAGGACCACCATGCGCACGTCCACCACCCTCGGAAGCGAACCGTGGTTCTCCACCTCGGCTCGGACGAGGAGCTTGGCCACCTCCGCGTTCACCTGCTGCTGTTCCACGAAGACTCCCGACGATGCGCGGTCCATGGTCGCCACCTGGACCGGGTCCGTGGCGAGCAGGAACACGTCGCGGTAAAGCCCCCCGAAGAGCGTAAAATCGGAGGAGGCCGGCGGAATGCCCAGGTCGGCATTGTCGACGCGGACGGCGATCACGTTGTCAGCCCCCGGCCTCAAAATGCCCGTGGCGTCGAACCGGAACCGCGCGAAACCGCCCTGGTGGTTGCCGAGATGTACCCCGTTCACAAAGACGTCGGCCGCGAGGCAGGCGCCGTCAAACTGCAGGTAGAGCCGCCTGCCCGAGAGGCTCGGGGAAACCTCCAGATGCCGGCGGTACCAGCCGGCGCCGCGGCGGTAGCCGCCCCCGGACTGTCCGTCCTGCGCGTTCCAGGTGTGGGGAAGATCGACTTTTTCCCAGGCCAGGTCGTCAAAGGCCACCTCCTGGGCATGGGGCTCTTCTCCGCCGAGGAATCGCCATCCCGCATCCAGGTTGATCAGCTGGCGCCCGTCCCCCGCAGGGGCCGCGGAGAGCGAGAGCCCGAGCGCGGCTAGGACGAGTGCTGCGCCCAGGGTAAGTCGGAGAACTCTCATGGGGTAATGGCGCAAAATGAAGCCCCCCCAATCCCGGGACTGCAACCCCGTTGTTCCCCCACCCAGCCTATTGCCCGCTGGACCCAAAAAGATGGGAACAAAGCCACGTGGAGAATGCATTTGATCCTATGCAGCCGCGTGAGCTTTGATCTTCCCCTTGTCCCGACGGACAAGCTGTCGGTCAGGCCCACGGAGAGGTGGCAGAGTGGTCGAATGTGCATGATTGGAAATCATGGTGTATGAATTCGAGCCGCATAGGTAACTCGTTGCCTATCAATTACCATTGGCGGCTCTGATTTTGCTAATTTTTGATTTTGGTCGGTTTCTGGTCGGTCTTTTGAAGGTAGAGGCATCCCTTCCGTCTCGGCAGCGGTACCTATTTGTATCACCCCATTAGATACGGTAGCCTTCGCGTTCGCCAACGCTCCTTTTTCGAACCCTCGAAGACCTGCGACGTTGAATCGATCCGCGTTAAGTAAAGCGCGACTGGTGCCCGGCACCAAGCGTGCCTGACGCGAGAGTCGGATCCGTTGATTCGTTAGGGCTTTCTTCCCTTTGCTTTAAAACGCACATTGGCTCGTCCGAAAAAATGCTCGTCTTGAGTCCAGACAGTCGCGTTGTGCCGTTTGGCAACCGCGTAGATCACAGAATCCGCAAAAGCGAATTTCTCCTCGTGACCGATTATCGCCGCCTCCAACGCAAGATCGCTGTCCAAATCTACAACAACGCCCTGTTGCATTGCGGATACTGCCTGGAGCGCGTCGTCCTCACCCCTTTCCCGCAGAACCACCTTAAACACCTCGTAAAGGCATATCACGGGTACGATCAATAACTCAGTGTCCTCAATCGCATCCGCAAAAAAGGCGGAATTTTTCTCCTCTGAGAAGTAGGCCAACCAAGCCGAGGAATCGACAACGTTCATACACGGTCGGCTTCCCGTTCAAATGAAGTATCGATTCCACTCAGATACCCTCGTAATTTTTTGACGTCACGCAATGGGATGATCTCGATCCGATTGCGAAACGAGATGACGTGTGCCTTTTCTCCGGAGCGAAGGCCCATGGATTCACGCACGCGTTGAGGAATTACGACCTGAAACTTAGGAGATATAGTTACGGTTTGCATGCCGTATGACGATAGATCGATCGATGGGTTCCGTCAACCTATGTTTGCTAAGTTGAATTGATCCGCGCGAGGGAGATCACCCGGGCAGCCTTTCGAAGAGATTCTCACGACCCTGGTGGAGATTGCGTTTGACCCTCCCCCTCCCCTTGGCCTTTGATCTTCCCTTCGACTGACGGACAACACGGGTTTCCGGTACACGGAGAGGTGGCAGAGTGGTCGAATGTGCATGATTGGAAATCATGTGTAGGCGAAAGTCTACCGAGGGTTCGAATCCCTCCCTCTCCGCCACTTTCAAAAGGGGCAACCTCAAGCCGGCCGCCCTTTCCCCATCTCGCGGGAAGCTTCCGTTGCCCCGAGGCGCCCCGAACTGAAGCCCACGCCAGCCACGCGATTCGACCTCGTGGCCGTGATCGCTGGCGCGATTTCAAAGCCCTGTCGACGGTCACCCACGCCGCGCTTCCGTGCGGGTCGGCACCAGGCATGTGCATCCCTTGCCCACACGCAAAGTCGAGAAATGCGCAGCTATATTATTTGAAGGCCTTGCCATAGCCAATAGGTTTGCGCGGACCCGGCGCGCCCCCGCCGTCCATTATACGGTTCGATATACGTATTTATATCTTCGAGGCAAAAGGCGCGGGGGCAAAGCGGGGAAAAAGCGACCGTGAGTCATTCGACGCAATTGATGCCGATCACCAACCTTCGCGGATTGGCCCTGGCCGTTTTCTTGGCCTCATCCCTCGGGCCAACGACCGTGTTTGGCGCAGCGCCCCTTTTCACGCTTCAGCCCTCCACGTTGTCGGCAGGAGTGGGCACGACGGCCGGGTTCGACGCTGCGGCGAGCAACGCGACAAACTATCAATGGCAGATATCGTTCACCGGTTCCGTATGGGTCCCGATAGACAATTTCATCTGGAGCGCGGGCACGGCCGATACGCAGTCCCTTAGGCTTCCGCTGGTGCCGCTCCTGTTGAACAATTGCTCCATCCGATGCCTGGCTTACAGCGGCACCTCCTTCGCCTTGAGCAACACGGCCCTCCTCTATGTGACGGCAAATCCGAGCAACCAGGTCAGCCTGATCCAAGACCCCGGAGGACGGTTTCTCGCCCAAAACCTCGCTTCGCCTCCACCTCCATCCCAGGACTGCGACTACTACCTTTCCTCCCCTCCCTTTCATCGGCCGCTATTGCTGGGTGCGACTCCCAGCGTCGTCACCTTTTCCCCAACCTACTCCGGAGGATCGGGAGGCGGTTACACCGTCCAATGGTTTTTGTCGACGGACGGCGGCACCACCTGGAACTTGATCTCAAGCGGGGGGCGCTACGTCATTTCAGGGGACGCCCAAACGATCTATGTTCCTGTGCCGGTATCCACCGACAACGGGAACCTGTTTAGGGCGATCGTGACCGATAAGAACAACGGCTCGAGCATCACAACGAACCCGGGAAGGTTGGATGTCTCGGACCCGATTGTTTCAAACTCGGACATCTATGGGGACGGGCTGAACGATGGCTCGACCACTGCGAAGGTAAACACGACGGCGTCGTTCCGAGTAACGGCCTCTGGGGCGTCAGAGCTAACCTACCTGTGGCAGTTATCGACCGACTTCGGCACGACGTGGACGGACGCCGGTTCGACGGCCGCAACCCTATATGTGCCCGTGACAAGCATGGCCCAAAACCAGAATATGTACCGGTGCGTGGTGACGGATTCCGCCGGGTCCACGAATTCGGACCCGATGCTGCTGACGACGATTCCCTAGTTCGCAGGGGTCCTGGCCTCGCCGCCCGGGCCCCTTTCGTCCGCATAAGCGCCCCTTTTCCGTACCGAACCCACGAACGCACAGGAAAGTTCAAGACTCGGCCTGAGTCTCACCTAAGGCGCGCTGCAACACGCCTATGAGGGCTTCAAACTCAAACGGTTTCTGGAGGAACCCGGCGAGCTTCTTGCCGACAAGCTCGGGCGCAGCCTCCTCCTCGCTAAAGCCGCTCATGAGCACGACGCGAACGTCCTGATGGATCCGCCGAAGTTCAGCGAACGCCTGTTTCCCGTTAAGCTGCGGCATCGTTAAGTCCATCAGCACCGCCGCAAATTGCGCCGGGGTCTGGCGGAATTTCTCGAGACCCTCCCGTCCGTCGCTTGCGAGCACCACGGTAAAGCCGAGATTCTTTAGCATGGCGGACAACGCCCTGCGCACAGCCTCTTCGTCGTCCACGACAAGGATGCAACCCTTGCCGCGCCACTCCGCCGGCGCACGGGCCGCCGAGGTGCCCGGGGACGGATCGTTCTCCCCTTCAGCTGCGGGAAAGAGCAACTTAAACGTAGTTCCTCGGCCAAGCTCCGAGTAGACTTTCATCACTCCCTTGTGTCCCCGAACTATGCCGTGCACGGCGGCGAGACCCAGCCCGCGCCCCGTGAATTTCGTGGTGAAAAAAGGATCGAAGATTCGGGCCTGTGTTTCTGCACTCATGCCGCACCCCGTGTCGCTGACCTCCAGGCAAACGTAGGTTCCGGCGGCGTGCTCGGGTGCGAGCATCAGGCCGATCGGATCATCCTTAGGGACCCGCATGACCGAAGTGCTCAGGCTGATCAAGCCGTTGCCTGCACCGATCGCCTCGGATGCGTTGATCACCAAATTCATGATCACCTGTCGCATCTGGGTCGTGTCCGCCTCGATGCTCGGGAGGTTTGGGCTAAGGTCATATCGGAGTTCCGCCTGTTTGCTGATGGAGAGCCTCAGCAATTCCGCCGTTTCCTCGACAAGGGTATTCAACTACACTTTGCGTATCTCGAAGCGGCCCTTGCCGGAGTACGCGAGCATCTGCTTGCACAGCTCGGCCGCGCGCCGACATCCCTGCTTCACGGACCTGAGATATTCCTGCGCGGGCGCACCCGCTGTGATGCTGTGCATCGCGAGGTCCGCGCTCCCAAGGATGCTGGTGAGGATGTTGTTGAAATCGTGGGCAATGCCTCCCGCAAGAAGACCCAGGCTCTCAAGCTTCTGCGTCTGCTGGATCTTGCGCTCGAAGCTCTCCATCGCCTCCTCGGCGGCCTTCGCCTCAGTGATGTCGGTTATAAAGCCGTGGAAGAGCGTTACGCCGCCGTGGTCGTGCTGCGGCAGCGCGTTACCCGAGTGCCAGCGCAAGGGGCCCTCGTCGAACTGCACGCGAAACTCGTGCTGCCACGGCGTGAGCTGAGCAGCGGACTGACTTATGGAAGCCTTGAATTTTTCTCGGTCCTCGGGGTGCACGGCCATGAGCACCGCTGTTCCATCGGTGAGCACCGAATCCGGTGTCACATGATAGATCTTCCGGATCGCCTCGCTCGCATAGGGCAAGCAGAACGTCCCATCGGCGTTTAGCCTTAGCTGGAAGACAAGGCCCGGGACTCGATCAGCAACCTCTCGAAGGAGCTTCCTCGTCTGGAGGAGCTGTGCGGCCTGGCGACGGGACCAGACGATAAGGCCGACCATGATCAAGATCACGATCGCCATCCCCACGAGGCCGATCACGAGCCGCTCCACCCGGGCTTTCTCGTGCGCCGTCTCCCCGACAATGGCATTGGCGGGGTCAAAGAAGAACGTCCACCGCTCGATGATCGGCGTGGAGCTGCGGTCCTCGCCCATTTCCTGCATCGAACGGCGAAGCTCGTCGGCCACCGCTGCGCTCGCGAAGGTGGAGGCGATGGCCAGCGGTCGCCTCGGCGACCGCGACGGGAGCATCCTGAGCGCCACGTGCGGATCGCCGTGCAGGAGCGACATCAAGAGGACATGCTGGTCGATGAAGATCGCGTCCGACCTTCCCTCGGCCAGTTCCGCGAAGGTTCCCTTGCTGCCGTCAGCCACTACAACTTGTGCCTCGGGCATCAGTTGACGCAGCACCTGGATTACGACCGGTAGGTTGCGGCAGCTGATCCGGGCCTTACTTAGCTCGGCGGCATTTCGGATCGGGCTGTCGGCACGGACGAGAAATGCGATCTCCGCCTGGAGATAGGGCTCGGTCAAGTGCAACAGCTTGAGCCGCTCCGGCGTTATCGTCGCGAGCACCCACATGTCCACAGTATCCAGGTTGAACCCTGTGCCCGGGACCCATTCGAGCTTGATGCCCGAGCGCCGTGCCGCCTCCCGCACGAGTTCGACGGCGAGTCCCATCGGCGAGCCGTCCGGCCCGACAAAGTGGTAGGGCGCGTCGTTGCCGTAGCCGATCCGGTACACTTTCCCGTGATCGAAGGCGGGGGGACGCTGGCGAACCAAGGCGTACCCGGCCGCAAAAACCAAAACGGCAGCCAACAGAACGTATCCGGTAGCGCCGAGCGCCTTAGATCGCTTGATTGCCGATTCCACGATGAGACCGCGGAGGCTAACTTGGCTCAGGGTAAATACAATAGATAGATTTTATCCCCAGAAGGATTCGCACAAGGTGCCGCACGGACAATCCGGTGCCCGTGGTCTGCACACCCCCCTGTAAATCCTTCTCCATTGCCCCTGAAAGTGATTGAATGCCGTATCGAGCAACCGACAGATCACGGAAAAGCCTTCGCCATGAAAACCCCCGCCCCGTTCAGGATCGCCTCACTTCTCCTTTTGGCCTCCTCTGGCCTTTCTGGCATGGCTGCCACTAAGCCAGTCGACAAAGATGTCGACGGCGTCACGACAGTATCGGCAAAGGTGTGCGCCGACTACGTGCGCACCAAGCGCCCGGACGGCAGCTTTCAGCCCGAGTACTATGCTTTTGGCAAGGGCGGCGAATGGGAGGGCCAGATTGCCGACAAGACACTCGACAATCAGAACTTCGAGAAGGTTGCTCGGGTGATAGCAGCGCCCCTGGCGGAACGAAGCTACCTCCCGGCAGGGAACCCGAAAGAGACGAAGCTCCTCATCATGGTTTACTGGGGGATGACCCATGTCTCCCCCTCGTTTGGAAGCTCCGTGGCCGACTCCAACCTGAGCGGAGTCATGGATGGCATAAACAACACGCTAAGTCCCGCGGACGCACTTGGCACGTCGTCGGCAGTGAGGAACGGGATTGGCCTCAAACTGGGCCAGGGGATCGGCACCAGCTCCACCGTAGGAGCCAGGGACGAGGACCTCAGCGACCAGTCCAACGCGCTCCACGTTCTCAGCATGATGAACGACATCCGGGACAACGCCGATTTCAGGAACGCGATGATGCTGGGCTACGACTCCGCAGGGTTGATCGCCTCAGAGCGCGGGCGGTACGTGAGGGGCACGGCATTTGACGTCGAGCGCAAGGACATCGAGATGGAGATCGAGGAGAACAGGTATTTCGTGGTCCTGATGGCCTACGATTTCCAGCTGATGTGGAAGGAGAAGAAGCACAAGCTGCTCTGGGAGACACGGTTTAGCATTAGCGAGAGACGCAACCAGTTCGAAAAGGCGCTTCCGGTCATGGCCCGCTACGCCTCCCAATACTTTGGCGAGCCGAGCAACGGCCTCCTGAGGAAACGGGTCCTAGAAGGGAAGGTCGACATCGGCGAAGTTAAGAACCTCGGCGAGGTCGCAGAGCCGGCCAAATAGCCTGGGGCACGGGCCTAAGCTTAATCGCCGTCTAAGGGAACGCTCGATCCGGGACCAAGCCTTAACGCCTGCGGCGACCGGGCCAGGAAGCGGAACGGGCCCAGAACTCATCGTTCCTGCCGCCGTAATAGCCGGAAAGCACATGGTCCATGATCCGGGACGTCCTCCGGGCGGATTCGCCGGTGCTCGGACAAGCGCCAATGCCCAGCAGGTCGTCGACCACGGTCTGGATGAAGGGCTGCGCCACGTGTTGCGGGAAGTCGACCTCCACCTCCCGCGTTCCCGCGGCGGTTGTTACCTTAACGGGCACCTGGGAATACATCGGGAATACGATCTCCCCTTCGGTTCCCGCGATACGCATGAGGTCGTCGTGGAGGTCACTCGCGAAATTCCACATCATAGCGCCCAGGGCGCCACCCGGAGTCCGGAACGTGAGGGCCACCGTGTCCTCCGCTTCGTAATCCGATGCCAGATTGGCCGCCTTGCCCTCGACCTGCTCCAGCGGCCCAAGCAGGTGGTCCAGGAGGTCCAGCGAATGGGAGCCCACGTCCAGGAAGTGCCCGGAACCGGCAACCGCGACATCGACCCGCCATGGCATGCCCCGCCTGTGGTGCGGCTCGACCATCCGGTAGGTGACCCCGGTGACACGCCCGATCGCTCCGTCCCTCAAGAGCTCGGCAACCTTCACAACATACGGAAGGGACCTGTAGTAATAGGCGACAAAGAGTGGAAGGCCGGCGCGCTCAAAGGCCTCAACCATCCGGTTGCACTCCGCCAGATTCCGCGCCATCGGTTTTTCGACAAGTGCGGGCTTCCCCGCCGCCGCAACGGCGAGTGCATAGTCGCAGTGCGAGTCCGGCGGCGTCGCTATGTACACGGCGTCAACCTCGGGGTCGGCGATGAGGGCATGTGCGTCGGCATACCAGCGCGGGACCCCGTGGCGCTTGGCATAGTCCTCGGCCAGGGCCGAATTGCGGCGCATCACCGCGACCAGTGCCGACCCCCGGGCCTTTCGAAACCCCGGCCCGCTCTTGATCTCGGTCACATCCCCGCAGCCGATGATACCCCAGCGCACGGTGGACCTTCCTTGAAAGTGCTTTGAGATGGGCATGGTTGCCTCGCCAATGCGACGAGAGAGAGGAAAAGCTAGTGGGTCTCCTTAAAGCGGATGCGCCGGTATTCCATCTGGCCATGGTCGCTCTCGAGCCCGATTGGGCCCGACGGGGGCACCGGCATAGCATCCATGATCACCTCGCCGTTGCAGGTAGCGTGGGCGAGCCCACCCTTCACCGTGACGACGATCTCGTTCCAGTCGAGCGGCCGGTAGAGCCGGAGGGTCGCAAAGGGCCCCGCGATCAGAAAGTCTCGGCACTGGAGCTGGGGCTCGCGGACGAAGATCCCGCTGTCCGCATTCGGGCTCGCACGAAACTCGATCTTCAATACGAAGTCCCTCGGGAAAACGCGCTTGGTCCAGAGCTTCTTGTAGTCCCTTATCGTGTGCGCAACGGTGACGACAAGCCGCCCGTTTTTCACCACGTAGCGGCCGTCACCGGTCGCCGACTGCCCCTTCAGGTCGCCCCCGCCCTCGTACGACCAGCCGGCAAGGTCGCTGCCGTTGAAGAGGCTGGTGAAGCCAGGCTCGGTCTGGAAGTCGTCGGGCCAAGCGGGCACGAGTCCCGCAGTCTCCAGCACCGGACGCAGCGCAAGCGCCCATTTCGCCTGCCCCAGGATATTCGGGTGCAGGAGGTCTGGCATCTCCTCCTCCTTGGCATCGCCCTGGGCGTTCCCGAAGAGCGCCCAGGTGTCGAGGACCGTCACCTGCGGCTCGTCGATCGCCAGCTTCTTATAGAGCTCGTTGGTGTCCCAAATCTTGGACCTGGGCCTCGACTTGGACAACGAACTCGGGAAGATCTCGCACAGGATTACCGGCATCTTCGGGTCGTGAGCCCTAAGTGCGTCGACGATCAGCTTCACGTTTCCCGCTATCGTCTCTGGCTCCGCCTTCTCCTCGATGTCATTGGTCCCGATCAGGAGCACCACGCCCTTCGGGTTGAGCGCGATTACGTCCTCCTGGAGGCGTATTAGGACCCCGCGCGTGGTGTCGCCGCTGATCCCGCGGTTCGCGACCTTGATTCCGGGGAAGCTGCTGCCGACATCGCCCCACCCCTGGGTTATCGAGTCGCCTAGGAACACCAGGGCACCCTGGTCGTCGCGCACTCTCTCGGCCCAGGACGAGCGTCGCTCGACCCAGATATTCTTGAACCAGTCGGCCCTCCTGATCGGTCCGGACCCAGGCAGGCCGTCGTCGGTCGCGGGTACCTGGAAGCGACTTTCCGGGGTGGCTGGCGCCGGCGGCTCGGCGGCGCTAAGCGGGGCCAAGGGCATTGCGCTCAGAAGGGCGGCAACGAACGGAAGAAGGCGCCAAGGCATGTGGGCAACTCGGGTCATAGGGGTCCGCTCACCCTGACCGCCCAACGGGATAAAGAAAACCAGAAACTCTGGGCCGAAGCCCGTGCGGCTAACCCGCGGACTTGGACAACTTTTGGGCCACGAAACGCTTCACGTCGCCCACCGTCCTGAAGGGTCGGAGTTCCTCGTTGTCGATGGACACCTGGAGGACCTCCTCGGCCAGGAAGACGATTTCAAGCATCGTAAGTGAGTCTATTGCCAGGTCCTCGATCAGACGCAGCCCGTCGTCATGGGACCGCAGCTTTGCTCGCGCCTCGGGGATGACGTAATGCTCGATCAGGCCGTCGATGATCACCGGCACGCAGTCGAGGTCGCCAGTCCTGCGGAATTCGACGGCGGCGTCCCGGGTTGAGGCGGAGCACCGCTTCAGGGCGTCACGCAGGCGGGTCTCCTGTGCGTCCTCGCGAAGTTCGTCCGGGAAGAGCCCGATCAAGGGCGCTCCGGGATGGCGTTCGGTTGCTTGGCTCATGGTTCGCTTGGTAACATGGACTCCTGCGGCGCGCTTTGGTTCGGCATAAAACACCGATAATCCGCCCTTTTGGGTCCCTATATAGGCCTCTGTATAGCAAGGCCCGTTCCCGAGGGGGCTTTTACCGACGATTTTTGCCGAATTGTGGTCCGCCATGGGTGACTGACGAGCGGGAGGTAGGGAGGGTTTCAAAAAAATCGAAGGCGCCACCGGCGACCTTCACCCCTTGAGACAGCCCGAGCGACGGGACCCGCTAGCTTGCCCCCCCTTTTTAAAAGGTAACCGTTGCCGACACCGAGTAGACCCGGCCCCTCCAGTCGCCGTAGGACTGCACGCCGGCGCCCGTGGGATCGTTCGCGTACCGGGGGGGTGTGGCGCCGAAGATATTGTCGACACGGACCTGGCCGCGGAGCCCGTAGCGGGGGCTCTTCCAGGGGATCCAGCGGCCCAGGTCGCCCTGTAGGTAGCCGTCGAACTGCCAGAAGGGCTCAACCCTGTCCGTGCCCTGGACGGCCCATTCCTGCACCGGCAGGATCCGGGAGTGGAAATAGTGGCCGTCCACGCCGAATCCGCAGGCGTGATTGGACCACCCCGCCCCGAAGTTCATGCGCAATTTTAGAAGCCCCGGGGTCGAGCCGTCGGGCTCCCGGAGCTCGTCTACGGGACTCGACTTAGGCATCAGCTCCACCGCGTACCGCTGGAAGTCGATCAGCCTGCAGTAGGCCTCAAACGAACCTCCAAGGCAGCGCGACCACGTGTAGTCGAGCGACGTCGTCCACTCGTAGGAATGCCTCCACGCGAGGTTGAAGTTGCCCGTCAGGACGGACGTGATCGGGCCGACGCCGTAGGGGTCGCCAGGGGCAGCTGGCGCCCGTATCACCCGGTCCGGGAATGTGCTCTCAAGGTCCAGGACGCCGTTCGCTCCCAGGTAGGCCTGCTCCCCCGACGTGACGGTGTCGACGAACTCTATCGAGGCCCGAACATGATGCACTTTCCCCCGTTCATAGAGCAGCCCGATGGTCTGCGTGACCGAGGCCTCGGGGACCAGCCGGGGATTCACGGCGTCGCTCTCCAGGAATGTCTCCTCGATATTGCCCCTGCGCGGGTCCGCGAGCTTAACGGCCACGGTGGTCCCCGCACCGCCGGTGGTCAGGCCGGAGTACTTGCGACTAAACACCGGCGGAGGAAATCGGTTGGAGGTCGCAAACGTGCCCCGCAGCGAGAAGCCCCCGGCGAAGTCAATTTTCACTGCGCCCGTAGGAGCGAAGTTGGACTCGTTGGCGAGCGTGGACGCCGTGTAGCGGCCCGCCACGTCGACCTCGATCGCGTGGACAAATGCAGGCAACCACCGGGCGGGAAGGAGCGGAGCCTCGACCTCGCTGAAGGCGCTCACCCGTTGCAGCGAGCGGCCCACCCAGTACTGGGGCGGAGCCACGAGGGTCCCATCCCCATAGCGCAGGATGTCGGCGTAGGTTCCCAGCCTCGCGTAGCGGTAGTCCCCACCAACCACAACGGTACTGGTGCCCGTCGGGAGCCTCAGGTAGGGATTGGTGATCCGAAGCGCGGAGTCGAACGTGTCGTAGTCTCCCAGCGTCACGAAGCGGCCGCGCTGCCCGTAGTAGACCACGGCCTGGTCGTAGAACGCCTGCGGGGGGCCGAAAGTCTCGGTGTCGCGCAGGGGGTTGTAAGCACCCTGGTTCACGAGCCCTTGCCACCGCGAATTGTCGACGCCCTGGATGCCGCGGTACCTCGTGAGGCTAAGTCCGTACTGTGCATCAAGGGTCGCCTGCCAGTCGTCCCGCATCTTGAGCAGGAGACCAAACACGGCGGAATAGTGGTCGATGTGCGCCTCATCATAATCCTGCCCGAGCGCCGGCGCAGTCTCGTTCAGGGTCACGGCCAGGTCGGTATGAAACGGGTTGGTTGGCAGGGTCCCGGGCAACAGGAGCGTTCCATTGAAAACGCTATAGCCTGTGTTGTTGACCGACCGCCCAGCGCTCGCGTCTATACCGACCTGGAGCCAAGGGAAGACATCGTAGGTGACCGACCCGAACACGGTCGTGCTCCGTTCCTTCCTCCCGTAGGGAAAACCCAGGCTGTTCGCAGACTGCGCAAGCCCGCCGCCCAGGGGTTCGAAGAGGCCGAGGCTCTGGACCCCCGACCGCCCACTGAAGGCCGCAGCCCCACCGCTGCCGTCGGTGCCGGGCGCCACCGAGGTGAACGAGGCTGTGCCCGGACCGAAGAGCGGGGCGAGGCTCAGGCTCACCAGATTCGGCGTCGCCCGGAAAAGCGCGCTCTCGGCCGAGGCCCGACCGGCGAGGTTCGCCCGGATGTACCCCAGTTCGCTCTCCGTGCTGGGGCTCACTTGGGTGAAGGTCGCGTTGAGCCGGAAATGAAGGCGCCCGTCCAGGAGTGTCTCCCCGTGCATCAGCGAGACCGTGGACTGCGGGGCGTCGAATCCCGCCAGCGCGTTCGTATAGGTGGTGGTGAGCTCCGTCGCGTTGGCGTTTGGCCGGAGCACGATGTTGATCACGCCCCCGACCGGGCTCCCGCTGTAGATCGCCGATGCCGAGACCGGGAGCACCTCGATGTGGTCTATCAGGCTCAGCGGGATGACATTCACATCGGCCTGCGGGGCCGCAGGCTGCGTCAGGTCGGCCGGAAGCGCCGTGACGATCTCCGGCAGCCGCCGCCCGTCAACAAGGACGATCGTGGCGTCCGCCTTGTATCCCCTCATGTTCAGGTTGTCGCTGCCCGACACAAAGGCTCCGAGGCTCCCGTTGCGCTCGGGCGGCAAGGCTGTGGCGTCGCTGTCTAGGATCTCCCGCTGCAGAAACTCGTTCACGTCGATCACGCCGCTCCGGGCGATCTGTTCCCGGGTGAAGATGGTGTAGTCCAGCGGGTCGTTCTCGGTGCGCGGCCGGTCGACATTGCCGATGGCGCTCCTGGGTATTGGGTCCCGCTTGATGCTGTCCAGCGGTCCGTAGGACGCCGACTTGGCCTGCACCACAAAGGGTTCCAGCTTGTCGGGGTTGCTGGGGACAGTCATTGCCATCGGGTCCAGCGTGAGGGCCTTGCCCGCCGTGACGCACACGTCGGCGATCTCCAGGGGCTGGTAGCCCGCGCCTTCGGCAACCAGCTGGTAGGTCCCCCCCGCAAGCGCCGGGAACTCAAAGGTGCCAGCGGCGTCGGTCACGCAGCCCTGGCGAAGGGCCGTGACGACCACGTGGATGCCGCGTGCGGGCAACCCTGCCGGCGTGAGGAGCACACCCTTAACGGACCCTTTGTCGCCCACCGGCGTGACGACAAACCTTCCGACCCCCTTTTGCCGCGCGACGAAGCCGGTGCCCTCAAGCAGGAGGGCGAGCGCCGCCTCCGGCTCCCGTGAACCGACGACCGCAGTCGATCGTACCTGGTGGAGGTCGTCGAAGGAGAAGAGGAGCTCCACCCTGGACTGGCGGCAGAGCGCCATCAGGGCCTCGTCGGCGGGCTGCGCGGGGAGGCGGAACTCGATCGGCTCGGCCCAGGCAGCCGGCGGGACCGAGCAGATGACTCCCCACACGAGGAGAACGAAAGTGGCTCGAAGGGATCCGGTCTTGGTAGGGGGGATACAGGTCAACTGAAACGGGTCGTCACGGCTCGGCGCGCAGGCTCACCCGAATGGAGCCCGAGGCCCCGTGGTCTATGCGCACCTTGTGATCCTGCTGGACCAGTTCGAGCTGGGCAAGGAATCCATCGAGGTCGTCGATGCTGTACCTTCCGCCCACGTGGAGCGCCGCGGCCCCCGGGGAAACAGATATTGTCCGGCCGTGGTAATGGGCGAAGAGCGCGAGCGCCTCGGAAAGCGGCATCATCTTGCACACGATCTTTCCCTGCCTCCAAGCCAGGAGGTCGCCCAGGTCCGAGTCCGAAAGCCTGCTCAGCGCCACCCCACCCTTCACGGCCGATAGCCTGTCGCCCGCGCCCAGGCCCACGGGCTCGGCCGGCGCATTGGACCCGCCGTCCCCCGGCCTTACCTGCACCGATCCCTCGACGACGGTGACATCGAGCTGGGAGGAGGTCTCCGTGAGCACATTGAAGATCGTTCCGGTCACCCGGACCGATCCCGCGGGGGTGTCGACGATAAAGGGCCTCGCCTTGTCCTTGCTGACCACGAAGAACGCCTCGCCGTTGGCGAGCCGCACGCGGCGCTCGGAGCGGCCGTTTTCGACCACCACGCTCGTGTTGGCGTTCAGCTCGATGCGGGTCCCGTCGGACAGGGTGAAGGTTTGCCTCTGCCCGGCTGGGGCAGAGTAGCTCTCGGCACGCCCCGACTGCCCAAGGAACCAGACGCACCCAAGGGCGAGCGCAGCCGCGGCCAGGCCGGCGGCCAGGAGCCTTCCCGGGCCAAGACGCGGCCGGACCAGCTCGGGTTCCCGGATCTCTATCGCCCCCGAGGCCACAAGTTCGGACACCGCCTGGTCAAGCCTCCGCGACAGGCGACAGAATCCCGAGAGCGCCTCCCTGCGTCCCGGCCCGCCCGCGAGCCAGGACGCGAGGTCCGAGCGCTCGCGCGGGGTCAGTTCGGCGCCCTCCAGCCTGGCGGCCCAAAGCGATGCCTCGTCCTCTGTGGTCTCGTCAAAAGGCGAATGGGTCCGGTTCATGAGTCGAATCTCCCTTCCAGTGCCGTTCGCAGCAGCCTCAGGGCGCGCGCGTGTTGTTTCTCGACCGTGCTCACGGCTATGGAGAGCCGCTCCGAGATCTCCTTATGGGAAAGCTGCTCGATCTTGCACATGAGAAGCACGGTTCGGCAGCCCTCGGGCAGACCGGCAATGGCCTCCTCCAGGAGGTCAAGCTCCTGGCGGCTGATCACCTGCTGGGTGACCCCAGGCTCCCCGCTTGCTGACATCTCGGGGATGAATGCGTCCCGGGCGACGGGCGAGATGCTCCGGCGCTTGAGCCGGTTGATAGCCAGGCGCCGTGCCGCGGTGTAAAGTAGGGCCGTTGGCCGCCGGGCGGCGTGGCTCTGGATCGTGGGATAAACGCGTATATAGGCGTCGTGGGCAACGTCCTGAGCCTCGCTTGAATTGCCAAGCAGGCGCGTGAGGTAGCGCCTCAGCGGTGCTAGCGTTGAGCGGTACAGCGCGGAGAAGTCAGTCTGGCCGTTGGGCTCTTCGGTCATGGGAGCCGTAAATCGGGAAAGGGGAAGTGTCTGGATGGGTTTCACACCTTCCCTCTGTGACATCCCGGGGGCCTGTACCCTCTACTGTCCGGAAAAAAGATCCGGGTGGAGGTTCCTGAGCCCCCGGTGCTCCCGGGACGGTGCGCAACACCGTGGAGCATGGAGGGTTAAAGAATCTACCGCGACCTCGAAATTGGGCGCCAGGGAGAGCCGCCCCGCAAGCAGCTCAGCCTAGCGGGGGGACCCGTGTTTTGCCGGCACCGCCCCACGAACGCCGCCGGGGGCTTTCGGATGCTCGCACACCCTTTGTCTTCATTATCAGGGTCTTTAGGGGGTTCAAACCCGTCTGACTTCCTTGACGCAGTGTCGGGTCCGGATACCTGTATCCTTCCACCATGTCGGCCGACCTTTCCGATCTCTACCAGAACGTCATCTTGGACCACAACCGCAGGCCGCGCAACCGGGGACGGATTCCGACAGCCAACCGGTCGGCCCACGGGGACAACCCTTCCTGTGGCGACCAGTGCGACGTCTTCCTTAGGTTGGACGGCGACCGCATCGCCGAGATCTCCTTCGACGGCTCGGGTTGCGCCATATCCCAGGCAAGCGCCTCGCTTATGACGACCCAGCTCAAGGGCAAGACCACTGCCGAGGCGGAGAACCTCTACAAGGAGTTCCACGAGATCGTCACCACCGGCAAGGAACCGGAGGAGATCAGCGACCTTGGGGCCTTCGCCGGGGTGCACGCCTTCCCGGCTCGCATCAAGTGTGCGACGCTTTCCTGGCACGCGGCCCTGAACGCCCTGCGCGGCGACGGGGCGCCGGCCACGACCGAGAGCCACAAGGACTGACGCGCGATGCCCTCCCCCTGGGACAACATCCGCGATCAGTTCCCGATCCTTGACCAGAAGGTTAACGGGCACCCTCTGGTCTACCTGGACAACGCCGCCACGACCCAGAAGCCGCTCGCGGTGACCCGGGCGCTGGACCGCTTCTACGCCAACGACAATGCAAACGTGCACCGCGGCCTCCATGCGCTGTCGATGAGGTCGACGGACGGCTACGAGGGAGCGCGTGCGCGGGTGCAGGCCTTTGTAAACGCCGAGGCCCCCGAGGAGATCATCTTCACGCGCGGGACAACCGAATCCATCAACCTGGTTGCTGCAAGCTGGGGGTCGGCGAACCTGAGGAAGGGGGACGTGGTGCTCCTCACAGAGATGGAGCACCACAGCAACCTTGTGCCCTGGCAGATGGCCGCCCAGCGGACCGGCGCCACGGTCCGGTACGTGCCCGTGACCGGGGACCAGGGCCTCCTGGACCTAGGCGCCCTGGACAAGCTGCTCACCCCCGAGGTCAAGCTCTTCGCCTTCACCCACGTCTCCAATACGCTCGGAACCATAAACCCTGCGGCGGACCTCTGCGCCCGTGCCCGGAAGCTCGGCATCGTTACCGTTGTCGACGCAGCCCAGTCGATCGGCCACATGCCGCTCGACGTGAGGGCCATAGGTTGCGATTTCCTGGCCTTCTCCGGCCACAAGATGGCGAGCGTCACAGGAATCGGAGTCCTCTATGGGCGCCGCGCGCTCCTGGACGCCATGCCCCCGTGGCAGGGCGGCGGCGGGATGATTTCCAGCGTGGATTTTTCGGGCAGCCGGTGGAAGCCCTCCCCCGAGCGTTTCGAGGCGGGGACCCCCAACTTTGCCGATGCGATCGCCCTCGGGGCCTCGTGCGACTTCCTGGACCTTCTCGGCCGAGAGCAGATCAGGCTCCACGACGGCGGGCTCGCCAAGGAGGCGCGTGACCGGCTGGCCGAATTGCCCGGGATCCGGATTATCGGCCCGGACGGCGAGCGCGGCGGACTTGTGAGTTTCGCATTCGAGGGGGTCCACGCCCACGATGTGGTGACATTTGCCGACGAGGACGGCATCGCCCTCCGCGGGGGCCACCACTGCAACCAGCCCCTCATGAAGAAGCTGGGACTCACGAGCACGGTCAGGGCAAGTTTCTACGTCTACAACGAGCGCAGGGAGATCGACGCCCTTGTGGCGTCGATGGCGCGGACCATCAAGTTCTTCGCGGGTTGACCCCCCGCTAGCCGATCCAGGCGATAGCCTTGTCCGCCAGGCGAGCGAACGCCCTTACACAGAGCTCGAGGTGCTCCTCTCGCGTGTCCTCAATCTTGTTGTGACTTATGCCGTGCAGGCTCTGCACGAACATCATCACGGTGGGCACTCCCGACCGCGCCACCTCGGCCGCGTCATGGAGCGGGCCCGACGGCAGGCGGTGGACCTGCCCGTAGGTCTCCAGGATTGAGCTCTCGCACAGCGCGATCAGCTCAGGGTTGAACGGGATGGGTTCGATCTGCCAGATGCGCTCCCAGCCGACCGAGACGTCGCACGCGCGAGCGTGCCTTTCGGAGGCCTCGCGCGCCTCTGCGAGCATCCGCCCGAGTGCCTCGGGGTCCAGGTGGCGCTGGTCGAGAGTGATCCTACACTCCTCGACGACGCTGGTCACGATTCCCGGCTTTGTCGTGCAGGAGCCGATCGTGCACACCCCGCCGTTCCGGTTGGCGATGGTATAGATTTCCGGGCTCATGAGCGACGCCGCAAGGAGCGCGTCCCTCCTTCGGTTCATGGGTGTGCTCCCGGAATGCGCCGCCTGCCCCCGGAAGGTGATCGCATGGCGCTCGACCCCGAAGGTCCCAAGGACGGCGCCCAGGGGCAGCCCGAGGTCTAGGAGCACGGGGCCCTGCTCGATGTGCAGCTCCAGGTAGGCCGCCGCATGGCGCAGCTCACTGCCCGAGGACTTGACGTTTTCAAAATCCACGCCGACCTCGCGAAGCGCATCGGGAAGCCGGACACCGTCCCGGTCCTTGAGGCCGCGGGCCTCCGCCATGTCGAGCGAGCCCGAGCACGCCGACGAGCCGAATAGGCTCTTCCCGAACCTCGCACCCTCCTCGTCGGCCCAGTCCACCAGCCGAACCGTGACCGGAGGCGATCCGCCATACCGATCGCACAGGCCCCGCAGCACCTCCAGTCCCGCGAGGACGTTCAGGCAGCCGTCCAACCAGCCGCCGTTGGGCACGGAGTCCATGTGGCCGCCGATCAGGAGCGCCCGTTCGCTCTTGCCCTTCAGGGTGCTCCAGAGGTTGCCCGCCTGGTCGACATGGGTCTCGACGGGCAGATCCGCCAGCTTCGACCTAAGCCAAGCCCTCGTCTCAACCCAGGTCTTTGTGAATGCGACCCGCTGCGCGCCGTTCTCGTCGGAAGTTAGGCTCCTGAGCTCCTTAAGCTCGGCAATCGTGCGCCTGGGGTCGACAAAGGCGTTCATCGGCATCGGAGGCGGCAAAGCTGGCCCAGTTGCTGCTTGGAAACGAGCGAATTTTGGTCGAGATTACACCCAAGCCGAATCACCCATGCCCACCCTAGCGACCACCGTCGACGGATTGAGGCTGCCCAACCCGTTTATTATTGGGTCCGGCCCTCCGGGCACCAACCTAAGCGTCATCAACCGGGCATTCCGCGAAGGCTGGGGCGCGGTGATCGCAAAGACCGTGAGCCTGGACTCCTCCAAGGTGGTGAACGTCACCCCCCGCTACGCAAAGCTTCACTCGGGCGAAGGCAAGGAGGTCATCGGCTGGGAGAACATTGAGCTGATCAGCGACAGGCCCTTTGAGATCTGGCTGGACGAGTTCAAGCGCTGCAAGGACACGAATCCTGATGGGGTCTTGATCGCTTCGATCATGGAGGAATGTCGCAAGGACGCCTGGGTCGAGATCGTCGAACGCTGCCAGGGCGCGGGGGTGGACGGATTCGAGCTCAATTTCTCGTGCCCGCACGGACTGCCCGAACGCAAGATGGGGGCGGCGATGGGCCAGGACCCCGAAGTCCTAGGCGAAGTCTGTACCTGGGTCATGGGCGTCGCGAAGAAACCAGTCTGGGCAAAGATGACGCCCAACATTACGCACATCGAGGAGCCTAGCCGGGCGGCACTCAAGGCGGGCTGCAACGGGCTGAGCGCGATCAATACTATCCGGAGCGTGATGGGCGTGAACCTCGAGACGCTGAGGCCGGAACCCACGGTGGAGGGCTGGACCACCCCAGGGGGCTACTCGTCCAAGGCCGTGAGACCGATCGCCCTGCGGATGGTGATGGAGATCGCGACCATGATCCGCAAAGAGTTCCCCGGCAGGAGCCTTTCGGGCCTGGGCGGGATCGAGAGCGGAACCGACGCCGCGCAGTTCATCCTCCTCGGGGCAGACACCGTGCAGGTCTGCACCGGGGTCATGAAATTCGGCTACGAGTGCGTGAAGCCCATGTGCGACGAACTGCTCGCGTTCATGGACAAGCACAAGTTCGAGACCTTGGCCGACTTCAAGGGCAAGAGCCTGGACTACTTCACGACCCACGCGGACCTGGTCAGGCGCCAATCGGAGCGCAAGGCGGCGCAGAAGGTCGCGCCCAAGAAGGTGGTCAAGTCCGACGGGGAGTGGTCCGGCGACGAGTTTGTGAAGCAGTCCGACGCACTCTCCCGGGATTAGGCTCGGTCCGTCCGATGATCCGACTGGCTGAAAAGCGCGACGCTTCGGAAATCGCCGCGATCTACCGACCTTTCTGCGAGGAATCCTGCGTGTCGTTTGAGACCGAGGCACCCGACGCCGCCGAGATGGCATCCCGGATCGAAAAGATTCGCCTGCGCTTCCCGTGGCTCGTGTGCGAGCGCGACCAGAGGATAGCGGGCTACGCCTACGCCTCGGCGCACCGGGAGCGCGCGGCCTACCGCTGGGCCGTTGAGGTCACCGTCTACATCCACGCCGACTACAGGGGCCAGGGAGTCGGCACGTCCCTCTACGCCGAACTATTCGATCTCCTTCGGGAGCAGGGATTCTTCAAGGCCTACGCCGGGATCCTGGTGCCCAACCCGGCAAGCCAGGCCTTCCATGAGGCGATGGGGTTCTCCCCCGTTGGAATCTACCGGAAGATCGGCTACAAACTCGGGGCCTGGCGGGATGTCGGCTGGTGGGAACTCGCCCTGAGGCCCGAAATCGACTCTCCTGCTGAGCCCCGTCCGCCCGCCCACGCCATCGAATCACAACCATGAAGTCTGCGAGCCTACTCCCCTGCCCCTTCTTTATCGGCGGCGAATGGATTCAACCAAAGCTTGTCGGGACCCCGATCTTTAACCCGTCCACCGGAGAGGTGATTTCCGAATGCCCGGTCGGGGGTGCTAGCGAGGTGGAGGCGGCAGTCCAGGCCGCGGAGGCTGCGTTTCCCTCATGGAGGGACACTCCGGCAATCGAGCGGGCGCGCTACCTCTTCAGGTACCGGCAACTGGTCGAGGAGAACTTTGACCGCCTCTGCGCAAGCGTCTCCCTTGAGCACGGGAAGACCCTGGTCGAGTCGAGGGGTAGCCTCTACCGCGGGATCGAGAACATTGAGTACGCCTGCGGAGCCCCGACGCTCCTCTTCGGCAACACGCTTGGCAACATGGCTCGAAACGTCGACTGCGAGACCCTGCTCCAGCCCCTCGGGGTCTGCGTCGGCATCACGCCGTTCAATTTTCCGGCCATGGTCCCCCTCTGGATGTTCCCCCTGGCTATCGCCTGCGGGAACACCTTCGTCCTAAAGCCGAGCGAGAAGGTTCCGCTCACGGCGGTGCTCCTGGTTGAACTGCTCGCCAAGGCCGGGCTCCCGAAGGGAGTCGTCAACGTGGTGCATGGAGGCCGCGAATGCGTGGATGCGCTCCTCGCCCACCCAAAGGTCCGCGCGGTTTCCTTTGTCGGGTCATCCCCCGTGGCAAGGTACATCTACGAGACCGGGACCCGAAACGGAAAGAGGGTGCAGGCCAATGGCGGGGCGAAGAACCACATCATCGTTATGCCGGACGCGGATATCCCGAAATCCGTCGAGGCGCTTACGACGGCTGCGTTCGGATGCGCGGGAGAGCGGTGCATGGCCGGATCGACGGCGATCGCGGTCGGCAAGGCGGCGGGCTCGATCCTCCCGCAGCTCGTTGCTGCGGCCCGCTCGGTGAAGATCGGGCGGACGGACACCCCGATGTCCCAACCGGACATGGGGCCGCTGATAACCCGCGACCACCGGGACCGGGTCGAGAGGCTTGTGGAGAGCAGCGAGCGCGAGGGGGCGACGGTGGCATGCGACGGCCGCGGCGCAAAGGTCTCTGACGCCCCCAACGGGTTCTACCTCGGCGCGACGATCGTCGACCATGTCAGCGAGACGATGACCATTTCCAAGGAGGAGGTCTTCGGGCCCGTGCTGAACGTCATGCGCATGGAGGACTTGGAACAGGCCATCGAGGTGGCAAACCGCTCCTCCTATGGGAACGGCGCCTCGATCTTCACCTCCTCTGGCGCCGCGGCCCGCACGTTCAAGCACCGGGTCAAGGCGGGCATGGTGGGCATCAACGTGGGCGTCCCTGCCACGATGGCCATGTTCCCCTTCACAGGATGGGACGCCTCGTTCTACGGGGACCTCCACATCCAGGGCCAAGAGGCCGTCCAATTCTACACCCAGCAAAAGACCATCACGACGCGCTGGTTCGGCGGAGTCGTCGACGACGTCTGGAGAAAGTGAGACCCCCATGCCACTGCTCATAAAGAACGGAGAAATCGTCACTGCCGACTCACGCTCCCGCGCGGACATCTACTGCGAGGGCGAGACGATCACCAGGATCGGCTCCGGCCTGGAGGCCCCCCCGGGGGCCACCGTGATCGACGCCGCGGGAAAGTACGTGTTCCCGGGATTCATCGACCCCCATGTCCACATCACCCTGCCGTTCATGGGCACCTTCGCCAAGGACACCTACGAGACGGCGAGCCGGGCGGCCCTTGTGGGCGGCACGACCACCCTTATCGAGATGTGCTGCCCGGCGCGGTCCGATGATGCCCTCGGCTCCTTTGAGCACTGGATGGCGCAGGCCCAGGGAAGGTCGGCCTGCGACTTTACCTTCCACATGGGCGCGACACGCTATGACCCGGCGACCGAGTCGAACCTGCGCCAGATCGTGAGCCGCGGCGTGAGCTCCTTTAAGATCTTCCTCGCCTACAAGGGGGCCTTCGGGATCGACGACACGGAGCTCTACCGCACGCTCAAGCTTGCGCGCGAACTCGGGGTGATCGTGACGGCGCACTGCGAGAATGAAACGCTCGTGTTTGAGCGGCAAAAGGAGCTTCTGGCCGCAGGCAAGACCGACCCCGGCCAGCACCACGAGAGCCGGCCGCCCGAGGTCGAGGCGGAGGGGGTCCACCACCTGATGAGCTTTGCGGAGCTAACCGGAGCCCACACCTACATCGTGCACCTGAGCTGCCGCGAGGCGCTGGAGGAGGCCTTGAGGGCCCGGCGCCGCGGCGTGAACGTCGGGATCGAGACCCTGATCCAATACCTCGTGCTGGACAAGACGTGGGCCGAACGGCCTGGTTTTGAGGGGGCCAAGTATGTCATGTCGCCACCGCTCAGGGACGCTTCGAACCAGAAGGTTCTCTGGAACGGACTGCGCGACGGGCTCATCCAGACGGTCGCAACCGACCACGCCCCCTTCGACTTCCAGAGCCAGAAGCAGATGGGCATCTCCGACTTCACCAAGATCCCGAACGGCATCCCCTCGCTGGAGGAGCGGATCAACCTGCTCTACACCCACGGCGTCCGCACGGGACGCATCAGCCTCCACACCCTGGTGAACGCGGCGAGCACGCAGGTGGCGAAGACCTTCGACCTGTTCCCCAGGAAGGGGACGATCCAGCCCGGCGCCGACGCCGACCTGGTCGTGTTCGACCCCGACTTTAGGGGGACGATCTCCGCAAAGACGCAGCACATGAACGTCGACTACAGCGCGTTCGAGGGCTGGAAGCTGGAAGGCAGACCGAGTGTGGTGACTGTCCGGGGAAAGGTGGCCGCCAGGGACGGCGCGTTCGTCGGGGAACCGACGGCGGGCAAGTTCCTGAAGCGTACCCCCAGCCGGGCCGGCCTCTAGCGGCCCGAGAGCTTGATATTGCCCCCGCTCGAGCGCAGGCGCAGGCGCGGCCCGCCCCCATTCACATTGCCCGAAAGGTTGCTCTTGCCCATGCCGCCGCTGTCGATGGTGATCGTGAACCCTGCGGCCTCGACGTCGCCGCCGCTGGTCGCCGCGTCCAGGTGAAAGGCTGTGTCCTTGCCGACCACAGCCCTGACCTCGCCGCCCGAGGTCGAAAGGGAGCAGTCCCCCTTGAGCGCCCCGAGGAATCCGGCCTTGACGTCACCGCCCGAGGTCTCGGCGTCCAAGGTGCCCGCCACTGAGTCAATCTTGATGTCGCCGCCTGAGGTCTTAAGGACCGCGGTGCCGACAATTCGCTCCACCGACACGTTGCCGCCGGAGGTGGAAAGGTGCACCAATCCGCGTCCCTCGGTGAGGTCGACGTTGCCGCCCGAGGTCGACGCATCGATTTCGCCGCCGATGACCCCGAGCCTCACGTCTCCGCCAGAGGTGTGGGCCTTCAGGCTGCCCGAGATGTCCCCCACGACCACGTTTCCGCCAGAGGTCTTCAGGTTGGCCGAGGCATCGGCCGGAACACTCACCTCAAAATCTACCTGGACCGGCGGCCAGCTTCCAAAATGGAATCCGATTGAGCTCTCATAGGAGGCCGACGCCAGGACGTCGTTGCCTTCGTTCTCGATCTTCAAATCCAGCTTCTTCAACAGCTCGTCGGCGTCCGCCTCGCTTCCTGCGCGAATATGCTCCTTTGCGACAATGCGCACGACCGCGTCCTTGGACTGGGTTACATGGATGTCGCCGCCGGAGGTTATCACGCGGAGGTGTACGCCAGGCAGAACCTGGAAGGATTTGACCACTTCGCGCTCCACCTTGGCGGAGGCGGCGGCGGTGAAGACGGAGAGGGCGACGGCGAGTGCGGCGAGGCGTGGGAGGGTGAACATATTAGGGGTCGTTGGGATGATAACACCCGAGGCCGTCGAAAAGTTACACCTGCCGAGTCACCCGACCGGACAAAGGGGAGTCGCCGGAGCCTGCCGCGCCGTTTCCATCGGGTTATGCCGTTGCCCCACCGCCACTCGCGAAGCTGAAACGCCGCCTCAAAAGTCGATTAGGAAATCAAAGTTTGAAGGTTCCCTTCGGTCGCGAAAACAGTTGCCGTATTTGTAACGCAGAACCTCTTGTTTATCAGTATTTTTAAAACTTATTGCGCCATTTTCCCCCTCTGCCGATCTCTCTCTTTGGTTTGCTATTCGTTACGTTTTACATCACAAATCTAACATATAAATGAGCCATGTTGGGGGAGCGAGCACCAGGCGGCCGAGGGCAGCAGCAGCGTTTGTCGACGAGCTGCTGAAGGTGGGTCGCGTCGGCTTCCCGCTTTCCCAATTGCTGGAAGCAACCGGCTTGAAAGTGGACGCTGCCAAGGCCCAGCTTCGCCGCCTCGGTCCGCGCGTGGTCCGCATTCCGCCTGCAAGTCCCTTCTTCCTGATAGTCTGCCCAGAGCATCAATCGGCAGGCGGGCCGCCCGTCGAATGGTGGCTCGACGACTACTTCACCTGGCTCAAGCACCCTTACTACCTCGCCCTGCAATCCGCGGCGGGAGCCCTTGGCTCAAGCCCCCAATCCATCCAAGTGACGCAGATAATGACGGACAAGCCCCGGAAACCGATCGAACTCGGGCGCCTGAAAATTGTTTTCTTCGTGAAGCGAGGTATCGCGCGCACGCCGACCCAGCAGCTCCTGAACGCCTTCGCCCCGACGCGCGTTAGCACGCCCGCGGCCACCGCGTTTGACCTGGTCCGCTACGCCCCTCGCATTGGGGGCATCGGCCGAGCCGTCGAAACCCTCCGACCGCTTCTCTCCCAGATTCGCCGTCCTGAGTTGAATGCGGTGCTCGACGCGGAAGACGAAACCACAACGGCGCAGCGCCTCGGGTTTATCCTGGAGAAGGCCGGCCAGTCCAAGCTGGCCGACCTAGTTGCCGCGTGGCTGTCCGGCCGGCGGCAGCCGTTCATCTCCATGGTCCCGACGAAAGTCGACAGGCAGGCAGCCGCCGTTTCTTCACGCTGGCGCGTCCTCGACAACTCCGGAGAATTTTCCCCGTGAATCCACTGACCCGCCGCGACGTGCTTGCCCATCAGTCCGTCGTACCTTGGCCCAACCAGCGTCAAGTCGAGCAGGACCTGCAGCTTTGCCGCGCGATGGCCGCGCTGTTTGAAGACAAGTTCCTCCGAAGCCAGATCGCGATGCGCGGTGGCACGCTGCTGCACAAGGTGCATCTCGCCCCGGCCTCCCGCTTCAGTGAGGATATCGACCTGGTGGTCTTCGGCGACCGGCCCGAGGGCCATATCGAAGCGGCCATCCGTCGCGTGCTGCGCGATCAACTCGGCGAACCCGTCGATTCCATCTGGGCCAACCTCAAGCTGGCCATTCGGAACCTAGCGCAACCTTCGCGCGTGCTCCGATTGACGTATGAGGTCCCGTCCGTGAGCGGATCCGGCCCCAATCTGGTCATCGTGGTCGAGGCCAACGTGACCGAGCGCAAGCCTCACCGCGACCTCGTGCAGATCCCTTTTGAGTTCCCGTTTCGCGGTGCCCGGGTCAATACGGTGCTCAACGGCTACGACATCCATGAGATGCTCGGCACCAAGATGCGCGCCATGTTCCAACGTAAACGCGGACGTGACTTGTTCGACCTGTATTGGGCGCTGCGTGCCGACGGCCCGAAGGTTGATCCGGCCCTCGTTATTGAGTCGTTCCTCCACTACCTCAAACAGGAGAACAGCACCGCCTCCCGCGCTGAATTCGTTGGAATTCTCGATTCGCACTTGGCCGACCGCGGCTTCTGCACCGACATGAACCAACTCCTTCGGGTCGGCTTGACCTACGATCCGCAGAAGGCCGGCGTGCTCGTGAAAGAACGCCTTTTGCAGCCGCTGCCCGAGTAGTGCGGGGGCCGCGGGATCTTTCTACACCGCGCATTCTTAAAAAGCGGTCCTCAGAGGATAGGCGGCACCCCGGGGGCACGAGCCGGGTGTGCGCCCGTCCCTCTTGCCCCGCAAGGCACCCCTCCCCAACGATTTGTTGCTGGCAGCCACCCCAACGGGCCCCTAGGTTTTCCGGGCCGCGTCCGGCGCCAATGGCAACAGCGTTTTCAAGTTTATCGGAACGGGAAATCCTGGCCCTCGCCATCTCTATGGAGGAGGAGGACGGCCGCATCTACGCCGACATGGCCGACAAGGTCAGGGGCAGCTTTCCTTCGACGGCATCGGCGCTCTTGACCATGCAGCAGGAGGAATCCGGACACCGCCAGCGCCTGATAGACCTCTACCGTGCCCGGTTCGGCGAGCATATCCCCCAGATCCAGCGCTCGGACGTGAAGGGCCTTTTGAGGCAGGCCCCGATCTGGCCCATGAAGGTCCTGACCGTGGCGCAGATCCGCCGGCAGATCGGGGTCATGGAGCTGGGCTCACGCCGGTTCTACGAGGTGGCCGCGGCGAGAACCGAGGATGCAGGAGCCCGCAAGCTCTTGGGCGACCTGGCGTCCGCCGAGGCCGAACACTCCGCGATCGCACTCAGGCTCGACCAGGAGCAGGTCGCCTCTGGCGAGCGGGCGGCCGAGGACGAGAGCCAGCGCCGCATGTTCGTCCTGCAGGTGGTGCAGCCCGGGCTGGCGGGGCTGATGGACGGCTCCGTATCCACGCTTGCCCCCCTCTTCGCTGCTGCATTCGCGACCCACAGCAGCCGCGACGCATTCCTGGTCGGTCTCGCCTCCTCCGTGGGCGCGGGGATCAGCATGGGGTTCGCCGAGGCCCTCTCCGATGACGGAGCCCTGAGCGGCCGGGGCCATCCGCTTATCCGCGGCTTTGTCTGCGGCCTGATGACGATGGCCGGGGGACTCGGGCACACCCTGCCCTTCATGATCTCCGATTTCCACGCGGCATTCACCGTGGCCATGGTCGTGGTCGCCGCCGAACTCTTCATCATCTCCTGGATCCGCCACCACTACATGGACACGCCGTTTCTTTCCGCAGCCTTCCAGGTCATCGTGGGCGGTGTCCTCGTGTTCATGGCCGGCATGCTGATCGGCTCATCCTAATGGTGACGGACGGCCCCCTAGGAAACGAGGACCTGGCCCCGGTGCCCCTGGAGAGGCGGACGTGGCGGACCGGCAGCTTTGCCGCCCTCTGGATCTCGATGTCGGCCTGCGTGCCGACGTACATGCTCGCTTCCTCCCTGGTCGGGGGAGGCATGAGCTGGTGGCAGGCGGTGCTCACGATCTTTCTGGGAAACGCCATCGTCCTGGTGCCGATCCTCCTCAACGCGCACGCGGGCACCCGCTACGGGATCCCGTTCCCCGTCCTGTGCCGGGCGTCCTTTGGCACGGTCGGCGCCAACATCCCGGCGCTCTTGAGGGCCTTTGTCGCCTGCGGCTGGTTCGGCATCCAAGTCTGGATCGGGGGCGAGGCGATCCACAAGATCCTCGGGATCTTCTTCCCGCAGATGGCGGGCGGGGGCACGGGGCCCCTCGGGATCGGCCTGTCCCAGTTCGCCTGCTTCATGGCGTTCTGGTGCGTGAACATGGCAGTGGTCTACAGGGGAATCGACTCCATCCGGCTCCTCCTCCAGATCAAGGCCCCACTCCTGATCACGCTCGGGGTCGTGTTCCTTGTCTGGGCCTACCGGGCGGCGGGCGGATTCGGGCCCATGCTCTCCCAGCCCTCGGCGTTCGACCCGGGCCAGCCCAAGGCCGGCCAGTTCATGGCGTTCTTCATCCCGGGCCTGACCGGCATGATCGGATTCTGGGCCACCCTCTCCCTGAACATCCCTGATTTTTCCCGCTACGCGGTGTCCCAGAGGGCCCAGGTGGTCGGCCAGGCCCTGGGGCTTCCCGCCGCGATGGCCTTTTACTCCTTCATCGGCGTCGCGGTCACCTCGGCGACGGTGGTCATCTTTGGCCACACCATCTGGGATCCCCTTGAGGTGCTCGTCCAATTCAAGAACCCGGTTGTCCTGATCGTCGCCATGGTCGCCCTGTGCGTCGCCACGCTGGCCACGAACATCGCCGCCAACGTGGTCTCCCCGGCCAATGACTTCGCCCACGTGGCGCCCAAGCGGATATCATTCCGGCTGGGGGGCCTGATAACCGGCATCATCGGCGTCGTCATGATGCCGTGGAAGCTGGTCGCCGACCCGACCGGCTACATCTTCACCTGGCTCGTGGCCTACAGCGCGCTCCTGGGCCCGGTGGGCGGCATCATGATCGCCGACTACTTCGTCTACAGGAAGCGGGAGCTCGACGTTGCCGCGCTTTATAATCCCAACGGCCTCTACCGCTACACGGGCGGCTGGAGCCTGGTCGCCGTCGTTTCGTTCCTTGTCGCGGCGCTCCCGAACCTCCCCGGCTTCCTCGCCCAGGTCGGAGTCATCGACCCGGCCCACCTCCCGCCCCTGTTTTCCCAGATCTACAGCTTCGCCTGGTTCGCCGGCTTCGCGATAGCGTTTGTAGCGTACCTTGTTTTGCGCAAGCTGGCGCCCAACCTTTAATCCATGAAACCGATTCCCCTGCCCCCGTGCGGCCACGTCCCGCAGCCCTACAACGGCCCTTCAGCCGAAGAGGTCCTGGCCCTGCGCAAGGAGTTCCTGAGCCCGGCCATCTTCCACTACTACAAGAAGCCGGTCATGATCGTGGAGGGCAAGGCCCAGTGGCTCTTCGACGAGAAAGGCCGGAGGTACCTCGACGGGATCGGGGGCATCGTGACGGTGAGCTGCGGGCACTGCCACCCCGACATCGTGGCGGCCGCGAACAAGCAGAACGAGACCCTCCAGCACACGACCACGATCTACCTCAACCCGAACATCGCGCTCTACGCCAGGGATCTCGCCTCGAAGATGCCGGGGGACCTGAAGGTCGTGTACCTGGTGAACTCCGGCTCGGAGGCGAACGACCTGGCGCTCCTGATGTCGCGTTCCTACACCGGGTGCTTCGACTTCATCGCGCTGCGAAACGGCTACCACGGCGGGAGTCAGGCGACGATGGGGCTCACCTCGCACAGCACCTGGAAGTTCAACGTGCCCCACGGCTTCGGAGTCCAGCACTCGGTGCTTCCCGACCTCTACCGCGGCCCCTACGGCGCCAAGGATCCGGATGCCGGCAGGAAGTACGCCGACGACGTGAAGAACCTGATCCAGTTCGGCAGCTCCGGCCGGCTCGCCGGCTTCATCGCCGAGTCGATCCAGGGCGTCGGCGGGACGGTCGTGTTTCCCGACGGCTACCTGAAGCACGCCTACGCCCATGTGCGCGCCGCCGGCGGTCTGTGCATCGCCGACGAGGTCCAGACGGGGTTCGGGCGCACCGGCACCCATTTCTGGGGGTTTGAGACGCAGGGCGTGGTGCCCGACATCGTGACGATGGCCAAGGGTATCGGCAACGGCTGCGCCCTGGGAGCGGTGGTCACCACCCCCAAGATCGCCCAGGCGCTCGCCTCGCGCATCCACTTCAACACCTTTGGGGGAAACCCCGTGGCCTGCGCCCAGGCCCGCGCCGTACTGCAGGTGATCGACGGCGAGGGCCTCCAGGCCAACTCGCTGAAGATCGGGAATTACCTGAAGGCGGGCTTCAGGAAGCTGGAGAAGAAGCACTCGCTGATCGGCGACGTGCGCGGCCTCGGGCTCATGCTGGGGATCGAGCTGGTGAAGGACAGGAAGACGAAGGAGCCCGCGAAGGAGGAATGCCTGGCCGTATTCGAGGCCTGCAAGGACATGGGCCTCCTGATCGGCAAGGGAGGACTCTGGGGCAACACCCTCAGGATAAAGCCGCCGATGATCTTCTCGAAGTCCGATGCGGACTTCATGCTCGCCGTCCTGGACAGGGCGCTGGCCGCGGCCTAGGGAATCTTCAGGTCCATCCCTATCTTGAGCGGCGTCTTCTCGCTTTGGAGGAGGTCGCGGTTCGCCGCGTAGATGTCGCGCCAGCGGGTCCGGCTGCCGTAGTATTTCTGGGACAGGCTAAAGAGCGTGTCGCCCCGGGAGACCGTGTGGTGCCTCCCGGAGGGGGCCGCGGCGGGCTTCGAAGGTCGGGTCGGCTGGTCCGTGCTCGCGTCTGAAAGAGCGGGCCGGTCCGAGCTCTCGGTGGGCGCCAGCGATATGGGGGAGTCGGCCTGCTCCTTGGCCGGCGCCGTGGGCTCTGAGACGCTCTGCGGGGTCGGAATCGCCGTGATGTCGATCGCACTCGAGTGAACGGTCGGGACCGGGACGCCGGCCCTGAGCGCCGCATTCTCGGCCTTCAGCTCGTCGTTTTCCCGCTGAAGGCGCTCGAGCTGCGCCTCGACCCCCATGTGCTCGGTCTGGCTCTCGAGCGGCTGGCCCGGGAGCGCGCGGGCAAACTCGCGCTTCGCGGCATCGATCAGGCCCCTGACGTAGACGGCCTGCTTGGAGTTGGGCTCCAGCTCGAGGTACTTGCGGAAGTGGTAGATCGCAAAGATGGGGTCCTTGATGTGGTTAAGGTAGATGAGCCCCGCGTCCAGGTTAGACTCGGGAGCGGCGTCCCCGCGGCGGTCGATCACCTTCAGGTACGCCGACAGGGCCTCGTCCCACCGGCCCTGGCGCTCCATCTGCTGGCCGTCGCGGTAATTGGAGTCGTCCATCTCCGAGGAAAGCGAGGCGCTGTCGCCCCCGCAGCCCGAGGCCAGGGCCAGCGCCAGGAGCGCGGCCGAGCCGAAAAAGAGGGAACGAGTGTGCATCTGGCAGCGAAAGGGATTGAATGGACGGGAAGGGCGGATAAATTTTCCCGACTCTCCCTACGATACAAACCTAAATGACGGCTGACAACAACACGCGTCGATGGGCATAGCGTCAAAAACCGCCCTGGAGAGGGCACGCCGGTGCATCCGCATCGAGCGGGAGGCCCTGGACGCAACCTCCCGGTCCCTTGGCCGGGAATTCGTGGACACGGTCCGGGCCGTCGAGGCGACGGTGGCTGCCGGGGGAAAGCTGGTCTTTAGCGGCGTGGGCAAGTCGGCCCACATCGCCTGCAAGATAGCGGCCACGTTCAACAGCACCGGCATCTCCTCCTGCTTCCTGGACCCCACCCAGGCCCTCCATGGCGACCTGGGCCTGTGCTACGAGGGCGACCTGGCCATCCTGCTCAGCAACAGCGGGCAGTCCGACGAGATCCTGAGGCTTTTGCCCATGCTCAAGCGGTTCGGGCTCCGGATCGTGGCTTTCACCGGCAACCCGAAGAGCGACCTGGCGCGCGATTCCGACAACCTCCTGCTCTACCGGGTCAAGCGGGAGGCCTGCCCGCTCAAGCTTGCCCCCACCTCGAGCACGACCGCGGCCCTGGCCCTGGGCGACGCGCTCGCCATGGTGCTCCTGGAATCCCGGGGCCTGACAAGGGACGACTTCGCAAAGTACCATCCCGCGGGCAACCTCGGGCGGGTGCTCCTGTTGAGGGTGCGCGACATCATGCGCAGCGGGAACCGGCTTCCCGTGGCCCGTGACACGGTGAGCGTCCAGGAGGCCATCCTTGCCATGACCAAGGCCAAGAGCGGGAGCATCGCGCTGGTCGGCACCAAGAACGGCAAGCTTTCGGGCATCCTCACCGACGGCGATTTCAGGAGGTCGGCCCTCTCCGGGCCCGGGTTCCTCGAGAGGCCCGTGTCGCAGTTCATGACCCGCTCGCCCAAGGTCATCCGGGACGATGCACTCGGGGTCGACGCGCTCAGGCTCTTCGAGCTTCACAAGATCGACGATCTCATCGTGGTCGACTCGTCGGGCCGCCCCGTGGGCCTGATCGACGGCCAGGACCTGCCCAAGTTCAAGATCGTGTAATGCAACCGGTCCGAGTCGGCATCATCGGAATGGGGGGGTTCGCCGGTTCCCACCACAACACCATTGCCCGGCTCGAGGAACGGGGCGTGGTGAAGCTGGCCTGCGCCTGCGACCCGAATCCGGTCGCCTTCACCAGCGAGCAGCTCTCCTGGCGCTTCGCGCAGCGCGGGGTTAAGGTGTTCGACTCCTACCGCTCCATGCTTGCCGAGTGCCACGGGGACCTGGACTACGTGGCGGTCCCCACCCCGATCGGTCTCCACGCCGAGATGCACGAGGCGGCCACCTCCTACGGCCTGCCCGCCTACCTCGAGAAGCCCCCCACCCTGGACTTCCAGGAACTCGAGCGGATGATCGTGGCCGACCGGCGCGCGAAATGCTCCTCCCTGGTTGGCTTCAACTTCATCGTGGAGAAGAGCCGCCTGGCACTCAAGGAGCGGCTCCTCTCCGGGGAGTTCGGCGCCATCCGGGGCGGCACCCTGGCCGCGCTCTGGCCACGGCCCTCGGGGTATTTCGCGCGCAATGGATGGTCCGGGCGGCTCATCATCGACGGCAAGGTGATCCTCGACTCCTGCTTCGGGAACACGATGGGGCATTTCGTCCACAACATGCTCTTCTGGACCGGCACCGGGGGCCTCTACCAGTGGGCCCAGATCGCGGCGGTCCGGGCGGAGCTCTACCGGGCCCATGCCATCGAGGGCGCCGACACGTTCTTCGTCGAGGCCGACCTGGCCACCGGCTGCACGCTCCGATTCGCCCTTTCCCTGGCCTGCGCGGGCGCCAGCACGAGCTCGGAGACCGTGATCTGCGAGAAGGCCATCCTGAGGTACTCGGTGGGCGGGCAGATCGAGGTGTCCTGGAAGGACGGCAGGAGCGAGCGGATCTCCAGCTGCCCCTTCGACGCCCTGGAGGAGAACCACCTCGAATATGTCCGCTACCTGCGAAGGGAGATCGCCCGGCCCGCGACGACTCTCGAGGACTCGCGCCCGCTGGTGGTGCTCAACGACCTGGCCCACATCTCGAGCGGCCGGATCCATCCGATACCCGCCGACATTGTCTCGTCGCTGCGCGACGAGAAGGAGCAGAAGGACTACCTGAGCGTGACCGGCATGGCCAAGATCGTGGACAATTTCCTGAGCCGGGGAATCTGGCCAAGCTACGCGGGGTGGCGCCGCGAGAATGGCGAGGTGGTGACGCCTTCGGACCTGCCGCGCCTCCACAATGTCGCCAGCGCGATGGCCTCCGCAAGGTAGCTAATAGCTCTCGGGGGCCGGCTCCCGGCAACTTTACACGGGCCCCGAGTTGGTCAACATTGGGGCATGGCCACACCGCCCTTCGCCTACCAGGACCCCATGCCCCTCACCGGGGATTCCACGGACTACCGCCTCCTTTCCAAGGAGGGAGTTTCCGTGGCGCAGTTCGAGGGCCGCGAGGTCCTGAAGGTCGATCCGGGGGCGCTTTCCTTCCTCGCGCAGAACGCGTTCCACGACAGTGCCTTCATGCTGCGCACCAGCCACTTGAAACAGGTTGCCGCCATTCTAGACGACCCGGAGGCCTCGGAGAACGACCGCTATGTGGCGCTCACCCTTCTCAAAAACGCCGAGGTCGCCGCCGAGGGGATACTCCCCATGTGCCAGGACACCGGGACCGCGGCCGTCTTCGCCAAGAAGGGCGAGGGCGTCTGGACCGGGGCCAATGACGCCGAGTGGCTCAGCCGGGGCATCTATGAGTGCTTCACCAAGGAGAACCTGCGCTATTCCCAGGTCGCCCCGCTCGACATGTGGAACGAGGTGAACACCGAGACCAACCTGCCGGCCCAGATCGACCTGAACGCCACACCGGGCTCATCCTATGACTTCCTCTTCGTGGCGAAGGGGGGCGGCTCGGCCAACAAGATGCTCTATTTCTCGGAGACCAAGGCGCTGCTCAACCCGAAGGGATTCACCAAGTTCGTGACGGAAAAGCTCCCGCTCCTCGGAACCGCCGGGTGCCCGCCCTACCACCTCGTGTTCGTGGTCGGGGGCACAAGCGCCGAGGCCTGCATGAAGACGCTCAAGCTCGCCTCGTCGCGCTACTTGGACTCGCTGCCGACCTCCGGCAACGAGCAGGGCCGGGCTTTCCGCGACCTGGAATGGGAGGCCAAGGTGATGGAGATCGCCCGGAGCACGGGGATCGGCGCGCAGTTCGGCGGCAAGTACTTCGCGCTCGACGCGCGGGTCATCCGCCTGCCGCGCCACGGAGCGAGCTGCCCGGTCGGCATGGGGGTGTCGTGCTCCGCCGACCGAAACATCAAGGGAAAGATCACCCGCGACGGCATCTTTCTGGAGAAGCTCGACCCGAAACCCGGCCGTTTCATTCCGGAGGCGCTGCGCACCCTCAAGGACACGGCCGCCGTGAGAATCGACCTCTCGCGGCCGATGGAGGAGATCCGCGCCGAGCTCTCCAAGTATCCGGTCACAACCCGGGTCTCGCTCACCGGCACCCTCGTCGTCGCGCGCGACAGCGCCCATGCGAAACTCAAGGAGCGCGTGGACGCGGGCAAGGGCCTTCCCGACTACTTCAAGCGCTATCCCGTCTACTACGCCGGACCGGCAAAGACTCCGGTGGGCTATGCCTCCGGCTCATTCGGCCCCACAACGGCGGGCCGGATGGACAGCTATGTGGACCAGTTCCAGGAGCTCGGCGGCTCCATGGTCATGCTCGCAAAGGGAAACCGCAGCGCCCAGGTGACCGCCTCGTGCAAGAAGCACGGGGGCTTCTACCTCGGCAGCGTGGGCGGGCCGGCCGCGATCCTCGCCAAGGAAAACATCACCAAGGTCGAGGTCCTCGAGTATCCCGAGCTCGGGATGGAGGCCATATGGAAGATCGAGGTCAGGGACTTCCCCGCGTTCATCCTTGTCGACGACAAGGGCAATGACTTCTTCGCCAACGGATGCGGGGCATGCCTGCCCCACTCGGCCCCAAAAGGCCTCTAGAACCTGAAGCCGACCAGCATCCGGTCGCTGGAGCTGCGGTCCATCGACTCGTACATCCGCTCGTCGGAAGAGGCCTTGGCCCTCATCCAGTCGCTTGCGAGCGCACGCTGGGAAGCCGGGGAGTAGGCGGGAAGTGCGGGGGCCAGCAGGCGCGAGCGGCGCTCCTGGGCGGGATCCATGCGGGCAAGGGGGTCGGACGGCGCCTGCCGGGCGGGGGCAAGGGCGGACTCAAAATCGCGGTCGGAGCCAAACACCGAGCGGCGCGCAACCTCGGCCTGGGGCTCACGGTAATCGGCAAGGGAGACGGAAATTCCCTCGGCAAAGGGCGACTTGCTCAAGCCGTCCAAGGTCGCCTCCACCGGGGCCTTCGTGATGTGGGAGGCGGTGGCCAGGACCACGGCATCCCGCGCTGGCAGGTCCTCACGGGCGGCGACCCGGGTCACTTCGCCGGACCTGGCGGTGCTCAGGGCAACGGGAGCAGAGGGGGTGGCGGCAAGGGCCGCGGTCGGAGCGGAAGCGGCGGCCCGAGGGGTGACGGCCACGCTATGCACGGCGGAGACCGAAGGAGGGGAATAGTAGTGGACCCCCGCCCAGGTGACCGCCAGTGCGGCAGCGGCGCCAAACGGCATCTGGTAGCGGCTCACCACGGCGGCAGCCTGCGATAGGCCGTGCCACCAGGGACGCTTGTTCACGATCGCCGAAAGCTGCTTGGAACGGATCTCGGCCTCAAACGTGGCCCAGAACTCGGCCTTTGGACGCTCCGCCCTTTTCAGGCGCAAAAGGTCCTCAACCGTGATTTTCCGTTCTGAATTCTGCTTCATTTTGACAAATAGGGTTGGAGCTCGGCTTTTAGCAACTGTTTTGCATAATGGAGCCGGGACCGCACCGTTCCGACCGAACAATCCATTACATCAGCGATCTCTTGATGGCTGAGTCCGTCAATTTCAAATAAAGTCACCACGGTGCGATGCTTGATAGACAGTTTTTGCATCGCATCGTTCAATTTTTCCTGAAGTTCACGGACGAAGGCATCTCGCCCCACCCCGGTCTTGTCGGTCAGGGCGTCCACGAGCTCCTTGGACACCGGGTCATCCTCCCGGACGGCCTCCAGGCTGAAGAATGACCGGAGGCGGTTCTTCCTCAGGTGGGTCACCGTCGAATTGACCGCGATCCGGTACAACCAGGTGAAGAACGAGGACTGCCCCTGGAATCGGTTGATCGACTGGAATGCCTTGATGAAGGCGTCCTGGGCTAGGTCGGCTGCATCCTCCCGGTTGGAGGTCATGTTGTAGATGATCCCCAGGACCCTCTCCCGGTACTTGTTGATCAGCTTGTCGAACGCAGCCACATCCCCGCCTTGCACCTTCCGGACAATGTCCAGGTCGGCATCAGCCTCGAGCTTGCGCTCGGGCGACGCGACGAGCGTCTTCTCGAGGGCTTTGCTGGCGTTCATACGGTTGAGAACAAGCAAGGACCGAGCCCGGACCTTTGCAAATCGAATCCGCGCAAGGAGGCGCCCCAAACCGCGAGGGCTTCACCCCAGTCACCCCGGATCCCTAGGCAACCGGCCGCAGCGACGCCACTTGCGAGAGCAGCACCTCGCACAGGAGGAGCAGGTGCCGGGTCGGCGCCTCATTGGGCCACTCCGCGAGCGCAGCGCGGGCGCCCGATACCTCCTCCCTCACGGCAATCTCCACCGTGTCAAAAACGCCGAACTCCATCATCTGCCGCAGCCGGAGCTTCGGCTCGGCTGCTCGGGTCCCCCCGATCTCCTCGGATAGCGTCGCCTTCTCTGCGGCAGGGAGCCGGTCCAGGAGGGCAAACAACGGGAGCGTCAGCTTCCCGCTCGCCAGGTCCGTCCCCAGCGTCTTTCCGATCTTGTCCTCCCTGCCGAAGAAATCCGCCAGGTCATCGTAGATCTGGTAGGCTATTCCCAGGTGCCTGCCGAACCGGTCCGCCGCGGCCACAAAGCCCGCCGGGTACCCGGCAAGCCGCGAGCCGAGGAAGCACGACACCCTGAAGAGCTCCGCCGTCTTCAGGTCGATGATCCGGTGGTAGTCCGCGGGGGTCACATCCGTCGACCTGCGCCGCAGGGTCTGCACGATCTCCCCGGCGCACACGCGCCTCGTGGACTCGGACACCGCCGCGCACACCTCAGTCGTCGGAAACCCGGTGGCCAAATGGAGCGCATGGGCGAAGAGCGCGTCGCCCAGGAGTACCGCGGCCGTCGGCCCGAACTCCCGGGTCGCGGTCGAGCGGCTGCGCCGCACGTCGGCCGAGTCCATGATGTCGTCGTGGACCAGTGTCGCCAGGTGGACCATCTCGACCACCGCGGCCGCACGGACAAGCTCCGCAGCCGGGGTCCCCGGCTCACGCCAGCCGCTCAGGAAAACAAGCGCGGGCCGGATTCGCTTGCCCGAGGTGTCGATGCAGTAGTCGACCATGGCCCGGATCTCGGGCTCAAACGAGGAGAGCTGATCGCGCAGGAACCCGTCGAGGGAGGCCATGTGCGGCTCCAGCTCGCGGAACACGCCGGCAAAGGCGTGTGCCTTGACTGGGGAGGGAGTGGCGGTGCTTGGGGTCCTGGGCATGGACCCCCGGACACTACGCCCAAATCGGGAAACCGCCACCCAATTGTCGCGGTTTCCCAGCCCTGTCGCCCCGAATCAGGGAACCTCGTAGACCTCGATCAGCGCGATGCCGGTCGAGGACGACGTGGCCCCGGAGACCTCCGCCGTGTAGGTACCGGGCGGCAGCACGATCAGGATCGCCGAGTCCGCGCTTCCCGAGGCGAAGGAGAACGCACCCGACTTCTTGGCGGCAGCCGTAACCAGCGTGGCGTCGTTGCCGACCTCCCAGGCGTAGTTGTCGCGAACCAGGTTCTGGTTGCTGTCGAAGAGTTGAAGGTGCGGATTGGCCAGGGCTCCCGAGACGCCGAGGGCCGTGAGCGACGGGCCCGCTGCGCGGATCAGGAGCTTCTTCGGTGCCGTGCCGTTCACCACGATGCCGCCGATCATGACGCTGGCCCCGCTGCTCACGTTGCCGCGGGTCGAGAGGTTGATCAGCTTCTTAGAGGAGAACGGCGAGTAGCCGTCCAAGTCGTAGACCTCGTCAAGCGCGATGCCCGTGGCCCCGCTAACCCCGGTCACCTGGGCGGTATAGGAGCCCGGGGCAAAGGTCCCCACGAGGGCGGAGTCCTTGGCGCCGGCCTTGAAGGCGAAGGCTCCGGTCTGGGTCTGGGCGTTGCTGACCGCAGTGGCGTTCACCGGGTCAGAGTCCCAGCCCGTGTTCGATGCGACCAGGGTGGACTTGGAGTCGTAGACCTGGAGCTGGGTCGCCGAAACGGCGCCCGCCAGGCCGAACGCGGTCAGGGCCGGGCCCGCCGCGCGGATGAGGAGCTGCTTGGAGGCCGAGCCGCCCACGACAAACCCCGTGATCATCGCGTTGGCGCCGCTGGCCACCGGGCCGCGGGTCGAGATGTTGCTCAGGGCCCCGTCGCTGAAGAGGCCTCCGGAGACCTTCGCCGCCAGGACCGGGCCATTGATCGATCCGGAAATGGCACCGGAGAGGAGACCATGCTTGGAATCGAGCTTGCCGGTGAAGGTGTTGCCGAGCGCCGTCGTGATGGTGAAGTTGCCGTCCGAGTCGATGGAGCCGTCGGCGACGTCCTTGGTGCCGCCGCTGGCCAGATAGATCATGACCTCGCCGTCAGCGCCCACGATTCCCGTCACCTGGGTCGAAGACTGGCCCGAGACGGTGCCGGAATAGTAACCGGTCGCCACCGTGATGCTGCCCGCCTGGGTCGCCGCACCGATGAAGAGCTGGTTCGGGTTGAGCGTCCCGCTGACCCCGGTAACCGAGGCCGAGCCGTTCAGCGCGTTGGTCGAGAAGTTGCCCGCAGAGCTCACCGAGAGCCCCGAATTGAAGGCGACGCCCGAGGACGAGTGCCCGATGAACGTGCCATAGGTCCCATCGATCACGATGTAAGCGAACCTCCCGGTGGAGGTACCGACTCCCTGGTACTGGCCGAAGTAGGTCGTCGTGCCCAGGCCGCTCGTGGACGGGAGGGCCTCGACGATGACGGGTGCCGAGGTCGTGACCTCGCCAGCGCTGTCCGTAGCGATCGCCGTCAGGGTGTAGAGGCCTTCCGAGAGGGGGGTGAAGGTGGCCGTGTACGGCGGGGCCGAGGACGTGCCGATCGAGATGTTGTTCTCGAAGAACTGCACGCTCGCAATGGTGCCCGCCGGCGAGGTTGCGCTCGCGTTGATGGTCACTCCCGAGGAAACGGTCGCCGAGTTGCCCGTCAGGGGAGAGGTGATGCTCACCACCGGAGGCGGCTGGTCCTTCACGTAGACCAGGACCTTCGAGCTGTTGGCGGTGTTGCCGTTGTTGTCGGTCACCTGCGCGGAGATCTGGTAGGTGCCGGTGTTGAGCGGCTGCCACGTGGCGTTGTAGGGGTAGGACGTCACCGTGGCGACGGCGGTGTTGTCGACGTTGAACACGACCTTGGAGACGTTCCCGGGGGTGTTGGTGGCCGCGGCGGTGGCCGAGAGGGTCACGTTCGTCTTAACAACCACGGTGGAGTTGTCGGTCGGGGCCAGCAGCGAGATCGTCGGGGGCGTGCCCACGGTCACGCTCGAGGACGAGCCGCCCGTGTCGACGGTCACCGAGAGGTTGGCCGAGGTCCCGGTGAAGCCGAGTGTGTCGGTCGCGAAGGCGGTGAACACGCTGGCGATCGGCTTGCCGCTCACCGGGTCGAGGTTCTGCTTGGGCTGGAACGTGATCGCGTAGAGGTTGCCACCTGGAGTGATCGGGGTCGTTGCCGAGCCCACGACGGCACCGTCCTGGGAAACCTGGACGACCTTGATCGCGATCGGGTTGCCCAGGCTGTCCGTGTTGGTGTCGGTCGCGCTCACCGTGACGGTGGCCGTGCCCGTTCCCGCGCCGGAGATGGTGGCGCCGTTGGCGGGCGAGGTGATGGCGACCGAGGGGAGCGAGCCCACGATCACGACGGTCGGCGAGGGCGTGACGGTCGCCGTCGTGCTGGTCGTTGACGCGATCACGTTGTTCTTGTCGTCGTAGGCCAGCGCCGTGAGGTCGTAGAGGCCCGTCACGGTCGGCGTCCACTTGAACGAGTAAGGGTAATTGGCGTTCGTCCCGTAGAGGACACCGTTGATGTAGAGCTGGACCTGCTGGATGTTGCCCTGGGGGCTGCTCGCGTCGATGATGACCGGGATAAACGCGCTCGGGCTGGCGACGTAATCAGGTATCGCGATCGTGGAAGGCGTCGCAGGGGTGCCCTGGGGGGTGCTCACGCTGCACGAGGGCAGCGGGTTCACGGGATTGACCATCAGGAGCCCCTGGTTGGGTGTCAGGAAGGCCACCGTCCCGTCCGCCTTGTAGGACTTGGCGTGGATGAAATGGACATTGAGGCCCGTGACCGGGTTCGTCGCAGCCGGGGTGTAGATGATCGAGTACGGGAAGGTCCGGCTCGATCCCAGGAGCCCTGACTCATCGTAGAACTCCACCTTGGAGATGGCCCCGAAGTTGACGGCGGTGGCCGCCTGGATCACCACGGAGGACCCAATGGGGAGGTTCGTGCTCGGCAGCGGGCTGACGATCGAGATGCCGGTCGCCGTGAACTGAACAGGGATCGAGGTGGCCGAGTGTCCCAATCCGTCGGTGGCGGTGCAGGAGAGGAAATAGACACCGGGCTGCGGGGGGGTCCAGGCGATCCCGAGATTGACCCGGTAGTCCGCGGGCGTGGGCTGCAGGGCGTTTCCGATGAAGACCCCGTTCACGTAGAAGGAGTAGGTGAACCCGCTGACGGGCGCCGTGCCCGTGGCCAGTGCCCACAACAGGAGCTGCGTCCCAACGGGCTCACTGCCCCCGTTGAGGGCTTGGCCGCTATTGGTTGCGTGGGTCGGACCAAAGGCACCGGCATTGGCATTGGCGCCAAAGGCAGGGGTGTTGACGCTGGTAATCGGCCCCGTCCGTCGCGTTGATCAGGGCGAGCATGAACTTCTCGGGCTCAATCCTTAACTGCTGGGTGAAGAGGTCGGCCATGTAGGTCGGCTCCTTCAACTTCTTAAGCTCCAAGGTGTGTTTGCGCACAAGGCGCTTGGCCGGGTAGACCCCGACCACCGCGTGCATGTAGCCGCTCGGCGGCTTCCTGGGCTGCAGCTGCTTCACGGCTTCCGCGATCGCCGCCTCGTCCCCCAGGGCGCACTCCCGCATGTCCTCCACCTCCAATGGGGTAGACTCCGAGGTCGTTCGGGCCAATAGGACCGAATTCTCGTTTATCTCGACGAAGTATCCCTTCGTCTTTTTCGAGAACAAAATTGGGTAGTGTAGATAGGTTATCTCGCAACCGCGGCTTGGGGCCCGGTATTGAGATCGGTTTGCGCAGAGTCTGAGCCTATAACAGGGTAGAATACCCCACTTTACAAGACGAAATCAGGCATTAACCCCGCGCCCTTAGCCATTTACCCTTTATTGAAAGAAGAAACCCGCCGCGGGAGACGGCGGGTTTGGCCTATTTCTGCCACGTACGCTTTTTGTGGCGATTCGACTTCAAGCGCTTCCTGCGCTTGTGCTTGTTCATCTTGAGGCGGCGCTTCTTCTTGAGATTTCCCATGGTGAATTAGTCCGATGAACGTGCGATTCCGCTGAGGGCCTGTCGAGTGCAAACTTCCCGGGTGCCCCCCGGGCGCGCAGACTAGCCCCCCGCCCGGAGTTCGGCCCACTGGCCGAGCGCGGTCGAATAGACCCAGAGCCGCACCCGCGCTCCCGGGAAGAAGCGGGCCGCGCAGGAGCCGTAGGCGCCCAGCTGGCGGTCGTACTCGGCTGCGAGCCGGGTTAGGGTCGCCCCGGGCCCCTCCCCTGCCAGAGCCCGGTTGGTTTTCCAGTCGACGATCCACACCTCGCCCGACGCCGGGTCGTGCATCACCAGGTCGATGACCCCGTCGATCCAGCTGGCGGGCTCAAGCGGCGAGAAGATGCCGACCTCGGCCAGCCGGCTCCAGCGGGGCTCCCTCATCAGGCGCCAGGCCTCGCTCCCGAGCAGGCGTTTCCATTCCTCGGCCGCCCGATCGCCAAACCCCTTTTCGGAGGCGATCCCCAGGGCGGCCTCGCCGTGCGCCGCCACAGCTGCCGAGTCCCCCGTCCAGGGGACGAATTCAAGGGTCTGGTGCCACCACACGCCGTATTCGAGGGGGTCAAAGCCGTGCTTGACCGGCAGAGGGTCATCAACCGACGCCTCGTGAAGGGCGGACCGCGGGGCATCGGGGTGCACGGCCAGCTGGTGAGGAAGCACCCGTGCGGGAAACGGAGCCGCGGGCCTCCCCCCTGGAGATGACGGGGCGGGGACGCCGTCGACTTGACCGTCGTCACCGGGCCCGGGCTTGGGCTCGCCCGGCGCCGCATCTGGAAAGGGCGCCATAGCCGACAGGTCGGGGCCCCAGAGGGCGCCCAGGCTGCCCTCCTCGGGCGGTTCGGCCGACCAGGGGACAACCAAGGTACGGAGCGACCGGGTGAGGGTCACGTAGAGCAGCCTGACGAGTTCCCGGAGCCGCTCGCGCTCAAGCGACTCCCGGGTGTCCGGGCTCACGCCCTCGTTGTCGAAGACCACGCGGGAGGTCCCGTCGCGGTCCGCGACCAGGCGCAAGCCCGAGGGTCCCCTTGCCCCTACCTCCCGCCACAGGCCCATAGGAATCACGACCGGCCATTCCAGGCCCTTGGCCGAGTGCGAGGTCATGAGCGCCAGGGCATCCCCTGCGGGCCGACCGTAGGCGCGGAAGTCATCGACACCCGCCAGGAGGTCCCGCAGGAACGCCCGCGGCCCGGCTCCTTCAAGCCCCAGCTCGGCGGCACGGGCCTCGAGCCGCGAAATCTCGTCCTCCAGGCCGCCCTCGGGGTCCACCCAGCGCGCCTTTGCCCTCAGGCCCGAGGCCTCGACAAGCTCGATCACGAACCGCTCCAGGGATTCCCCTTCCAGGTCCGCGCGGTCGATGAAGGGAAGGAGCGTCGCAAGGATCCCCGCGATCGGCTCGGAATGGCTGGTCGGCTCCTCCCAGGCCAGCTCCCGACCCGGCCCCAGCGCCGCTGCGATTTCCGGGTCGCTCACCGCGAAGACCTCGCGCAGGACGCCGACCCATTCGAATGAGTTCAAGGGGTCGCAAACCACGGCCAGGAGGCCGCAAATCCAGGCATAGGCCGGGTTGTCGCCATTTCGGTTGCGCCGGACCTGCAGGGCCGTCTTAAGGCCCTCGCGCTCGAGCTGGTCCCGGATGATCGTGAGCCACGCGGTCCGGGGCGCCAGGATGCACACCTCCCCCCAGGAACGGGCACCCAAAGCTTCCGGTCCCCTACGGGCCAACAACCGGGCCAGGTGGCGGGCCTCGTGCTCGAGCTTCTGGTCGGAGGCGCCTTTCCTGCCGGGCGCCGAAAACGGCGGCAGCGGCACAAGGAGGGTTCCGCCCTCCGAGTTGCCGGGCCCCGCAACCAGGGCCTCATACTCCACCTGCAGGTTCGGGGCCGGGGCCCCGTCCTCGGGCGGCAGCCCCTGGTTGTGGGGCCGGCCCTGGCCGAATGCCGCCGGAAGCGTCGCGTTGAGCAGTCGAACCACGCTCTTGGGCGAGCGGAAGGTGACCGCGAAGGCGAGCTTCTGCGACGACGCCCCGGACTCGAACGCCGAAACGTGGGCCTGGAAGTTGCGGATGTCGGCCCGGGCCGAGTAGATGCCCTGCTGGGCGTCCCCCACCATGCAGAAATGCCCCGGCCGGGGCCCCTGCCCGCCCGCCCCGGGCCAGGATCCACGGCGCTCGCCCGGGGGGCGCGTGATTTCGACAAGCACCGCGAACTGCTTGGGGTCGGTGTCCTGCGCCTCGTCAAGGATGACCCGCCACCCTTCAGAGCGGATGCGCTCAAGCATGACGGGGTCCTCCAGGATCGAGAGCGCAGTCTCGACCTGGTCGGCATAGGTCTGGATGCCGCGGTCCAGGCGCCACGCCCGGTACCGAACCGAGAGCTCGGCGGCCAGGACTCCGCCCGCATGGGCAAGCCAGTTCTTGAGCGGCGAGAAAAGCCGGCGGTAGAGGTCCTTTATCCCCGAGGCGGTGCCCTCGGGCCTAAGGATCGCAAGGGGACCCTTTTCGTTTTGAAAGCGCTCGGCCCAGGCCTTCGCCGCCAGCTGGTTGCGGGCCAGGGCCGCCGCCCCGGGCCCCTTGCGGGCCGGCGTGGCCGCCAGGATCTCGGCCAGGACGCGGGCGTCGGGCCCCGGGGGGGCCGGGGCCGGAGGGACGGCGCAAAGGAGCCTCGCCGTCTTCCGGTCCAGCTCCCTGGCCAGCTCGAAGATGTCGTCCAGGGCGGCGTGCCGGAGGAAGGCGTCCACCTGGGACTCGGAGAGCGAGGTGAAGAGCATGGGGTCCTGCTCCAGGAACTCCTGCCAGTGGGATTCCTCGCCTGAATCCACGAGCGTAGGGTTAAGATGGATACCGATGGCGCTCCCGTGTCGGCGCGCCAGGAGGAGGCAGAAGCTGTGGATCGTCCCGAAGAACACCCGGTCCAGGCGGGAGAGCGCCTCGACGTCGGCCCTCCCCGCCCCCGACATCCGCCTCAGGAGCGCCGTGCGCGCCCGCTGCCCGATCTGCGCGGCCGCCTTCTTCGTGTAGGTCACCACTGCCGTGCGGGCGAGCATCTCCGAGCCGGTGGGCGAGAGCGCCATGGCCGCGAGCCGGTCCGATATGGCCGTGGTCTTCCCCGAGCCCGCGTTTGCGACCACGGCCAGGTTCACGCCCCAGTCGGAGGTGAACCGGTCGCGCGCTGCCTGGTCGGACGGCTCGCTACTCATCGGTGCCCTCCACCTGGATTTCCCCGAAGGTCGCCCGGAACTTGGCCTCAAGGACCGCCTGGGGCACCGGGCTTGAGGCGAGCGGCCACTCGAAGATGTGCGTGTACTCGTCGCGGTCCGCCGTGCGCGCACCGCAGATTCCCGTGACCAGGTGCTGGCCCACGACCCTGAGCTGCGCGGTCGCGCGCCCGATCTCATCCTGCCCGATCCGGGACGGCCGCTGGTCGGGCTTGAGCATCCACACCCCGCCGCTGGCGCCCACCGAGGCCGCCGCCTGGAGGTAGACCCCGAGCTGGAGGGACGCCCCGCTCGAGCCCATGCGCCTGGCCGAGAGCCGGGCGTCGCCACCGGTCTTGTAGTCCACGATCTCCACCTGGGCCCCGCCCCACGCAGGCTTGTCCGAGAGGACCAGGTCCATCCTGCCGGTCACGGGAACCGGCCCGGCCAGAGGCAGCGTGACGGTGGCATCCCCGGGCAGACGGGCCTCAACGGCGCAGAACGGGGAAGGCGGCAGCTCATAGACCCTCTGCAGGAGTTCCCTCGCCGCAAGGGTCACGTCGCCGTGGAAGGAGTCCCAGTACCGGTCGCGCGGCCAGGCCTGTCGGATCCGCTGGAGCTCGGCCTCGAGGCGCTCGGCCGCGCGACCGAGCTCGGGAAACGCACCGAAGCTTCCCTCGACCGGGGTCCCGCGCAGCGCGACGCCGAGCGCCCGGTGGACAGCCGTCCCGACCGCCTTCCCCCGGGCCCGGGCAAACGGCCTCCATTCGACCCGCCTGACCCCGAGGACGGCGTCGAACCATAGGGTCGCCGGGTCCTTGACGGCGCGCTCGATCTGGCTGGCTGAGAGCCGGGCGGGACGGGACGCCCCCGAGGGGTCTCCGAGGAAATGGGCATCGAAGGGGGCGGCCGGATCCCTCCTCTTGTCCCAGACCTGGCCCCACCCTTTGGGACAGCTCGTTTGCGGCGCCCCACCCGCCTGGGAGCGCGCGAGGCGCTCGAAGGCGTCGGCGCCGCCCCGGTCCGGGGAGAACAGGCCCTTCGACCACATGACCCGCTCGAGCCACACGTTGGGCCCGAGCTTCAGCTCGGGCTCCTCCTCGCTGAAGAGGGCCGCGGTGAAGATGACCCTTTTGCGCGTGTCCCGCGCAACCGAGCAATAGAGCCGTTTCTCGAGCGCGCTCCTATCGTCGGAGGTGGGCAGAGCCATGGGGTGTCGGCCCAGCGCGCGGCAGAGTTCCCTTCGCGGCTCGTCGCCGAGCCAGCAGCTGGGCTCCCGCCTCTCGGGCCAGATGCCCGCGTTCGACTCGACGAAGATTGAGTCCGACCAGGAGACGCCGACCGCCCTGCGGCAGGTCGTGAGCGAGACGCGGGCGAATCCTCCCCCCTTCTGGCCCCCGGACAAGGGGCCGCGCTCCGGCAGGAACGAGCGGATGGCCTCCAGGAGGGCGGCCCTGGGCATCGGCTCCACCACTCTCGCCGCGAAATCGCGAAGGGCGTACCAGCCCTCGGGCTCGACGAGCCCCATCCTGCGGTTCGACTCGTCAAAGCGAAGGAGCGCGTCCTTCGGTGTCAGGCTTTCGGGCCAGGAGGGAAGGAGCAGGAGCGCGATGCGGCCCACCTCGCGCTCCCCCGGATCCTCCGAGTCCCTCATCCGCTCGGCGTGCTGCTCAATCGAGTGGGACTGGAATTCGTCGAAGAACCTCTGGCAGGCCGCCCTAGCCCCTCCGGGCGATAGGTCGGTGGCGTTGGTCGCGCCCAGGAGCGGCCAAAGGAGGAGAAGCTCCTCGAGCCTGCAGCCCCGCTCGTAGAAGTCCGCGAGAGCCCGCTGGATCCTCGTGTCGACGGGCGGGGTCCCGCTGCCTCCGATCAGGTCCGCGAATGCCACCCCGCGTCCCTCGAGGATCCGGGCGAGCCGGGCCTGCCCCGCGGCGGCCTTGGGAAAAATGACCGCGATGTTCTCGGACCCGGAGGCCAGCAGGCTTTCGATCCGCTCGGCAACAAGCTCGATCTCCTCGGTGCGGGATCGCGCCACGATCGCCTCGGCCCGGCCCGCGGAGCCCTCCCCACCCATCCAGAGCTCGGCGACCTCCGAGCAGTTGTCGGCGGGGTCCGGGGCGTCGGACACCCTCTGCTCAACCCCGAGCGCCCGTTCCCAGACCTCGACCCAAGCCTCGCCTGGGGCGCTCCGCCCGCCGAAATCCGGCTCGGCCACCACGACGCAAACCGAGGGGCACCTCTGGGCGAGGGCCAGCAGGCCGAAGAAGTCAGGCCAGTTCTCCGGCCCCCCCGCCAGGATCAGGGCCCGGTCGGCCGGCGAGGCCTGGCCGGGACCGTCGCCGCTCACGGCGTCCTGCCGGTCAAGGACCGGGCCGAGCGCATAGCGGTGCTCCGCAAGCCAGCGCTCCAGGCCGCCGAAGAGTTCGCGAAGCTCCGCGGAGGGAAAATTCTTCGCGCCGAGCTCTCCGCGCAGGAGGTCCTCGTAATCGGAGAGCGCCGCCTCCAGGTCGCTCGCCAGGCTCTTCCAGACGAGGCGCGCGGGGTCCTCCGGGGAAAGGGGCGCGATGCGCGCCTCAATCTGAGCCTTGAGGACCAGCACCTGCAGGCTCCTGCCGATGCCGTTCTGGGCCCCCCGCTTCTTGCGGGCCAGGCCCGGGGTCAGGAACTCGACCCCCAGGAGGGCGACCCCCTCCTCGACGCAGCGCTGCTTCAGGGCCTGGGTCTGGCCGCGCGTGGGCGCGACCACGATGGAGCGGCTGAGCGTCCCCCGGCCAGACTCGAGCCACGGACGAACAATCCCCCGCCAGTCGCCGTCGGCGAAGCGCGAAAGGAAAAGTTCTGCGCCGGGATGTGTCTTCAACTTGGGATGGCACGCAGCCATCCCAAAAACGGGCTCACTTCGCGAGCACGTACTTCGCAGCGCGCGATTTCGCGCGCGAGGCGGCGTTCTTGTGAACGACGCCCGACTTCACGGCCTTGTCCATGGCGGACAGGTAGGCCGTGCCGGCCGCCTTGGCGGCGGCGGCGTCGCCAGACTTAACCGCAGCGTCATACCCCTTGTGGAGGGTCTTAAGACGGGTCTTGAGGGCCTTGTTGCGGAGGGTCAGGCGCGTCGTTTTGCGGGCAGCCTTGATGGCAGATTTCGTGTTGGCCATGGTCGTTGTGAAGTTCGGAGCCGGCCAGAGACTCAAACCGGGGGGGTCGAGTCAACGCAATTGTGGGCGGGGCCTGCCGGGAAACCGGCGCAAAGGGAGCCCCGGCGGGCTGTTTAGTGCGGCTGCGGCTGGAAGCTTCCGTTGCCCTCATCGAGGTAGCGGACGCCGTTCACCTCGCTCACCTGCAGGTACTGCCTCCAGGCGCCCCCCATCGTGCTGCGGGAGGCCTCCAGCCTCTTCACCTGGTAGGACTTCAGTGGCGGGGCCTCGGTCACGAGGGCCTCCCCCAGGACACGGCCGTCCATCTTGGAGGCTTCCTTCCTCAGGCCGAGGATCCAGAGGACGGTGGGGGCGATGTCGGTATTGCCGCTGGGAAGGGTGTCCAGGACGCCGCGGCCCAGGTCGGGACCCGCGGCCACCAGCATGTTATGCATGTCGGTGGGGCACAGGCTCGCATGGTTGCCCTCCTTCTTTGCCGTGGGGGCAAGGTCTGAGGTCTGGAGGCCAGGGGTGCCGTTCTTGCTCTTGGCGAGGGTCCAGTGGAGCGAAACCACCAGGTCAGGGGCCTCGGGGGTGTCGATGTGGGCCTCGGCCAGGGAGAAGGTCCCCGGAAGCGGCTTGCTCGAAAAGACGACCCCGGCCCAGTCCTGGAGCTGCAGGTAGGCGGCCAGACGACGGCAGACGTCGGGATCGTGCCCGCCCACGTAGAGGAGCGTGCTGCCGCCGTTGCTGACGGCCACCACCGCGCCGGGCTTGAGGCCGCCAAGGGCCGCCCTGCCCGTCTGGAAGCCCGCCTGGGAGAGTTCGACGGCGATATCGACCTTCCAGCCGATCGTGGAGAACCCGTGGTCGGAGACCACGAACACGTCGGTCGTGGCGGTGAGCCCCCGCCGGTCGATCTCCGCGAGCACCCGCCCGAGGTTGTCGTCGCTCGACTTGACGGCCTTAAGCGACTGCTCGGAGCCCGGGGCGGTCGCGTGCTGCGAGAAATCGGGCTCGGAAAGCCACAGGAGCGTGTACGGCGGCAGCCCGTCCTTCCAGAAGGTCCCGATCAGGGCGGAGGTGGTCCAGGCATCCCGCGCTCCCTTGAACTGGTCGTCGGGCACCGGGGGGAAGTCGCCGAGGAGAGCCGGCAACGGGAGCTCGGCCGCGGGGGGAAGCGTTGTCCCCTCGTAGAGTACCGGCGAGACGCCCGGGGCGTTCGGCCGGCGCGCCCGGTCGTGGAGGAGGGCAACCTGCTTTGAGCCCGCGATCACCGTCTTAAGCCCGTGGGCGTGCAGGATCTCGGCCACCGTCAGGGCCGCGATGTAGTGGCCGCCGCTCACCTCGTCGCCGCGCCGGATCGTCCCGGGAGCCTCGATGGCAACCGTCATCTGGGGATCGATCCGCGGGCGGAAGTCGACGTTGGCGATCACGGTGCTGTGCGAGGGAAAGGCGCCGGTGGCGATCGCCGTTCCGTTCACCTCTGTCGAGCAGAGGAAGACCGGGTGGTGGTGCGCGAAGACTACCCCGCGGGTTGCGAGCTTCCAGAGGTTGGGCGTCGTCTCGGCCGAGACGAAGTCGGGCCTCATGCCGTCGAAGACGACGACCACGACCCGGTGGGCCGGGGCCGGCTCGGGGGCCGCGAGGGCCCCGAGCGCGAGAGCCCCGAGCGCCGCCCCTGCCAGGCGGGCGGCGCTCCGAGCGAGCGAATCGGTTGGGGGGCGCAAGGGGATCAGAACTCCGCCGAGACCGTCAGGAACATATCGCGGGGCGTCAGCACGCTGTAGGTGCTGTTGAGCGGGTTGGCGTTCGGCTTGGCCAGCAGCTGGACCTTGCGGTTGAAGATGTCGTTAATGAGGAGCCGGGCCTTCACGCTCTTCACAAAGCTGCCCGGGGGCATCTTCCAGCCGTAGCCGATCGACAGGTCCGTCAGCGAGTAGCCGCCCTGGACGACCGTGAGGGTTCCGGGAGGGAGCGGGACGTCGGGGCTCGGCGAGGCGCCGTAGGTCGTGTACTGGCCGATGTACTTTTCCATGATCGAGGTGAAGAACCCGGCGTGGTCATACACCAGCCCGAACCCGCCGGTGGTCTGCGGGACGTTCTCCACGCGTCGCTTCGACCCCTTGTAGACGGCGTAGTTGCGCGAGCCGTCCGCATAAAGGCTCAGTCCCTGGCCCACGTAGAACGTGGCCTCTCCCTCGACGCCGTAGTAGTGGGCGCCCTGGGCGTCGTAGTAGATCAGGTCATTCGGGTCGTAGGTCTTCGAGCCGGCGACCTCGGCCGGGTTGATGTACTGCACGGGCAGGTTGCTGTAGTCGATGTAGTAGGCGTCGACGTCAGCATTCAGGCGGCCCGTCTTGTAAACGGTGCCGACCTGGTAGTTCACCGTCTGCTGCGGCTTGATCCTGTTTAGTCCGCTGTTGAGCTCGGAGCTGAAGGCCAGGGGCGGCGTCAGGAAGCCGTCGGCGTACTGGGCGTAGACCGACCAGTCGGGCTTCAGCTTGTAGTTGACCGAAAGGAGCGGCAGGAGCTGCGAGAACGTCTCGTCGTAGGTGAAGGGCTGGACCTCCTTGTCCTGGTTCACCGGGCCCCAGACGCGGCGCACGACCGTCATGTCCTTGAGGCCCGGGTTGATCGTCAGGTTCGGGATCGGGTGCCACTCGTACTCGATGTATGGGTCGAACGTGTTCGTCCAGAAGTGCATGTCCCAGGCGTAGCCGCCGTTCGAGCCGGCGTGCTTCACGTCCAGGATTCCGCCCGGCATCGCCGGGCCGGCGGTCGAGCCGGCGGCATAGTCCAGGAAGTAGTTGTAGCGGGGGCCGTGCTGGTAGTCGAACCAGATGCCCGTCTTCAGGGTCCCGAAGGGATCGTCGTGGGTGATCGCCAGGTAATCTCCGTAGGCGCGCACCACGTTCACCTTGAACTGGCCGCCCAGGTCCTTCTTGGTCGGGCCCGAGTTGGTGTTCGGCGACTCATGGCTGCTGTTGTTGTAGTCGAAGGTGTAGAGCTTGTCGGAGACCTTCCACCCGTCGCCGATCACCGTGTCCAGGCCGATGTACTCCATGTCGGCGTGCTTCTCCTGGTAGTTGTGCCCGTAGTAGTTGCCGTTCGTGTCCGTCGGGTCGCTCACCTGGCCGAAGTTGCGCCCAAGGGTCATGATCTGGGTGTACGTGAGCGTGGACGCGTTCGGGTTGTTGAAGAAGATGTTGTTGTACGTGCCGAGGAAGGTGAGGGTCGTGTTCTTGCCGATCGGCTGCAGGAACTTGAAGAAGTAGGTGTTGCGCTTGAGTGTGCCGAAGGTCCGGTAGCCGTTGGAGGCCATGTACTGGTAGCTCCCGATGAAGGACGCGCCGTTGTCCTTGGGAAGCAGGCCCGTATTGAACTCGAAGTTCTCGAGCTGGGTGTGGTAGCTCCCGTAGCTGAGTGTCGGGACGAAGGACTCCGTCTCGCGGGGGTCCTTGGAGAACATCGCGATCGTGCCGCCAAAGGTCGCCATGCCGATCGTGGAGGCCGTGCCGGGACCGCGGTCGATCGTCTCCTTGCCGATGATCTTCGCCGGGAAATAGCTGGTCGTATGGTGCGTGAAGTCGTTACCGTCACCGAAGGGGATCCCGTCAAAGGTGACGTTGTAGTTGCCGTCGGCCAGGCCGCGGAGCTTCACCTTGCTCTCGTTAAGCCCCGGGCCGTTGGTCGAGCTGTTCGACACGCTCGGCGCCAGGTTCGCGATCATCGCGTAGTCGGCCGTCGGGGCGATCGAATTCTGGATGGTCTGCAGGTTGATGGAGGACTGGGGCTGCGTCTCCTCCAGGTTTCCCGAGGTCGGCGCCATCGTCTCGGCGGAGGTGCGGGGCGCGGTCACCTCGACCTCCTCAAGGCGGGAGGTCCCGCCCATGGATTCGGGCTCTGCGGCCTGTTCGGCCGCCCGAGCGTTCGCGATCAGCAGTGCGGCGCTCCCGGCCAGGGCCAGGGCGAGCAGGCGAATACGGTGCGTGTGGGTAGTTAGGTTGGTATGGCTCACGGACCCCAGTAAACCAACCCAGCGAAACGTTTTGGCTTCGGCACGGTTACATTGCCGAAAATTTAGCTTTGGGGCCTTTAAGCCGGATTCTGTCCCGCGCCTTGCGGCGCATCGGCCGTCATTTCTCTCGCGCCCTTTTTTAGGGGGCCCGCCCGACCGTCCCCCCGCACGGCGGAGCCACGCGGGGAGCGGAGAGGTGCGACATACCCGAGACTCTAGGACGGGCCGTCCAGTCTCCTATTTTGTCTTGCACCGGAAGGGGTTTTTCGTGCCGCACGCCTCGCGGCGATGCGCGGTGGGCTCTTACCCCACCTTTTCACCCTTACCGCACGGCCGCCCGAAGGCTCCCGCGCGGCGGTCTGTTCTCTGTGACACTGTCCGTCACCGCGGCTTGAACCGCGGTGCCTGCTCTTGCCTTGTGGGCTCGAGCAGCATCCTGCCCTGTGGTGTCCGGACTTTCCTCTCCAAGTTTCTAACGGACGCGGCGTTACCCGCGCCTTGGGATCAAAGAACTTGGAGCGACGACCTGGCCCCAAAGCTAAGGGGACAAGGATGCCCCAGGGGGGCCCGCCGGGGCAAGCTTCTTAGGACTCCCAGTAGACCATCTGGCCGCACTGGTCGCAGTGGGCGAACTCGGTGTCGGGGAGCTTTCCCCGGGCCGCGCTCTCGACCTCGCTGGACACCTTCAGGTGGCAGCCCCCGCACTTGCCGCCCCGGATCGGGACAACGGCGGGCATGCGCCGCCTGGCGGCCAGCTGGTAGGCCTCGATCGCCGAGGCCGAGAGGGGCTTGCTCGCCTCCTCGACTGCCTTGACGGCCTCCTTGAGCTCCTCGGCCAGGCTCAGCTCCCTCTCTTTAAGGGTGCGGATCCGGGACTCGTGGCCCGCGATGTTCTGCTTGAGCGTGGACTCGGCCGCCAGGAAGCGCTTCTTCGCCTCATCGATCGCATACATCGCCTCGAGCTCCTTGCCCTCGAGCTCGCCGATCTGCTTCTGAACCTCGAGGATCTGGTGGCCCAGAGCCTGGTACTCGTCGTTCTTTTTGACCGAAAGCTGCTGGAGCTGGTACTTGCCGCGCTGGGTCTCTGCGGACCCTATCTCCGTCTCCAGGATCTTCTTCTTGGATTCGAACTCGCGCAGCTCGGCCTTCGCCGCCTCTATGGCCGCCTTCTCGGCGGCGATCCGCTGCTCGACGGCGGCGACCTCCCGGGGGGCGCCCTTGAGCTGGGCCTCGATCCCGAGCCTCCTGGTGTCGCGATCTTGGAGGATAAGGAGCAGGTCGATCGTCGGACTACGCATGGAACCCCCACTGTGCACCCCCAAAAAATCGGGTCAATCCCATCCTCGGAAGGGCCCGGTTTTGCGGGAATTGGACCTTGGCCAGGCCGCTTTCCCGGGGTGGGAATAGCGGGGGGCCGCCCCGCGGGCCTTGGAGGGCCCTTAAAAGGGCCAAAAAAGGCTAATTTTCACGAAAAAAAACATCGCGTGCACGGGCGATCCCGGAACAGAATTTGGGCTCCTTTTCCGTCCCGCACCGAACCCCTACATGGCCGACTTAACCGACCCGCAAACACCCACCAATTCAGAGGCCGGCGCCGACGCCTACGACGCCTCCAAGATCCAAAAGCTCGAGGGCCTTGAGGGGGTGCGCAAGCGGCCGGACATGTACATCGGCGACACGAACGAGCGCGGCCTCCACCACTGCGTCTTCGAGGTTGTCGACAACTCGGTGGACGAGGCCCTGGCGGGCTTCGCCACCACGATCAAGGTCACGATCCACCTGGACGGGTCCTGCTCGGTCGAGGACGACGGACGCGGGATCCCGGTGGACCCCCACCCCACCTACAAGATCCCGGCCCTGGAGCTCGTGCTCACGAACCTCCACGCCGGGGGCAAGTTCGGCAAGGGTGCCTACCAGGTCTCGGGCGGGCTCCACGGGGTCGGCGCCAAGTGCGTGAACGCGGTCTCGGAGTGGCTCGAGGCCGAGGTCCGGCGCGGCGGCAAGGTCTACCAGATGCGCTTCGCCCAGGGCAAGACGACCCAGAAGATGATGGTGATCGGGGACACCCGGAAGACGGGGACGAAGATAACCTTCAAGCCCGACCCGGAGATCTTCCTGACGACCCGCGAGTTCCAGTACGAGATCCTCGCCAAGCGCCTGCGGGAGCTGGCGTTCCTGAACCCCGGGATCAAGATCGAGCTGGCCGACGAGCGCTCCCAGAAGGGCGACGTGTTCTTCTTCAAGGACGGCATCACCGAGTTCGTCCGCTTCCTCAACCAGAACAAGAACGTCCTGCACGACAAGCCGATCACCTTCTCGGACTCCGTGCCCAACGAGGACCCGACCAAGGCGGCCACCGTGGTCGACGTGTCGATGCAGTACAACGACAGCTACAACGACCAGGTCTTCGCCTACGCCAATTCGATCTACAACCTGGAGGGCGGCACGCACCTTTCCGGCTTCAAGACGGCGCTCACGCGCGTCATCAACAACTTTGCCCGGGGCAACAACCTGATCAAGGAGAAGGATCCCGCCATCACGGGCGACGACGTGCGCGAGGGCCTGGTGGCCGTTGTCTCGGTCAAGGTCTCCGAGCCCCGCTTCGAGGGGCAGACCAAGACCAAGCTCTCCAACGGCGAGGTCGACGGGATCGTGCAGAAGGTCGTCGGCGAGAAGCTGAGGATCTTCCTGGAGACCAACACCGCGGTCTCCAAGCGCATCATCGACAAGACCCTGAACGCCGCGCGCGCCCGTGAGGCGGCGCGCAAGGCCCGCGAGACCGTCCGGAAGGGTGCCCTCTCCGGGGGCGGCCTGCCGGGGAAGCTCGCGGACTGCTCCGAGCGGGACCCCGCTCTCGGCGAACTCTACATCGTGGAGGGCGACTCGGCCGGCGGCTCCGCCAAGCAGGGCCGCGACCGCCGCTACCAGGCGATCCTTCCCCTCCGGGGCAAGCTGATCAACACCGAGAAGGCGCGCCTGGACAAGGTGCTGGGGAACGAGGAAATCCGGACCCTCATAACCGCCATCGGCACCGGGATCGGCGACACCGAGGGAGAGGGAGGCTTCAACGTCGAGAAGGCCCGCTACCACAAGGTGATCATCATGACGGATGCCGACGTAGACGGCTCCCACATCCGGACGCTCCTCCTCACCTTTATCTACCGCCAGATGCGCGGGCTCCTCGACCGGGGCTACATTTACATCGCCCAGCCGCCGCTCTACCGGATCAAGCGCAAGAAGCGCGAGCAGTACATCGACAACGACGAGCAGCTGAACCGGATCCTCCTGGAGCTCGGCTCTGAGGACGTGGTCCTCACCCGCCTCTCCGACAGGCACGTGTTCTCCCCGCAGCAGATCGACCGGATCGTGGAGTCTCTCGCGGCCCTGGAGAAGCTCGGGGCCGGCGTCACCCGCTACGGCGCCGAGCTCTCCGAGTACCTGGACCGCCACGACAAGCAGACGCACGCCCTGCCCCGCTACATCGCCCGGGTCCGCCAGGGCAACAAGGAGTCTCACGAGTTCCTCCAGGACGAGACCGAGCGGGCCGCCTTCATCCTGAGGAACGGCCTCGACGCCGACCTCTTCGAGCAGCCCGACGGCACGCTCCCGAAGGCCGACGCCAAGCCGGCTGCCGCGCCCAAGCGCGTGACGCTCCACGAGATCTTCGAGAGCAACGAGATGACAAAGATCCTCAAGGTGATCGCCTCGATCGGGCTCGATATCAACCAGTTCAGCGCGACCGAGGCGCCGCGCTACACGATCACCGAGAACGCGGGCCAGAAGAGCGAGACGACCTCGGAACTGAAGGCCCCCTTGGAGATCGTCGCGCAGATCCGGGCCAACGGGCGCAAGGGCCTCACGATCCAGCGCTACAAGGGCCTGGGTGAAATGAACCCGAAGCAGCTCTTTGAAACCACGATGGACCCGGAGAAGCGCAGGCTGCTCAAGGTCGCCGTCAACGACGCCGCGAAGGCCGACTCCCTCTTCACGCTCCTGATGGGAGACGAGGTCCCGCCCAGGCGCCAGTTCATCGAGGACAACGCCCTCAATGTCCAGTACCTGGACGTCTAGAGCCCCGGTCCCAGGCCGCTCCCTTTAACCCCCTTCCTTCACTCCCTTGTACACCGGTTCCGAAAAACTCCTCTCGGCGAACATCACCGACATCATGCAGACGGCCTACATCGACTATTCGATGTCGGTCATCATCTCGCGCGCCCTGCCGGACGCGCGCGACGGGTTGAAGCCCGTGCAGCGGAGGATCCTCTACGCGATGCTCCGCGAGGGCCTGGTCCACAACCGGCCCTACGACAAGTGCGCGGGCGTGGTCGGCGAGGTGCTCAAGAACTACCACCCCCACGGCGACGCGTCGGTCTACGACACGCTGGTCCGCCTGGCCCAGACCTGGGTGATGCGCTACCCCCTGATCGACCCGCAGGGAAACTTCGGCTCCGTTGACGGGGACCCCCCGGCCGCCTACCGCTACACCGAGTGCCGCCTGAACGAGGCCGCCGAGGAGCTGCTCAAGGACATCGAGGAGGAGACGGTCGACTTCGTCCCCAACTACAAGGAGTCGACGACCGAGCCCACGGTGCTGCCGGCGGCGCTCCCGAACCTCCTGATGAACGGCTCGACGGGAATCGCCGTCGGCATGGCGACGAACATCCCGCCCCACAACCTGAGCGAGATCATCGACGCGGCGTGCGCGATACTCGACAAGCCGTCCATCAGCGTGGACGACCTCTGCAACATCATCCAGGGGCCCGACTTCCCGACCGGCGGCGTCATCTCCGGGCGCGAGGCGATCCTCAGCTACCTGAAGACCGGCAAGGGCATCGTGCGCATCCGGGGCAAGGCCCACACCGAGGAGATGAAGGGCGGCATGGAGCAGATCGTGATCACGGAGATCCCCTACAACGTGAACCGCGCGAACCTGGTCACCCGGATCGCGGAGTTGGTCTCCGAGAAGGAGCTCGACGGGATCCGCGACCTGCGCGACGAGTCCGACGAGAACACGCGCATCGTGGTCGAGTTGAAGCGCGGCGAGCAGGCCAAGGTGGTCATCAACCAGCTTTTCCAGAAGACGGCACTCGAGTCGTCCTTCGGCGTCACCCTCCTTGCGCTCGACCGCAAGAGGCCGAAGCAGATGAACATCAAGGAGTTGATCGAGTGCTACATCGAGCACCGCAGGGATGTCGTCACCCGCCGCACCCGCTTCCGCCTGAAGGAGGCCGAGGACCGCGCCCACATCCTGGAGGGCTACATCATCGCCCTGGATAACCTGGACGACTTCGTGAAGATCATCAGGGCCTCCCAGAACCGGGACGAGGCGAAGGTGAAGCTGATGGCGAAGTACCCGCTTTCCGAGAGGCAGACCGACGCCATCCTGGAGCTCAGGCTTTACCAGTTGACGGGCCTGGAGCGCGGCAAGATCGAGGCCGAGTACCTGGGGCTCATGAAGCTCATTGAGGAGCTCCGCGGGATCCTGGAGAGCGAGGCCAAGCTCCTGGCGCTCATCAAGAGCGAGCTCCTCGAGATGAGGGCCAAGTACCTCTCCCCGAGGCGCACCGAGATCATCGCCGCCGCCGGGGAGTTCCGGATGGAGGACGTGATCCCGAACGAGGGCTGCGTGATCACCGTCTCGCACCTGGGCTTCATCAAGCGCACGCGCGTCGCCGACTACCGCTCGCAGAAGCGCGGCGGCAAGGGCATCATCGGGACCGAGACCTACGACGAGGATTTCGTCGAGCACCTCTTCACGGCGAGCACGCATGACTTCATCCTGTTCTTCACGAACACGGGCCAGTGCCACGCGAAGAAGGTCTACGACGTGCCGGAGGGCACCCGGGCCTCAAAGGGCAAGTCGGTCTCGAGCTTCCTCCGGCTCGCCGAGGGCGAGAAGATCGCCGCCATGCTCTGCGTGAAGGACTTCGAGGGCACGCTGCACGTCGTGATGGCGACCAAGGCGGGGGTCACGAAGAAGACAAACCTCTCCGACTACACGAACGCGAGCCGCGAGGGCGGCCTTCGCGGGATCAAGCTCGAGGAGGGCGACACCCTGGTGGGCTGCGTCCTCACGTCGGGCCAGAACGAGATCGTGCTGGTCTCCTACAAGGGCCAGGCCGTTCGCTTCAACGAGGACGACCTGCGCGACCAGGGCCGGGACACCGTGGGGGTCACCGGCATGCGCTTCAAGATCGACGGGGACTACGTCAAGGTGATCGAGGTTTGCGACCCGGTGAACCGTCTCCTGATCGCGCGCGAGGACGGCATCGGCAAGCGGACGCCCTTCGAGGACTACCGCCTGATCAGCCGCGGCGGGACCGGCGTGATCGCGATCGACCTGCCCGAGGACGGCTCGGTCAACGTGGCGGGCGCCCTGAGCGTCCGGGACGGCAGCGAGGTGATGCTGCTCACGGCCAAGGGCCAGAGCATCCGCACCCGCGTCGACGAGATCCGCGAGACGGGCCGCGGGGCGAAGGGCGTTAAGCTCCTCACGCTCGCCGAGGGCGACAAATTGCTCACGATCGCCCGCATCGTGGAAACCGAGGAGGAGAACGCCCTTCCGGCCGACCAGCCGGAGCCTCAGGCCTAGTGCGCGTCCGGGGGGAGGTTCACGTTCCCCCGGAATTTGACGCGCACGCGGCCCCCGTGCTCGATCTCCATGAAGAAGCTGCCCATTGAGCCGGGAACGATCCGGACGTTCACGGGCTTGCCGGTCGGCGTTTCGTAGTCGCCGCCGTCCTGGACGCAGGTCCATTGCTGCCCGTTGGTGAGCGTGAGGACCGTGCCCTTCTCCCACCCGCTGTAGCCGGCCGGCAGCGTCGCATCGAGGGTTGTGTAGTCCACCTCGGTGCCGGGCTTCAGGACGACCTTGAACTTGTCGATGAAGCTCGCCTTGGCGGCCTCCTTCTTGGCGGCCGCCCGCTCCTCCTCGCGCACCGTCAGGGTGACCGCCTTCTTGGTCTCCTCGGTGGCCTTGGCGACCGCCCCGGCCTGCTTGCCCCTGACCAGGAGGTCGAGCCTTGCGAGTTCGTCGGGCGTGAGCTTCGAGAGGCCCGCGGCCTGGAAGTCATCGGGCGAGAGGCCCTTCGTGAAGGATTCCTCGGCCCGGGCCTTGACGGCGACGGCGAGGAGGAGGGCTAGGAGGAGTCGTTTGGGCATCGTCGTGTGGGAGACGGTCAACGCTTGCAAGGCCCCTGGCGCAACGAAAAAGTCACGGGCGACACTGCCCATGCTGCGCGCCCTCATCTTCGACTTTGACGGTCTGATCCTCGACACCGAGACCGCGGCCATCGACGCCTACCAGGACGTCCACGGCGCCCACGGCATCGCCTTTGACCGGCCGGCCTTCATCCGCTCGGTCGGGCACGCCGACTACGCCTTCGACCCGTGGAGGGGGTTTGGGCCGGGGGCCGACCGCGCCCGCCTTGACGAGGAGCGGCGGGCGTTCAACCGGGCCCGGGACCAGTCCCAGAAGGTGCTCCCCGGTTTCCTTGACCTGGTGGGCGAGGCCGAGGACGCGGGCCTGAGGCTGGGGCTCGCCTCCAACTCCCGCCACCCCCATGTGGAGGGCCACCTCGGGCGCCTGGGCCTCCTGGACCTCTTTGACTTGATCGCCTGCCGGGAGGACGTGGCGAGCCCCAAGCCGGAGCCGGACCTCTACCGGCTGGTCTTGAACGAGTTTGGCCTAAGGCCCCACGAGGCCGTGGCCTTCGAGGACTCCCACACCGGGACCCTGGCCGCCAAGCGCGCGGGGATGTGGGTGGTGGCCGTGCCCAACGCCTCCACAAGCCACCACGACTTCGCCCACGTGGACCTGAAGGTCGGCTCGCTCGCGGATTGCCGGCTGGCGGCTCTTCAGGCAAGGTTCGCGGCATGACCCCTCCCCCCGTGCCGCGCTACAACGTGCTCGGCGTGGGGGTGTCGGCTCTGGCCTTCGACCAGGCCGTCGACCTGATCCTTGGCGCCAGGGGCCAGCTAAAGGCCGGTTACCTCTGCCTGTGCACGGCCCATGGCCTCGAACTGGCCAGCCGCGACCCGGGCCTGCGCACGGCCTTCAACGGGTCCTGGCTTTCGACCCCGGACGGCATGCCGGTCGTGTGGCTCGGGCCCAAGGGGGTCGAGAGGGTCTACGGCCCCGACCTCCTGCTCACCGTCTGCGACCGGGGCCGGCCGATGGGCCTGCGCCACTTCTTCTACGGCGGAAAGCCCGGGGTCGCCCAGGAATTGGCCGCCAGGCTATCGTCCCGCTTTCCCGGGCTTGTCGTCGCGGGCTGCCACACCCCCGGATTCGGGGAGCTCGATCACTTGGAGCTCGTCTCCCTCCAGGAGGAGGTCAGGGAGGCCCGGCCCGACATCATCTGGGTGGGCCTGGGCACCCCCAAGCAGGAGCGGTTCATGGCGGGAGCCGGCTCGACCCTCGACACAGGACTTTTGATCGGGATCGGCGCCGCCTTCGACTTCCATTCCGGAAGGCTGCCCCAGGCACCCCGCTGGATGCAGCGGTCCGGACTGGAATGGTTCTTCAGGCTCTGCACCGAGCCGAGGCGCCTCTCGGGCCGCTATGTCATCGGCAACGCGAGGTTCGTGGCGAAGGTGGCCGCCCAGAAAATGGGCCTGTTGAAGTACCCCCCGGCCTAGAAGAGCTCCCGCTGCACGATCGACTCCCGCTTCTTCGGGTCGAGGGTGCTGAGCGCCAGGAGCTGCATGACGGAGAGCGAGGCAAGCTTCGGGTCGTTCGCGAGCGAGGTAAGCAGGAGCGACCCGGCAAGGGCGTCATAGAGCGCGCAGTGGTAGGACCGGCGCCCGGCCGGGCAATGCGCCGCCGCCAGCTTGTCGAGCTGGCGCTGGAGCCCGCTCCCAACGACCAGGGCCTCCAGGCGCGCCGACTCGAGCCGCGGGTAGAGCTGGGCGTAGATCCGGGCCGTGTCGATCCAGGGGCCCCATTCGATCACGCGCCCGCCGGGACGGGCGAAATCGGGCGAGTTGCGGGGATAGGGCCAGGTTGCCCTTAGGAGCGATCCCTCGGCACCCGCATAGTGCGCGGCCAGGGGCCCGTTCTCGCGGTAACGGGCGAAGAGCTCCCAGTCGGCCGAGAACGGCTCCCTCTGGGCGAGCAGCTCCGAGTCCAGTCCATGGATCGCCGAGTCCTCCGGGCGGATGCGCCCCGTCGGGCCGCAAAGCCGGGTCGCCGCCGCCACGACCTTCCCGCCGAGCAAGGTCACGACCCCGTACTCCAGGACGCCCGAGGCCGTGCTCCCCTCAAAATCGATGAAAAACACCTGCTGTTCGGTCCAGGGCATGCACCATGTTCCCGGATTTTCAGCCGGCTCCGAGCTCAATTTTTCGTGTCTTTAGCTCCATTCGCGGATTCAACGGTACCCGTGAACCTCGATCCCCTACGCGAATTCATGGTCGAGCTGGCCACGCTCAGCGGCCATTTCATCCAGCCGTTCTTCGGAAGGCCGGACGTCGCCGTGGAGATCAAGGCGGACCAGTCCCCCGTGACCGCAGCCGACCGCGGCGCCGAGGAGATCATGCGCGGGCTGATCCACAAGCGCTTCCCCGGGCATGGCATCGTGGGCGAGGAGTTTGGCTCCGAGCGTCCCGACGCAGAATTCGTGTGGGTCCTGGACCCGATCGACGGGACCAAGTCCTTCGTCGCCGGGGTGCCCCTGTTTGGGACCCTGATCGGGCTCCTGCACGAGGGACAGCCGGTCTTGGGGTGCATCCACCAGCCGATTCTCGGCCAGCTCCTGATCGGGGACAACCACACGACCACCCTCAATCGTAAGCCCGTGAGGACCCGCTCGGTGGCCGGGATCGAGGCCGCCACGGTGCTGACGAGCGATCCGGCCGTCGTTTCCAGGATGCCGGCCTGCCGGGGCTTCACGGGGGTCATGGAGCGGGCCCGTGTCGCCCGGTCCTGGGGCGACTGCTACGGCTACCTGCTGCTCGCCACGGGAAAGGCCGACGTCATGTACGACCCCCTGATGCACCTCTGGGACATTGCCGCCCTGGTCCCGGTCGTCCGCGGGGCAGGCGGCGTCATCACCGACGCGAAGGGCGGTCCCGCCTACCCTGCCGACTCAATCCTCGCCAGCGCGAACGCCGGGCTGCACGCAGAGGTGCTGAAGGCTCTGGCGGCCTAGTTGGCGGGAGCCCCAGCGGTCACCCAGGCGGCGATCACGGCGCGTTCCTCGTCGGTGATCTGGGTCGCGTTGCCGAGCGGCATGATGCGCGTCACGACCACCTGCTGGTAGATCCGCTGGGCGTTCTGGACGATGCCCGCCGGGCTCGTGAGGATGACGCCGGCCGGGGGCTGGGTTATGCCCGTGAAGGTCGGTGTCTGCGAGTGGCAGGCCACGCATCTCTGGCCGACGATCGTCCGCACCCGGTTGAAGGTGACGGGGCCACTGACCGGGGGAAGCGCCTGGACGTGGGGAGCGGTCCACACGGCCACGACCGCGATCAGCGCCCCGCCCGCCACCAAGTAGCCCCAGGGATGGGCTCCCTTGTGCTCGCGGTTGAAGTAGTGGCGGATCAGGACACCGGCCGCGCAGATCAGCGCCAGGACGGCCCAGGCCTGCGGGTGGCTGTAGGTCGCCGCGTAGTGGTTGCTGATCATGATGAACACGACCGGCAGCGTGAAATAGTTGTTGTGGACACTCCGCTGCTTGCCGCGGATCCCGTCCTGCGGGTTCGGCTTCTTGCCGGCGCGCATCGCGGCCACCATCCGCCTCTGTCCGGGGATGATCAGGAAGAAGACGTTCGCGGCCATGATCGTGCCGATCGAGGCGCCGACGTGGATGAACGCCGCCCTGCCGCCGAGGAGCCGGGTGAGTTCCCAAGCTAAGAGGGTCAGGAGCGCGGCAACCACGACCGCGACGACGCCGTCATGGCGTCCCAGCGGCGAGCGGCAGAGGAGGTCGTAGACGAACCAGGACACCACCATGCTCCCCAGGCCGATCGCGATCGCCTGGTGGGTGGTGAGCGCCAGCAACGAGGGGTCCACCATCATCGACTGGGCGTTCAACCAGTAGACCAGGACCAGGAGCGCGGTCCCGGAGAGCCAGGTCGTGTAGGCCTCCCACATGAACCAGTGGAGCTTCTCGGGGAGCTTGGCCGGGGCCACCGCGTACTTCTGCGGGTTGTAGAATCCGCCCCCGTGGACAGCCCAGAGCTCGCCCGAGACGCCCTTCTTGGCCTCGTCGGACTCGGGTGGAGGCGCGTCCAGGCTGTGGTCGAGCCAGACGAAGTAGAAGGACGAGCCGATCCAGCAGATGCCGGCGATCACGTGGAGCCACCTGACCAGCATTGCGAGGACTTCGATCAGGTGTGCTTCCATGGTTCGAAACCTCTAGGTGGCCGTCTCGGTGTACCGAGACTCCCGGATCACCGTTATCTTGATCGTGCTCGGGTACTGGAGCTCGGCCTCGATCCTGGTGCGCAGCTCCTTGGCGATGTCGCGGGCGCGGTCATCGCTCACCCCCTGCGGCGAAACGACGGCCCGGATCTCGCGGCCGGCCTGGATCGCAAAGGCCTGCTGGACGCCCTCGATCGACATCGCGAGCTCCTCGAGCCGCTTGAGCCGCTGGATGTAGCTTTCCATCGACTCTGCGCGTGCGCCCGGCCGGGTTGCCGAGATGGTGTCCGCAAGGATGACGAGCCCGGCGTAAATGGTCTCCGGCTTCACCTCCTCGTGGTGCGCCGCCACCGCGTTCACGACGATCGGCGTCTCCCCGTGGCGCTTGATGAACTCGGCCCCGATCCCGGCGTGGCTGCCCTCCATCTCGCCGGAAACGGCCTTGCCGATGTCGTGCAGGAGGCCGGCCCGCTTGGCCAGGTTCGGGTCCAGCCCGATCTCGCTTGCGATCAGGGAGGCGAGGAAGGCCGTCTCCACCGAATGGTCGAGGACGTTCTGGTTGTACGAGAAGCGGTACCGGAGCTTGCCGAGGAGCTTGATGATCTCCGGGTGGAGCCCGTTCACGTTCAGCTTGTTGACCGCGTCCTCGCCGGCCTGGGTGGTCGCCAGGTCGATCTCGTCCTGCGCGCGCTTCACGTACTCCTCGATGCTCGCCGGGTGGATGCGCCCGTCCTTCACCAGGGCCTCCAGCGCGTTGCGGGCGATCTCGCGGCGCACCGGGTCAAAGGAGGAGAGGAGGACCAGCTGCGGGGACTCGTCGATCAGGAGCGTGACGCCGGTCGCCGCCTCGAAGGACTTGATGTTGCGGCCCTCGCGCCCGATCAGCCTTCCCTTCATGTCCTCGCTCGGCAGGTGGACCAGCGAGGCCGTGAGGTCGGTGTTCGGCTTGCTCGCGAGGCGCTGCATCGAGGCGATCAGGATGCGGCGCGACTGAGTCTGGAGCTCCTGCTCGCTCTTCTCCAGCATGTCGCGGCGCAGGGCCCGGAGCTCGTCCTGACACTCCAGGAGCACCTCCTCGCGAAGCTGCTTCCTCACCTCCTCGCCGTCCATCTGCGACACGCCCTCCAGGCGCTTGCGCACGTTCTTGGAAAGGTCACGGATCGCGTCCCGGGCCGAGCGGATGGCCGAATTCTCCCGGTTCAGGCGCTCCTGGCGCTGCTCAAGCTGGAAGTCGAGGAGGGCGAGCGACTCCTCGTGGGCCTTGATTTCCCGGAGCCGGACATCCGACTCGATCTCGCGGCGGTCGAACTCGCGGTTCAACTCGGCGCGCTTCTCCTGGATCTCGGACTCGGCCTTCTGGTGCACCTCGCCCGCAGCCACCGCCGCCTCGCGCCGGGCCACCTCGATCAGCTCGCTGGCCTGCTCGTGCGCAGCCCTTCGCGTGTAACGGGTTACGAACCAAACAACGAGGAATCCCGCCAGCGCACCCAAAAGAAGGGAGACTGGGAAGGCCGCGTCATTGAATCCGCCTGACAGGCTTGATGTGGTTTCGGCTACGGTTTCTAAGGCCAAATGTTGGGTTTTCAGAGGATGGGGCCCGACGGACGAACCTCAAGACTCTTTGCGGACCAAGATAATCGATAGATTCAATACGCAAATGGGTTTCATTTTTGAGCTTTGACTGACGCCATTGACTGCAAGCAGTCAAATGAAAGACCGACCGCATCATATTTTCTGCCAGACTGTTAGGTCATAACCCCATTGATGCCGACCCGGCAGGATATGTTTATAGGACTTCAGCAAAATCCACGAATCATGGGGCAGTGGATATAGGGGCTGATAGGGCTGAAACCGGTCGAACACGACCAAATCCCCTTTAATCAAATCAGCATAAACCGAGGCCTCGTATGCCGTACGTCTCTGGTTTGAAGCAGTATTCGGAAGAGTGTTCATGGCAAAAGCGGTGGGGCGTCCAATCGCAGACTCCCAAAAAACTACGGGAACTAGAATACGGCGCGCGCTGGGCAGGGTATTGGTTATCTCAAGAATCTCTTTCCGAACATTGGGCATTCCGCATTTTATCCAACTGTAGGTACGGGTTCCCCAGAAAAGACCGTGCAGTCCGATGAACACGACCACTAAAACCCTCAAACGTCCGGCCAAATGCGATGGGCTAGCCTTATCAATCGTCTGGAACAGGAATAACGAAACCAGTACACAAACAGCAGGGAAATAGACGCTAATATAAAGAACGTTGTGGAACTTCTGCTGCACCACGAAACAGATGCAGACGATAGAGGCTCCATAGAAAGTCACGCGATCCGCCCGTTGCGTGCGGCGCACAACCTGCGACAAATAAAATGCCGAGGCGACTAGACCCACGGTCCAGATGACATGGCCGGTACAGGTAGCACCACGTATCCATCCACGGAATGCTGAACCAATATAGGTTTATCCACGCGGCGATGGCCCACAAGCCGAGGCCGCCCAGGATCAAGACGGTGTTTCGCGAGCTGATGTTCACGGCTCAACAATCCCTCCCTAACTGGTCATTTCCATTGCGATTCCTGTGGGGTCCGAGATGGGGATCAGTGAATGAAATCATCCTGGGAGGTACGATCTTCATGCTTCAGGGTAGCTGCGAAATTTGGGGCCGGTTTTTGGAAAACCGGAACCGTTGCATCCAACACTCCTTGGATACGATTGATAGCTGAATTATCGCCATCCTGAGCTCCAGTTTGCAGAAGCACATAGGCCCAACGGTCGGCTTGTCCATGGAATACCCTATTCCATCCGTCGTGGACCATGCGCTCCCAATTCGTTGCCACCACGGAATCGCTCGATACAAAATAATATGCCACCAAACAAGGGACGCGAAGACCTCCCTTTTGCGTCATTATTTCCCTATCTATTCTTAGCACCGTTGCAGGTATGCCATCACCGGCAAGGACCTGAAGACCTCCGCCCCCTACTCCGCCTTCGAGCATGCCGTGTCCATATTCGACCCTGCCGGAAAGGGATCCTACATCAACGGCGACAGCGGCGACCCCGGGGACAACAACCGATTCCGAACCATCTGGTGGCGGGACGTGATCGGGGAGACCCTGGAGAAGAACCCCGTCTTTGGATTGGGCTTCGGCAGCGACCTGGCCTCCCGCTTTCTAGCCGACTACGACCTGTTGACGGACGAGTCGTTTGCCGCCCGAAGCCCGCACAGCCTTATCGTTACCCTGTTCGGCAGGACGGGCTTTGTCGGCCTCTTTGCCTGGTTGACGGTCTCGGCGGGGCTCGCGCGCATGGTATGGCGCCTCTTCAGGAAGGGGGAACCCGACGGAATCGGGCTCGCGTGCATCGTCTGCGTGTACTGGATCAGCGCCTGCGTGGGCGTGGTCCTTGAGTCCCCCATGGCCGCCCTCGTCTTCTGGTCCGCGGCCGGCCTTGCCAGCTCCAGCGCCCAGGAAGGCCCCTAGGGGCCTAGCGACCCGGCTTTACCCGAAAAGCGTTGTAGTTCGACTGCGTCGGGCGAATGGCCAGTTGCAAACGGTGCTTCGTTGGGTTCTGAATCGGTTGCCCGGTGAACTTACGCTTACCTGTCGATTCCTTCAGTCTTTTTAATACATCCACCCGCGAACGGTGGGATCACTGGTCGCCGATTGCAATGGCGGGCTTGGGGACCTTCGGGATCGCCTTCATCTACTCCGCCCAGCTCCCGGTCCAGGGCCACGGCTGGTGGGTCCAGATGGTCTGGCTTCTCCTTGGGGCCGCGGTCTATGTCACCGTTTCCCTGATCGACTACCAGTTCTGGCTTGGCGTAGCCCATTGGATCTACGCGTTTTGCCTCATTCCCCTTGTCCTTGTCCTCGTGCCTGGGATCGGCAGCGAGGTGTACGGCTCCAAGCGGTGGATAAAGCTGGGGCCGGTGTCATTCCAGCCGTCGGATCTGGCGATCGTGGCGGTCCTCCTAATAACAGCCAGCTTGCTGGTACGCAGCGAGATAGGAACAGTGAAGCAGTCCCTTGGGGTCCTCGGGAAATTGGCCCTTGCCGTGGGTACCCCCATGCTCTTGATTCTGAAACAACCGGACTTGAAGTCCGCGATTGTTCTTCCGCCGATGGTGTTTTCCATGCTCTACGTTTCGCGGCTCTCCGGGCGTTTCTTCGCCGGAGCTCTGGCGGCGTTCCTCCTCCTGACAGGCCTAGTTGCTTGGGACACATGGCGTTACATGGACTTCATGGAGTCCCATGGGTACTCGCTCCAGGCCGACCGCGGGCTCTATGAGAAGCACAGCTGGGTGCCGCTCCACGACTACCAGCGCAACCGCATCCTTTCGTTCATCGATCCGGACAAGATCGACCCCATGGGGATCGGCTGGAACCAGCGCCAGTCGCTCATCTCGGTCGGCAGCGGCGGCCTCTCCGGCAAGGGCTGGACCGAAGGAACGCAGGCCCGGCTCGGCTACCTGCCGAGGTCGGTGGCGCACAATGATTTTATCTTCTCGGTCATCGCCGAGGAAAAAGGATTTCTGGGAAGCATTACGGTTCTCAGCCTGTTTGGTCTGTTGCTGTTCAACGGCATCCGCATCGCCGGTCTCTCACGGGACCGGTTCGGCACGCTCCTCGCCTTAGGCGTGACCGTGCTGTTCATGGTGCATGTGTTCGTTAACATCGCCATGACCATCGGGCTCGTGCCCATAACGGGCATACCGCTTCCCTTTATAAGCTACGGTGGCACCTTCGTGCTCAGTTGCTGCTTGTTGCAAGGACTGGTCCAGAGCGTCTATCGCTTCCGGAAGGATTTCGCATAACCATGCGTCCGACCCGCGATAACGACCGTTCTGCCGGAATTTCCTGCGCCGCAACCCGCGCCCGAGGAGGCCCCGATACCAACCAAGACAGAGGCCCCAATGAGCGAAACATCCCAGCCCAACGCCGACGCCAACCCGGACGTCGCCCAGAAGTATGATTCCGAGCTTTCGAGCCCCCCGATCCAGCGCGAAGTCGCCTCGGTTAGCCCCAACGAGCTAAAGGCCGGAGCCGCGGAGCGCGCCCAGCAGAGGCCGCTCCTGCAGAAGATCCTGGCAGCATTCAAGAAGGAGAAGGGTTCGTACCGCGAACTCATCATCAATTCGGAGCCCCTGGAGAAGCGCGTCGCCCTCCTGGTGGACGGCCGCCTCGAGAAGTACGAGATCGAGCGCGAGTCCGACGACCGCATGGTCGGAGGCATCTACAAGGGCCGCATCAAGAACCTGGACCCGGGCCTGAAGGCCGCGTTTGTGGACATCGGCTACGCGAAGAACGCCTTCCTGCACTACTGGGACATGCTTCCCGCCGCCGCCGACTCCTCGGTCGAGGTCGTACGCGTGAACAAGAAACGGGACAGCGCCCCGAAGGGCGAGGTTACCGTGAAGGACATCCCGGGCCTCTACCCCCCGGGCTCCGACATCGTGATCCAGGTCACCAAGGGGCCGATCGGCACCAAGGGACCCCGCACGACGACGAACCTCTCGATCCCCGGGCGCTACCTGATCCTCACGCCCTACAGCGACGGCTGCGGAATTTCGCGCAAGATCGAGGACATCCAGGAGCGCAAGCGCCTGAAGCAGCTGATCAACGAGCTCACGATCCCCGAGGGCATGGGGGTCATCGTGCGCACGGCCGGCGAGGGCAAGAAGCCCAGGTACTTTGTCCGCGACCTGCACCTCCTCCTGAAGAAGTGGGAGGAGATCACGCGCAAGATGCAGTCCGACCGCTCCCCCTGTAACCTCTACATGGAGCCAGATCTGGTGGAGCGCACCGTGCGCGACTTCCTGACGGAGGACGTGGACAGGGTCCTGATCGACAACAAGGCCGACTACGACCGGACCCATGACCTTGTGGGGCTGATCTCGAAGCGCTCGCGCTCGAAGATCGCCTTCTACACCGACAGCATCCCGATCTTCGAGCGCTTCAACATCGAGCGGCAGATCGAGCAGACCGGCCAGCGCAAGGTGCCGCTGCCCTCCGGCGGCGAGATCGTGATCGACGAGACCGAGGCCCTGATCGCGATCGACGTGAACACGGGCTCGCACAAGAACCGCTCCGGCGAGGAGAAGAACACGCTCTATGCGGTCAACCTGGAGGCCGCACAGGAGGCAGCGCGCCAGATCAAGCTGCGAAACCTGGGCGGCCTGATCATCCTCGACTTCATCGACATGAAGGAAAGGCGCCACCGGAACGCCGTCTACGAGAAGATGGTGGAGCTCATGGCGGGCGACAAGGCGAAGAACCACATCCTGCCGATCTCCCAGCTCGGGATCATGCAGATGACCCGCCAGCGCCAGCAGGAGAGCCTCTCCTCCAACCTCTACACCGACTGCCCGTACTGCCGGGGCCGCGGCATCGTGAAAAGCGACACGACGATGTCTGTGGAGCTCCAGAGGCGCCTCTCGTCGGTGGCCCGCAGGCTCCAGGCCCGCAAGGACGGAAAGAGCTACTCGCTGCGCGTGCTCGTGCACCCCTCGGTGCTCGAGCGCCTCCGGAGCGAGGACGCCGGCCTGTTGGTCCGGATGGAAAAGACCTACGGCGTGCAGCTCGCGTTCCGCGCGGACCCGAACTACCACATCGAGAACTTCAAGATCATCAACGCCCAGAACGGCGAGGAATACCGTTAGTTCTGCGAGGCCGAAATCGTCTCGATAAATCCGCTCGAAGCCTTCCCCATTAGCCGGTTAAGGGGAAGAGCGGTTATATCCCGACAGAAGGGCGAACCTGGTGCCTGTTGGGGCAGTTTCCACTGACCCCAACAGCTTGATGACGAGGCCAGCCTATCGCCCTTCACTTTCGCCGCTCGTAGCGCACCGTTACAAACGGCGCCCAAGTCCCGTCCTTCTGCAGGAAGATCTCGTTTGTGAACACATCGTCACCGGCTCTCGTCAGGCGTACGAGCACGGGGTAGGACTTGCCGCTCGACTCGGTCACCGTGAGGTTGTTCAAGAGCGCCCCTTTTTCCTGGGTGATCGCTCCTTCCGTTAGGTCACCGTCATTGTTCACGTAGAAGATCACCAGCTTCGCCTTGGCTCCGTCCCACGCATACAGGCCGTTCGTGTAAGGCGCGCGTTTTTCCCCGCGGACAAACGCTGATTCGAATCGCACGCCCTGCTTGTTCTCGGTCCAAGCGAACCGAGCCTCAAGTTTCAGGGGCGGCTGGTCTTTCGGCACTGGCACGTCGCCCACCCAAACACCGTCCACCAGAAAAGAAAGCGGGGCCAACGGAGATTCGGTCGCTGGAGGTTTCCCTTCAGCGGCATGCAAGGTGACAACGAGGAAAGGGACGGTGAAGAGGAGCAGTTTTTTCATATAGAGGTTTCTGGGCTAGAGAGCGGACGTTGTTCCACCTTCAGCACGTGGGCCAGTACGACGGCGCCCCAACGGACCTCAGCGGGCGGGCGAGCGTTCGCGGACACCCGAAAGGCCAGGACCTCGTCCGGGATCCGGGGATTCCACAATCTGACCAGCTCCAACCTCGCGACGCCGGGCACAAGAGGGTAAAGCTGTGTGAGCATGGTTAACAGAGTGATCCCAAGCATACACCAAGGGCGCAAAACCGTATTGGAAAAATCTTACCTCGAAGCACGGTCACGCCACGTTCAGGTAGCCGGGATAGGGGGACCGGCGCGCGAGGTATTCGGTGGGCGAAATGCCTATCAGGCGGCGAAGTTCGTTGATCAGGTGGGCCTGGTCGTAGAATCCGCCTGTGAGAGCTACCTGCGGCCAGTCGACCCGGCTCCGTTGGCCGACCAGGGCAATCGTGCGCTGTAGCCGCTGGACCCGGCCGAAATATTTGGGGGTAAATCCGACCTGGCGTTGAAACTCGTGAACAAAGTGCTTGTGGCTGAGGTTCGTCTCCTTGGCGAGCCGGCCAACTCCCATTCCACCGCTTTGCAACATCCGGGCTGCAAAGCCAATTCGCGGGTCCGGTGCGGCCCCTGCCTTCACCCGCCGAGCCAGCCATTCTTCGAGACAGACCAACCGCGCCCGCTCGTCGACTGCGGAACCCAGTTGTTGGCGCACTGTTGAAGCCTCGCGGCCCCAGATGTCCTCCAATTCCACCACCCGGCCGGTCAGCTCAGCAATTGAAAAACGAAACAGCGGGGAAGCTCCGCCTGGTCGGAAACGGATGCCGGCCAAGTGGTAACTCCCCGCCTGCTCGATCACAATGGCCTGCGGCTGCAGACCCGAGACCCAACTCGCCCGAAATATCGCGTGCCGCCGTAAGTCGGACCGCTCGCAAAGCTTCTGCGGCTCACCGAGATTGAAAATCACGACCAGCGCACCGTCGGGCAGCAGCATCTGCCTGACCGGATTCGTCACCTGGCCCCGGACAAGCCACATGTTTTCCACAAAATGGGAAACGGGCGCCCGTGGCACGTGCAACAGGTGGACGAACATGAACTTTCTCTTGGTGATTCGGACCCAGGGTGTCGAGCTTTGGCGCGGCTGGGATCCGATGCGGAAGCAAATAAGCAATGCAGGTGCGGGCCTTGCCCCTGCACCACCGAATCGATGCCCGCCTTGAGCAGTTCAATAGCCGGCCACCGAAACCCGCTGAAAAAGAGGTTCGGCGAGCGGCCCTGGATCCTCCAGCCCATTGGGCACGCGCGCCGCACTCAGGCTAGTTCGAGGCCTCGCATTGGCCCCGTAGCCGAAGCAAAGTTGCCCTCGTCAATTCCCATGCGCTGGAGCATCGAGACAAACAAGTTCGGGAGCGGGTAGTTGCGGCCCGTATCAAACGCAAGGTGCTGGCCGTGCCGGAAACCCCCGCCCGCGATAAGGGTCGGCAGGTTGGTCGTCACATGGGTGTCCGCGTTCCCGAGATTCGATCCGTAGAGAACCATCGTTCGGTCAAGGAGGCTCTCCCCGTTCTCGTGGACTGCCTTCAGGTCGGAGAAGAGGTTGGCAAGGAGGCGCATATGCCACTCGTCGATCGCCTTCAGCTGCGCGATCTTCGCCTCCGCATGGGCGTGGTGGGAGAGGCTGTGGTAGCCGTCGGTCGTCTTCACGCCCCCAAATTCGATCGCCGGGGAGTTCACGCTGTCGAGCAGGAGCGAGATCGACCGTGTGGAATCGGTCTCGAACGCGAGCCGCGCCATGTCGTACATGAGCTTCACCTTGTCCATGTACTCCCGGGGGCTGGCGGGATCCAGGGGGACCGGCATGTTCACTACAGGCTTGGGCCTGTGCTCCCATTCGCGCGCCTGCTGCATACGCTGCTCCAGGTCGCGGACACTCGTGAAGTATTGGTCCAACCGGGCCCGGTCGCGGGTTCCAACCCTCCTCTGCAGATCCTTCGCCTGGCCCGCCACCGTGTCCAGGATGCTCTGCCCTCGGTCGAGCTGGCGCACCTGCGCGTCGACCTCGGCAGCCGTACCCTGGACAAAGAGCCGTTTAAAGACATCGGAGGCCTTTTCCTCGCAGGGGATGAGGACGCCGGACGCCGTCCACGAAAGGCTGCGGACACCCTGCTCAATGTTCACGCCGAGCGTGAGCGAAGGGAACCGGGTCCTGTAGCCGATGCGCTCGGCGATGTACTGGTCGAGCGAGATCGTGTTGCGGAAGCCGCCGCTCCCCGGATGCGGCGCAGCGGTCAGGAAGCAGATGTCGGCGGGATGCCCCCCGTCGACATCGGGATGCGAGACGCCACTCACGACCGTGAAGTCGTCGCGGTGCTCCCGCAGGTTCTGGAGGTACGGCGAAAGCTCGTAGCCGCGGCCGGCCTGGGTGGGGAAGAACTGGCCCGGCAATAGCCCCAGGTTGTTGCAGACCGCGAGCATCCGGCGGGGCTTGTCCTCACCCTCCGCGGACGGCCCGCCGAAGGCAAACGCGGGGGTCATCGCATCCAAGAGCGGCAATGCGAGAACGACCCCCACCCCCTTCAGGAACTGCCTGCGGGATAGGGCAGAAGCAGTCGCTACATGGCTTCCCGCATAGGAACGAGCGGCGGAGGGAATCTTCATTGGGGATGGGGATCCTACTTGTTCAGGAAGAGGCTGCTTTCGGTCACCTGGTGCACGAGCTCCCGCACACCATACTGCCGACCCGCGGCGCGTTCAAGCAGTCGCTCGACCTCGGCCCGGTCGCCGAAGCGGACGGGCGATCCGGTTGCATAGATGAGAAGCTGGCGGGTCAGGTTGCGGGCGATCTGAACCTCGTCGGCAAGCAGGAGGCGCTTGAAGCTGCGCACGTCGCTGAAGGTGCGGCCATCCGGCAACTGGCCGCTGCTGTCGACCGTGAGCGCCGCATGAAAAGCGAACTTCTGGCCGTTGTGCCCTATCCCGTCCTGCACGACCTGGCCCCCGAGCGCGCGGTAGCGTTCGCGCCAGCCCCCCATCACGTCGAAGTTCTCGAGGGCGAACCCGGCAGGGTCGATCTTCGCGTGGCAGGTCGCGCAGCTCTCCTGGCTCCTGTGCTTGGCAAGGATTTCGCGGATGGTGGTGGCACCCCGGGTGTCGGGCTCGATCGACGGCACGTTGGGGGGAGGCGGTGGCGGCGGGCGCCCAAGGATCCGCTCCATAATCCACGCGCCCCTTAGGACGGGCGACGTGGTGGTGCCGTTTGCCGTCACCTTCAGGACGCTTGCCTGGGTCATCAGCCCACCCCTGACACACGTTTCCGGAAGCGGCACCCGGCGGATACCGACTCCCTCGACGCCGGGGATGCCGTAATGGCTGGCGAGGCGCTCATTGAGCATGGCGAAATCCGAGTCCACGATGTTGCGGGCGGGCAAGTCCAGTCGGAGCAACTCGGCAAAGAACGACTGGGTCTCGTCCTGGGCCGACTCCGTGAGCAGGTCGTCCAGGTAGTAGTCCGGGTACATGTCGGGATCCGGCGAGTTCACGCCTATCCTCCGCAGCTGAAGCCAGTAGGCCAGGAATGCGCTGACGAAGCGCCCGGACCTGGGGTCGTCGATCATCCGGTTGGTCTGGGCGCGCAGGACATCGGGCCGGTGGAGACGACCGCGCGCCGCCAGAGCCCTAAGCTCGGCGTCGGGCGCCGAGTTCCAGAGGAAATAGGACAGCCGTGACGCTAAAGCGAAGTCATCGAGCCTGCCCGGGCGCTCCTCAAGGTACAGGAAACCGGGCGAGCAAAGGACCGCCGAATAGCCGGCGATCATCGCATCGGCAAAGCTGCTTCCTGATTTCAGGGAGCTCTCGACAATAGGCATGAACCGAAGTGCCTCTTCGTCTTGGACCGGCCTGCGATAGGCGCGCTCCACGAAGGAGCGCAGCAGCCGGCGTGCGTCCCTGCGAGGGTTATTGGACACCACCTCGACCGCGGCATCGGCCTTGGCTGGCTTCCGCAGGGCCAGGTCCCCGAAAAGGACCCGATGGGAGGCACTCGGCCACTGGTCGTAAATGGGCCCTTCCACCTCCATCCAGGCAAACGCGACGCCTGGCTGCCCATCCTTCTCCGCCAGCGGATTCCGCCACCGATCGGCGCCAGGTCGCGACCGAAACAGCCTCGCCGCGTCCGGCCGGATGATCTCGCCGGCCAGCAGGTAGGTGTCGAGTTCTCTAACGGTTGCATCGGGCACAACGTCGAACGTTCCAAGTCGCCTGAGCTGCCGGGGGGGCGTCTCCGAGTAGACGGTGATGGGCTCGGACCTTCTGCCGGCGCTTACCTGATCCAGATCCGGGATATACCACTTCTCGCCCTTCTCCGGACCGACCCAGACGGGATACGCCTTGAATCGAAGCCGGTACCTTCCGCTGACCGGCGTCGTGAACTTCTCAAAATACACCTCCACCGGCTCGTAGTTGCTGGCGACGACGCCCACCGCCTCCCTTTCGCGCTCCGCCGGATGGTCCGCACCCACGGTCATGGCGGCCTTGCCCGCCCGGACGGCCGGCTGCGCCTCAGTGCCCAGGACGGCGAAGGTCGCCCGCTCGGGCAGCATGTTGAATTCATCAAACTTCATCTTCTCGGTGAAGCTTCCCTGATCCCGCGCGTAGTAGCGGGTTACTGCCGCCTTCGGCCGGTCCGGCTGCCCCGCCATCACCTGCCTAAGGGCCCGGTCGGCGGTCGAAAGGTACCTCGCCAACTGCACGTGGGACATGTCGAGCGTCTCCGCAACCTTGTTGAACCGGTACGACTCCCCATCCTCGGGAAGACCGTCCTTTAGCTGGAGCCAGGGCGCGCACAGCAGGTCGCGGACGGTGTTTTCGTACTCATACCGATTGAGCCGCCTCAGCGTGGAGCGGCCCTCAATCGCCGTCCGCTTCCTTTCGGCTGCGGTAAGGGCCGCTGAGAGGCCGGTGGTGAATTCCCCAAGCTCTTCGGCCCCTGGCCGCGGCTTTTTCTTCGGCGGCATCTCGCTTGCGCTCACCCGGTCGAATACCTTCACCCAAGAAGCGAAATTCTTGGGGTCGGCCGGTTCGAATTTGAGGGCAGTTAAGTCAAGGCCTCCCTTCGTATCCACGTCGTCGTGGCATTCCGCGCAACGGTTATCAATGAAGTTGAGTGCCTTCGGCGGCAGCGGTTGCGCGGAGAGCGCCGAAGCGGCAAGCGCCGCGCTGACGCCAAGGTATCGGCGTAGGGCAACGGCGTCGGCTCCAGGGGACATCATTCCGGGTGGGGGTGGGTAAACCTGAGACCCGCAAACGAAAATCCAATTGGCCGGGCATGTCACCCCTTATTTCCTGCATTCGAGGAGCAAACCCAAACGAAACCCGTCCCTCCGTGCCAACACAAGATACGGGGTTGGAATAGGCTTTTCGAAACCGAACGATCCAATGGCGGCGAAAGGATTGCCCGCAACAGACCTGACCAACCCCGGGCCCTAGCCTCGCCCGGGGCGCTGGCATTCGCAAAGCGGCAGGATCACCCGCCCATCCGCTCAATCCTCGGGCTGAAGGCTCTCCACCTTACCGGTGTCGCCCCTGGTGAGCGTGCCGTCGAAGGCAAGCCAATCGCCCGAGCGCAACGATTTGTTCATCTTGCCCGGAACGATGATGACTCCGTCCGTCTTTACCACGATGCCGTTATGGAGCTTCATGGCGCTCGCCATCACCTTGGTCGTGCCATTCCGCGTGATCATAACCTGATAATGGCTTTCGGAGAATCCGTCCCTCACAACGAGGACAGGAGCCGAGTTTTCCGTGGTCACGACGGTGACTGTGGTCTGGGTGACAGGTTCGCCAAACGAGGCGGCGGCGCCGGTTAGCGCGAATACGAGGGCGAGGTGGTAATGGGCTCTGGGCTCTAGAAAACGCTAGTCCCTTCGCTGCCGGCGGGCCGAGATGATCTCGGTGTTCATGCCCGCGAAGTGCAGGCCGCCGTGATAGCGCCCATGCTCCATCTTGACGCAGCGGTCGATCACCACCGCCATTCCGCTCGACGCGGCCAGCTCCGCTGCCTCGATGTTCACGAGCTTGAGCTGGAGCCAAAGGGACCTGGCACCGATGGCCGCGGCCTGCCGGGCCACAGCCAGGCACTCGGCGGCAGGACGAAAAACATCCACCATGTCGACAGTCCCGGGAATGCTTGCCAGGTCCGGATAACAGGTCTCTCCCAGTATCCGGTCGGCCTTGGGGTTCACCGGGATCACCCGGTAGCCGGCCTTCTTCAGATAGCTGGCGACAAACCAGCTTGCGCGCTGCGGGTCCGTCGACAGGCCCACGACCGCGATCGTTCGGGTGTCGCGCAGCAGGCGCTGGATCACCAGGGGATCCTGGAACCTCTTCTGCTGCTCGGGCGTCAGCGCCGAGTTAAGGGTCACGGCGCAAGCAATGCCTGGTCCAGGTCCCATATGAGGTCCTCCACGTTCTCGAGGCCGATTGACAGGCGGATCAATTCGGGCGTCACCCCGCCCTTCGCGAGCTCCTCGTCGGAGAGCTGCTGGTGGGTGGTCGAGGCCGGATGGATCACCAGGCTCCTGACGTCGCCGATATTGGCGAGGTGGGAGAAGAGCTGAAGGGCCTCGATGAATTTGCGGCCCGCCGCCCGGCTTTCCCCCGGGGAACCCGCCTTCAGCCCGAACGAGAAGACGGCGCCCGCCCCCTGGGGAAGGTATTTCTGGGCGAGTGCATGGTCGGGATGGCTCGGCAACCCGGCATACGCGACCCATGCGACCGACTTGTGCCCCTCCAGGAATTTTGCGACCCGGAGGGCCGATGCAGATTGGCGCTCCATGCGAAGGGAGAGCGTCTCAAGCCCCTGGATCAAGAGGAACGCGCTGAAAGGGGAAAGGCATGCTCCCGTGTCCCGGAGGGTCTCCGCCCGGGCCTTCATCAGGAATCCATAGTGGCCGAAGGTGTCGAAGAACCGGAGGTCGTGGTAGGCCGGCGAGGGGGCCGCGATGCTGGGGTACTGGCTGAAGTCGAACTTGCCCGAGTCAAGGAGCACCCCTCCAAGCGTCGTCCCGTGCCCTCCTATGAATTTGGTGGCCGAGTGGACCACGAGGGTCGCCCCGTGCTCGATGGGCCTGGAGAGCGCCGGCGTCGCCATCGTGTTGTCGACGATGAGCGGGATCGCCTTGGAGGCCGCAAGGGCGGCTAAGCGGGCTATGTCGAGGACCGCACCCCGGGGATTGCCGATGGTCTCCCCGTAGAGGGCCTTGGTCTTGGGCGTGATAGCCGCCTCCCAGTCCTCGATCCTGGTGGGGTCCACAAAACGGACGCCAATCGAGAACTTCTTAAGCGTGTGAACGAGCTGGGTGATCGATCCCCCGTAAAGCTGCGAGGAGGCCACGATCTCGTCGCCCGGGACCAGGAGCGTGAGGAAGGTGACCAGCTGGGCGGCCATCCCGCTGGCCGTGGCCAGCGCGCCCGTGGCACCCTCCAGGGACGCCATCCGCTCCTCGAACACAGCGGTGGTCGGATTGCTGATCCTCGAATAGATGTTCCCGTACTGCTTGAGCTCGAAGAGCTGGGCGGCCTGCTCGGCGTCGTCAAAGACGAACGATGTCGTCTGGTATATGGGCACCGCCCTCGCCCCGGTCTCGGCATCCGGGATGTGACCGGCGTGGACCATGCGTGTCTCAAACCCGAATCTGCGGGGATCTGCGGCGTTGCTCACAACCTTGCAGGGAATAGGGGGCGCCCAAAAACAATGCAAAGTAAGATTGGGTCATAACCCTCATTTCTGCTTCCGGCAGAAGCAGCTCAGTGTAGCGTGGACCGACATGACCGACGGACACATCGAGGCGGTATATCGCGTGCGCTCCCGCGAGGACGCCCTCCATGGGCGGATCGAGGCCCTGCTGCTTGAGCAGACGGTGGAACTGCCGCGCTCGGCGCTCCGGACTGCATTTGTGAAGGAACGCCTGGTCGGCAAGGTGCTCGCGATGGAGAAGCTCGGCCCCGATGATTTTCGGGTAACCCTTGCGCAGCCCGAACTTGCGACAGGGGACGACCCCGCCCAGCTCCTGAACGTCCTGTTCGGCAACTGTTCGCTTCAGCCCGATGTCCTCCTTGAGGACGTACGCCTGACGCCGGCCCTGGAAAGCATGCTTGGAGGGCCGCGATTCGGCATTTTGGGCATCCGCGAGCTGGTCGGAGTCCAAGGCAGGGCGCTCACCGCGTCGGTCCTCAAGCCGATCGGGCTCACCAACCAGGAGACGGCCTCCCTTTGCGGAGCCCTCGCACGTTGCGGCATCGACATTGTAAAGGACGACCACGGGCACGCAGACCATTCCTTCGGGCCTTTTGGCGAGCGCGTGAGGCTATGCCTGCGGGCAACGGACGAGGCGGCCCAGGAGACCGGCAGGCCCACGCTCTATGTCCCCAATCTGACCGGTTCCCCGGCGACCGTCCTGGAGCAGGTGCGCGTCGCCCGCGAAGCAGGCGTGAAGGCCGTGATGGTCTCCCCGATGCTGATCGGATTGCCGTTCCTCGTGGACATCGCCTCGGACCTGGGCATGCCGATCCTGGCCCATCCCGCGTTCGGCGGCGCCCAGCGCATCTCCCCGGCCGCCCTCCTCGGGCGCCTGTTTCCCCTGTTCGGGGCGGATGCGGTAATCTATCCCAATTACGGCGGACGCTTCAGCTACAGCCGAGAGGAATGCGGTGCCATCGCCGCCGCGCTCCGGTCGCCTCCTGGGGCGATCCGGCCGGCCTTTCCTGTGCCGGCGGGCGGGATGAAGGTGGAGACCCTGCGCGAGGTGCTCGGCTTCTACGGTAAGGATACGATCCTTCTGGTCGGCGGCAGCTTGCTTGACGCGCCGGACCCGGCCACCTTGGCCGAGCGCGGCCGGCAATTCGTGGAGGCCGCCGCCGCATTCCCCTACCGAACATGAGACCGAAGACCCACATCGCGCAGACTGATCCCTTCCGGTGGGAGGACGTGCCGGTCCTCGCCTACAAGGAGGAGAAGGGGACCCACTTCAAGTCGATCACCCGCCAGGTGCTTTTTGACGACGCGGACCATTTCGATACGCAGCTGCGCTATTTTGAAATCGCACCAGGGGGGCACTCCACGCTCGAGCGCCATGACCACGCACACTCGGTGATGGTGATCCGCGGATCCGGGCGGGCCCTGGTGGAGCGTGAGGTGATCGACCTCGCCCTCCACGACCTGGTCCGCGTTCCGCCGCAGACCTGGCACCAGTTCCAGGCGACCGGAGCCGAGCCCCTTGGATTCCTCTGCATCGTGAGGCGCGAGCGGGACAAGCCCGCGTTGCCTACGGAAAAGGACCTTGCTTCGCTCCGGTCCGATCCGGCGGTCGCCTCGTTCATCAGGGTCTAGCAGGCCCGGAAACCAAACCATGAGCCTTCCCGACCGGGTCCATCCCTCCACCGCCGCAGCCCAGGCCCTCGGGTTCACAGACCCGTCCACGGGCGCCTTTGTCCCGCCCATCCAGCCCGCGACAACCTATGAGCGCGACCCCGACAACCGCCTGGTCTCCGGGCGGCTCTACTCGCGGGCGGACAACCCTAACTACGACCAGCCCGAGGCGCTGATCTCCTACCTGGAGGGCGGGGCCGCAAGCGCCGTTTTCAGCTCGGGGATGAGCGCAGCGACGGCGGTTTTCTCGGCGCTAAGGCCGGGCGACCACGTGCTCGTGCCCCACGTGATCTATTGGGCGCTCCGCGGATGGCTTCGCGGGTGGGCCACCACCTGGGGCCTCCAGGTGGAGTTCGTGGACATGGCGGACACGGCCAAGGTTGCCGCCGCGATCCGCCCCGGGGTAACCCGCCTGGTCTGGGCGGAAACGCCGGCAAACCCCACCCTGGATGTGTGTGACATCGCAGCACTCGCCTCCCTAGCCCACGGCGCCGGGGCGATCCTGGCGGTCGACTCGACGTTCGCCACCCCCGTCCACACGCGGCCGCTCTCGCTTGGGGCCGACCTGGTGATGCACTCCGCCACAAAGTACCTTAACGGGCACTCCGACGTGATCGCCGGATCCCTGACCACGCGCAGCGTCAACGAGCTCTGGGCTGCGATCAAGCTGGTGCGGTCACAATCCGGCACCGTCCTGGGGCCCTTCGAGGCCTGGCTCCTCCTGCGGGGGATGCGCACTCTCTTTGTTCGGGTGCCCGCCCAGAGTAGAAGCGCCCTTTCGATCGCCGAGCACTTCAGCGGCCACAGCGCACTCGAGGCTGTCCTCTACCCCGGGCTTGCGTCATTCCCCGGCCACGCGGTCGCGTCCCGGCAGATGCAGGGAGGCTACGGCGGCATGCTGTCTCTTCGCGCGAAGGGCGGCGCACCGGGGGCTCTCCGCTTCATCGGCAAGCTCAGGATTTGGAAGCGCGCGACCTCGCTCGGGGGCGTCGAGAGCCTAGTCGAGCACCGTGCGAGCGTCGAGGGAGCCCAGAGCGCGACTCCGCCGGACCTCCTTCGCATGTCGGTCGGCCTCGAGGACACCCGGGACCTTGTCGCCGATATCGAGCAGGCGCTCGGCTGAGCCTGCCTGGGCTAGGGATTCCATCCGGCAGCGGCACGTATCGGCTCAAGGAGGTCGAGCGCGATCTGCTCCTGCTGGAAGGCGACCAAGTGGGTGTTGGTGGGCGTTCCCGGGAAAAACCCGGTGCGCACAATGTCCACTCGGGGATCGCCCGCCGCATGGCGACCGTCGGCAACCGACCGGATCACGCCAAGGAGGGCGTCCCTTTGGGCTCGGGAGCTTCCGTCGGATCCATCGGATTGAAATCCGCTCTCAGTCAAAAGGATGTATGCCTTTGGATAGGCTTTGCGCACGTCCTCCACGAACGAGGCGTATGCCTGTGTCAGGTGCCCGAGGTCAAGAGGGCCCCCGTCAAAGTCGGTCCCGTCGTTTACAACCACGACATCCGGCTGATAGCGCGCGTGATCCCAGGTTGAATCCTTTGAGTCGGGAAGGGCCCGCTGGAAAAACACCGGGACCGTGTTCACGTCCGTCTTGCCGGCCCAGTCCCGGGTGATCCCTCTGCCGCCGTAGCTCACCAGGTGGACCTGCGCATTGAGCCAGCGGGCGAGAACCATGGCGTAGGAGCGGACGGCGTTGGTCGTCCGCGGAGTGGAGTCGTTCTCCGGGGGAAACCGCTCGTCGTATTCACCGCAAGTGAGCGAGTCCCCGATGAAAAGGAGCTTCCTTTGGGGAAAAGGAGGGGCCTCCAGGATCTCGCACCCCGGGGGAACGACAATGCCGTTGAAGGAAGCAGTCCCCATCCAGGACTCAGTCCGGCGCACCAGCTCAATCACCCATCCCCCTGCCGGGGCAACGCCGGTGGGGAGAGCAATCTGGTTGGGTCCTTTCTTAAGGTGGATAAGGACCGGGTCCCATCCGTTGCAGGACAGGTTAAAGTAGCAATCGGGGGAGTCGCCCGTCAGCCGCAAACTGGGTGCCACGCCCCTGTAGGCGAATCGAAACGTGACCCCGGGAAAGCCCATCTTTGCCCCTTCCTGGGTGACCTCGTAGCGGCCCATGTAGCCGATCCGGCTGTCACTGGCGGAGACCAGGGTCGAGGGTTGGGCAAGCGCCGGTCCCACGGCCCGCGCAACCGTCAAGAGCGAGAGAACCACAGGGAGGGCAAGGATCACACGGGGTATAGGCATGGGAAAACTTGGGTTCGTCACGAGGATCGGGTTGGGGGGCGGACGCGGTGCGGCTCCGCAACCCTACTCCAGCAACTTGCGGAGCTCGCCAAGCTCGCGGGAAAGCGTGGCAACCTCCGTCCTCAGGGCCGAGGCCTCGTCCTCGAGGCACCGGATGCGCTCCTCCAAGGTGTCCGCGGGCGGGGCGGCGCCAAGCGGCGCCGAAGGGTCGCCAACGGTGTCGGCACCGACCGGACCCGAGAGGAGGTGCGCGTACCGCTGCTCCTTCATTCCCGACCTTCGCGGCAGCTTCAGGACCAGCGGGTCCTCGGTCCGGGCGGCCAGCCCCGACAGGCACGCCTCGGCCTCTTCGAGGCTGGCAAACTCGCACATCCGCCCGGTGCGGGTGCGCACCTCGCCCACGGTCTGCGGCCCCCGGAGAATGAGGACCAGCAAGGCGGCGGTCTCGGGACGACTCAACCCGAACGCCTCGACCAGGCGGTGCCCGTAGCGCGCCACGCGGCTGTCGGCGCCCTGGAAAAGGAACGCCAATTTCTTTTCCCTGAGCGACTCGAGCGCCTGGGTAACCGTCTGCTCGGAGTACGTGACCACAGGGTCGCGGCTCGAGGTCTGGTTGCAGGCGTTCGTGAGCGCGTTGATCGACAACGGGTAGTAATCGGGGGTCGTCAGGGACTTCTCGGCCAGGGATCCGAGAACCCTGGCCTCGACCGCGCTCAGTTGATGCATGGTGGAGGGTCCTGCCCCCAGCCTAGGGAACCCTGGGCTGCACCACAGCATCAAGGGCCCGGACCTGGGCCGCCGCCGGCCGGAGGCCCACGGAAGTTGCCCTCAGGGTGATGGCCCCGGACCCGCCCGTCGACTGGACGATCACCTGGGCCAGGCCATTGAAAACACTGCGCGACCAGGAGACCGGGCCGGGTTCATCCTGGAGATGGAGCGCCACCCCCCGGCGAAGCCCACCGCTGTCGGCATCATAGTTGTGAACCGCGACCGCGATGACGTTCTCGCCCGCATGAAGGAGGCTCTTCGCATCGATGACGGTCGAGGTTCGCGAACTGGTGCCACCCAGAACCTTCTTCCCGTTTACGAAGACAGCCTGGCCACCCTGGATCTTTGAAAAGACGATTTCGACGGCGGCCGAGGCCAGCTGCGAGGCATCGACGGTGAAGCGGCAGCGGTAGAAGGCCTTCTCCCCCGAGGCGACCGGGCCGGTCTCCGAGCTGACGTCGACCGGGGCCCACGCCGAGTCGTCGAACGCCGGCTGGAGCTCGGGGTCCGTGTCGCCGGCAATGGCTTCCACTTTCTTGCTGCGCCAGCCGCCGATCGGCACCGAGCGCGAGGCGGCTGTCGCAACGAAGGTATCCGGCTCGTGGCAGCTCGGGTCACCATTTCCGACACCGATGATCCGGCCCGGACCCTCGACCGAGAAGGCGATCCCGTTCGAGGCGACGGGCGAAACCCGTCCCTGCGAGTCCGTCACCGCGACGGTGTACACCGCGGCATCCTGGCGGTCCCCCCAGATTGCCGACCTGTCGGCGGTGAGTTTGATCGCATAGGGATCGCCCACGGTCTCGACCTTCGTCTCCGCCACCACCTTGCCGGCCCTGTAGGCGAGGGCAGAGAGGGATCCCGGCGCGTAGGCCACCTTCCACCGGGCCTCGGAATTGCGCTTCATGGCCTGACGCCCGAGGCTGCGCCCGTTCAGGTAGAGCTCGACCTCCTCGGCGTTGCTCTGGGCCCGGACGTCGATCAATTGCCCTTCCCTCCCCGGCCAGTTCCAGTGCGGGAGCACGTGGACCATCGGCGCGTTGGTCCAGGCCGCCTGATAGAACCAGAAGTTGTCCTTGGGGAACCCGCAGGTGTCGAGGATTCCAAAGTGGGAGTTGATGCAGGGCCACCCATAGGGGGTCGGCTCGCCGCGGTAGTCGAATCCGGTCCACACGAAGCCGCCCGACATCCAGGGCCTCGCGGCAAAGTAGGTTAGCCACGCTTCCGCGGTCTGGGCCCACTCGGGCGCAAAGTCGTCGTAGGCGCTCATGTAGCCCTTTTCCTTGTCGACGGCATAGATGCCGCGTGTCGTGACGGTGCTCCCCTGCTCGCTCCCGACGTTCGGCTGCTGCGGGTGCTCCCTGTGGTAATCGTCCATATCCTTGCCCACATGGTAGCTCCAACCGCGGACCTCGATGGCCTCGTTGATCCCGGGATAGTCGTTTCCGACAGCCGCGTTGCACGTGACGGGCCGGGTCGGGTCCAGCCGCTTGACGAGGTCCTGCATCGTCGCCGTCGTGCGCTTTCCGGCCTGCGTGTCCTGGACGTCAAATTCCTCGTTTCCGATGGACCAGATTCCCACGGACGCCCGATTGCGATCGCGGCGCACGTGGTCGGCAAGCATCGCCAGGTGGCTAACATCGCTGGCGAGCAACCGGTTCTCGTCCATCACGATCATCCCCAGGCGGTCGCACGCATCCAGGAGCTCGGGGGTCGGGGGGTTGTGCGTCGTGCGGTAGGCGTTGCAGCCCATTTCCTTCAGCCGCGCGATCCGGAAGTACTGGATCGCATCCGGAACGGCGGCGCCGACACCCGCATGGTCCTGGTGGTTGGACGTGCCCTTAAGCGTGTAGGGCTCTCCGTTCAGCAGGAAGCCCCGGTCCGCATCAAAGGCGAATGTGCGGAAGCCGAATTCGGTCTCCATCCGGTCCACGACCTTGCCGTCGACTGCGACCTCGGTAACGAGCTTGTAGAGGGTCGGGGTCTCGGGAGACCACAGGTGCGGCGGCGGCACCACCACCGTCATGGCGGCCTCTGCGCTCGACTTCGCGCCGACAAACTGCGGCTGCGTGATTTTCGCCACCGATTCCCCTGTAGGGGAGAGGATCTCCCATGAAACCGTCGCCTGCGCCGGCGTTGCGAGCGAGTTCGCAAGCTGCGTCTGGAGGTGCACCTCAGCGGGGCCCTTCGGCACGCCGCCCTTGAACTGGCTGTAGACGAACACGCCGTCCGGGGCGATCGACACGGGCGCGGTCTTCACGAGCCACACGTGTCTGTAGATCCCCGCGCCCTCGTAGAACCATCCCTCAAACTGCGAGGCATCCACGCGCACGGAGACCACGTTCTTGCCGCCGCAGTTGGCGACATCGGTGATGTCGTACCGGAAGCCGTTGTAGCCTCCCTCATGGTGGCCGACGAACCAGCCGTTAACGATGACCGTGCAGTCCCTGTAGACCCCGTCAAATTCAAGCCAGAGGCGCTTGCCGGCATCGGAGGAGGGAAGGTCGAAGGTCCTGCGGTACCAGCCCAAGCTGTTGGAGGGGAAGCCCTCCCCGATCGCCCGGAACCCGTGGGACCCGTCGGCCGTCTTGTCGAAGGGCAGCTCAATGGCCCAGTCGTGCGGCAGGTTCAGTGTCCGCCAGCTGGCATCGCTAAAGGAGACGCTCGCCGGGCCATAGCCCCCGCCGGCCTTGTTGAGGCCGTAACCCGGTCCCCACTCGTTTCCCAGGTGGAACTTCCAGCCGAAATCCATCAGCAGGCGCTCCCGCCCCGCGGCCTGGGCGTGAGCGGTGAGTGTGAAGGCTGCCATGGCGGAGGCCATGAGGAGCCCGAGGAAACGTCGGGGGCCTTTATTCATAGGGGTGATGGGGAAACCAAGCGTGGCGAAACAAGCGCCCCACGGCAAGCAGGCCGACGGGGTCCCCGGCCGATTCAAGCACCCCTGATGACGCGATCAGGACCGGCTCTAGTTGGCCGTGAAGCCAAAGACCGTGGTGGAGCGGTAGGTCTCGCCGGCCTTGACCACGTAGGACGGGAAATTCGGATGGTTAACCGAGTCGGGAAAATGCTGGGTCTCAAGGCAGAGCCCCCAATACTGCTTGTAGGCGACGCCCTTCTTGCCAGTCAGGGTGCCGTCCAGGAAGTTGCCGCTGTAGAATTGGACGCCCGGCTCGGTGCTCGAGACCGTCATCTGGCGCCCGGTCTTCGGGTCGCGGACGGTGGCCACCAGGGAGAGGCCGTCGCCCGACCGGTTGAGAACAAAATTGTGGTCGTAGCCCACCGGGTTGCCGCCCACCTGCTGGATCCGCGCCCCAACCGGCGTCGGCTTGCGGAAATCCATCGGGGTGCCCGCGACGGACTTAAGCTCGCCGGTCGGGATCAGGGTCGAGTCCACGGGCGTAAAACTATCGGCGTTGAGCATCACCTCCTGGTCAAGGATGCCGCCCTGGTCCGCCCCACCCAGGTTGAAATAGCTGTGGTTGGTGACGTTTGCGGGGGTGTCCTTGTCCGGTGACACGGTGTACTCGACCCGAAGTTCGTTTGCGTCGGTGACCGAGAAGGTGACGGTGACCGCGCAGGTTCCCGGATAACCCTCCTCGCCGTCGGGGCTCACGTAGCTGAACTTGACGGAGGCCACGCTGCCGGGGACCACTTCGGCGCTCCATACCCTCTTGTCAAAGCCCTTGGTCCCGCCATGCAGGTGGTTGGGGCCATCGTTGGTGGCGAGCCTGTACGTGTGACCGTTCAGCGTAAAAAGGCCCTTCGCGATCCGGTTGCCGACGCGACCGACGGTGGCGCCGAAGAAGGGCTCTTTTGAGAGATACCCCTCCAGGCTGTCAAAACCCAGCACCACGTCGCCCAGTTTCCCGTTCCGGTCGGCGGTGTCCAACTCGGTGATCGTGGCCCCATAGGTCATGATCTTCGCCGTCATCCCCGACCCGTTGGAGAGGACGTAGAGCTCGACGGGCTTGCCCGCCGCCACTCCGAATGGGAGCTTTTCGACCTTTGCCTGGGCGAGCGCCGCGGTGAGCGCGAGCGCGGAAAGGGTAAGGCTAAACCTCGCGAGATCGTGGAGTTTCATGAAATTGGGGTCCTAGGGGCTATGGCGTGAAGGGGCGTGGGGCTCAGCCCGAGAAGTAGACGTAAGCGGCGATGATGCAGGCCATGATGAAGGCCGAGAACACCACGTCCTTCTTCTCCCAGCTGGAGCGTGTCCGCGCCTTGTCCTCCGCCGAAGCGGTGGCAAAGGTGAGGCTCTTCATTCGCACGTAGTCGGGCGTCGCGGTCATGTAGCTCACTACCACCATGACGACCGCGGAGACCACCGTGATCAGCACGCTGAAGTACTGGAAATTGATGCTGTTAACTATCCAGAAGAACGAGCCGTGGTCGTACCCGTTCTCCAGGCCGGGAACCTTCATGGTCTTGAGCGTATCGACGACCATGCGGAACCCGCCGATCGCGAATCCGACCACCATGGCCCAGAGGCAGCCCTGGGCGTTGAGGCGCTTCCAGAAGACCCCGAAGAAGAAGACGACAAAGATCGGGGGCGCCAGGTAGCCCTGCACGGACTGCAGGTAGTCGTAGAGCCCGTGGGCCCCCTGGATCACCGGGATCCAGACCAAGGCGACCACGATCATGACGCCCGTGGCAATGCGCCCCATCCTCACCAGTTCGTGCTGCGAGGCCAGGGGACGCAGCTTCTGGTAGATGTCTACAGTGAACAGGGTCGAGCAGGCGTTAAAGACGCCGGCGAGCGAACCCATGAGCGCGGAGAGGAGCCCGGCCACCACGACGCCCCTTAGCCCGGGGGGCAGCAGGTACTTGACCATGAGGGGGAAGGCCGCCTGGGCCTCGCTCGGGACCGGCTTCCCGTCGGCACCCACCATTGAGGTCAATTCCGGGATCTTCCCGCTCTTGGCGAGGGCGAAGCAGATGAGCCCCGGGATGATGAAGAGGTAGACGGGAAAGAGCTTAAGGAACGCCGCGAAGATGCTTCCGCGGCGGGCGATGGTCTCGTTCGGCGCGCCGAGGGCCCGCTGGACGATGTATTGGTCGGTGCACCAGTACCACAGGCCAATGATGGGCGCGCAGATCAGCATGCCGGGCCAGGGGAAACGGTCGTTGAAGTACCAGGCCTGCTTCACGATCCCGCCCGCGGCATTGGTCTCGAGGATGGGTGCCCAGGTCGACTGGACACCGGCGGGCGTGATCGGCTTCCAGAGGTTGAACATCTCCGACCCGCAGTAGTGCCTGAGCTCTCCCCAGCCCCCGAGCCGGTGAAGCCCATAGAAGGTGAGGCACGCCGAGCCGCCGATCAGGACGACGACCTGCACGGCGTCGTTGTAGACGACCGCCCGCATGCCGCCTAGCAGCGTGTAGAGGCCGGTTAGCAGGATCACGGAAACGCTGCCGATCCAGAAGCTGTTGATCGTCGATCCCCCGATCGTGAGGTGAACCTCGGGCAGGAGGGTCGCAAAGACGACGCCGCCGGCAAAGATGCCGACCGCGATCTTGGAGACGATGAAGGTGATGATCGAGACGATCGAGAGCACGTAGCGCGAACCGGAGCTGAACCGCCGCTCGAGGAACTCGGGCATCGTGAACACGAGCGCTCTCGAGTAGAAGGGGACGAACACCCAGGCCAGGACAAGAAGGCACCAGGCATGGAGCTCATAGTGGGCGAGCGCCACGCCGTCCGATGCACCCGAGCCGGCGAGGCCGACGATGTGCTCGCTGCCGATGTTGGAGGCGAAGATCGAAGCGCCGATCACCCACCACCCGAGGTTGCGTCCGGCCAGGAAGTAGTCGGCGGCCGTGTCCTTGTTTTTTCGCACGACCCAGGTTGCGACACCCAGGAGGAGACCGAAGTACATGGCGATCGCGAGCCAGTCGAGAGGGGTGAGCGTGGACTGAGACGAAGACATAGCGAGGGGGGGTAGCGTGCTTTGGGGGTTACCTGGGGCAGACTGCGGGGCGAAGCTAGAAAACGCCCGGCTGGTGTTGCGACCTTCGGTTCACTTTACCGTCCAGTCAACACAGGATCGTGTCCGCATCCCCGCGATGTAGGTTCACGGCCGCCCCCCAAAACCCTATGGCGTACACCCTTGGCATTGACTTCGGCACAAACTCGGCGCGAGCGCTCATTGTGCGCTGCAAGGACGGCGCCGAACTGGGAAGCTTTGTTGCGAACTACAAGAGCGGCCGGCAGGGCGTCCTCCTCGACCCCAAGGACGCGCACCTGGCGCGCCAGCACCCTGGGGACTACCTGGCAGCCATGAAGGAGTGCGTCTCGGGCGCGCTTGCCCAGGCGCGACGGAGCCGCGGGTTCAGGCCGTCCCTGGTTGTCGGCATCGGCGTCGACACGACCGGGTCGAGCCCGATACCGGTCGACCGCCACAACCGGCCCCTAGCGATGAGCCCCAAATGGCGCCGCAACCTGGCGGCCCAGTGCTGGCTCTGGAAGGACCACACGAGCTGGCGCGAGGCGGCGCGGATCACCGAGGTCGCGGCGCGGATGCGCCCGGAATACATCGCCAAGTGCGGGAACCGCTACTCCTCCGAATGGTTCTGGTCAAAGATCTGGCACTGCCTGTCCGTGGCCCCCGAGGTGTTCGAGGCGGCCCACTCGTGGGTCGAGCTCGCCGACTGGATCCCCGCCACCCTGGCGGGCGTCTCCGACCCGGCGCTCGTAAAGAGGGGGATCTGCGCGGCGGGGCACAAGGCCCTCTACAGCGACGACTGGGGAGGCCTGCCCGACAAGAAGTTCCTTTCGGCTCTGGATCCGAAATTGGCGGCCCTCAGGGACCGGCTTTACGCGCGCGCCCATGATGCGACGGTTCCCGCCGGAGCGCTGGGCGAGACCTGGTCGAGGCTGCTCGGGCTTCCCCTTGGCATTCCGATAGCGATAGGTGAGTTCGACGTCCACTACGGCGCGATCGCCTGCGGCGTGAGGGAGGGCACCCTGGTCAAGGTGATCGGCACCTCGACCTGCGACTGCGCCGTCGTTTCCATGAGGAAGAAGGTCGCCGACATCCCCGGGATATGCGGCATCGTGCCCGGCGCTATCCTACCCGGCTACTACGGGATCGAGGCCGGCCAGTCGGCGGTGGGCGATATCTTCAGCTGGTGGACCGAGACGGTGTGCGGCGGCGACAAGGGCCTCCACGCGAAACTGACCGCCGAGGCGGCCCGGCTCGAGCCCGGTGAGTCGGGGCTCCTTGCGCTCGACTGGCACAATGGCAACAGGACCGTCCTCGTGGACCCCCGGCTGACGGGCCTCTTGGTCGGCTGCACGCTCCACACCACCCAGGCCGAGATCTATCGCGCCCTGATCGAGGCAACCGCGTTCGGCGCCCGCATGATCGTCGAGCGGATCCGCAAGTTCGGGGTACCCCTGCGCAGGATTGTGTGCGCCGGAGGAATCGCAGAGAAGAACCCCCTCCTCATGCAGATCTACGCGGACGTGACCGGGTGCACGCTGCATGTCGCGGGCTCAAACCAGGCCTGCGCCCTTGGCTCGGCCATGAGCGCCGCCGTCCTTGCCGGGGAGCACAGGGACTTCGGCGCCGCCCAGCGCGCCATGACGCGCCTCAGGAAGGTCTCCTACCGGCCCGACGCAAGGCGCCGGAGAACCTACGACCAGATCTACCAGCAGTACCGCACGCTCCACGACGGCTTTGGCGGTGTCCGCAAGTCCGCCGACTTCTCGCAGGTGATGAAGTCCCTCCTCGAGATTCGCTCCCGCGTCCGCGGCGACTGAAGGCCCAATCCCTATGAAGTCATCCCCCAAGCAAGTCATCTGGCTGGTCACCGGCTCCCAAGAGCTCTACGGCCCCGGCCCCCTCAAGCAGGTTGCCGAGAATTCTCGGGTGATCGCCAGGTCGCTCAGCGCGGAAAAGGGGATCCCGATGAAGGTCGTTTTCAAGTCGCTCCTGACGACGTCCGAGGGTGTTCGCGCACTTTGCCTGGAGGCCAACCAAAGCCCGGAATGCGCGGGCCTGGTGCTCTGGATGCACACCTTCTCGCCCTCGAGGATGTGGATCGGAGGCCTCTCGCTGCTTCGCAAGCCCTTTGCCCATCTTCACACGCAGTTCAACCGCGACCTGCCGTGGTCGGAAATCGACATGGATTTCATGAACCTGAACCAGGCCGCCCACGGGGACCGCGAGGCGGGCTTCCTCCATGCGCGGATGCGCCTGCCCAGGAAGATCGTGGTCGGCCACTGGCAGGACCCCGAGGTGATCGAGCGGCTGGGCGCATGGATGAGGGTTGTACGGGGCTGGCAGGACATGCAGGGCGCCAGATTCGCGCGCTTTGGGGACAACATGCGCCGGGTAGCGGTGACCGAAGGAAACAAGGTGTCGGCCGAGACCCTGTTCGGCTACCAGGTCGACGGCTACTCTGTGGGCGACCTGGTGAAGGAGGTGAACGCCGTTTCGGACGCCGAGGTGAACCGCCTCTGCGCCGACTACGCCGACCGCTACACGATGGCCCCGGCGCTGCGCCGGGGTGCCAAGCGCCATTCCAGCGTGCGGGAGGCCGCGCGGATCGAGCTCGGGCTGCGCGCCTTCCTCCAGAAGGGGAACTTCAAGGGGTTCACCACGACGTTCGAGGACCTGCACGGGCTCCGCCAGCTTCCGGGCCTGGCAGTGCAGCGCCTGATGGCCGAGGGCTACGGATTTGGCGCCGAGGGGGACTGGAAAACCTGCGCACTCCTGCGGATGATGAAGGTGATCGGCGAGGGACTGGGCGGGGGCACCTCATTCATGGAGGACTACACGTACCATCTCGACCCGTCGGGAAGCCTCGTCCTTGGCGCCCATATGCTCGAGATCTGCGAGTCGATTGCCTCGGGGAGGCCCTCCCTGGAGGTGCATCCGCTCGGGATCGGGGGAAAGGAGGACCCGGCCCGACTGGTGTTCAGCGCCCCTGCTGGGCCCGCCCTCAACGCCTCGATGATCGATCTGGGAAATCGCTTCAGGCTGATCGTGAACGAGGTCGACGTGGTGGAGCCGCCGGCTCCCCTGCCGAAGCTGCCCGTAGCCCGCGCCATCTGGAAATGCCGGCCCGACTTCAAGACCGCGTGCGGGGCGTGGATCCGGGCCGGAGGTGCCCACCACACGGCATTCAGCTATTCTGTCACTGCCGAGCATCTCCGCGATTTCGCCGAGATCGCCGGCATCGAGCTCGTCCTGATCGATCAGGAGACGAGGCTAAGCGGGCTGGAAAAGGAGATCCGCTGGAATGAGGCCTACTATCACCTTGCGCCCATCGGCCGCCCCTGACTCTGAATAGCCGCTGGCACCCCCGCCCATGCTGACCGAACTCAAACGCGAGGCCTACGAGGCAAACCTGCAGCTGCCCGCCCATGGGCTCGTGCACCTAAACTTCGGGAACGCCAGCGCCTTGGACCGCGCGAGGGGAATCCTCGCAATCAAGCCGAGCGGGGTCGCCTACGACGTCCTCAGGGCGTCCGACATGGTTCTCGTGGACCTGGAAGGCAAGAGGGTCGAGGGCCGCCTGCGCCCCTCCTCGGACACGCCGACGCACGTCGTGCTCTACAGGGCGTTCAAGGGGATCGGGGGCGTCGTTCACACGCACTCGGTCTATGCGACCTCCTTCGCCCAGGCGGGGCGGCCGATCCCCGTCCTCGGCACGACCCACGCCGACTATTTCAACGGGCCGGTGCCCGTCACCCGCGAGCTCAGGCCTGCCGAGGTGAAGGGGGCATACGAGGTCGAGACCGGGAATGTGATCGTGGAGCGTTTCTCGAGTCTTGACCCCGGCGAACTGCCAGGGGTGCTGGTCTTTAGGCACGGGCCGTTTTCCTGGGGCCCGACGGCCGCCAAGGCCGTCGAGAACGCAGTCGCCCTGGAACTCTGCGCGCGACTCGCCGTCACCTCCACCTCGCTCGGCCTTTCGGGCGGCAAGTTCCCCGCCGTCCTTCTGGGCCGGCACTTCAACCGCAAGCACGGCAGCGATGCCTACTACGGCCAGCTGAAATAGGCGGCCCTAGCGGCGGCCCCAATGGGCGCCGGGTTTGCCGCGCGGATGGGGCACGGAGGGCCGGCTCGGGCGGCCCCCGCCTCCCCCACCCCCGCCGCCCCTGCGCTGCTGCTGGGCCGGGCGCGCGGGATAGTCCGAGGCCGACTTGTAGCCGAATCCCTCGAGCTTTAGCCTGGGGATCTCCTGCCCGATGAACCTTTCAATCGCGCGAACGTCGGAGTTGTTCTCCGGCGTCGACAGTGTGAAGGCATCGCCGACCGCCTGGGCCCTGCCCGTGCGACCGATGCGGTGGACGTAGTCCTCTGGATTCTCAGGGACGTCGTAGTTGATGACATGGCTGACCCCTGCGACGTCGATTCCCCGCGCGGCGATGTCGGTGGCGACCATGACCTCGTAGCGGCCGCTGCGGAAGCCCTCGAGCGCCTCGATGCGCTGGTTCTGGGAGCGGTTGGCGTGCAGGACGGCGACGCTGTGGTTGGCCTCCCTCAGCCTGCGGGCGATCCGGTCGGCCCCGTGCTTGGTGCGCGAGAAGATCAGCACGCTGTTGAAGTCGATGGCGGCAAGGAGCGCCAGCAGCAGTTCAAACTTCTGCTCCTGGTGGACCTGGTAGATCGCGTGGGTGACCGAGGTGGTGATCGTCCTGGAGGCGCCGATCTCGACCCTCACCGGGTCCTTGAGGGCGAAGGAGGCGACCGCCGCGATCTCCGGCGGCACCGTCGCCGAGAAGAACAGGGTTTGGCGCTTGGTAGGGCACTTGCCGATGATCCGCTTGACGTCGTGGATGAAGCCCATGTCGAGCATGCGATCCACCTCGTCGAGCACCAGGGTCTGGAGGGAGTTGAGCCGGAGCTCGCCCTCCTGGAGGAAGTCCATGAGGCGCCCCGGGGTCGCCACCACGATGTCCGTTCCTGCCCGCAATTCGCTCCGCTGGCGCCCATAGCCGACGCCGCCGTGCAGGACTGTCGCCCTGATATCGGAGAACCTGCCGAAGTCGCGGAAAGCCGTCTCAACCTGCGCGGCGAGCTCGCGCGTGGGCTCGAGAACAAGGACGCGCGGTCCCTCCTTCTTGTGGATGCCGAGCATCGTGAGGATCGGCAGGGCAAACGCCGCCGTCTTCCCGGTGCCAGTCTGCGCGGACGCGATCAGGTCCTTGCCTGAGAGGACCGCGGGGATCGCTCGGAGCTGGATCGGCGTCGGCTCCGTGTACCCCATCGCTTGCACGCCGCGCAGAAAATTGGGCCCAAGGTTGAGTTTTGTAAAAGGCATCACACACCACCGCTCGGATACCTGTCCAACGCGAGGTTATTCACCCTTCCACGGGCCGGCGTCCCTGCCCGTCACACGCAGGGAAATCGTGCAACACCCGCAGGGAGTACGGATTGAGTTGAACGCCCCCGGCACAACGCTAGAGATGTTTCCGCAAGGGATCATGCCGCTCGATTTCATCATTAACGCGGAGCACAGGATCGTCGTCTGCCACGGGACCGGCGTCTTCAATCTCTCGAACACACGCCAGTTCAGGGCGCGGATGATGGCCGACCGCCATTTTTCGCCCGAAATGAGCCAGGTGATCGACTTTCGGGACATCTCCGAAATCAAGGCCACGGCAAAGGACGTCCAGCAGCTCGCGGAGGATACCGTGTTCTCAAAGGAATCGAGGCGGGCGTTCGTGGTCGCCTCGCAGCTCCAGTTCGGCCTCAGCCGGATGTTCGGCACCCTTAGGGAGGTGGCCGGGGAGAAGCAGTTTCGCGTTTTTCGAGACATGGATGAGGCGATCGGTTTCGTGGGCGTGGACCCCGGCGTCGTCCTGGAGGCTCTAGCGGCGCTAAGGAGAAAGCACCTTCCAAAGAAGGTTGCCTAGCAACCCGACCCGCACGCCACCGCGCGGTGTTGCGAATCGGGGTCCCAGGGCCATCCTTACCGGGGTGAAACCTCGGTTCCCGTCTGCCGTACTCTTCCTGGCCTTGGGCCTGGCCGCCGCGTTTCCGGCTCACGCTGCCCTCTGGGTCTCGCCCGAGGGAGACGACTCGAATCCGGGTTCCGAGGAGGCGCCGCTCCGCACCATCACGCGCGCACGAGACCTCGTGCGCACGCTTAACCGCGACATGTCGGACGACATCACCGTTTTCATCTCCGGGGAGCACCGCCTCGAGTCACCCATTGTGCTGGGGGCAGAGGACTCAGGCTCCAACGGGTTCAACGTCGTCTACACGGCTGCCCCGGGCGAGCACCCGGTGATCAGCGGCGGCTACCATGTGCCGGGCTGGAGCCTGGCCGACAAGGGGCGCAACCTGTGGTCGGCCCCGGCGCCCGCGGGCCTCTCGACGACCTTCGTCCTCTACGTGAACGGCACCCTGGCCAGCCGCACCCGGGGCAGGCTCCTGCAGTTCTTCACCAAGAACGCAACCGACGACGCGGCGGCGCCCGATCCAACCGCCCAGTGGAAGAATCCTGCGGACGTCGTATTCCAGCGACCGGGTGCGGGGTCCATTTGGTCGGAGAAGTCACCGGGCGCGCCCCCGTATGTCGAGAATGCCTACGAACTCCTTGGGATGCCCGGCGAGTGGTATCTCGACCGGCCCGCCCACCGCCTCTACTACACCCCCCGAGTCGGAGAGGAGATCTCCACGGCCGACGTGGTGGCCCCGAGCGCGGGAGTTCTCTGGGTCGGGGAGGGTTCGCGGGAGCACCCCCTTACCGGGATCATCATCAAGGGGATCCGCTTTGAGTACACTACGGTCCCAAGCCCCCTTGATGCCTCCCCGGATGGCTCGGCCGCAAGGCCACCGCCGCCGCCAGCGGTCTCGTTTTCGCAGGCCAGCGGGATCCAGTTTCTCGAGGACGAGTTCCTCCACATGAGCACCCCGGCCCTGTGCATCGGGCCGGGATCCACCGGCTGCGTCGTCGACGGCTGCGCCTTCGCGCAGATTTCCTGGTCGGCGCTCCGGATTGACCAGGCCGCCGGGATCCGTGTCACCGAGAACCGATTCACCTATGTGGCCACCGAGCACCACGGCGCCGGGGCCATAACCGTTGAGCGATCGGGCGACGTCACGGTGGAGAACAACCAGATCGACCACTACCCCGACCTCGCCTTGGTCGACAGGGGAAACGCAGCCGGGGGATTGCACGTGGCCTCCAATCTCATCCTTCGTCCAATGGTCGGCTACCATGGAAGCCTGCCCCCCGAGGTGGCCACCCACCCCGACGGGGACGGACTGCCCCCGGCCTACGCGGCGATGGCCGACCGGCGCTTCAGCTCGCTCACGATCCCGCGGCCCCCCACGCGGGTGGCGGCCGAGGCCGAGGACGGGTTTGCCTACGTCACGTGGATACCGTCCTGCCAGGACGGCGGGGCGCCCGTCCTCTACTTCACGGTCTCGGCTTCGACGGGCGCCGTGAAGGTCGTGCCCGCCGAGGAATTCCTAGCCAAGGGCTACGTCTCCTTTGAGGACCTTGAAAATGGGCACGGCATCACCTTTGCCGTTTCGGCCGCAAACCGGATCGGATCAAGCCGACCGTCGCCGCCCACGACCAACGTGTCGCCCACGCACAAGAGGAAGCTGAAGGCCCCTGCGGCGCCAGCCCTGGTCTCCCTGAAGGTCGAGAAGGAGGGCACGGCCGTGGAGATCACGCCTTCAGCATCGGACGGGGGAAGCCCTGTCATTGCCTTTGCCCTCTCCCCAAGCGTTCCAAGCGGGCGCATTCTTCTAGAGGGCCTCGACGTAGTCCACAGCGACGTGGCGCACGCCATGGTGCGATTTTTGCGCGGATGGAGTCCGATGCCCGGGAGCACGGTGGCCGTGACCTCGATCAGCGCTGGGGGCGAAAGCCAGCCCTTGGTCGTTGCCGTCAAACGGTAGCTCGGGAAGACCCTTTCCGGAAACTGCAAGCCTGCGGGCTTGTCTCTATCACCGCTTTGCTCCATCGGGGATCGTCATCCACCACCGCATGCTTCGCCCAACCAAAGGTAGATTCGGTGCCGTCGCCCTTGCGTTGTCGTTGCTTCCGGGAGCATGGGCTGACGGACCCTATGTATCGGACACGGCCCGTGTGTCCTGGGAGGACAACGTGACCAACGCCTCCGCCGGAAACGGGGTGTTGGGCGCTTTCAGCTTCGGCGCCGGAACCACCCTTTCTTGGCTCCACTCGGGGGGTTTCTCTACCCTTATTCTCTCGGACCTTTCGGCGGATTTCACGGTGTGCACCTCATACCGGGGGCTTTCCAATATCGAAGTCGGGCCCCGCCTCGAGGTACGCCATAAGCTGGGCCTGGGAGCCTTTGCCCCCTCCCTCTACGCCGGGATCGACGGCAAGGCGACCGGCTTTCAAGACCCAGAGCAGAGCAAGATCGAGGGCGCTTTCATTTTTGGATACAGCCAACGCCTAAGCGAAGCCTTCCAGGTCCAGCTCGACGGGCGCCTCGGAAGCTATGATGCCCAGGACATCGTCTTCACTGGCAACTACGCGAGCCTGGCGGGGGCACTCAACTGGGACCTGGACGAAACGTGGCGCATTCGGGTGACCGGGGGATGGCGAGCCGGAGACACAGTGTCTAACTATACGGCTGTCATGTCGCCCTATGGCTGGATTCCGATCGAATCCGATGCTTTGAACCTGCCTGGAGCCTGGCATTATGTCCGCACGTTCGATGCACCGTTCGTGGCATACAGGGTAAGCGCCAGGACATGGAGCTACGGCATAAGCGTTTCGCCTGCTATCGGGCGGCACACCTCCCTGACGCTCGAGGTGAAACGCGTGGAAACCGTGGGCGCGGCCCCCTACCTGGACACGGTCGTGAGCCTCAGCGTCGCCCACAGGTACTAGAACCCCGCCCATGCGCCACTTCCTCCTCTTCTTCCTCGTGGTCTCGCTGACGGCATCGGCAAGGGCATCCGGGACTGTCCGCGTCGTTGCGAAGGATCCGTCAGGAACCCCCGTCGCCGATGCGGTCGCGTACGTCCTGGCGATCGATGCTCCCGCGCCAGTTCGCCCGCCGGCCGACCCTGTCGCAATCATCCAAAAGGACCAGGAGTTTCTGCCGTATGTGACAGCTGTGGTTGTCGGCACGCGGGTCTCCTTCCCCAACAAGGACACGGTACAGCACCACGTTTATTCTGTTTCGCCCGCGAAAAAATTCGAGATCCCGCTCTACATAGGGGAGTCATCGGCAACGATCCTCTTCGACCACCCCGGTCCGGTGACCCTGGGCTGCAACATCCACGACTGGATGGTCGCCTACATCTACGTCCTCGCGACGCCCTACTTCGCAAAGACCGGAACGGATGGAGCCGCCGATATCACCGGACTACCCCCGGGGCGGTATCGGCTCGAGCTCTGGCACCCTCGCCTGGCGGCGAAGGTCGGCCGGGAGATCACAATAGAGGGGACCGCGGACTCCACCCAGGTGGTTTCGGTGACCCTGCGGCCCGACCGTCGAATTCGGCGCGCCCCGGACTCGGAAGGCTTGGGATACAAATAGGCCGGTCCCCGGGGAGCACCCACCTCCAAAATGCCCCAATTCAGGAGATACGGCACCCGGCTCTTGCTGCTCTTCGCTGGGGTCGTGGCCGCGGCCCAGTTCGCGGACTACCTGCTGGTCACGCGGGCAAACCGCAGGAACGCCGTTGACCGCATTCACGAGAACCTGGTCAAAGGCGCGGGCCTCTTCGCCCGGCGGGTGGACGCCAGGCTTCAGGAGTTGTCAGGCCGTGCCGCCCTCATGTCAGACGACTATTCGATCCGGCAGCTATTCCTTAAGGACCAGCCCGACCCGGCGACGGTCCGCTCGGCCCTGCGCTCCTACAGTGTCCGCATGGGGGTTCCTTTCATGACCCTGATTTCGCCGGAGGGGGTGCGCATCGGCGACACGGGCGGCCCTCTCCCGGAGGCGGCGCTCAAGCCCTTCCAGGACCTGGTGCAGGTGGCAGCCGCGGCAGAGGACCCCAAGGCCACGGGATTCGCCCGCCTCCCGCAGGCCTCGCCCGACGGAAAGCTCTACGCTCTCCTGGTCGTACCCATCTACGCGCCCAAGCCCGAGATCGTCGCATGGATCGGTCTCGCCATGCCGATCGATCAAAGATTTGCGCTTGAGCTAAAATCCGATGCGCAAGTCGAGGTCACGTTCTACTACGGCGCGTCGGAGAGCATGCTTCCGGTCGAGTCCACGCTGGGTCTGGGCGCGACCCCACAGACCGAGACGCCCTTGGGAGACTCGGCCGTCGTCACGGTCCTGGTGGCGGGTGAGCCGTATGTGACGGCCTACCGCCCGCTGCTGCCTCTTGTAACCCCGGGACGGGCAGCCATCGCCCTTCAGCGCTCCCTGCGCGCCGAACTGGCGCCCTCGCTTCCGCTGGAACGTTTCCTTCTCATCCTGCTGATCGCGTCCCTGATTGCCGCGGCGCTTGTGGCTGCCGTCCTCGCCAGAAACCTGAGCCGACCACTGAGGTCACTGGCCGAGCACACCCGGGTGATTGCAAGCGGCGACTACGCCACCCGCCTTGACCTGAACCGCGCCGATGAAATCGGCCAGTTGGCTGCGGCATTCAACCGCATGAGCGATGGACTTGCCGAGAGAGACCGGGTGAGGGACCTGCTCGACAAGAACGTGTCGCCGGAGGTCGCCGCGCAGCTCATGAAGGACGGCGGAGCCCTCGGCGGAGAGGAGCGTGAGGTGACCGTGCTCTTTGTCGACCTCCGGAGCTTCACACGCCTGAGCGAGTCGCTTCCCCCAAGGGAGGTGCTCATCCTCCTGAACCGCTATTTTGACCGCATGAGCGGTATCGTGGAGATCTACCATGGGATAGTGGACAAGTACATCGGCGACGCGATCATGGCCATATTCGGCGCCCCTGTCACCCAACCCGGGCATGCGGACAACGCGATATTGGCGGCGCTAGAGATGCAATCGGCCCTCGCCCGCCTCAATGCGGAGCTCGCGACCGAGGGGCGTGCAAAGCTCTCCTTCGGCATCGGGATAAACACTTCCCGCATCATCGCGGGAAACATCGGGTCGTCGCGGCGGCTCAACTACTCCGTGGTCGGTGACGGCGTGAACGTTGCGGCCCGGCTGCAGGACTTGACCCGCATGTCCCAGTTCAAGGCCGATATCCTCGTGAGCGCCTCGACCCTCAAGGCCGCAAGGGGAAGTTACCGGGTTCGCGACCTGGGGGCTGCGCCGGTGAGGGGACGGGACGAACCCGTGGAGGTTTTCGCGGTGGAGGGACCGGCCTAGGAAAGGCTCGAGTCCCGTGCGGGCTTCTGCACCAATCACTTGACCCCATGAGAATGCGCATCGCCTTCACTGCCATGTTCGTTGTCCTCACCGTTGGGTCAAAGGCCGAGCCTGGCGGCTCGCCAGCCCTGGCGGCCCGGCCCTTCTCGCTTGGGGACGTTCGCCTGCTGGACAGCCCATTCAAGAGCGCCATGGAGCGCAACGCCTCCTACCTCCTCTCGCTGGAACCCGACAGGCTGCTCCACAACTTCCGCTTCTACTCGGGCCTCCCCCCCAAGGCGCCGGGCTACGGTGGGTGGGAGCGCCTAGGCGTGAGCGGCCACACCCTCGGCCACTACCTTACCGCGGCTTCCCAGCAGTATTCCGCGACCGGCGACGCACGTCTCCACGCGCGAATCGACTACATCGTATCGGAGCTTGCTGCGTGTCAGGCGGCATACGGGGACGGCTACGTGGGCGGGCTTCCGCCCAACGAGTTCACCACGCTCCACGACATGGGAAAAGGGCTCGTCGAGTTCCAATCACCGGGAAACTTCAAGAGCGGCGCCTGGGCCCCTTGGTACACTGTGCACAAGGTGCTGAACGGCCTCAAGGATGCGTGGATCCTTACCGGCAACACCCAGGCCCGCGACGTGGCCCTGAAGCTCGCGGACTGGGCCGACCGAATGACGGCGGCGCTGCCCCCGGACAAGCTGGAGGCCATGCTCGGGATTGAGCACGGCGGGATGATGGATGTGCTGGCCGAGCTCTACGTGCTCACGGGCGACCCCAAGTACCTGGAGGGATCCAGGCGCTTTTATCACAGGGCGGTCTTCGATCCCCTGCTCGCCCATCGCGACCAACTTCCGGGCCTGCACGCCAACACGCAGATCCCCAAGATCATCGGTCTGGCAAGGACCTATGAGGCGACAGGCGACAAGGACGCCCGGGAAATGGCCCAGTATTTCTGGGGCCTGGTTGCGCACCACCACTCGTACGTGATCGGGGGCAACAGCGAGGACGAGCACTTCTTCCCGGAAGGGACGACCTCCCGGCACCTCGGTCCCGACACTGCCGAGACCTGCAACACCTACAACATCCTCAAGCTCACCGAGCACGTCTTCGGATGGGACCCGAGGGCCGAGTACATCGATTTTTACGAGCGGGGACTCTACAACCACATCCTTGCATCCCAGGAGCCCGCCCACGGCATGGTGACCTATTTCATGTCCCTGCAGCCCGGGTTCTTCAAAACGTACAGCACCCCGGAGGACTCGTTCTGGTGCTGCGTCGGGACCGGAATAGAGAACCACACAAAGTACGGGGAAGTGATCTACTCCCGCGGGGCGGACGAGCTCTTTGTGAACCTCTTCATCCCCTCGGTGGTCACGTGGAAGGAGAAGGGGGTCGTCATTGAACAGAGGACCGGCTACCCCGAGTCCGACACGACTTCGCTGACCTTTGTGACGGCGCCCGCGGCGCCACTGACCCTGCGGGTCCGCTGTCCGGGATGGGCCGCCGGCCCGGTCACCTTTGCCGTGAACGGAGCCGCCCTGGAGGCCGACGGAACGCCCGGGTCGTACGCGACACTGCGGCGGACATGGGCCAAGGGGGACCGGCTGGTCATCACCCTGCCGATGAAACTTCGCACCGAGTCGATGCCGGATGACCTCTCGAAGGTCGCCTTCCTCTACGGGCCGCTCGTCCTCGCCGCGGACCTCGGGGGCGCGCCCCGGACCCCAACGTCCCCCTACGCCGTGGACCAGCATGACAATTTCAAGGAGGCCCCCGTCGGCGTCCCGGCCCTGGTGAGGGGCAACGCCCCGGTGGAGTCCTACCTGGTCAGGTCAACGGATGTGCCTCTGGGATTTCACTCCGTGGGCCTGGGCCGGCCGAGCGAGGTGTCGCTCATCCCCTTTTGGCAGATCAGCTACGACCGCTACAATGTCTACTGGGACGTGAAGACCGAGGCCCAGTGGATGGTTGGCAGTGCCGCGGCACGGCCAAGCGGCGAGGGAGACGGCCGGGCAGCCCCCGGCCGGATCGACTCGACGTACCTGAGGGCCCCGTCGCGAACGGTGATGATCGCGGCATCCTTGTCGGCATCGCGGTGGGAATTGATCGAGGTCGTTCCGGTCGCACCGGGAAACCCCCGCGTGCCCGCTAGGGCCGCCCTGAGTGCGCCCCTCTCCGTCGTGCCGGCTCGTCGTATCGCGTCGGCGACTAGCCTCACGGCGTCATAGGTGAGCGCGGCAAGTCCATTCGGGACGCTCCCAAACCGCTTCTGGAAGGCGGCGACGAAGGAGCGCGAAAGGGCCCCGGTGTTCTCCGAGGAGAAGTGGGTGGAGTAGTAGGCGCCATTGAGCGCCTCGCCCCCGATCTGCAGGAGTTGGGGGGCCTCGAACCCGTCGCCGCCCAGGAGCGTCGCGGCAATGCCCAGGTCCCTCGCCTGCCGGGCCACAAGGCCAGCCGCCACATAGTACCCCGGGAGGAAGATCGCATCGGGATGCGCCGCCCGAATCGCTGTAAGCTGCGCCCTGAAATCGGTGTCGGTCCCCGTGTATTTCTGGCTGGCGACCACCTCCCCCCCGAGTTCCGTGAAGGTCTTTGCAAAATACTCGGCCAGGCCCACCGAGTAGGGCGCCGTGGCATCGACCAGAAGAGCCGCCCGCCTTAGGCCCAGTTCCCGGCGCGCAAACGTCGCCATCACCTCGCCCTGGAAGGAATCGATGAAGCACACCCGAAACACCGCGTCACCGACCTGGGTCACCCGCGGGTTCGTGGAGGCCGGAGAAACGAGCGGCACCCCGCTTGCCTGGGCCACCACCGCGGCCTCCAGAGTCCTGGCCGACGAACACTCCCCAACAAGGGCCACTACCTGGTCCCTCGAGATGAGTTTCTTTGCCGCCGTTGCGGATTCTCCGGCCAGCGACCGGTCATCCTCGACCACCAGCTCGATCCGTCGGCCGAGTACTCCGCCCGAGCCATTGACCTCGTCGACCGCGATCCGGGCCCCGTCCAGCGAAGCCTCGCCGAAGGAGGCATCGCGGCCCGTCATCGACATGAAGAAGCCTATCCTGATCGGATCGGCCGCCCAAACAGCCGGCACAGAGCCCAGCAGGCGGAGCCCCAAAAGGAAAAAGGTACATCTCGAAATCTTGGTACGTCCGCGGGTCATCGGGTACACACGCTATGCCCGAAGCGGCCCAAAACAAAGTCGGAATCCTCGCGGCAGGCTACTCCGCCTTTGCATCGGGCCCGTTTTCCTCTTTTCTCAGGCCCCGTGCAAAGCTCCCAAGTCCAGCGGCGTTGGTCCCTAGCGGGCGATCTCAATGGGTTTTTCGGCCTGGTGGTGGACAACCTGGCCGTGATGGCGTTTCTCGCCACGGTGATGGTGGGGCTGTTCAAGTTCCCGGCGGACATCGTCTTTACGCGCATGTTTCCCGGGACGGCGCTCGGGGTATTGGTCGGAGACCTAATCTACACCGCCATGGCCGTCCGCCTTTCCAAGAGGACAGGCCGAAGCGACGTCACGGCGATGCCGCTGGGCATCGACACTCCCACGACAATAGGGCTCGCCCTCCTCGTTCTCGGCCCCGCGTTCACCCGGTTCAAACAGGGTGGGCTCGACGAGCACGCGGCAGCAATTGCCACCTGGCACCTCGGAATGGCCTCAATGATGGTGATGGGGCTTCTGAAGTTCGTGCTCTCCTTTGCCGGGTCGTGGGTTGGCCGCGTGGTTCCGAGGGCAGGGCTCCTGGGCTCCATAGCCGCGATCGCGCTGATGCTCATCGGCTTTCTGCCCATCGTCGAGGTGATGCAGGTCCCCATCGTCGGCTTTGTTTCCCTGGGAATCGTCCTGTACTCGGTCGTGGCGAAGGGAGCGCTTCCCGGGAAGGTGCCCGGGGTTCTCGCTGCGGTCCTACTCGGGCTTGCTCTCTACTACACGCTGGGGCCGATGGGGCTGGCCGGTCCGGGCTACAGGCCCCCGGGTGCGGTGACCCTCCGCTTCGCCCTTCCCCTTCCCTCCCTCGGCTTTGTCGACGGCCTGGCCTCAACCGTCCCGTACCTCCCGCTCATCCTTCCCTTCGGGCTCCTGATGGTGATCGGCGGGATCAATGTGACCGAGAGTGCCCGCGTGGCAGGCGACGACTACAGCACGCGAGACGTCCTCCTCACCGAGGCCTTCGCCACCCTCGTGGCCGGCCTGTGCGGGGGCGTCGCCCAGACCACTCCCTATATCGGGCAGCCCGCCTACAAGAAGATGGGGGCGCGGTGCGGGTACACGCTCCTTACCGGCGTCTTTGTCGGCCTTGGCGGCATCTTCGGGTACCTGTCCAACCTGGTCGAGCTCGTGCCCCTGGCCGTGCTTGCGCCGATCCTGGTCTTCGTATCGATCGACATCACCGCCCAGGCGTTCGAGGCCTCGCCGGGGAGGCATGCCGCCGCCGTCGTTTTCAGTTTCTTTCCCGCGATTGCCCGGCTGCTGGCAATCGAGCTTGGCAACCCCGCCTATGTTTCTCCGGACCATTTCAACGAGCTTCTCATATCGACCGCGCAGGGTATGCCGGAGTTGGGGGTCATCGTGGCCCTCGGAAACGGGTTTATCATCACGTCGATGATCTGGGCGGGATTCCTGGCGGCGATGGTGGACAAGCGGACAGGGGCTGCGATAGCGACCCTCCTTGCGGGTTCGGTGATGACGTTCTTCGGGGTCATCCACTCGGTTGAGCAGGGAGGCGGGCTCTATCTGCCGTGGAGCCTTTCCGGGGTCCCGCGCACGCTCGCGTTCCAGTTCACCGCGGCCTATGCGGTTCTTGCCGTTGTCGTGGCGCTGCTTTCACTGCAGCGCGACGACGCTGGCGGGCAGTCCCGGACCTAGCCCTCCGGCGGGGCACCCGTCACTTCGAAATGAGGGGCGCCGCGGGGCGATGCATCGCCCGGCTAAAAAGCTCGCCGCTTGCCGAGCGCTCGTAGCCGTCAAAGCTCTTCAGCATCGCAGGCCCCCATTTCGGGTCGAAGACCCAGGCCATCCAGCTGATCCCTCGTTCCTCGAGAAAGGTTGTGATGCGGGCCCCATAGCGATCGGGATCGTCCGCCTCCCCCGGTTTTGCATCGAAGCCGATTTCCGTGGCGATCAGCGGATAGTTGCCGGCGGCAAAGGCGAAGTCCTCCTCCCACCTCGGCTCCCACGGCTGTTGCCTCTTAAAGGGATAGGGATGGACCACATAACCGATTCCCTCGGCCCGCACCGGCTCGTTTCTCAGGGGCGTCAGGTCATAGGCCCAGTCAAACCCGGCCACCAGGGGCACAGCCTCGCCGTCCCAAGCGCGGACAACCGTGATCATCTCCTCATTCAGCTCTTTCCACTGCGTCCAGCTCATGACCCCGAGCTTACCGTTGAAGAGGGTCGGCTCGTTGAAGAGCTCGTAGAAGGCCACCGTGTGGTTCCCGTGGAAGTGCGCGGCGATCGTTCTCCAGAAGTCCAGGGTCTCCTTCTTGTCCGTGTTGTACGAAGGGTCCTGGAACATGCCGCTGCCCAGGTTGCCTATGGAATGCCAGTCAATGATCACGTGCATGCCCTGGTCGGTGCTCCAGTCGACAGCCTGGTCGAGGAGCTTCAGGTAGTCCTCCTTACCGCGGGCCCGCCACGCAGCGGGATGAACGGGGATCCTCACTAGGTTCGCACCGAAGTCCTTGATCGCCGCAAAGAGCCCGGGGTTCCAGCGACCTTCCTCGTCGATCTTGTCGGGGTCGGCAATCGAGAGCCCGCGAAAAAGCACCGGCTTGCCGGCCGGGTCCACAAACCGGTTCCCGCGCACCGATATCCTCTGCAGGAGGGAAGCCTTTGGGTTGACCCCGAAATGAGGGGGACCGTTTCCCTCCCAAACGGATTTCTTGGCCGGCTTGGGCGCGGCAACTGGGTCGGCCATCGCAAGACTTGCGACAGCCAGCATGGAAATCAGAGCACAAGAGAACAGGCTTCTCATGGAAGGGATGGGTTGGGGGTTCAGGCCCGATCGTGCCACCGATCAAGCGCGACGCAAACCAATGCGGCGGAACGGCGACCGGCTTACGCAGCGCTTGCGGACGCGGCGGACGTCGCGTCGGCCTCCATGCTCTCCGCCGCCCGCTCAAACGCCGACTGAAGGTCAGACAGCTTGATCGGCTTCGAGACAAAATCATTCATGCCCGCATCAAAGGCCCGGCGGCGGTCGCTGTTCATCGCATTTGCCGTGAGCGCCACGATCCACGGCCTCTTGCTATCGCCCCGCTCGCGGATCTTACGGGTGGCTTCGCAGCCGTCCATCACGGGCATTTCCATGTCCATGAGGATGAAATCGTACGGCTGCTCGTTGATGGCATCCAGCGCCTCTGCGCCGTTACTCACGAGGCGCGGGTGTACCCCGATCTTGGCCAGGAGCATCATCGCGACGCGCTGATTGACGAGGTTGTCCTCGACCAGGAGTACGCGCAGGCTCGAAAGCGAGACAGCAGGCTCACTCGGGGTCGAGACCTCTTGGGCACTACCCGAGCCGCCAACCGAGTTTAGCACCCGGTCAATCAGCGAAAACAGCCTGTCGGGCTTGAGCGGCTTGTTGATCTGTCCGGCGAATTCGGGTCGCGCCGCGCCATCGGCCATGGAATTGAGGAGAATCAGCGGAAGCTGCATCCGTCGATCGATCGAGCGGACTTCCGCCGCCAGCTGAAGCCCGTCCATCCGATTGAGCGGATCCACCTTTTCGAGTCACCCTTTGAGTCGGTCTGGATATGTTGATGTTGATACAACTGACGCTGGTTGTCCATCCCTGGCGGAGGGAAGGCCCGGCTCGGCGGGCCTGACCGGAGCCAGGGATGGATATAGTT
>CAITBM010000025.1 GCA_903890485.1 uncultured Opitutaceae bacterium | reverse complement strand
GGTAGGTGAATCCCTGGCCGGGAAGGTAGAAGAACGCCATACTCCAGACAAAGAGCGCGACGAGAAACCCGTACGCGAGCCATCGAAGCGTATTGGGCCGCCCTTGGAGAAATGATTTGAGTCCGGGCACTAAAAGGGGACAAACCACTCTCCCCGCCGTTGCAAAGCAAGTATGGATTTTCCCGACTCAAAGCCCCTTCAAGCGTCCCCACTCCGGTGGAAGGGGGCGATCGGGGCGGTCCTCGCGCTGCTCTGCTATGCCGCCGTGATCGGCCACCATATCGGGGCTGTGGCCGGCAGTTCCGACACCTCCGGCTACATGAACCACGCCCGGCTCCTGGCCTGGCACTATGTCCATATCCCCGCCCGGACGATCCCGGGGCTTCCGTTGGACGCAGTCACGGCGCCCCTCTACACTCCCCTCGGCTTTAAGCCTGCATGGAACGGGGACGGGCTGGTCCCCACCTACCCGACCGGGCTGCCCGTCTTTATCCTGGCGGCCAAATACCTGGTCGGCTGGAACCAGGCCGGAAACCTGACCATCCTCCTCCATGCGCTTGCCGGGATCGTGGCGACCTACCTGCTGGGCCTGAGGTTCGGCCTCGGCCGCCCCTGGGCCCTTGCGGGAGCCGCGATCATCGCCCTTAGCCCCCTGTACCTCTTCATGTCGATGCAGGCGATGAGTGACGTGCCGTCCCTGGCGTGGACCTCTTTCGCGGTGATCCTGGCGCTGAAGGGCCGGGAGCATCCCCTCTGGGCACTGGCGGCTGGCGCGGCACTCGCCATTGATGTCCTCCTTAGGCCCACCAACATTCTTGTGGCCGCTCCGGTCGCCATCGCGCTCGGTGCGTCTCCCCGGCAATGGATCCTCTTCCTATTGGGGGGGCTTCCCGGTGCCGCGTTCTTCTTTGCCCACAGCCTGGTCACATACGGCAAGCTGATCACCACCGGCTACGGGGACACCACCTTCGCATTCGCCGCGCACTACATCCCGGGCACGCTCCTGCACTACGCCGTATGGCTGCCGATCCTGCTGACGCCCGTCGTGGTCCTGAACTTCGCGCTTCCATGGGTGGGCGCGGTCCGGGCCCGCCACCGCTGGATTCTTGGGGTGTGGTTCGGGGTATTCGGTGCCTTCTATTGCACCTACGTGTTCACGCACCAGACGTGGTGGTATCTTCGGTTCCTGCTCCCCGCCGCTCCGGCAATGGTGGTCGGGGGCCTCCTCGTTGCCCGCCATGCGGGCGGCCGTCTGCCCGCCTGGGCGGACCCGGCCCGGTCGGCCGCGCTCGCGCTCGCGCTGTGCCTCTCGGTGCTGGGCCTCGGGATAAGGAAGCTGCACCCTTTCGTGGTCGGCAAGGAGGAGCTCCGCTATGGGCATCTCGCCGAGTGGATGGAGCGAAACGTGCCCCATGACGCCGTGTGCCTGGCGATGCAGACAAGCGGGGCCCTCGTGTACTACACCCAGTTCACCTTCCTGAGGTGGGACGCCCTGACCGAGGGCAACCAGGGAAAGGTCGAGTCGGCGATCCGCAGCTCGGGCCGGCCCCTCTATGCCGTCCTGTTCCCATCCGAGGCCTCCGTGTCGGCCCGGCTGCCAAAGATGATGCCCGGCCATTGGGCGGAGGTCGGCAACGTGGAGAACGTGACGGTGTGGAAGCGGGACCCGGTGGCGGCGAAACCCTGACCCCCATGGCCCGCCCCCTCCTTCTCGAACTCAGCCACACGAGCCACACGCGGGCCCGCACGGGCGTCCAGCGGGTGTGCCGCTCCCTGCGGATGGCGCTCGGCGAAAAGGCCGTGGCGGTGTGCTTTGACCCCTACGAGAACTCTTGGCGCCCCTTGGGATCGGTCGAGGAGCACAATCTGGCTTCGACTGCGCCGGCAAAAGGCCGAGGAGCCCGCTGGTCCCTAGCCGCGAGCCTGCGCGGTCGCCTCCGCCGCCTCAGCAATAAGGGGGATCCCCTGGACGCCCTCGCCCCGGCGGCACCGGGATCACCCCAGGGTATCCTGGTCCCGGAGATCTTCTCGCCCGCCGTGGCCCGGGCGCTGCCCCGCCTCTTTGCCGCCTCCAGCGGGCCCCGCGTCGCGCTTTTCCACGACGCCATCGCTCTCCAGTACCCCGAGTTCACTCCCCGCTCGACCGTCGCCCGGTTTCCGGGATACCTCCAAGAGCTCCTCCAGTTTGACGGGATTGCCGCGGTCTCCGCGGCGTCGCGCGACGCCCTCCTAGGATACTGGAAATGGCTCGGCCTTTCCCGGACGCCGCCGGTCATCGCCTTGCCTCTCGGCCTGGACTCTCCTCCCGCCGCCCCGGAGGCGTCCCCTTCAGCTTCCCCCTCCATTCTCTCGGTCGGGAGCCTGGAGGGCCGCAAGAACCACCTGGCACTCCTCGCCGCATGCGAGGCCCTTTGGGCCCGGGGCCTCACCTTCCAGCTGCGTCTGGTCGGGCTCGCCCATCCCGAGACCGGGGCCAGGGCCCTTAAGGAGATCGTAGCGCTCAAGGCCCGGGGCCGGCCCCTTCGCTACGACGGGGCCGTTGACGAGCAGGGCCTGGAATCTGCCTATCAGGAGGCCGCCTTCACGGTCTATCCGTCCCTAACCGAGGGTTTTGGCCTGCCCGTGGCCGAGAGCCTGGCGCGGGGAAGACCCTGCCTGTGCAGGATGAGCGGCGCCCTGGGCGAGGTCGCGCGCGGGGGTGGGTGCGTCGATTTGGGCTCGGCAAGTTCCCTGGAGATCTCGTCCGCGATCGAGGGGCTCCTTTCGTCGCCCTCGCGCCTCACCGAGCTTCGGGAAGCCGCCCGCCAGCGCAGATTCAAGGGCTGGCCCGCCTATGCGGCCGAGCTCCTCGAGTGGATGAAGGGCCTTCCCGG
>CAITBM010000024.1 GCA_903890485.1 uncultured Opitutaceae bacterium | reverse complement strand
GGGCGTGTCCGTGGTCCCGACAACCACCTTCCCGTGCCACGGCACGGCGAAGAGGACCCGGCCGTCGGCGGTCTTCGGGACCATGATGGCGGTGTTGCCCGGCAGGAATGCCTTCGGCAGCACGATGTGGATCCCCTGGCTCACGGTGACCAGGTCCCTGCACGCGCCCTCGTCCATGCGGCGCACCTCGTCGACGAAGACCCCGGTGGCATTGATGACGGCGCGCGCCCGGACCTCGAACTCCTCCCCGGATTCCATGTCGCGGACCCGCGCCCCGGCCACGAGGGCGCCTTCCCTGAGGAGCCCCGTGCACCTGCAGTAGTTGGCGACCCCCGCGCCGAGGTCGTAGGCCGTCTGCGCCAGGTTCACCGCGAGCCGGGCGTCGTCGAACTGGCCGTCGTGGTAGATCACGCCGCCGGTGAGGTTGTCGGGCTCCACGGTCGGGATCAGCTCCAGGGTTTCCTCGCGGTTGAGCACGCGGGAGGAATCGAGCCCGAGCTTTCCCGCGAGCTGGTCGTACACCTTTAGCCCGACGCCGTAGAACGGCCCCTCCCACCACTTGTAGCTCGGGATCACGAAGGCCAGGTCGTGGACCAGGTGGGGGGCGTTCAGGGTCAGGCGCCCGCGCTCGCGGAGCGCCTCAAGGACGAGCGAAATGTTGCCCTGCTTCAGGTACCGCACCCCGCCGTGGACGAGCTTCGTCGATCGGCTGGACGTGCCCTTGGCAAAGTCGTGCTGCTCCAGGAGCCCGATCCGGTATCCCCGTGCCGCGGCGTCGACCGCGGCGCCGAGCCCGGTGGCCCCCCCTCCAATGACCAGGATGTCCAGGGGCTCTGAGGCGTTTCGGACCCGGTCAATCGATGTCGGGCGGTTCATGGGGGCTGGGTTGACTAAAAATGGGCGCCTGGGCCGGCGGACCTCCAGGGGCGAAGGTGTGTCCCTAGATGCCTGCGGGAAGGGGAGCACCCCGGAGGAGTGTCCTTGGAAGCGATTCTCCGAACCAAAGCGTCCGCTCCTTTTCTGGTTTTGAAGAAAGCACAGGTGCGCGCCCAACCCTGAACGGGCTCTTATCTGAATTCTGCCCTATTTATGGGGCCCGATCTTTAGGACGCCGCCGCCGCCGGGAGCCAGGGTGACCTTGAAGGGCTTTCCAGGCACGATCTCCGTCGGGCGAATGAGGTAGTCCGTGGGAAATCGGTCCGAATTCGGACTGTCGGAGGCGAGCAGCGCCGGCTGGGGTGCCGTTCCGACGAACGAGAGATCTAGCTCGACGGTGCGTGCGGCCGCGCCCCCGAGCAGGCCCACGAACCAGGTGTCACCCGATCGGCGGGCTATCGCCACGAGCTCGCCGGCTCGCGACTCGAGCGCGCGGCTTTCGTCCCAGGTCGAGGGGATGTCGCAGAGGAAATGCAGGAAGTCGGGGGCCTTGCGGTAGGCGCTGGGCGAATCGCAGAGCATTTGAATCGGTGCGGCGTAGGCCACGTACATCGCGAGCTGGTGGCAGCGCGTGCCGATCACCTCCGGCTGGCTGTTGTTCGGGGCGAATGCAGCCGCGGACACGTTGCGCATCCCGCCCGGGGTGAAGTCCATGGTGCCCACCATGCCCCGCGTGAAGCATAGGGCGGTGTTGTAGGTCGGGTTCGGCGGCTCCTTGTTGAACTTGTTGTACTCGTTTCCGCGAACCCCTTCAAAGTTGAAGATATTCGGATAGGTGCGCTGGAGGCCGGCCAACGGCCGGCACCCGTGAAAGTCGACAAAGAGGTGCCGGGAGGCGGCCTCCTTCGCGATGGCCTCGACGCTGGCCACCGCGACTTGGTCGTCTCGGTCGAAGAAGTCGACCTTGATGCCCGCGACGCCCAGTTTCGTGAAGAGGTCGAAAGCGGTCGACCACTGGTCGACCAGGGTCTTCCACGTGCACCACAGCACGATCCTCACGCCCTTCTGGCGCGCGTAGTCGACGATCCCGGGCAGGTCCAGGTTGGGGTTCAGGAGCTGCAGGTCGTAGGCGTTGGACCATCCCTCGTCCACGACGAGGTACGGGATGCCGTTTTCGGCGGCGAAATCGACGTAGTGGCGGTAGGTCTCCGTGTTGATGCCGGTGCGGAAATCCACGCCGTCAAGATTCCAGTCGCACCACCAGTCCCACGCCGCGTGCCCGGGCTTCAGCCACGCGGTGTCCTCGACCTGGCTCGGGCGCGCCAGCTTTGTCACGAGCTCCGAGTCGAGCAGCTCCCGATCCGAAGCCGCGACGACCGTGACCCGCCAGGGGAACTCCCGTGTGCCGCGGGTCCGGGCAATGAACGGCTCTGCCTCCGTGACAATGCGGTCAAAGTGGCACCAGCTGCCGTCCGCCACCTTTCGGGGGTAGCCGGGAAAGAGTCCCCGGACCTCGAACCGATTGGTTTCCCCGACCTTCTGCAGGTACAACCCGGGATAGTCGCTGAGGTCTGAATCGCAAATGAGGACCCTGGGCCCGTCGGGATGCTCGAGCATGATCGGCGAGTAGGAGTAGGATCCGTCCTTCCAATCAGCGAAGGAACGCTGCGTGTACAGCGACTCGAAGGAGGAGGCCGTCGAGTTGCTGTCGTTGCCCCAGACAGAGTAGGCGGCCGCGAGATTCCACTGGGCCTCCTCGGAGACGACGGTGATCTCGCCGGTTCGGGTCGTACGAAACCGGTACGCGACCCCGTCGTCGTAGGCTCGGAAAACGATGCTAAAGTCGCCATCGAACGAAAGCTCGAGTTCGTTGAAAGACTCGTCGAGCTGCCTGCTATGGCCCCAAGGCAGCCCGATCTTCCCCCGCTGCGACGTCGCGTGATGGTCCTTCAGGTGCGGGTGATCGCCGATCACGGCGCCATTTCCCAGATCCATGGACAGGGGGCTCGGAAGGAGGATCTGTGTCCCGCCAAAGCGAACCGAATAATAGACGCGCTTCGATAGGTCGACCCGAAGGTCGATCCGTCCGTCGGGCGACTTCAAGTCAAACGATGGCTCCCCTGCAACTAGGCCGGAGGTTAGCGCAAGCGTGGCGATAAGGGTGGAAACAGCCTTCATGGGGTTGGGTGCCAAAACTCGCTCGGGATGTCATTGGGACGGAAGGCAGTTCCGTTTGTCCAATTCGCGCTGGCGGGACGCTCCTTCTTTCTCCGACCTAAACACCTTGGATGCAATCCTGCAAATGTCGGTGTGGATTCTAGGCCGAAGGCATGCCAAGCGCTCGCGGTCGCCGCTTGGTCTCCTCGGGCACAATCTCGATGGGGGACGCTACAGGAGTCCAGCATTTCAGAGGGAGAGGAGGCTCTGATTGCTGTTTGGTTCCCCGAGCACTTTTCATTTTGGCGGCCTGAAGGTGCGATAGATGGTGCTTCGGGGCCCCAGATACTCGGCAGTGAGTTGACCCGTTTCTTCGTAGCGGAAGACTATCCTATGTTTGCCGACGCGCAGGCGCCAGAAACCGGCAAGCTCCCCGGTTAACGCGGCAACGTCACGTTTCTTTCCGGCGTTCACCTCGTCAAGGGCTCGACGAATGTCCCTCCTGACACCGGGATGCAGCGCGTTCAGGGCGGCTACGACTTGGTCCGAGAATCTCAAACGGGAACTTTGCCTGCGTCGGTGTATTCGACCTGGCCTGACTTCATTCGCTCCAGGTAATTCCTGAACTCCGGATCGGCTAACAAATCGACCGTTTCGCTCGGCCTCAAGTCGAAGGGGAGTCCGTTGGTCTCCGTAACCTTCGCATAAAATACATTGATGGCTTGGGCGGGAGTGAGGCCATATCGCCCTAGAATCTTCTCAGCGTGTTTTTTGCGCTCGATATCTACTCGCGCACGAAGAAGGGTGGTCTTTGCCATGGGCTCAATCTAGTCTCGTTTGTGCCCCGGTCAAGCTCCTGGCAGCAATGAGGAGCCTTCAATTCAATGACGTCGTATGTTCTTATAATAGAACATGTAAAAAATGGTGGACGCTACATGGGTCACTCCTCCTCGAGGGAGACGTTAGTTTGGTTGCCGCACGCCCCCGGCCAGCCAGCCGCACTACTCAGCCGACACGGAAAGCACGTTGCCATCCGGATCCTTGAACCAAGCGACGTGTGGCCGGCCAGGCTCGTCCCAAATTCCCGCGGCGTCCTGTTTGATCCCGGGCCATCGTTCGCAAATTACGCCGCGCATTTTAAGTGCCGTGACGGTCTTCTCCAAGTCATCGACCTGCCAACCAAGAACGGCGATAGGGCCTGGCTTGAAATCGGGTACTCTGACGAGGCGGATGCGAATCCCGCCGCTCTCAAAGACCATTGCGAAATCATCAGTCGAGACGTGGTTTAACCCGAGCACGCCGCCGTAGAACGTCTTTGCCCGCTCGAAGTTCGTCGTTGGGATATAACCGAAGACTTTCGCAGATTCTAGCATGATGGGCACCGATGAAATATCTTGGACGTTATTGGAGCCCTACTTTTCAGAGTGAGCGCAGCTGTTGGCTGCGGCCCTCTGAGGATTGTCGCACAAGACAAGGGAAGCTGTGGCAATCCAGGTACCGATCTTAGGTTTGTGCAAGGCGTGCTTCCGCAACATCCGAAAGTGTTTTGTGGTTACGTTCGGCTTCCTTCCGGAGCGTGGCTATGACCTTTGGGCTAAGACGCAGAAGAATGGCCTGGCGTCCCGACGGTTTGCGTCCAGCGCCAACCCGCGCGCCACCGTGCCTAAGCGGCCGAAACTTAAGCTTTCCAAGGTCGGGAAGCTGTTCGCCATTCAGATCCTTGATGTCGACCTGATATCCAGCGCCGTCGAATTGAGGCTTTTCAATAATTTTGATTTTCTTGCTCATAGAGTTCAGCTCCCTTTTCCCAGTATCCTGCACCAATGATACGGACGACTCCACCGGACCGGTGGGTGTAGCGGACCAACATCACACGGTTTCCCACTTTCCCCAGAAGCCACCAGCGAAGCTCGTGACCCCCGCGAGGACTGTGCGCTTAATCGAATGCCACAATCGCATTCGGATCGTCGAATGCATGCTGAGCCTCAGAAAAGCGAACTCCGTGTTTTGCAATGTTTGCGGTCTCCTTCCTGGAATCCCAGGTGAACTTCATCGAATAACGCTAGGAAATAGATCTTGAAAAGCAATATTTCCTTTCAAATGCTGTTTTGTGCACCCGCCAGGTAATCACGGGGCCTTGTCGCATGACGCAAACGTTCCTCAGGAAGGATATTGCGCAGCACAATAAAAAAGAGCTACTTAAGTAATATGGTGGACGCTACAGGACTCGAACCTGTGACCCCGTGCGTGTGAAGCACGTGCTCTAACCAACTGAGCTAAGCGTCCTTAGGAAACCTAAAAATCCAAAGGGAAAAGTTATTTTGACTGTTCCACGGCCGAAATCGGCGGAGGATTAGAGAAACCGAGATCCAAACGAAGGATCAAATCAATTAAAGAACGAGGCGAGCCGTAACAAATAATCGAACCTCTCCACCGGCGGCAAAACAAAAGTTGAGACCTGCGATCGCCTCGACGCTTCTGACGAGATTGGCGGCGTCAGATTCAATCTCCTTGGTCTTATTGTTCCAATTCCCGCTTGATGATTTAGAAGGCGGCCTTTGCGGGCCGCCTCGAGAGACTGGTGGCACCGGTAGCGTACTGAGCCCTAGCTGCGGACAGCGCGGTCGATTTCGTCGATGACGGCAACCAAGACCAACATGATGACCGTCCGGATTTCCGGCCTCGGCTTCATTTTCTTCGATGCCTCCGCGAATTGGACGACGCAGATGTCCAGCGCGAACCGCGCGAGTTCCGGCTGCCGATGATCGCGGAGAAGGCGGTCGGATGCCGAAAAGACGTCCCCACTGGCGAAGGTGTCGATGAATCGCTTGATTGCCGTCCGAAGGATTGCCGGAGGAATCACTGGGGCCTGGCCTTCCGCCGGGACCAGGGCGAACCAGGCTGGCATCAGTATGGGGACCAAAAAGGCGAAGGACTCCTCCGGAATCAGGCCAGTGGTCACCTGCTGGAGGTCGCTGATCAGGGTGCATCCGGCTGATTCCATCGTGTCGAGGCCATCCGCGGCAAAGTCGAACATATCGACCGAAGCGCGGAACCTGTACTCGGCCTCCTCGAGCGTCAACTGGCGCGAACGTGGAAGCGGCGGTAGCGCCGGGCCTGTCATACCCTGCGGTTTGTCCTTGAAAGGCAGTTCGACGTCGTCATCCCGGTCGTCCATTTTCCCCTCACTGAAGGGAACCGGGCGGCGCGGTGGCGGTGGAAAATCGATCTCGTGCAGCCCAAGCTCCCGGAGAACCGGATTGATGTCATTCTCGGCGCCTTTGCGGAGGTTCTCCTCATCGAGGAGCCGGACATGCCCTTTCATGAGCGCAATCAGCCGTTTTCGCATGCCTGGGTTGCGTGACGCCTCGCGCGGCGTGAGGCCGTCCAGCGCCGGAACGGGTTCGTCGGGCAACCTCTTCAGTGCATTCCGGCGCAGGTTGCTGACCAGGTCGGACGGATCAACAAGCCCCGAATTCTTCACGCGGGACACCGAAAATGCCGGCGCGTCGACCTGTTCCAGGAGGCCCGGGGGAACCAGGCCCGGATCACCCGCGGCGGGAAGGTTCTCCACCATGCGGGCGCCGAGGTCGTCGCGCCGTTCGCGGACGAACTGGACCCTGGGTCCCAGTCGGCCTTCGAAGAGCCTGCGGAGGCGGTCAAGCCTGGCGCCGCTCGACGCCTCGACCTTCCACGAGCCCTCCCTCATCTTCACGGTGCCCAGGAGGGGTCGCCCAATACCGAGCGCGAGGTAGCGCGCAGCGGACGTGTCGTCGAACCAGGCGCGAACCTCTCTGAATCCCTCGGCCCGCTCGGATGCCTCGAGGTCCGTGGGTTCAACGGTGGGCTCCGCATCGAGAACGGCCCTGCAGTTTTCGTAGGGTGCCCTGAGCTCGTAGATGGCGTGCCCCCAGGAGGCGTCGAGCGCGAGGTACATCCGCCGCATGCGCTCGTTCGCGGTGGCCGTGATTGACTTGTCCGTTTCCACAAAGTTTGCGGCCAGCCAGAGGCGCCTGGCCTCCCTATCAGAGGGCCCGCCAAGGTGGAGGATAGTCTTGTCCAAGACTTCCTCGGCACTGAAGGGTCCGAGACTGGAAAGCGTGATGGCTGTGCCGGACAGCCTCCAGAAGTGGGGCAGGGGATAGGCCCATCCGAGCACGGTGGCGAATCGTACCGCGCGTGCGCAAAATGCACGGTCCATGATCCGGAGAGGCTCCCCGTCCCCTGCAAGGAAGTCGGTAGCCTCGATGAGCCCTTCACCAAGGATCTTCCGGACCTCAAGGTGCACGATGCGCATCCTCATCTTCGCCGCAAAAAGTACTCGCTCGTCGTTGTTGAGCCCTGGAAGACCGGCCCGCACCCAGCGCTCAGCCGGGGTGAGGCCGGAGGCATCGCGCTCGAAGAAGATGCGCCAGACGACTGCTGCGTGGAAACCGTGTGCCTCCGAGCCGGCCCGGGCCCTGTTGATCCTGCTTGCGAACGAGGGGTCCCTCCCAGGGTCCTCTTGGTCGACCCACCGGAAGGTCTTGGCGTCCAGTCCGTCCTCTACGGCCAGCAGTTGGTCGTAGTTTCCCGGACCCAGGGGGTTGTGCGGGCAGACGGCTGGGCATCGATAACGGCTGTTGCGGCCCGCGCCGCATTCCGCGGGGCGTAGGTCGCCGCCAGTCGCCGGACAGAACCGGTGCTTCGAGGCCTTTCCCATCGAGCGCCTAACATGGATTTGAACTCCGCCCTATGTCGAGGAGGAGGGCTAGAATCTCAACATCTCTCGCCATGACATCACCATCATAGGATAGCCGAGATCGACCTGGGAGTAACCAACGGCGATTTGGGTGGCATGACGTCCTGATACCCGCTCATACAAATCGCTTTTAGTGGTTTGATGTAAGCAAGTTAGGCTCAGTTCTCTTTGAGATTGATTTCTACACAAATTTATCCCTATTAAGGCTTTTATAACATGGATAGCAATCTGCGCACGTTGGGACCCAAGGAGGCCAAAACGGTACTCTCCTTTCGAGAGGAGGGGCGCAGTGTCGTGCGCGCGGCCGACATCATAGCGCTCGTCGGAAGCGAGCAGGCGGGTCGGAAGGTGACACGCAATCTGGTCCGCAAGGGTTGGCTGACGCGGTTGGTCGGTGGCCGCTACCTTTTCCTTCCCCCGGAATACGGTCCGGAAAATTTGGGAGAGAACAACGCCGTGGCCTTGGCGGCCGCCGTGGTCGAGCCTTCCTACGTCGGCTGGTGGGCGGCAGCTTCCTACCATGGTCTCACGACTCAGAAGCCCACCACGATCTGCGTTGCCACACGGCGCCAGTATCTGCCGAGGACAATCGAGGGCAATCCGATCCGCTTCGTTCCGGTGGTGGAGAGGAAGTTCTTTGGCTTCAAAGTCTATGACCTCTACGGGCGGCAGGCTACGTTGTCGCTGCCAGCTAAGACGGTCGCCGACTGCGTGGATCGTCCGGACTTGGCGGGTGGCCCATCAGAGGTTGCCCGAATCGTATATGGCGCGAAGTCCAACACCAAACCGGCGCAAGTCCTCGATGCGGCCTTGAAAATGAAATCGACGGCCCTCCTTCAGCGCCTCGGTTACCTGGTAGATCTCGTCGATTGGGCTTGGCCGGAGACATTGCGCTCCCGTTTGCGGTCCGCCATCCCGAAATCGACGCGGACCGTATTTGGCCGCGCCGAGCGCGACGACGGCGACGTCGGCTATGTGGCTGCCTGGGGCCTCCTTGTCCACGCACGCGTATCGGACCTCCTCGCCGACGTGCCAAAAATTCAGCAAGCGAAACCCAACTAATGCTCACGACCGCTCAGCTCCGTCAGGCCGCAGCTCGTTCCGGCGCCCGGGACATCGGGATCATCGAGATCGACGTGATGCTGACGCATCTCCTCCAGCTCTTTCATGAACGAGGGCTGACCGAGCACCTCGCCTTCAAGGGCGGGACCTTCCTGCGGAAAATGATCTTTGGTCCGCGCGGGCGCCTCTCCACCGATCTGGACTTTACGTGCCGGACGGACATCTCGCTCGACGATCTGACCCTCGGGCTTCTCGACGCCCTGGGTCAACCGTATCGGGGCCTAAGCTTCCGATTCGACCGCGCCCGGGATTGGTACCTCACGGATGACGGCTGCGCAGCGAATCCGGTATTGGTGCATCCGGACAATTCGACCGGAGTTCGCATCAAGATCCAGGTCAGCGTTCGCGAACATCCCATTCGGCCGGTGACGGCCATGCGGCAACTGGACCAGGGCTATTTCCCGCACCTAGGCTTCGTCCCGGCTGCGATTCCGAGCCTAGCCCTCGAAGAAGTCATCTCGGAGAAAATTCGCGCGGCCAGCCAACGCTCGAAAATTCGAGACCTTTACGATTTGTCTGAAGTGGCCCGAAGGCCCTTGCCACGCGACCTGATTCGGGCGCTCGCGGTGCTCAAGCTTTGGCACAGCACCGGCCCCGGGCTGGACTTCGAGCACTTTCGCTCTCGCATTGAAAGCGGGCGCGACTACGACCTCGCGGACCTGCGCAATCTCCTGCGCCGCGATCAAAGCCCTGATTTGGCGGGGATGATCGCCCGCGTGCTGGATAGTTTCCAGTTCCTCGGCCAAATGACCGAAATCGAGCGCGTCCTCGCGGCTGACTTGCCTCGCCGCCGGAGGAACGAGGCCGCAGCCTACCGCGCCACAACGGCAGCGATGTGAAATTTCTTTCTACAGCGGTTTTCTACAGCTCAGCCCGTTTTTTCTTCAACCTCAGGAAACTCGCCGAGACTCAGATTTTTCGTGTTCCCTCGGGAAACCTGAAATTTTAACCCCAAGAAACACTCCGAAACCCGCGGCCCAGTAGTGTGAAGCACGTGCTCTAACCAACTGAGCTAAGCGTCCGACGCGCAGGCATCATCAACGGGAGGGTGCAAAGGGGCTGCACGTCTGTCCTGCTCGAGCCATCTATGTGCATGCGCAAGAAGATGGCTGTCACCGACAACCGTGGATCACCACCGGAGAACCCAACCTGTTAAGGAACACCGCGAGCCGAAGGTATTACGGGTGGGAGGCCCCTCCCGGCAAGCAAAAGCGGGTCGATCCTGAGTCCAAATCCCCGACCAGGGGAAGAGGACTAGCGACGGGCGCTGGTCGCAAAGGCCCCGGCCTGTTTTGTAAACTGCTTCTCCAGTGAGCCGCACACGAGCTCGCACAGCTTGAAGATGGAGGGATCGGCGATCGAGTAGAACACATGGAGCCCCTCCCTGCGGCGCGCCAGAATGTGGGCCTGGGTCAGGGTTTGAAGATGCCGGGAGACGTTGGTCTGGGTGCCGCCGGAGGCCGCGACAAGCGCCCCGACGGTCTTCTCCCCACTAAAGAGGGCGTGCACGAGCCTGAGGCGCATCGGCTCCGACAGCGCCGCGAACCTCCTGGAGATGAGCTCGAGGGCCTGGTCGGAAAGACCGAGACCCTTCTCGGCGCGTGGGGTGGAAACCGGGCTTGACATTGGATTTAATAGATGAGCATATGCGCATATAAGGTCAAACCTAATATGAAAATCGAAGCACTCATTCGTATCATGGCCGGCAGCATGGTCCTCGTTGGCCTCGGCCTTGGGCACTTTCTTAGCCCCTGGTGGCTGCTCCTCTCGGTCTTCGCCGCGGTGAACCTCATCCAGTCGGCTTTCACCGGCTTCTGTCCCCCGTCGATTGTCCTTAGCAAGCTCGGCTGGCTCGACGAGCGGGGAGTCATCCATTGGGGCGGCCGCGGCCCGAACGGCTGACCTTCCTTCCCTCGGCCGCAAACGGTCAAGGTCGTTCGTTACCCAACATTTTATGCCTGTCCCCACCTTGAGGCTCCTGATTGGCGGCGCGGCGCTGGTTTCCTTCGTGGTGGGAGCCTCGGCGGGGGATCCGTGGACGCTCGACCGCGCCGTGGGTGTCGCCCTGGAGCACAGTCCGGACACGCGCATGGCCCGGGCGAGGGTCGAGGGGGCCCAGGCGCTTGTCGAGCAGGCCCAGAGCGCGTGGCTCCCCCAGCTGAGCGTCAGCGGGCGCTACACCGACACGAACAACCCGATGATGGCCTTTGGGTCGATCCTGGACCAGCGCGCCTTCAATTTCGCGCTCAACTTCAACCACCCGGGGCAGATCGACAACCTGGATGGGGCCGGGACACTCGCCTACAATCTCTACAGCGGGGGGCGGGCCACGGCGGGCCGGGAGGCGGCCAGGGCCGGGGCCATGGCCGCGGACTACGACCTTCGGGCGGCCAGGCAGTCGCTCGAGGCCGAGGTGGTCAAGACCGCCCTCAACCTGAGGATGGCGCGCGAGGGCGTGGCGGCCCTTGAGGCCGGGGTGAAGGCCTACCAATCGGCGGTCTCGGCGGCCGAGGCCCGGTTCGGGGCGGGCCAGCTCTTGAAGGCCGACCTCCTGAGCCTCAAGGTGGAGCTGGCCCGGACTCGCGAGGCGCTTTCATCCGCCCGCCACGGCGCCGCGCTTGCGGCCAGGGCATTCCGCTTCGTTCTGGGCCTCGATCCCAGTGAGGAACCGGTGGAGTTCGATTCCAATGACTCCTCGCTTAGGCGGCTGAGCACCCCGGACACGCGCGACTACTCCCAGAGGCCGGAGCTTCTGGGCCTGGGCGCCCGCGAGCGCGCCTCGGCGGCCCTGGTCGCCTCGGCCCGGGCCGGCCACCGGCCGACCGTCAACGCGTTCGCCACGTACCAGTACGACCACGGCTGGCAGCTGGGCCGGGGCTCCGACAGCTGGCTGGCGGGCGTCGCGCTGGACATGAACCTCTTCGACGGCGGCCAAACGTCGGGGAGGGTTCATCAGGCCGTTGCCGACCTCGCCCAGGTGAAGGAGATGCGGCGGAAGGCCGAGCTTGGGATCGCCTTGGAAGTGGAGAAGGCCCGGCTCTCGCACGAGGACGCGTTGGAGCGGCTGTCCGTGACCGACGGCGCGGTGGACCAGGCGGAGGAGAGCGCCTCGCTCAGCCGGGCGCGGTTTGATAAGGGGGCCCTGCTTCCCGCCGATCTGATCGGGGCCGAGACCAGGCTGATTGAGGCGAGGCTCAGGCGGTCGGTCGCCGAGAGCGATGAGCGGATGGCCGTGGTCGACCTGAGGCGGTCGCTTGGCCTTGAACCGCTGCCGCAACCTTGAACTTACCCATGAAATCCACCGGACACCTTTTCGCCGCGGCCGTGCTTGCATTCCTGGCCGGCTGCGGCCGGCCCTCTGGCGCCGAGGGCGCTGCCGCCGCGGAGGGGCCCGCCGTCAGGGTTCGCGTTGTCGCCGCAAAGGCCGAGAGCTCTCCGGCCCTCACCCCGCTCACCGGGGTGGTTCGCCCCGTCGACCGCGCGCAGCTGGCGGCGAAGGTCATGGGGTCGGTGGAGGAGATTCCCGTGACCCTCGGGCAGGCCGTGGGCCGCGGGGACGTGCTCGTGCGCATCGGGGCCGCCGAGATCGGAGCCCGCGTGGCCCAGGCCCGGTCCCAGGCGAACCAGGCGGGCCGCGACCTGGCCCGGGAAAAGGAGCTCCTTCCCAAGGGGGCCAGCACGGCCGAAATGGTGAGCAACCTCGAGGACCGCTACGCCGCAAGCCTTGCGGCGCTGCACGAGGCCGAGGTGATGCAGGGGTACGCAGTGATCCGAGCGCCGTTCGACGGGGTCGTCTCACGCAAGTTCGTGAACGCGGGCGACCTGGCATCCCCGGGGATGCCGCTCTTGGAAATCGAGGGGCGTGCCGGATTCGAGGTTGAGGCGGGGGTGCCGGACTCGCTGGCCCAGGGTCTGTCCGTGGGCGGGGAGCTTTCCGGGGTGGTCCCCGTCGGCAACCTGTCCTTCCGGGGCCGGATCGCCGAGCTGTCCCCCGCGGCCGACGCGGGTTCGCACACGGTGGCGGTCAAGGTGAGGGTTCCGGACGGGGTGCCGGTGCGCTCGGGGGATTTTGCCAGGCTGGAGGTTCCCGGAGCGCCGGAAAGGGGCCTGTTCGTGCCCGCGGCCGCGGTTTCGACCCTTGGACAGATGGAGCGCGTCTTCGTGGTGGGTGACGGCAACCGCGCGGTGCTTCGCCTCGTGAAGACGGGGGTCCAGAGGGGCGACCGGGTGGAGATTCTCTCGGGGGTCGACGAGGCCGAGCGCGTCGTGGTGGCCCCGCCCGCCGGCCTGGGCGAGGGCCAGGCGCTGGAGATCCTGCCTTGAGCTCGCCGCCGCTCAGGTCCCCTCACCGGCCCGGGAGCCTCGGCTTTGCCGGGCGCATGGCCTCCCATTTCATCGACTCGAAGCTGACTCCGATCCTGGTGGCCTCGTCGCTTCTCCTCGGGGTCTTCGCCGTCATCATGCTCCCGCGCGAGGAGGAGCCCCAGATCAAGGTCCCGATGATCGACGTCCTGGTGGCGATGCCGGGGGCCTCGGCCCACGAGATCGAAAGCCGGGTCACCCGACCCATGGAGAAACTCCTCTGGGAGATCCCCGGGGTCGAGTACCTCTACTCCACGGCGCGCCCCGGGGCCAACGTGACGATCGTCCGCTTCAAGGTGGGGACGGATCCGGAGTCGGCGCTTGTCCGGCTCGACCAGAAGCTCCAGGCGAACCTGGACCGGATCCCCCGGGGCGTGACCCCGCCACTCATCAAGCCGCGGACGATCGACGACGTGCCTATCCTTGCGCTCACCTTCCACAGCACGCGCTACGATCACGCGACCCTGCGCCGACTCGCCCTGCAGGTCGACGACACGGTCAAGGCGATACCCCTGGTTGCGGAAACCACGGTGATTGGCGGCCAGGACCGGGAGATCCGGGTCCTTCTTGATCCCCAGAAACTCGCGTCGCGCAGCCTGAGCGCCAACTCCCTGGTGCCGATGATCCAGCAGGCCAACGCCAGGGTCCAGGCCGGCTCCGTCGCCTTTGGCAACCGGGAGACGCTTCTTGAGGCCGGAGAGTTCTTCCGGAACGCGGACGACGTGGGAAGGGTGGTGGTCGGCGTCTGGGAAGGCCACCCGGTGTACCTGCGCGACGTGGCCCGGGTGACCGACAGCCCCTCGGACCCCGCCGACTATGTGCTGTTTGGAAGGGGAGGCTCCGGGCCGTCGGGCGAGGAGGCGGCCGTGACCTTGAGCATCGCCAAGAGGCCGGGAGCGAACGCCGTGGACGTCGTCCGCGCGGTCACGGCGAAGGTGGACGGGCTCAAGGGCACGCTGATCCCCCGGGAAGTGGGGGTGGCGATCACCCGCGACTACGGCGCCACCGCGAGCGACAAGTCCAACGAGCTCCTGCTCCACATGGGGCTCGCGGTCTTCGGGGTGGCGGTCCTCATCCTCCTGTTCCTGGGCTGGAGGGAGTCGCTGGTCGTCCTGCTGGCCATACCCGTGACCCTGGGACTCACGCTCCTGGTCTTCTACCTCTACGGGTACACGCTGAACCGGATCACGCTCTTCGCCCTCATCTTCTCCATCGGGATCCTCGTCGATGACGCGATTGTCGTCGTCGAGAACATCGTCCGGCACATGGGGCTGCCGAGCTGCCGGAACAAGCACCTCATCCAGATTGCGGTCGAGGCCGTGGACGAGGTGGGCAACCCGACGATCCTGGCCACCTGGGCCGTGATCGCCGCCGTGCTCCCCATGGCCTTCGTGAGCGGGCTGATGGGGCCGTACATGCGCCCCATCCCCGTGGGCTCAAGCGCGGCGATGCTCTTCTCGCTCCTGGTCGCCTTTGCGGTGACCCCCTGGGCGGCGCTCAAGGTGCTGCGCGGACACGCGTCCCCCTCGGGCCGGGCGCTGGAGTTTGTGGACGCCCCCCCGAGCGAGGAGGAGCAGGCCGGCGACCCGGCCGTTTCCGAGACCGGGTTTACCCGGCTCTACCAGCGGGCCATGCGCCCCTTGCTCGAGCGCCGGTCGTGGCGGTGGGCCTTCCTGGCGGTGGTCGCCGCCGCGACCCTCGCGTCCCTGGGCCTGGTGGGGATCGGCGGCGTGAAGGTCAAGATGCTGCCCTTCGACAACAAGAGCGAATTCCAGGTGATCCTCAACATGCCGGAATCGAGCACGCTCGAGGAGACGGCCCGCGTGGCGCGCGAGATGGCCGCGGCGATCCGGACCGAGCCCGAGGTGAGGGACTACCAAGTGTATGCGGGGACCGCCTCCCCCTTCAATTTCAACGGGCTTGTGCGGCACTATTTCCTGAGGCGGGGCTCTAACCTCGCCGACCTGCAGGTGAACCTTCTCCCCAAGGGCGGGCGGAGCGCCCAGAGCCACGACATTGCCAAGCGGATCAGGCCCCGGCTTGCGGCGATCGCGGCCCGGTACGGCGCCGCCGTTGCCGTGGCGGAGGTGCCCCCGGGTCCCCCCGTCCTGCAGACCCTGGTCGCCGAGATCTACGCCCCGGACGAGGCCGCCCGCCTCAAGCTCGCCACGAGGGTCCGTGAGGTCTTCCGGTCCACGCCGGGAGTGGTGGACGTGGACTGGTATGTCGAGGCCGAGGAGCCCAAGGTGACGCTCCACGTGGACCGCGCGAAGGCTGCGCTCTCGGGGGTGAGTGAGGAATCGATCACGCGCACCGTGCAGATGGCGGCCCAGGGTCTCCCGGTGACGCTGCTGCACTCCCCGAATGAGCGCGAACCCGTGTCGATCGTGCTTGAGCTTCCGAGGGCGCTGAGGGCCAGGCCCGACGACCTCCTCTCGCTCCAGGTGCGTGCCGACATGAACCCCGAGGCGCCGCTCATTCCGCTCCGGGAGTTTGTCACCCTCGACGCCTCGCTCGGCGAGCGGAACATCTACCACAAGAACCTCCAGAACGTGACCTACGTGACCGGCGACGTGGCGGGCGCCGTCGAGAGCCCGGTCTACGCGATCCTCGGGATGAACCATGAGCTCGGGAAACTCGACGGCCGCGAGTTCGGCGGGACCGCGAGTGACGTCAGGATCTACAACTCGGATATGCCCTCCGACGACCGTGAGCCGTCGATGAAGTGGGACGGGGAGTGGCAGGTCACCCTCGAGGTGTTCCGCGACCTGGGGCTGGCCTTCGGCGCGGTCCTGATCCTGATCTACATGCTGATGGTCGGCTGGTTCAAGAACTACACGACGCCCTTGATCGTCATGACCGTGATCCCCTTCTCCCTGGTCGGCATCCTGCCGGCGCACGCGGCCCTGGGGGCCTTCTTCACGGCGACCTCGATGATCGGGTTCATGGCGGGGGCGGGGATTGTGGTGCGCAATTCCGTGATCCTGGTGGACTTCATCGAGCTCAGGCTCGGGGAGGGGCGGACCCTGCGGGAGGCGTGCCTTGAGTCGGGCGCGGTCCGTTTCCGCCCGATGATGCTGACGGCATTCGCGGTCGTTATCGGGGGGCTCGTGATCCTGACCGACCCGATCTTCCAGGGCCTGGCGATCTCGCTGCTGTTTGGGGCGCTGGCTTCGCTCGTCATCAGTCCGCTCGCCGTTCCCCTCATCTACTTCATGAGCCATTCCCGGGCGGAGAAGAAACCCGTTTCACCATGAGCTTCTCCCTCATCATCGTCCTTGTCGTTGTTGCCGTCCTCTTCATCCGAATGAAAACCCTAACCAAGTCCTCCCTTTCCCCCAAGGATGCCTGCGCCGCCGCCAAGGCCGGCACGGCGCTGATTATCGACGTGCGGGAGCCGAATGAATGGAAGGCGGGTGTCGCCGAACCGGCGCTGCTGCTCCCCTTGAGCGACCTTAACGGGAAACGGGTCGAATGGGGCCCCTTCCTGGCGAAGAACAAGGACCAGCGCCTCCTTCTCTACTGCCAGGGCGGCGTCAGGGCGGGAACGGCTGCGACCCTGCTCGCTTCCGAGGGCTACCGGGCCGAGAATATCGGCGGCTTCCCCGCGTGGGTGGGAAGCGGCCTCCCGGTCCGCACACCCTAGCGAATCTCTGCTCAGCTAACCCCAGAATATCAGTACCATGAAGATCAATGTTGGCACTTTGGACCGCGTCATTCGAATCGTCGTCGGTTTTGGAATCATCGGAGCAGGCTACGTCAACCACTCCTGGTGGGGGCTCGTGGGCCTCCTGCCGCTCACGACCGGAATCGTGCGGGTTTGCCCGGCCTACCTGCCGTTTGGGCTCAGCACCTGCCGGGTGAAGACCGAGAAGCCGAGCCCATAGGCGGGCTAGGCAGCTCGTTGCCTGCGCCGGCGGAGTGCAAACGGGACGGCGGCCAGCACTCCGGCCCCGATCAGCGCCCATGTGGACGGCTCGGGGACCGGGGTGAAATTGAGGTTCAGGTTGTTGCCTACCTCCGACACGTAGAAAACGCCGCTTCCCATGGGGTTCGTGAAACCGGAAGTGATGATGTTGAAGTCGGAAGCGTTAAAGCCGGTGATGGCCGTGGGCGACGTGGCGAAGGTCCACGAGTAGCTGCTCGCCGGGTTGAAATGGATCGCGTTCGCCGATTGCCCGGTATTGTCCACGGAGACGACGTTGAACGTGATGCTGTTGGCGGTGGCCCCGGTAAAGTCCATGCCGCCGGTCGAAATCAGGCCCCAGCCATTGCCCGCGACCCATGTGGCGTCGTAGAGCTGGAAGTGGATCGCGCCGCCCACGAAAACGAGCGGGTTGGTGAAGGTCAGGTTTCCCGGGCCCCCGCCGGGCGAGGCGCTCGGGGAAATGATCACGCTGTTGGTGATGGGCAGCGCGACGAGGCCGTTCGTGAGGGTTCCGCTGCCGGCAAGGGTGTTGGCGCCCGTCCCGAACTTGATCGGGTTCTGGATCGTGATGCCTCCCACGACGTTTAGCGTGGAGCCGCCCGAAAGGGTCACGTTGTTTCCGTTGTCGCCGAACGCGCTGTTGTTGTTGGCGTAGACCGTGCCCGCGTTGTTTGAGATGAACGCGGCCCCATAGATCGAGCTCGATCCGCTGAAGGTCGTCGACCCGGAACTGCCGTTGTCGATGGTGATAGACGTCAGTTGGTGATTGGAGCCAAAGGAGCCGGAGAACGTAAGGTTGTTGTTGTTTCCGTTGCCGATCTGGGCACTCGAACCGTTGATGAAGATGCCATTTGGAATGGCACGGGTCACGCCTGAGCCGTACGCGTCGATCGAGGACCCCGTGTCGAGGGTCACGCTTCCGGTCCCCAGTGCAGTGTCTGATCCGAGGTAAAGGTAGCCTTCGCGCATGTCCATCGTGCCCGAGAAGGTGTTGGCGCTCCCGATGATGTTGAGCGCGTTCCACGTGCACCAGGAGAAGGTGCCGTTTCCTGAGATTAGTCCGGTCAGGGTCATGTCAGAGGTGCCGTCGTCATTGTCGACCGTGCCGTTGAACGCGATGGCGTTGGCCAGGGTCACGTTGGCCTTGGGCGAGAACTCGGTGTTGTTGGCGAAGGTGAGTGTCCCTTTGCCCACGGGCCCGGAGAGGACGTTCCCCGGGGTTCCCACGGTAGAGGAGCCGACAAACAGCTCGCCGCCGATCACCTGGGTCCCTCCCGAGTACGTGCTCGCGTTTGAAAGATTAAACGAGCCGATGTTGGTGCCGTCATTGGCACCGTTCACGACCACCGTGCCCGATCCGGAGATGATCCCGGCGTAGGCGCTGGCGTCCGCAAGCCCGGGAGAAAATCTAAGGGCACCGTTGTCGAGAACACTCGAACTCGGGTTGATGGTGGCTCCAACAACCACGCCGTCGCCGATTTGCAGGGTCTCTCCCGTGCCGATCGTGGTCGTCCCGGTGTAGGTGTTGGCGCCGTCAAGGATCTGGACGGAGCCGGAGCCCGTGAGGGCAAGATTGCCGCTGGATCCTGTGATGATTCCCTTATAGCTGGTCGAGCTCAAGTTTCCCGCGATCGTCAGCGTGGCGCCAGCGATGCTGACAATGTTGCCCGCGGTGGCGCCGCCGCTCAATGAGCCCACGGTGTTGTTGTAGCCGTTCAGGTCGAGGGTGCCGAGGTCCGAGAACAATATCGGGCTGAGGCCGCTCGCACCGCCAAATGCACTTGTTGAGCCGGCCTTGAGCGTGCCATAAAAGATTTCGGTCGTTCCATAGTAGGTGTTGGTGCCGGATAAGGTGGTTGTTCCTCCCTTGAATTGGCCAACCCCCCCTGAACCGGTGATGTTATTTGTGAAGGTGATCGCATCGCCTCGGGAGAAGTCGACGGAGCCATTGTCGGTAATCGCTGCGGTACCGTTGATCAGTCCGCCTGTGTCCCCGTTATTTCCAAGTTGAAGAATTGCCAAATGGGCGATGCTGATCGTTCCTGTGCCGGTGGCTGAGCCGCTCGCGTTGTCCGCGAGCAGGGTGCCTGAGGTAATGGTGGTGCCGCCGGTGTAGGTGTTTGCTCCCCCTATCCACTGATAACTTGCCGGGCTTATCGTGAGGCTGCCAGTTCCCGATATAACGCCCAAGAAAGGGAGTGCGTTGTTGCCGGTGATGATGTTCAGATTTGCGCCTGAACTCAGAAATACTGATGCTAACGCCGACGAACCGTTGAGTGAGCCAATGGTATTATCGAATCCATTTAGGTCTAAGGTGCCTGAACCATTGAGTGTCACTGCGCTGCCCGATGCGCCGCCGAATGCGCTTGTGGAGCCTGCCTTGAGAGTTCCGGCATTCACGGTGGTCCCACCGGAATAGGTGTTGGCGCCGGAAAGCGTTACGGCTCCCATCCCGGCCTGCACGACCTGGAGCGCCCCGCTCAATGGAGCCGAGAACGTATAGGCGCTAGGCTCGTTGAAACTGAGTGTGCCCGATCCCGAGACCCCGCTCGTCGCCAGGCTGCCCAAGGTTGTGCCGTCGCCGAGCTGGATTGCCGTCCCGCTGGCTCCGTTGATCACCGTCGTACCGGTATACGAGTTCGCATTGTTGAGCGTGAGGGTACCCGTGGTATCTTTCTCGAGGTTCCCCGCGCCCGAAATATTGCCGGAGAACGTCGACGTGTACCCGCCGTTCATCACCAGGGTTGCCCCGCTCGCCAGCACTACGGATCCCCCCGCCCCCGAGTAGTTGCTCAGGGCGGCGATGGTTTCGTTCCAGTTAACGTTGACGGTGCCGAGGTTGTCCTCGTAAACGACGCTGTTCGGTGAAAACGCATTTGCGGCACTGTCGCTCAGGACGGCTCCAACGCCGTAAACACTCGTTGATCCGCTGAAGGTGCTGGCGCCGCCGGCGCCCATGGTGAGCGTACCGCCGATGTACACATTGAGGTTCCCGGCGCCAAGCAGCCCGAAGTTGAAGGCAGCCCCGGCGGTCGAAACGTTGGTCGCGGAAGAAACCGTGAGGGTGCCGCCGGACGTGTTGATCGTGTCCGCACCGCCCGAGACGTTCAGCGTCGTGACCGTGAAATTCACGTCGATCGACGAGGTGCTCGGCGAAGTGAAATTGACTGTCGAGGCCGTGCTTGGGAGCCCGCCGGTCCAGTTGCCGGCATTGTTCCAAAAGGCTGTCGATGCCCCGGTCCAGGTGGACTGCGCGTAGCTACCGACCGAACCAAGCGTGAACGATAGCGCGGCCCACAATAAAATCCTCAGCTTTATAACGCGCTAGTTTCTGCAACTGAATGGCGTCGACAAGGCAAAACACATCATTTTTCACTATTACCGTAACGCACCTCTATGCCGGAAAATGGGCGCCGCATGGGCGCGTTCGGCCACTAATGACACGACCTAATACATTACGCTGTAAATATATACATTCATTTCGTATAGGCCTCGGCGAGCAGCACGACCGGGTGGACAACGCGGATTTCGTCTTCCTTGGGCGTGGCACCCATGGAAAGCCCCTGTTTGATCTGAAGCTGACACCCCGGATTGGCGGTGGCCACGACAGTGGCTCCGGTCGACAAGATGTTGCCCACTTTTCGGTCGCGCAACCAGCCCGACGTGGTGGGATGGGTCAGCGAATACACGCCTGCGCTCCCGCAGCACAGGGTTGATTCCGGGCACTCCCGGAGCTCGACCCCCGGGATCGCCCTCAGGAGTTCCCGGGGCTGAGCGGTGATCTTTTGTCCATGGCAGAGGTGGCAGGCCTCGTGGTAGGTGACGGCGATCGCAGAGGCGCCGGACGCGGGTGCAGTCGGCTTCCGAAACCCGATCTCGACCAGCCATTCCGAGATATCGCGGACCTTAGCTGACCATTCGGCAGCCCGTCCCGCGTAGGCGGGCTCGCCATGCAACAGGTGGCCGTAGCGTTTCAGGTGCGCCCCGCATCCGGCAGAATTCGAGATGATCGCGTCGAATCCTGAAGGGACCACGGCATCGATCTGGCGCCT
>CAITBM010000023.1 GCA_903890485.1 uncultured Opitutaceae bacterium | reverse complement strand
GGTTTGGCACCTCGATGTCGGCTCATCACATCCTGGGGCTGGAGAAGGTCCCAAGGGTTCGGCTGTTCGCCGATTAAAGTGGTACGCGAGCTGGGTTCAGAACGTCGTGAGACAGTTCGGTCCTCTATCCGCTGTGGGCGTTTGTGATTTGAGGGGTTCATTCTCTAGTACGAGAGGACCGAGAATGACGAACCTCTGGTGTTCCGGTTGTCGCGTCAGCGGCAGCGCCGGGTAGCTATGTTCGGAAGGGATAAGCGCTGAAAGCATCTAAGCGCCAAGCCCATCCCAAGATAAGATCACAATCTGTAGCAATACAGTGCAGGGTCCGGGTAGACCACCCGGTTGATAGGCCAGAAATGTAAGCGTCGTAAGGCGTTCAGTTTACTGGTACTAATGACCCTGCTTGGTTAGTGCAGCTCTAGCTGTTCGAAGGCGTTTATCTTACCTCCTTTATTTGTTGTTTCCCTAAACTTTTTTCTTTCTCCCTTCGGGGAGTAAACACTTCCTGGTGACCATTTGCCGGGGGCCCACCCGTTCCCATCCCGAACACGGCCGTTAAGCCCCGAGCAGCCAATGGTAGTAGGACGTTAGGTCCCGCGAGAGTAGGTTGTTGCCAGGTTATGGCCCGGTTCTTCGAAAGAGGAACCGGGCCTCCTTTTTTTACGGGTCCGGAGGCGTCCCCGAGGGACCGGCATCACGGATCCCGAAACAGGAGCGGGGCGAACCGGTTGAGGCACTCGTGCCAGACGAGCCAGGTGTGCATCCCGGGAAACCGCTCGTCGACCACCGTGAACCCGCGCGCGCGGAGAACGGCCTCGAGCTTAGCGGTCTCGGGCACATCGTCCGTCTCCTCCGTGCCGAAGCCGACCCACAGCAGCCTGAAGCCCGCCGCCTTGGGCGTGAGCGCCGCGGCGAACGGGCTCTCCAGGTAATTGCCGGCGGAGCCGCTGAAGTCTCCGACGTAGGCGAAGAGGTCGGGGTGGTTGAAGGCAATCTCGAGGGCCTGGAGACCGCCCATGGAGAGGCCGGCGATCGCCCTATCCCGACGATCACGGCCGACGTTGTATGCGGACTCTACCGCGGGGACCACCTCGCGCATGAGCACCTCCGCGAACTGGCTGTTGTTGTCGGCGATCTTCGCGTCCCATTGGTCGGGTAGGACCCCCATGTCGCCGTAGCCGAAGGGCATTACAAGGACCATCGGGTGGGCCTTCCCCTCGGAGAGCAGGTTGTCGAGGATCGCGTTTGCCCTTCCCTCGAGGGTCCAGCTGGACGCGGTCTGGCCGTAGCCGTGGAGGAGGTAGAGGACCGGGTAGGGGACGGAGGCCTTTGGGTCGTAGCCCGGGGGCGTGTAGACCAGGTAGTCGCTGCGTCCCCCGGGCAGGCCCTTCACGAGTTTTGACGTGTAGAAATGGTGGTGGAGCGTGCCGTGCGGCACGTCCCGCTCGACCCAGGGGGGCGACCCTGAACCCGTCACGGCCACGAAGCTATTCAGGTAGGCCAGGTTCGGGTAGACCTCGCCATTTGCGGGATCGAGCTGGGACTGCCCGTTCACAACGAAGCTGTACCAGTAGAGTGACGGGACGAGCGGGGGCGTCGTGACGCTCCAGATCCCGTCCGCCTTCACCATCGGGAGGTTCTTCGGCTGGTTGGCGAGGTAAAGCTCGACGGTCTTCGCCCCGGCGTCCCGCAGGCGGAAGGTGACGGTCGAGTCGGGGTGGACCTCGCGGCTATTAAAGGGGGCGGCGTCCGCGGCAAGGACGCGCCCGAGGCAAAGCATGGTGCAAAGGAGGGCCCAGGCATGTCGGGGTCGGAGGATCATGCCTTGGAGGTGTGAGGGCTCGGCCTCCCGGTGTCGATTCCAGCATGAAGCGGTGGACAGGAACGGGGAGGCCCCTCTAGGTTCGGCCGATGATCCGCCGGCTCGCCCTTGCCCTCGCCCTTGCCGCGGCGGCCCGCGCCGCCGACCTGCCCGTTCCCCCCTCGTCCAACCCCGAGGCCCTCCGCTGGTACACGCAGCTCAAGATGCACTACCTGCCGAAGGAGTCCGGGTTCCTCTCGATCATCGCGGCGTCCGAGCAATTGACAGAGGTGCACGGCAAGAGGATCCCGGTCCAGGGCCAGGTCTTCTACATGCTCACGAGCGAATTGCCGGCCAACTACCTTCACTGGCTCGAGTCCGACGACACGCAGATCCTTATCGAGGGGGGGCCGGTGGACTACTACGTGTTCCACCCCGACGGCAGCGCCGAGAAGTTCACGATGGGGCGCGACGTCGAGCACGGCCAGGTGCTCGTGATCCCGGTGCACGGGGGCTGCTACAAGGCGCTCCGGCTCCACCCCGGGGCCTCCTATGTGCTCCTGGCCAACTGCCTTTCCCCGGAGTGGACGCCGGACCGGGTGCGGATCGGCGAGGGAAGGGACTTCATAAGCCGGTACCAGGGCAAGGCGCCCTGGGCGACCGAGGCCTTCCTGCGGGAGCTGATCGGGACGAACTGGAAGCCCTAGACCGGACAATCCGGTTGCGCCGGCCGCGGCCTCCGGATCAATTCTTCGGCCCCTGAAGGGGCGAACGATCCATGAAGAAGACCAACCTTGTCCGGAACTATTTTGTCCTGCCGTGCTGCTTGCTGCTGCTCAACCTCTGCGTGGGCCTGGTGGGTTACAAGGCGAAGATGATCGACGACCCCTACCTCCAGGTGGGGGCCGTGATGGCCATGGTGCTCTTCGGCGGCTCCCTCGTGGGCTTTGTCCTGGCGCCCACGATCGAGGCGATGGTAGTGAGCCTGCAGCGAACCAGCCGGCGCGGACTCGGGGAACTTGGCCACGTTGCCTTCCTCCTGGGACTCGGGGCGCTCGTCTTCTGGATGTACTACCGGATGTACATCCTGGGCCCTGAGTACCTCCTTCCGGCGGGCTGGCGCAACGGCCGGCACTTCTAGGCCAGGAGGTCGTCCAGCGGGTTGCTCGCCCGGTCGACCTCGGGATGGAGGTAGCCGGCGGTGGTCTCGATGGAGGAATGGCCGAGGAGGCGCCGCAGGGCGTCCAGGCTCTCCCGGGAATGGGTCGCGTAGGCGTGGCGCAGGACATGCGGCGTCACGATGCCGCAGAGGCCTGCCTTTATGGCCGCCCGCCGCACCGCGCGCTGGAGGGCCTCGGGCAGGACATGGTAGCGCACGCGCTCCCCCGACCGGGGATCGTCGCAGTGGCTCTCTGCTGGAAAGAGCCAGAACCAGGGCCACTCGAACCTCGCATTCGGGTACTTGGTGGCGAACCGGTGGGGCAGGGGGACCCCGACCCCGGGGAACTGGAGCCGGTCCTGCTTCCATATCGCCTGGGCTTTCGTCGCCTGGAGCCTGAGGGGTGCAAGGCAGGCCGTGGGAATCGGGACCCGGCGGTCCTTTCCGCCCTTGGCCCCCCGGATCATGAGCTGGCCGGTCGGCCCCTCGTTCCAAAGGACGTCCTTTATCCTCAGTTCAACCGGCTCCGACACCCTGAGCCCGCACCCATAGAGCAGGTCGACTAGGAGCCGGGCTGGGGTGCCGGGCGTGTCCTCAAGGGCTTGGCGCAGGTCGCGGACCTGGTTCCTCGAGGGGGCAACGCGCTCGTGGGTCGGCCGTTTGGCCCGCAGCGCGCTGACGTCCCCGAGGGGCCGCTTCAGCACGTCCTTGTAGAGGAAGAGGACCGCGGCAAAGGCTTGGCTCTGGGTCCTGGCCGCAACCCTTTGGTGCAGGGCTAGGTCCGTCAGGAAGGCCTCGGTCTTCTGCTCCGGAGTAAGGTCGTCGGGCTGCGAGAGGCAGAAGTCATAGAAGCGTCCAATCCAGTGGCCGTAGACGTCCTCGGTGCTGTAGGCATAATGAAGAAGACGAATCCGCTTCCTCACCATCTGAAGGACATCGTCCCTGGATTTCACGAGGGGACAAGGGTGCTGCTGCAAAGGAGACCGGTCACCATAGGCTCCGTACCGTAGTTGTCTTTTTAGACTTGTCTAACAATTGTTATAAACCGCGTGCGCTTTGCCGAAACTACGGTTCATCAATGACTCCCGGACTTGGTTATACCGCTGTCGACCGTATAAACGCTAGACAGTAGCCGGCTCGGGTTTTAATATTGGCCAATATTGGTCAAATCGTTTTGATATAAAGAATAGTGAAAATGATTGAACCGCTATCTTCGGTATAAACAACGTTAGACATCAATGCTCACAGGTCCTCCGGCTTTAAACCAGTATGGCGAGCGATACGGGGCAGCATGCGGGGCCCAATTTCCTCTCCGTCGTGAAATGCGAATACGTAGTCGGGCCACCCTTCGCGTTCCAAGACCTTATGGGATCCGTTCTGCCTCTTCACTCGCCAGCCGATGTGCAATAGGGCAGCCAGGACAAGCTTCGCTTTACGGGCGCCCCAAACACTCATGCCGGTACAGAAAACACCTCAGTTATCTGAGGGACCGATTCTCCGTGCTCGAGTTTGTCGGCCAAAATTCTCAATACCAGGGCTTCGGCTTTAGCGACGGCCTCTTTGCGCGTAAGACCGTAAGCCATAGCTCCGGGCAAACTAGGTATCTCAGCTATCCAGCGGCCGTCGCTTTCCTGTTCGATTTCCACCTTCATAAGGGCAGGGTGGCCGAAACCTTGGCGTGAGCAAGTTGGTTTTGTATTTGGCTCTCAATCATGATGTCTAACCAATCGTCGGAACCGACTCTGTCGTCAGGCACGTCTCCTGCGGGGCAGGAGCCGCGCCTTCCTTAGAGCGGTTCACCTCAACGTTCGGCACTCAGGTAGCTTCGCCCAAGCCGTATACGGCACGGGGTACGGCTTTTACATTTGGAGAGATTTATGATACGGTTCGTTCTATGGCAACGTTGGCTCAAGAATTGCACGAAACCAGCCACTGTTCTCCTTTGCTTCGGAGGGCAAAGCTGCTGGGCTTTGATACGACAGAGGACTTCGTGCGGTTGGCCGTTGCAAGGGGTTGCTATCATTATGGCCCAGGATTCCCAGCGTGCCAAAACGATCCTGGAATTGATGCCATATCCAATGAGGAACTGGTCGGACTCCTACTCCTCGGGTCGAATGAATTTGATTCGTTTGCGGTGCGGTGTGCGGCTCAACTGATCTCTGTGTGCGACGCTGAGGATCTGGCATTTCTGGCTCGAAGGGAGCGGGTTGCGCGACCCCTAGCTTATATCGCACAGGCAGCGGTCAAATACGATACTAGCAATACGGAATTCTGGCGCAACCTATTGAATCTCTTGGGAGAACAGGCTCGTGTACCAGATGGAGTAATGCCGCACTGGAGCCGATTTGTTTCGCAGACAGGTGTAACTAGAGGCGGCCAAGGGAAAATAACATGGCTCAAATGCCTTTAAGCAATCCGGAGCGAATTCTTCGCGTTCTGGATTCTCACCTGGAAAGAGAAACTCGTATTGTGCTTTTCGGTAGAGCTGCGCTAGCCATGGGATTCGGCCCCGCTGGTATCCAATTTGGCAAGACAATGGATGTTGATGCCATCCTGCCAACCGTGGAAATGGAAAGGATCGAAGCCGACGACCAGTTCTGGAAAGCCATAGAATTGACGAATAAGAGCCTGGTTCCGGACGGCCTCTATATTTCTCACCTATTCACAGATAAACAGGTGGCCCTTACTCCGGACTGGTTGAGCAAGATTGTCCCCATAGAGGCACGCGGGTTCAAGAATCTACGCCTTTTTCGGCCGTCTAGCGTTGATCTGGTTTTGACAAAGATGATGCGGAACGATCGCCAAGATATCGAAGACATCAGATTCATCTTTGCGCATGAAACGGTGGAGCGAGCCACTTGAACCGGTGGCGTGCATCTTGCCATGAAGTCCCGATGAGGCGCGCCGTTCGCGCTCCCGTCATGGCTCTCGTCCTGTCGGGCGCCCTCTCGGCCCGCGGGGCTGACAGCTCCCGGGCGG
>CAITBM010000022.1 GCA_903890485.1 uncultured Opitutaceae bacterium | reverse complement strand
GTAGGTGTCTGGACCGTGTCTCAGTTCCAGTGTGGCTGATCATCCTCTCAGACCAGCTACCCGTCTTAGCCTTGGTGAGCCGTTACCTCGCCAACTAGCTGATAGGCCGCGAACTCCTCTCCTAGCGTCAGGCCTTGCGGTCCCGGACTTTGGTATGCCTTTCATGCGAAAGGCAACCGCATGGGGTATTAATTCGCCTTTCGGCGAGCTATTCCCCACTTGGAGGTAGATTGTTCACGTGTTACGCACCCGTTCGCCACTGAATCAACGATGTATTGCTACACCGTTAATCCCGTTCGACTTGCATGTCTTAACCACGCCGCCAGCGTTCATTCTGAGCCAGGATCAAACTCTCCGAAAAGAGAGTTCAAACCTAGTGATTCGTTTGAACTACTAACTTGATGCCGACCGGAGCCGGCATCTTTTTATAATTTTGATTGGGGGTCCCAATCAATCGCACAAAGTAAATTTCAAAGAGCCTCCCCCGAAGGGGAAAGAGGTCCATCAAGCACTTTCGCGTTTCCCTCGTCAACATCTATTCCAAAATTTCTAAAAATTCTGGCCAAGGAACCGCTGCTCGAGGCCCTGATTCTTCTCACTGACCGGTTGTTTGCCGACAGCCCAAGAACCGAGGGGAGGCGGAACATGATCCTATGGCTGGACGCTTCAAGACCTTTCTGTGACTCAAAATACACAATTGCGTAAGAAAATATCCATTAACGCTTTATTGTAACTTTTTTGCGCCCCATTTTTGGATATTTCTTCAGGCGGGATTGGGGAAAACTCAGCGAAGGCGCTCCGCCCGAGGAGAACGGGCTATTGTAACAATATATTGGATACACTTCGACGTCGGCAGCACCCCGCGGCAGCGGCGAAATGGGCGCAGCTAGCGTCGACGGGCGGGAAAAGGAGGCACCCAAGTGGAAGCCGGCCGAAGCGCCCGATGACCAGGGGAACCCGACGGCGTTCACCGGGGCAGTGGACGTCCCCGGATGCCCCCGCGACACGAGCCTCGAACAATCACACGGCCCATATGGCGGTTCGGTTACGGAGCGGGACCGTCCGCCGGAACTGAGATCAGGACTCCGGCAAAGGAGTCCGCAGCGGCCAAAACCGAACTCCCTTAGACGTACAAAACCCCTTTGGAGCCCTTATCAGCCCACATTTGAAATGTCCCATTTTTGCATAAAAACCCCCGGAAAAACCCAATATTCACAGCAAAAATCACGGTTTTTGCCCCAAAACACGCTTGTTGCATATCAATAACATTATCGGGAAAGATGTGTGTTGACCTTACTCGTTTTGAACGATGGAACGTCGAACTCTACTAACAGATAATGCCTCCAGCATTTTCAACAAAGGCACCCTTTGGACCTTAAACAGATTAAACAGATCATCGACCTGATGAAGCGCTCCGAGCTCACCGAATTCGCGGTGGAGGAAGAGGGCTTCAAGCTGAAGATCCGGCGGGGCACCAACGGCCTGCCGATCGTCACGACGGCTCGGGGGTCGAATCCACCCTTTATCCCCGCTGAGTCGAACTCGACTCCGCCTATGCCCGTCCCGGCTCCCCTGGCTTCGGCCATGTCCGGATCCCCTGCGGCGGTCGACGAGCCGGGTGTGACCTACGTGAAGTCGCCGATGGTCGGGACGTTCTACAGGTCCCCGTCCCCTGAAAGTAAGGCCTTCTGCGACGTGGGCTCCAAGGTCGAGGAGAACACGCTGGTCTGCATCATCGAGGCGATGAAGATCATGAACGAGATCCAAGCCGAGACCAAGGGCGTCGTCGTCGAGGTCCTGGTCGAGAACGGCCAGCCTGTCGAGTACGGCCAGCGCCTATTCAAGCTGAAGCAGGGCTAAATCTGAGCTCATTAACGCCGCAGGTCCCGTCGGGGGGTCCTCCGGCGACGACCTGACGCACATTTGTCGACTCGATGATCCAAAAAATTCTTATCGCCAACCGCGGCGAAATCGCCCTCCGCATCGTCCGTGCCTGCAGGGAGATGGGCATCAAGACCCTGGCGGTCTATTCCGAAGCCGACGTCCAGTCGCTGCATGTCCAACTGGCCGACGAGGCGATCTGCATCGGAGGACCTCGCAGCGCCGACAGTTACCTGAGGGCTGACAGGATTATCAGCGCCGCGGAGATCGCCGACGTCGATGCCATCCATCCGGGCTATGGATTCCTCTCGGAGAACGCGAAGTTCGCGGAGCAGTGCGAGTCCTGCAACATCAAGTTCATCGGCCCCAAGTCCAAGTCGATCAAGATGATGGGCGACAAGGCGGTGGCCAAGGAGACCGTTCGCAAGGCCCACGTCATCACGGTTCCCGGAAGCGACGGCCCGGTGGAGTCCGAGACCGAGGCCGTCAAGGTGGCGCGCTCGATTGGCTATCCGGTCATCATCAAGGCGGTCGCCGGCGGTGGCGGTCGCGGAATGAGGATAGCCCACAACGACGTCTCCTTCGCCAAGGAGTTCCACGTAGCCCGGAATGAGGCCGAGAAGGCCTTCGGCGACGGGCGCGTCTACATCGAGAAGTACATCGAGCGCCCCCGCCACATTGAGTTCCAGATCCTTGCCGACAGCCACGGCAAGGTGATCCACCTGGGCGAGCGCGACTGCTCGGTCCAGAGGCGCCACCAGAAGCTGATCGAGGAGTCCCCGTCCCCGTTCCTGACCCCCGACCTGCGCAAGAAGATGGGAAAGGCGGCGATCCGCGCGGCCGAGGCCGCCGGCTATGAGAATGCCGGGACGATCGAGTTCCTGGTCGATGCCAAGGGCAATTTCTACTTCATTGAGATGAACACCCGGATCCAGGTGGAGCACCCGGTGACCGAGGAGGTGACCGGGATCGACCTGATCAAGCAGCAGATCCACATCGCCAACGGCGAGAAGCTCGAGTTCGACCAGGGCGACATCACCTTCGAGAAGCACGCGATCGAGTGCCGGATCAACGCCGAGGACCCGGCGCGCAATTTCGCGCCCTCCCCGGGAACGATCGGCCTCTACTATCCCCCGGGAGGGATCGGCGTGCGGGTCGACAGCCACATCTACAGCGGCTACGTGATTCCCCCGTACTACGACTCGATGATCGGCAAGCTGATCTGCTTCGGGTCGACCCGCAAGGAGGCGCTCGAGCGCGCCTACCGGGCCCTGAGCGAGTACCTGGTGCGCGGCATCAAGACGACGATTCCCCTGCACAAGGCGATCATGGCCGACCCCCTCTTCATCGAGGGCAAGGCGACGACGGCCTACATGGAGGACTTCCTGACCCGCACGACTCCCGAGCTTTTCTCGTGAGGCGCTAGGCGCGGGGGCGGCGCAGTCCCACGTCGCACCATTCCCCGAGGGTCCGCGACGCGTACGTCCAGCCGTGCGTGAGGCCGGCGAAGGCCAGCCGTACGGACTCGACCTCGGTGGCCAGGATGCCGCTCATCGCCAGGAGCCCGCCCGGCGCCACGGACTTCGCCAGGGACGCGGCGTTGCGGATGAGGATGTCAGACTGGATGTTGGCGAGGACGACCCCTGACTGCCGGTCGCCGAGCCCCTCGGGGAGCCCGGCCACGGTGAAGCGGACGCGGCCCGAGAGGCCGTTCAGCCCGGCGTTCTCCTGGCTCACCCGGACCGCCTCGGGGTCGTTGTCAAAGCCGTGGACGTCCTGGAAGCCCAGGAGGCTTGCCGAGAGGGCCAGGATTCCCGAGCCGCAGCCGGCGTCGACGAGCCTCAGGTCGCGGGCGGCGGCCGGCCCCAGGCCCTCCTCGAACTCCACAAGCCTCTCGATGCACAGGCGCGTCGTCTCGTGGTTGCCCGTCCCGAAGGCCATGCCGGGGTCAAGCCAGAGGACGGCGTGGCCCTCGGGAAGGTGGAACGAGTCGCGTTCCCAGACGGGCACCCAGTGCAGGCGCCCAAAGTTCCATGCCTTGAAGTGCTCGCGGTAGCTGTTCTTCCAGTCGGCGTCGGGCATGCGGCGGACGACGCACTCGGAAAGGGGCACGGAGGGCAATAGCCCCACCAGTTCTGACCAGCGGCTGCTGGCCTCGAACTCGTTCTCGAATATCCCCACGATCCATGCCCGGCGGCCGACTGCATCCTCAAGGAGCGACCATCCGTCGCAGCCCGTCTCCAGGAGCACCAGCTCGGTGGCCTCGGCGGAGGGCGCCGGGATCTCGGCCTTGATTTCCCAAAGTTCCATGGGGGCTAGCGGCCGACCCGCTCGGAGAGGCGCGCGATGACCGAGGGCAGGAGGGCGTGCTCGGCCGCATGGACCTTTGCGGCGAGTGACTCGGGGGTCTCCCCTGGGACGATGGGAACCCGCATCTGGTCAAGGATGGGGCCGGCATCGAGGTCCGCCGTGACGAAATGCACCGTGCAACCGGTCTCGGTCTCGCCCGCCCTGAGTGCCTGGCCGATGGCATCCAGGCCTGGGAACTTCGGGAGGAGGCTCGGGTGAAGGTTGATGATCTTGCCGGAGAAGGCGCCCAGGAAGCCGGGCTTAAGGACCCGCATGAACCCGGCCAGGACCACCAGGTCCGGTTTCTCCGCGGAGACGGCCTCGATGAAGCGGCTCTCGCCCTCCCCCTCGAGCTTCGTCCGGAACGGCGCCGGGTCGACGTAGCGAGCCGTGACGCCGAAGCGGGGCCCGAGGGCCAGGATGCCGGCACCGGGCTGGTCCGAAAAGATCGCCGCCACGCGGGCCCCGCCCAACCGGCCCTCCTGCTGGGCCAGGAGAACGGCCAGGGCGTTCGAGCCGCGACCCGATCCGAGGAGTACGATCCGCATCGGCCTAGAGCGAGCCGGCGGCCTTGATCCGCCGGATGAGGTCGGTGGTGCTGAAGCCCTTCAGGTAGGGCATGAAGACCACGCGGGCGCCCGCCTCCTGGAGCGCCGCGCGCTCCGAGGGATCGAGGGTCGAGAGGGTGTAGTCCCCCGCCTTGCAGTAGATGTCGGGCCGAAGCGCCGCGATTTCCCGGGCAAGGCGCTTTCCCCGGAAGATCACGACGGCGTCGACCGAGCGCAGCTCTCCGAGCAGAAAGGCCCGCGATTTCTCGCCCATCACGGGCCTGAGCGGCCCCTTCAGCTGCTTGACGCTCCGGTCCGAGTTGAGCGCGACAAAGAGCGCACCCTTGGGGCCCGCCAGCTTGCGGGCGGCCTCAAGGTACGAAGCATGGCCGGGATGAAGGAGGTCGAACACCCCGTTCGTGAGGACCAAGGCCCCGCCCCGGGCCTTCAGCCTGCGCCTGGCCGCCACGGCCTGCGCCAGGGACAGGAGGCGGGGGCTCTTCACGGTGGGCTTCTTCGCGGCCATCTTAGAAGAATTTCTTCGCCTTCTCAAAGAAGCTGCGGCTCGTGGGCTCGTGGGCGTCGCCGGAGATGCGGGCGAACTCCTCAAGAATCTTGCGCTGCTCGGGGGTGAGGGAGGCCGGGACCTCGACGTGCACGCGGATCAGCTGGTCGCCGTGGCGGGAGCCGCGCAGGGTCGGCATCCCCCGCTCGCGGAGCCTGAAGGTCGTGCCGCTCTGGGTGGCGGCCGGGATCTTGAGCGTCGCCTTGCCCGTCAGGGTCGGCACCTCGACCGTCCCGCCCAGGGTGGCGAGCGTGAACTTGATCGGGATCTCGCAGAAGAGGTCGTCGCCCTGCCTCTCGAAGAGCTCGTGCTCCTTGACGGTGATCACGATGTAGAGGTCGCCCGCATTTCCCCCGGCGGCTGCAGCCTCGCCGTTGCCGGCGGAGCGCAGGCGGGAGCCCGAGTCGACTCCGGGCGGGATCTTGACGTTGAGCTTCGTGTTCTTGGCGACCCGGCCCTCGCCGTGGCACACCGAGCAGGGCTTCTCGATCTTCACCCCCGCCCCGCCGCAGGTCGGGCAGGTCTGGGTGAAGACGATGATGCCTCCCGATCGCCGCACCTGGCCGGCGCCGCGGCAGGTCGGGCAGGTCACGCGCTTGGAACCGGGCTCGGCGCCCGACCCGTGGCAGTGGTCGCAGGACATGAGCTTCCTGAACGAGATCTCCTTCTCCAGGCCGCGTGCCGCGTCCTCCAAGGTGATCTCAAGGTCGTAGCGCAGGTCCGAGCCGTCCCGGCCGCCGTCGCGGCCTCCGCCCCCGAACATCTCGTCAAATATGCCGCCCCCTCCCCCGCCACCTTGGCCGAAGACTTCGCGGAAGATGTCAAAGGGGTCGTGGAACCCGCCGGCCGGGTTTCGCGCCCCGGCGCCGGGACCCTGGAAGGCGGCGTGCCCGTAGCGGTCGTAGGCCGCCCTCTTGTCCGGGTCCTTGAGCGCCTCGTAGGCCTCGGACACCTTCTTGAACATCTCCTCGGCCTCCTTGTTTCCCGGGTTCTTGTCGGGATGATACTGCACGGCCTTCTTGCGGTAGGCCTTCTTGAGCTCCTCCTCGGTGGCGGTCTTCGCGACACCGAGCAATTCGTAGTAGTCGGCCTTGGCCATGCTCAGCGCACCGCCTCCTCGACGGGCTTTCCGCTTGAGACAACGACCGAGGCCGGGCGTAGGAGGCGCCCGTTGAGGGTGTAGCCGGTGCGCACGACCGTGAGCACGTGCTCGGCCTTCACGGTCGGGCTCGGCAGGTGCGAGATCGCCTCGTGCTGGTGCGGGTCGAAGGGCTGTCCCACGGGATTGATCTCCTTCAGGCCGTGGGCGGAAAGGGCGCTCTTGAGCTGCTGCTGGACGAGCTCGACCCCGCCGGCAAGGGCCTTCAGGTCGGCGTTGGGCTGGTGGGCGGCCGCCAGGCCGAGTCCCAGGTTGTCGAGCGCAGGCAGGAGGTCCTCCAGGAGGCGGGATGCGGCGTAGAGGCGAAGCTCCTCCTTCTCGCGCACCGTGCGCCGCCGGAAATTCTCGAGGTCGGCAACGGCTCGGAGGTAACGGTCATGGTTGTCCGCAGCCTCCTTTTTCGCCGCAGCAAGGAGGTCGGCGGCGGGCGAGGAGGCCGGGGCCTCCGCCGGTGCCGGTGTGTCTGGGGCGTCTTTGGATTCAGGGCTGTTCATGGAAAAGGAGCCCCCAATGAACTATGGCTTCACAGATTGTTCAAGTTTGTCGATCACGCCCTTGAAGAATTCCCCTGTCTTCTGCGTGGCTCCCTTGAGCTTTGACCCCACATGTGCCGCCGCGCCAACGGCATCGGCAAGGGCCCGGCCGAATTCCCCCGGCAAAAGCTGTTCGGTGTCGCGGCGCAGGCCAAAGGCGTAGAGGCTCCGCACGACGTCGGGCACCAGGAGCTGCTTGGGATCGGTGACGTTGGAGAACGTGTGGTCGATCCCGAGCTCGTAGGTCTTCACCTCGGGCTTGGACGTCGAGTAGTCGGCGATGACCAGGCGGTCCAGGCGCACGTGGAGCGATTTCACCAGGTACTGGAACGGCTTTCCGGACTTCGAAGGGGAGCCCCCCTGGGCATTGCCGCTCGGGCCCGAGAACGCGCCGATGAAGTCCCCGGCGTTGGTGTGGCCGTCGTGGCGACGGACGATCTCCACCGAGGCGGCGTTCACGTCCAGGCTCTCGATCACCAGGCGGTCGCCAAGGAAACAGGAGAATACGCCGAGCTCGGTCTTGAGCTCGCGGAGGTCCACGAACTCCTCGGTCGGGTAGCTTTCCGGGTTGCGGGCCTTCACTCCGCGGGCGGACACCCGGCCCGTGAACGGATTGGCAGCGAGGACCTCGATGCGGACGTCAAAGCCCGTGACCTTGCGCAGCTCGCGCTCGACGAGCGTCGGCAGGAAGGCCATCCACGCGAGCGCGAGCAGCCCAAAAACGCCGCAGAGGATAACGAGCGTCTTCAAGGCGTCAGATGAACCCCTCGGTGACGAGGACGATCGCGGGCTCGTGCGCCTCGAATGCGAAGTCGGCCGCGTAGGGGACGAGCGCGTTCTCCCCGCGGTGCAACACCTTCTGCGGGTTCGTCGGCCCGGACACCGTAACTTCGCCCGCGGCAATGCTGATGATCCTCGGCTGCTCGCCCGCCGCGAAACGGGCTGATTCGCCCTTGCCCATCAACATGCGCCTGATCGTGAACTCGTCACAGGAGGCGATGACCCCGGAGGTGGGGGCGGCACGCACCAGGTCGGGCGGCCCCTCGTTCCAGAGGATCGAGCGCATCGACTCGTCGACGTGGAGGGTCCGCGGCTTGCCATCGAGGCCCTTGCGCCCCCAGTCGTAGAGGCGGTACGTGGTGTCGGAATTCTGCTGGATCTCGAGGATCAGGTTTCCGGCGTCGATAGCGTGGACCTGGCCGCTCCTGACGAGGATCGAGTCGCCCGCGGTCACCGGTACCTTGTTCACGCAAACCTCGGCCGAGTCCTCGGCCAAGGCCTTTGCGAAGGCCTCGCGGGTGACGCCGGCCTTCAGGCCCACGAAGAGGGACGCGCTAGGGACGGAGTGCGCCACATACCAATTCTCGGTTTTCGGCTGTCCGCCCAGGGACGGGGCCACCTCCGCCGGCGGGTGAACCTGGAGGCTCAGGCGGTCGGAGCAGTCGAGCCATTTGACGAGGATCGGGAAGGGCCTAGAGACGTCCCACTTGGGGCCCATCACCTGGGCGCCGTGGTGGGCTATAAGGTCGCGCAGGGTCGAGCCGCCGAACCGCCCCCCCTTTACCCGCGACTGCGCCTCGGGCCGGTCCACGATCTCCCAGCTTTCGCCGATGGGGGGTCCCGGCGGCAGCTCGCGGCCGAGCAGAGTCTCGAGACGGCGGCCGCCCCAGACGCGTTCTTGGTAAATAGGCTGGAATTGAAGAACTTCTCGCATGAAGGCAGATATCGAGATTATTGTAAAAAAGGTCGGGAGGGGTTTACATTCAGCCAGCCCGGGTACTAGCGTCTATTTCGCAATTCGCTGGTTCCAGAAGCACAGATGTCCAAATCAGATAGTTCAAATCCAAACGGCGGTCCGTCGTTTCAGGGTCCTCGTTATCGGCCAAATTGGCTTGCGGCGATCCTTTGCTTCATCGTTGCCACGTATCTGTTTGCGGCGCTGATCAACTACGACCCGAACCAGACCCGATTCCAGTCGACCTCGCCGACGGGGAAGAACTGGGTGGGTTGGCTCGGGGCCGACACGGTCTGGGTGCTGTTCTACACGATCGGTGTGACGACCTGGCTCCTGGTTCCCGCATTTTACTGGATGTTTTACGTCGCCGTGAGGAATTCCCGGCACCTGGTCGCGACCCGGGTGACGGCGATCGTCATCGGGATCGTCTCCATGTCGGGGATGCTCGCGATGTTCGAGAGCGTGAAGCCGAACGACACCTTCCCCAAGGCCTGGGGCGGGCTCGCCGGGCAGATCATCTACCAGCGCATGCTGGCCGAGGCGCTGGGTCCCTTCGGCACGGGACTGCTCCTCGGAACGATCTACTGCTTCGCGCTCCTCTTTGTCATCACCAAGGACATCGGCGCCGAGATCGAGAAGATCATCGGGAATTTCTACCAGTGGAAGGCCGACCGCGCCGCGAAGAAGGCGGCGCTCGTAGAGGAGCGCGCGAAGAGGAAAGAGGAAATGGCCAAGCAGCGCGCCGCGGTGGGCTCAAAGGAGCCGCCTGCGCCGGTGCCCGGACCCGGGACCGTCGGCCCCTCGGGAGCCCGCAGGATGGTAACGCCAAAAGGGGCGGAAGATCCCCTTTCCAGGCCCGCGGCCAGGCCCCCGGTGAAGCCCCCGGCCGAGGAGGCGCCTAAGCCCGCGCCGCCGAAGGAGCCGCCGCCGAAGATCGCACTCACCATCGTGAAGCCCGAGGAGCCGAAGAAGGCCAAGGTCGTGCTTCCCCAGTCCTTCGACGAGAACTACGAGTTTCCCCCGGTGAAGCTCCTGAAGGAGCAGGCCAAGCCGCAGGCCGGCAACAGCGACGAGGAGCACCGGGTGAATGCCGAGACGCTCCTGAGGATATTGGGTGAATTTGGCGTCGAGGTCTCCCTCGGCGAGATTCACGTCGGGCCGGTGATCACGCGCTACGAGGTCGTCCCGGCACCCGGCGTGCGGGTCGAGAAGATCGCGGGCCTCGACAAGAACATCGCCCTCGGCATGAGGGCGCAGTCGGTGCGGATATTGGCCCCGATCCCCGGCAAGGCAGCCGTCGGCGTCGAGGTCCCCAACCTCCACCCCGCCCCGGTCGGCATGCGCGAGCTCCTGGAGAGCGAGGACTGGGCCTCGGCGAAGGCCGAGCTGCCGATCGCCCTCGGGCGCGACGTGTCGGGCAGGCCGCTCGTCTCCGACCTGGCGAAGATGCCCCACCTGATGATCGCCGGCGCCACCGGCTCCGGAAAGAGCGTCTGCATCAACTCGATCGTGACCTCCATCCTCTACTCGAAGAGCCCGAAGGACGTCCGGCTGATCATGGTGGACCCGAAGGTGGTCGAGCTGAAGATCTTCAACAGCCTTCCGCACATGATGATCCCGGTCGTGACCGAGCCGAAGAAGGTCCCCGCGGCCCTGAAATGGCTCCTGGGGGAGATGGAGCAGCGCTACCAGATCTTCGCGAAGGCCAACGTGAGGAACATCGTGGGGTTCAACAACCGCAAGAAGGACCCCAAGCACCAACCCGAGGCCCAGGCGCCGCTCCAGGGCCTGGATCCCCTGGGCGACACGTTGGAGATCCCCGAGCACCTGCCCTACATCGTCGCGATCATCGACGAGCTCGCCGACCTGATGATCCTTGCGCCCGCGGAGATCGAGACCTCGATCGCCCGGCTGGCCCAGCTCGCGCGCGCGGCCGGTATCCACCTCATCATCGCAACCCAGCGGCCCTCCGTGAACGTCATCACCGGCGTCATCAAGGCGAACCTGCCCTCCCGCATCGCCTTCCAGGTGGCCTCCCAGGTCGATTCCCGGACGATCCTCGACACCAAGGGCGCCGAGACCCTTATCGGGCGCGGCGACATGCTGTTTTCACCTCCGGGAACCTCGCGCCTCGTGCGTGCGCAGGGCGCCTACGTCGGGGACGAGGAGGTCCATGACATCGTCGAGTTCCTGAAGAAGAACGGCCCGCCCCAGTACGCCCAGGCCGTCCAGCAGCAGATCGACAGGGCCTCAAGTGAGGACGACGAGGAGGACGAGCCCGAGGAGGGCGACGAGGGGAGCGACGAGGAGCTCTATGCGCGGGCGATCGACGTCCTGAAATCAACCCGCAGGGCCAGCACCTCCATGCTTCAGCGCCGCTTGCGCATCGGCTACAACCGCGCGGCGCGCATCATGGAGATGATGGAGGACAAAGGGATCGTCGGACCGGAGAACGGGTCGAGCCCCCGGGAGATCCTGGGCGACCTGGATTCGCTCTAGCGCCGCCCCGCCCCCGGACAAATCATCCTTTCCCTGCCCCTTAAAACCTGTAACTGATCGGTAATGCAGACCATCGGAGAACGCCTTGAGGAAGCTCGAAAAAAGAAGGGCATTTCCATCCGCGAAGCGGCCGAGGCCACGAAGATTCGCGGCGAGTATCTGCAGAAATTCGAGGGCAACCAGTTCGATATCGGGCTGACCGACATCTACACGCGCGGGTTCCTCCGCGGCTACGCGAACTACCTGAGCATCCCCTCGGACAGGCTCCTGAACGATTTCACGGCCCTGCGCGGCGGCGAGCCCCGCCTGCGCCAGCCCAGCCGCGAGGTCTACGGCAGGATGGACCTGGCGATCTCCGCGGGCGACGACAGGGCTGACGCCCCTTCCGAGCAGGCCGCGGGCGAGCAGGGACAGAGGACCCACCAAGCCCGCTTCCAGCGTCCCGGCGAGAACCTCCCGAAGGCGCCGGCGATCGACCCGGCCCTGGTCTTCAAGGGCGGGATCGCCCTGGTCTTCATCATCGTTCTCTTAGTCGCGTTCTGGATCATCAAGACGCTCGCGGGCTCGGGACCGGCGCCGGCGCCTGCTAGGGCCACCGCGTCCGAGATCTCGGAGGCCCCCGCGGCCGCGCCGTCGTCCTCGGTCTCCATCGTGGCCCTCGAGCCCGTGCGCATCAAGGTGGTGCGCAAGGCCGATGGCATTGAGCTTTTCCAGGGCCCGCTCCAGGCAGGCGAGCACCGCGAGTACGCCAACGTCCCCCTCTACCTGACGGCGTCCGACCTGGCCGCCGTGGAGATCGAGTACAAGGGCAAGCGCTACCCGACGGGCCACTCGGGCCACGAGCGGATCCAGTTCGACTTCTCCAGCCGCTAGCCTTTGAGGGGTACGGGTTGCAAAGCTGCCCGCGGGCGCTCTCGATAGGGAGCATGGAGAAGATTCCACACCTGGGAGAGACGCTAACCCGATGGAGGGTCGGCGGCTCGACATTCGTTGCGCTTCCCGAGAAGGGCGCGCGACTGATGTACTGGAACCTGACGACCGGCGACGGATCGGTGCGCGACGTGATCGTCTGGCCCGAGCTGAAGACCCTGGACGCCTTTGCCAAGGTGCGGGGAGGAAACCCGATCCTTTTTCCCTTCTGCGCGCGCACCTTCGACAAAGGGGAGCTTGGCTACTGGCGCGACGCCAAGGGTGTCCGCAGGCCGATGCCGATCCATGGCTTCGCCCGCCAGGGGGAATTCCGCACCCTCCGGATCGACTCGGGGGGCTTCGAGGCCGTGCTGGTCCCGGGCGGGGAGGCGAAGGCCTGCTATCCCTTCGATTATGAGTTCCGGGTCGAGTACCGGTTCGCGGAGCTCGGGCTCACCTGCAAGCTGACGCTCGAAAACCTCGGGAGCGAGCCGCTGCCCTGGAGCGCGGGCCACCACTTCTACTTTGCGCTCCCGTGGAGCGAGGGGGCGGGACGCGGGGACTACTTCATCCGGATCCCGGCCGGGCGCAGGCTGAGGCAGGATGCCTCGGGAAGACTCGTGGCGGGACCGGCCCTCTCGGCGCTCGAGCGGATGGACAACCCCGCGCTGATCGACACCATCCACGCCGATCTCCGGGACCCCGAGGTGGTCTTTGGCGAGAAGGGTTTCCCCGGCGACGTCGCCGTGCGCCTGGGCTCGGACGAGTCGCCCCCGCCCGGCTCGGCCTTTGTCACGTGGACCCAGGCCGACGACTCCCCCTTCTATTGCGTCGAGCCGTGGATGGGGCCCCCAAACGCCCCCGAGCACGGGATGGGCCTTCACCTGGTCGCCCCAGGCAAGCGGGAGACGTTCACGGTCAGCGTTTCCGTGAGATAGGGTTGCCCGGCGGCCCCTTTTTTGAAATCATGCCTTTTGGAATTCCTATGAACGCACCCCACACCCAGCTCGCATTTCTGGATTCCTTCGGGGGACCGGAGCTCATCCTGATCCTGGTCGTGGTGCTGATATTCTTCGGCGGGGAGAAAATGCCCGAGTTTGCGCGCGGGCTCGGCAAGGCGATCCGCGAATTCAAGAAGGCCGCGGGGGACGTCGAGCAGGAGTTCAAGAGGGCCATGGACGACCTGCCCGACACCAAGCCCATCCAGGCCCCTTTTAAGCCGATCGCGCCCGTGGTCCCGCCCACGCCGGCTGCGATAGCTGCGCCGCTTGCCCCGGCGCCTACGCCCGTTCCTGCTCCGGCCCCTCCCGCCACTCCCGCAGCGGCCGAGAGCCCCCCCCCTGCGCCCCCCTCCGCTGGGGACCACGGGATCGACGCCTGATGCGGCCCTTCTCCCCCGGACAAAGCTTTCCCCAAACCCCACCCCATGAAAACCAGCCTGCTTTACGGCTTCATCTCCGCGCTCGGAGGCGCGTTCCTCACGCTGATCCTGTTCTTCCTCGGATTTCACTCGGATCCCGCGAAGCTCGGCACCGCCGGGTGGGTGGGAGGCCTCATCGGAACGGCGGTGGCCGTAGTCTGCGTGGTGCTGGGCGTGAAAGCCCGGAAGGCCGAGGCGCCCCCCGATCAGCCGTTTGGCTACGGAAAGGCGTTCGGCGCCGGCATGATGGTTTCGGTTGTCTCGTCGGTCCTGGGCGCGCTCTTTGCGTTCCTTTACTGGGCCGTCATCAACCCGGGAATTTCCGACATCGTGGTCCAGAGCCAGGTGGCGAAATTTGAGGCCAATGGGCTGACCGGGGACAAGCTCGACAATGCCGAGGCCATGGTCCGCAAGATGGCATCCCCGCTTCCCCAGGCGATCACGGCCCTCATCTTCGGTCTTCTTTTCGGCTTGGTCATCTCACTGATCGTCGCCGCGATCCTCAAAAAGCCCGAACCCGAGTCCCCCCCGACCCTTTAGGGCAAGAAAAGGGCCCGGATTTCTCCGGGCCCTTGAATTTGGAAACTGGCCAGGCCGGGTTACCGGCTGATCAGCCGCTTCACGTCTACTCGGTAATCGAGCGCCATTACGGCACCGACGCCCACGACGCAGAAGTAACCTGCGAAGAGGGCGCTGGCATTCATGCTACGGAAAGAAAGCAAGATAGCGGCAATGGCGATGATCGCAGGGGCAGCCGCACGGATGATGTTTGTTTTCATGATGTATGTTCTTTTGTTGGTCCCGAGCTCCCTTGAGCTTCGGTCGACTATAATACGGCCTTTCTGGCAATTATGGTAGTTGCAGTTATCTATGGATATCATAGTTTTTGCCTATGGAACTGAGCCAGTTGAAGTACGTCGTCGGGGTCGCGGAGACGGGGAATTTCACCCGCGCGGCCTCACGACTCCATGTCGCCCAACCATCTTTAAGTCAGCAGATTATAAAACTTGAACGGGAGCTGGGCCACAAGCTGTTCCATCGGCTCGGCCGAAAGGCAGTGCTCACCGAGGCCGGAATCGCGTTCCTGGACCGAGCCCGGCGGATCCTTTTTGAAGTCGAGGACGCCACCAAGGAGCTTGAGGACAGCGCCTCGTTTGAGCGGCGGATCACGGTTGGGGCCATCTCGACGGTCGCCCCCTACCTCCTGCCCTCGATCATCAAGCTGTGCCGCGAGCGCTATCCGAATATCCAAGTCAATATCCGTGAGGATTTTAAGGCAAACCTGGTGCGCGCCCTCCTGGACGGCGAGCTCGACCTCGCCCTCGCCGCCCCTCCAATCACGGAGTCGAACATATTGGTGGAAGTTCTTTGGAAAGAATCACTTATATTGGCCGTAGCCAAGAACCACCCCCTCGCCCTAAAGCCGACGGTGACCGCGGCCGACCTGGCCGACCAGTCCTTCATCCTCCTTGGCTCACTCAGCTCGCTGACGGCGGAGGTGCGCCGGTTCTGCGGCGACCATCATTTTGAGCCGAGGATTGGATCACGCTGCTCCCAGGTGGCGACGGTGAAGGCGCTGGTCGGGCTCGGCGAAGGGATCTCGATCCTTCCGGAAGGCGCGCGCTCGCCCGACGACGAGAAGACCCTTTCCTATGTCACCCTTGAGGATGCAAAGCCCGTGAGGGAGATCGCGGTCCTGCGCCACATGCAGCGCTACCAGAGCCGGGGGGCCGAGCAGTTCCTCTCGCTCCTGCGAGAAGCCCAGGCTGCGACCCCGGCGCGTCAGCCGGTCGGAATCAAGAAATGAAACTCGGTTCCCGCCCCGGGGGAGCTTGAGCATCCGATGCTTCCGCCGTGGGCCACCACGATCTCGCGGGCGATGGCCAGGCCGATCCCGGCACCCGGCTTTGCCTGTCCCGGCACGCGGTAGAAGCGGTCGAAGAGATGAGGGAGGGCCTCGGGCGGGACGCCCTCCCCTTGGTCGCGGACGGCGAAGCGCACAAATCCGGGCGGATTGGCCTCAGCGGACAGTGTGATCGTCCCCGATGGCGGTGAATACTTGGACGCGTTTGAAAGGAGGTTGATGAACACGTGCCGCAGGCGGTTGGAGTCGACGTTCACATCGGCCAGGCCAGGATCGACCTTCACCACGAGCTGCTGGCCGGCAGCGGAGATGAACACGCGCGCCTCGTCGGCAATCGGGCCCAGGAGCGCGCCAACCGCCACGGGGCTCCGCTCCAGGGTGGAGGCTCCCGCCTCAAGCCGCGTGAGGTCCAGGAGGGAGTCGAGGATCCTCAGCAGGCGGTCCGCATCGTCCCTCGCCGACTCGAGCATCTCGCGCTGCGGGCCGGAGAGCGGCCCCAGGGTCTTCTCCAGGAGGAGGTACACCGCCATGCGAAGGCCCGTGAGCGGGGTCTTGAGCTCGTGGCTCACCGTGCCCACGAGGTTCGTCTTTGCGTCGTCGAGGAGCCGGAACTTGGTCACGTCCTGGAGGATCACGGCCGCACCCTTGAACTCCGTGAGCTTGTCGCCGATCGAGAGGATGCGCGGCAGGTAGTGGCGGTCCTCGCGCCCCACGTGGAACGTGACCACGCGGCCGTAGTCCTGGGGTACGTAGTGCTCCTCGGTGGAGAGCACGGCGGAAAGGTGCCCGGCGATCTCCGGGGGGAAGCCGCCAGAAAATTCCTTGAGACGGGAAAGCTCCTCGGCGGCGGGGTTCCTCACCTCGACCGACCCCTCCTTGGAGACCAGGAATAGCGGGTCGGGAGCCGAGGTGAGTGTCGCCTCCATCGTCCGCTGCGTCCGGAGCACCCTCGCCAGGGTCGCCTCGCGGTAGGCCCGCAGCTTCCCGGCCATCGTGTTGAAGCTCCGCGCAAGGCTTCCCAGTTCGTCCCGCGAGAATTCCGGCACATTCGTGTCGAGCTGCCCGTCGCCGAGCGCGGTCGCCGAGGCGGTCAGCGCCTTGATGGGCTTAAGGAGCGAGGCAGCGAGGATCCAGGCAAGGATGACCGCCAGGGCAACCCCGGCCCCGATCGTGGCGGAGAGCACCCCCACCGCGGTGCTCGCCAGGTGCTCGGCACGCGCCTGCGTCTCCTTTGATGCTGCGTAATCGTGCTCCGTCATGCGGTCCAGGATCTCGAACACCTTGTAGAGGGCGTCCTGGTTTGCCCTGAAGTCCTCGAGGGACGCCGCGCCGCCGGCCGCCAGCATCCGGTCGCAGCGCTCCGAGTAGTCCTGGAACGCGCTGTCCAGGGCGTCGACCAGCCGCCCCCTGGGGAGCCCGGCGGAGGATGCCGATTGGCTCATGAGCTCCTTGGTGAACGCGGAGCGCCGCTCGTCGAGGAGCCGGCGGGCGCCGATCGGGTCCGAGGTCCCCGCGAAAGCGAGCGCATTGGACATGAGGGTCGCCGCCGAGCGCATGTCCCGGAGGCCGAGCGCCTCCCGGTTGGCCGCCACGAGCTCCCGCTCCAGGGGCCCGGCCAGCTCGTGGCACACGTGGATCGCATAGGCCCCCGTGGCAATCACGACCAGGAGCAGCGGAAGCAGGCCGAAGAAGAGGCGCGTGCGAAGCATGCCCGGTGCCCGGCTCAGAGGAGCCCAAGCTTGCTCCGCTTGCGGTAGAGGGTCGCCGGGTCGATGCCAAGGACCTGCGCGGCCTCGTCCAGGTTGCGCGCCGTGGCAAGGATGCGGCGGATGTGCTCGGCCTCGAGCTCGTCCAGGGTCGCCCGGGAGCCGACCGCCACTGCCTGCCGGCGGCTCGCCGCGAACTCATCGGGAAGGTCCGCAAGCTCGATCCGATTTCCCGGGGCGAGGATCACGGCCCTCTCGATCACGTTTCGAAGCTCGCGCAGGTTGCCCGGCCAGGCGTACCCGCCGAACGCGGATACCACCTCGGGCGAGAACTCGGTGTCGGCCTTGCCCGCGCGGGCCGCGAAGTACTTTCGGGCCCCGTTGGCGAGGCGCTTGAGGTCATTCGGCCGGTCCCTGAGGCCGGGGAGCGTGACAGCGATCACGTTCAGCCGGTAGAAAAGGTCCTCACGGAACTTCCCGTTCTTCACCTCGGCGGCGAGGTCGCGGTTGGTGGCCGCGATCACGCGCACGTCCGCTCGACGGGGCGTCGTCTCCCCGACCCTCTCGTACTCCCGCTCCTGGAGGAGCCGCAGGAGCTTCGGCTGGATCTCTAGTGGCATCTCGCCGATCTCGTCGAGAAAGAGCGTGCCCCCGTCGGCGGCGGCGACCTTTCCGGAGGTCTCGGCCACGGCACCGGTGAAGGATCCCCGGGCGTGTCCGAAGAGTTCACTTTCAAAGAGCTCGCGCGACAGGCTCGGGCAGTTGACGGTGACAAACGCCGCGTCCCGTCGCGCGCTGCGCTTGTGGACCTCCCGGGCGAGCACGCTCTTGCCCGTGCCGCTCTGCCCCAGAATGAGCATGTTCGCCTCCGTCTCGGCGGCCCGGAAGGCGATCTGGATGGCGCGGACCATGGCCGGCTCCTCCGACTCGAGGTCCACGGGGGGCGCCCCGCTTGCGAGGTCGTTTTCCAGCGCCTGCACCCTGCGCTCCATCTGGTGCGCTTTTGAGACCTTGGAAAGGACCGACCTGATCTGGTCTGGGGTGAACGGCTTCGGAATGAAGTCAAAGGCGCCGCGGCGCATGGCCTCGACGGCCGTGGCGATGTTGGCATAGGCCGTGAACATCACCACCGCCGGGGCGGGACGGAGCTTTGCCAGGCGGTTGAGCACCTCAAGGCCGTCGTCGGCGCCCAGCTTCAGGTCGACAAAGGCGACGTCAAAGGCCTCGTCCTCGGCCGCCTTGATGGCCTTGGCCGCATTGGGGGCCTCCGCAGCAGTGTGCCCGGCGGATTCGACGGCGATCCGGGTGGTCCTGCGGATCGAGGGCTCGTCGTCGACGATTAGTACGCGCATGGTCTCAAGCGCGAGAGTGTGGTCCCGCGGAGTTTCGGGGCCAATGACAAAGAAACGCCCCCCGGGGTTCCACTCCCGGGCCGGAGGAAGACCGGATACCCGCGAAAATGGCGCAGGCCCGCCCGCCCAGGGCGGGCCTGCCGACTCAATCCGTCCTGCGCCGATCCTAGAACTTGTAGCGCACCTCCGCGTAGAGCATGCGTCCCACCGCGCCGTTGTAGGTGGCGATGTCGGAATTCGTCTCGAAGGTGGCCCCGGGCGCTACGGGGGGCATATAGTCGAACAGGTTGTTGACCCCGGCCCTTACCGACAGGTTGTTAAGCCATGGGTTGAGCCGGAGCGTCCCGAAATTGTAGCCCATGCCGAGGTCCCATTGCTGGAATGACGCCAGCTGCACCGGGGCGGTGGCGCCCGATCCCCCTGCACCGACCGCATTCACATGGGGGACGAACGTGTGCTCAAGGAGGAGGTCAAAGCCGCGGAACTTCCACCCGAGGGTCGTGTAGGTGCGCCAGCGCGGAAGCGTGCCGACGTTGTTCGCGAACGCGTTGCCCGAGGCCGTGCCGGCGTACTGGTAGTAGTTCTCGGAAGGCAGGATCTGGAGCATGTAGCTGCTGTAGAGGGCCGCCTCGACCGCGACGTCAAACTGCCCGAAGCCTGCCGTCTTCAGCTGATACTCGGCCGAGGCGTCCAGCCCCTTGATGGCCGTCGCGCCCAGGTTCACATACGGGGTGACGAGGTAGACGTTGCTGAACGGCTTGCTGCTGATCTGGCCTGGGGCATTGCCGTTTGGACCGGGCCCGTTGGCGCTGCCGAAATGGATGTTCGAGGCGTAGGGCGACGCCGCCCCCAGGTTCTCGACGTTCTGCACCACGGTCCCCTGGTCGAGAAACCCGACCTCGCCGTGCTGGACCGTCTGGTAATAGTCCACGGTAAGCGTGAAATTTCCCAGGGCCTTCGGCGAATAGACGAAGCCGGCGGTCCATGTCGTCGACTTCGACGGCTGAAGCCGAGGATTGGAACCGCTGACCGACTCGAACTGGACGTTGTTATAGGTGGTGCCGTTGGCGCCGGTGTAGGTGATCGAGGCGCTCGACCCCGAGGTCACCGGGCCGTAGAGGGCGTAGAGCGTGGGCGCGATGAACGACCTGCCCGCGCTCGCGCGGAGCGTCAGCTGCTCGTCAACTGGCTGGTATTTGAGGTCCACTTTCGGGACGCTCGAGCTGCCAATGCCCTGGTAGTTCTCGTAGCGGCCCGCAACGTCGACGGTAAGCGCATGGGCGAAGGCAATGCGCGAGAGCACCGGGAACTGCACCTCCGCAAACCCCGCCCCCACACGACGGTTTCGGTTGAACGGAAGGATCGTGGGGGAATCCACCCATCCACTGTCCGCGGAATTTGCATCGGGAACGGCTGAGAGGTTCTCCCGCGTCAGGCTTCCGCCCACCGCGAAGTTTACCTTGCCCCCCGGCAATTCGAAGAGCGCGCCCCGCAGGAGCGCGTCGTAGGAGTTGAGGGTGCTCAGGTAGTCCACGAAGGCCGTCCCCAGGATGTTGCCGGGAAGAACCCCGGGCGACTGGGCGATCGCGAACGGGTTCAGGGTCCCCGCCGCAAACGCCGAGATGAAGGCGTTGGCATCGAGGAGATTGAGGTTCTTGTAGGAATCCTGGTAGCGGTTGATGTTCGCCGCGACCTCCCACGAGAAGGACTCGTTTATCTTGCCGCGCAACCCGCCCTCGATTCTCAGGAGAGTCGAGTCATTGATGAACGTCCGGGGATAATTCACGAATCGGTTGTGGGCGTCGACGGCGTACCCGGCCGACCCGTCCGTCGACCCCTGGTCGATGAACGCCTGCGAGAACGGATTGCCCGGGGCCGTAACCGGGGTGTACTCGGTGCCGGCCGGCGGCGGGGTCGATCCCGTCTCCACGAGGTCGATGTTGGGTGTCGAGACGTAGGTGAACTGGGGCTGGGCGTTCAGGGAGCTCTGGCTGACGGTGTGGCTGTAGAGGACGTCGCCAAAGGCCACGAGCGAGTCGCCTGCGATATGGTGCTCAAAATCGGCCGTGGCGCTCTGGCGCTTGTTGCTTTGGGCAAGGGTCTGGTGCCTCGCCAGGTTCAGGCCGCTCTGCACCCCCGCTATCGTTGCCGCGCTGTTGGAGTTCCCGAGGTCCGTGTAGTACCCCTGAGCGACCAACTGGTCGATCGTGTACGTGCCGCCTCCCGGCGGCGCATTGTGGCCGGCGGTCAGCTTGTAGAACTCGTCGTTGCCGGTCGCCACGTTGTAGATGTCGATGATCCCCGGATAGTAGACCGTCGCGTAATACGGGTTCGTATAGGGCCGGTTTGAGAAGAAAATGGGATCCTGCTGAGTATACTCCGCCGAGAGCGTGACCGAGGTGGTCCCATTGCTCACCCCACCCACGATCGAGCCGACCCGCTCCGAGTAGTGCCCGTTGTTGTCACTGTAGCCGTAGTGGGCGTTCACCTCCCACCCGTTGTAGTCCTTCCTCAGGATGATATTCACGACGCCTCCCACGGCGTCCGAGCCGTAGATCGCCGATGCCCCCCCGGTGAGCACCTCAAGGCGCTCGATGGCCGCCACCGGGATCATGTTCACGTCCACGAATTCCGAGGTGGCATTCTCGGCGTCGGCAGGGTCATAGGCGACCCGCCTGCCGTTGATCAGCACCAGGGTGGGCAGGCCGTGGATCAGCACGGAGGATCCGCCCAGCGTGCTCGCGGAGGAAAGGGTGGCGTTCTCATTGCCGATCCCGGAGATGCCCGGGGCGATTTTTCGCAGGATGTCCAGGGCGTTGGTCAGCACGCCGCTCGCGCGGATCTGCTGCGAGCCGATGACGGCCACCGGGACGGCCAGCGCCGTGTCGGCAGAGGCGATGTTCGAGCCCGTGACTACGAAACGCTGCAGGACCTGCGGGCCGGTGTCGTCTGCAGAGGAGGAAGCCGTGGTGTCCTGCGAGGAAACGGTCTGTGCTCCGAGCGCAAGGGCCACCCCGGCGCCCATCACCGCAGCCGACATGGATTTCATTTTCCACAATGTGTTCATGTTGTTGGTCAGTATGTTTTGCTTGAAGCCGCCCCGGTTCCCGGGGCTGTGTTTGCTTGCCCGCAATCCAATCCTCCGGGTCGAAAACCGGACACGATTCTGCGACGAAAGGGGGTCCAGATGCCGCGAATCGACAGATTCGCGGGATGGAAAACCCGGCCAAATCCCGATGATCGCGCAATCCAGTCCGCCTGCCGCTAGATCGGTGCAGCCTGCCGCAGGCTGGCCGCCGAAAACCGCGAGCTCCCCAGAAAGGCCAAGGCGGGGCCGCTTGCGCGGCCCCGCCAGGTCCAGCTTCAACTAAGTGCTCCCGTGGGCTGACGCCCACCGAGATGGCACAGTGATTCGACCGCGGCCCGCAAATCAGGTTCCCATAGAAAGCTTGCCAGAGGGGGTGCCGAATCTGACCGTGCGCATACCCTTCAAATGCCCCCAGAACCAGCTAAGCCAGCGAACGATGCCGCAGCGGCGGCTCCCGTTGCCCCCCGCATCACCGACCTTGAGATCAAGGACGCCCAGATCATTTTCAGTGCCGTGTGGCAGCGCCTGGAGGCCCAGTACGGCCGCGAGAACCTGCGCTTCCCCAAGGAGATCATCCTGCTCGGGGGTGCGCCGGGCGCCGGCAAGGGAACCAATACCACCTTTATCGCCAAGGCCCGGGGCCTGACCTGCGGGCCGGTCGTGATCAGCGCGCTGCTGGATTCACCCGAGGCCCGCCGCTTCAAGGACGCCGGCAGCATGGTGGGCGACCGCGAGGTGATCGACCTCCTCTTCGACCGGCTGCTGAAGCCCGAATACCGGGACGGTGTGGTCCTGGACGGATTCCCCCGGACCAAGGTCCAGGTCGAATGCCTGAAGCTCCTCGTCGACAAGATGCACGCACTCAGGCGCGAGTTCTACAAGACCCCGCTCAGCATCCATTTCCGGCAGCCGACGATCCACATCATGGTGCTCTTCGTGGACGAGGCCACGAGCGTGGCCCGGCAGCTGCGCCGCGGCATCGAGGTGCGCTCCCACAACAAGGAGGTCCGGCGGACGGGCATCGGCGAGCTCCTGGAGGAGCGGGCAACGGACTTTGACAAGAATCTGGCCCAGAGAAGGTACCGGGTTTTCAAGGAGCAGACGTGGGACGCGCTCCAGGAGCTGAAGGAGATCTTCCACTACCACTTCGTCAACGCCCAGGGCACGCTCCCCGAGGTCGAGAAGAACATCCTCCACGAGCTCGACTACCAGAGCACGCTCGAGCTGGACCCGCGCACGGTCGACCGCCTCCGGGGAATCCCGGTCGCCAACGAGATCGTCGTCCACGCGCGCCAGGAGCTCGTGAAGCGGCTCGACTCCTACGAGCTTGAGCACGAGGCGCAGTTCAGCCACGTGGTCACCTTCGTCGAGCGCAAGATCATGCCGATCGTCATTCGCCATGCGATCTCAGGGACCGCGCTCGTGAACACCGAGGACCCCCTCCTGGACGACCCGAAGGCGCTCGCGATGCTGATCGATATCTTCTCGGAGCGGGGCTACCACGCGATGGTGGACGTCCACCGGATCGAGGTGCCCGAGCATGTGGACCTGTCCACCGGGGCCGTCAAATGCCGGCTCAAGAAGGTCTACCGGATACAGATCCGGTTCACGGGCTCCGAGATTCGCCGCGGCTAAGGCGGCTACTCGAACCGGAGCGCGTCGATCGGGTCCAGGGAGGACGCCTTCCAGGCCGGGTAGAGGCCGAAGACAACGCCGATCACCGAGCAAACGATGACGCCGGTGAGGGCCCATCCCCACGGAAAGACAATCGAGACCTTCAGGAACATGGCCAGCCCGTCCCCGGCCAGGGTGCCGAGCACGATCCCGAAGAGCCCGCCCGTCACCGAGAGCACGACCGACTCGACGAGAAACTGGGTGAGGATCACGACCTTTCGGGCGCCAACGGCCTTGCGAACACCGATCTCCTTGGTCCGCTCCGTGACGCTCACCAGCATGATGTTCATGATGCCGACGCCGGCCGCCAGGAGCGCGATCGCGCTGATGATGAAGGCCCCCGCGCTGATCACGTCGGCGATCTTGGCAAAGGCGGCGATCAGCGAGTCGTTGGAATAAACCTCAAAGTCGTTGTCCTGCTCGGGACGCAGGCCGCGGCAGACCCTCATCGCGGAGATCCCCTCGTCCATGGTCGCATTGTAGGCGATCTGCGAGGGGGCCTGGGTGGTGATGTTCACCGAGTAGCGCTCAGCGCCGAAATCCATCAGGTAGCGGGAAATCGGGATCATGATGATGTCATCCTCGCTCTGCCCGAACATGGTGCCCTTCGCCGCGAATGTGCCGATCACCATGTATGTGCGGCCGTTTGCCTTGAGCGTCTTTCCAATGGGGTTTTGGGCCGGGAACAGCTTCGAGGAAATGTCCTGCCCGATGATGCAGACCGGCCTCACCATGTCGACGTCGCCACCCGTGAAGTTGCGGCCCGCCTCGATCGAGTACTGGTTGGCGATCAGGAAGTACTCGTTGGTGCCGCCGAAGGTGACCCCTGGCGTGGTCTTGTGGCCGCCCGCCGTGGCCTGGACCAGGCTGTCGTTGTTGAAGACCTTGAAGCAGACGACCTCAGCATAAGGCTTCATGATCTCGGCGTAGCGCTCCGCCTGCTGGAAGGTGATGCGCTTGCGGGCCTCGATCTTCTGCCAGTCCGTGCCGCTGCCCGTGATGCCGGTGGGCCACTTGGCGAACTGGAACGTGTTTGAGCCGAGGAAACTCAGGCCCGTCTCGATCGATCCCCGGAGCGCCGAGACGGCCGTCATGACGCCGATCACGGAAAACACCCCGATGGTTATGCCCGACATGGTCAGGATGGAGCGAAGCTTGTTCACCCCGAGCGCACCGAAGGCCATCTTTAGGATCTCATTCATAGCGCAGGGCGACAACGGGGTCCAGGCGGGAGGCGCCGAGGGCGGGAACGAATCCGGAAATGATGCCCGTGGCGATCGCAACGATCATCGAGGTGGCGACCAGGCTGACTGAAAACTCCAGCGGAAACGAGGGCATGGCGGTCTTCACCCCCAGGCACAGGCCGTAGGTCACGCCGAGGCCCACGACCCCGCCCGCCGCGCAGATGGACACGGCCTCGATCAGGAACTGAAGGAGGATCGTGCGCCTGCGGGCCCCCAGGGCCTTGCGGGTGCCGATTTCCTTGGTCCTCTCGCGCACGCTCACGAAGGTGATGTTCATGATGCCGATGGCCCCGACGAAGAGGGAAAGTCCGGTGATGAAGAGTCCGGCGAATGCGATGCCCTGCTTGATCGGGTCGAGCTGCTTCTTGAACCCGTCGCCCCCGTTCAGGGAGAAATTGTCCCGTTCGCCGGGGGCCAGCCCGCGGACCCTGCGGAGCGCCCCGGTCAGCTCCTCACGGGCCTCCTGGAGCTTCAGCTTGTCCTTAACCTTCACCTGGATCTGGGTGTTGTCGTCGCGGATCCCGAAGTACTTCCTGTAGGCGCCCAGGGGCACGATCATCTGGTTGTCCATGCTGAAGAGCCCCAGGAAGGACCCTTGCTTGACCAGGACGCCGATCACGGTGAACGGTTGCCCTTGGACGATGACGGTCTGGTTCACCGCCGAGCGCCCCGGGAAAAGGGCGTGGGCGACGTCGAAACCGAGCACACACACCTGGCGGGCGGCGTCGCTCTCGGTGGCCGTGTACATACGCCCCTCCTCGAAGTCCGCGACCAGGATCTGGCTAAAGTCGGCATTGGCGCCGGTCGTGTAGACCCCGCTCACGCTCTCCCCTCCCGCCTTGACCGCGATCTGCCGGGCGTCGCTGAAGACGGCCAGCTGGAGCTGCGAGTTCACCGTCCCGTCGAAGATCCGGTTCAGCGCCACGGCGTCCTCGGGTTTCATGGGCGGGCGGTCCACGTAGTTCCACCAGTCCTCCACGTTGCCCCACGGCCATTTCTGAACGTAGACGATGTCGTCGCCGAGCATCGCAAGGCTCTTGTTGAAGCCGATGTCGATACCGCGGATAGCCGTGCCCATGAGCGTTACCGCGACGATCCCGATGATGACCCCGAGCCCGGTCAGCGCCGAGCGCATCTTGTTCGCGCGCACCTGCGCCATCGCGATGCGAACGGACTCGGTCAATTCGTACAGGATGCGGTCCATCGCGGGTTGGCGTGTCAGTCGACGGGACCGTCGCTCTCGATCAGCCCATCGCGCAGTCGGATGATTCTGCGTGCGTGGCGGGCGATGGACTCCTCATGGGTCACCACGATCAGCGTGTTGCCCTTCTCGTAGAGGTCCTCGAACAGCTCCATGATCTCAACGCCGGTCTTTGAATCCAGGTTGCCCGTTGGCTCGTCAGCGAGGATGATGGACGGGCGGTTCACCAGGGCGCGCGCAATGGCGACGCGTTGGCGCTGGCCGCCCGAAAGCTCGTTGGGCTTGTGGTGGACCCGGTTGCCCAGACCCACGCTTTCCAGCGCCGCGGTCGCCCTCTCGTGCCTCACCTGGGGAGGCAGGCCCGCATAAATGAGGGGCAGCTCGACGTTTTTCAGGGCGTCGGAGCGCGCCAGCAGGTTGAACGTCTGGAATACGAACCCGATCTCCCGGTTACGGATGTCGGCAAGCTCGTCGTCGACCATCGATGCCACGTTCTGCCCGCTGAATTCATACTTTCCGGACGTCGGGGTATCCAGGCACCCGAGCATGTTCATCAGCGTGGACTTCCCGGATCCCGAGGGGCCCATGATGGCCAGGTACTCGTTGCGGTGGATCTCGAGGGAGACACCGCGCAGGGCGTGGATGGTCTCGTCGCCCATGTGGTAGAGCTTGGTCACCCCCTCGATGGAGATGACCAGGGGTCCTACTGGGCGCACGGTGCGCGACTCAACGGGGGCCGGAGGCGTCATGGCGGGCGTAGGCTACTTGACCTCCGGTGTGTCCGTCTTTGGCTTTTCAACCTTGATGGCAGCCCCGTCCTTCAACTGGCGGCTGATCGCCGCATAGCTTCCCGACACGACCTCGTCGCCCGCCTTCAGGCCCGACTTGATCTCGATGTAAGTGTTGTCGGCGATTCCCGTCACCACGTGGACCAGCTTCGCCTTGTCTCCGTCCTTCAGGAACACCACCCGCTGCAGGACTTCGCGGTCGCGGCGGGTCTCCTCCTTCTCCGCGGCCACGTCCACGTCGTTGCCGGAGCGCTCCTTGGCCTCCTTGGCCTTCTTCTTCTCAAGGTCGTCGGCGGTCATCCCGCCCTCCGCACGAACCGTAACGCTCTGGATCGGCACGGCGACGACGCCCTTGACGGTCTGGGTCTCGATGTCGGCCGTGGCGCTCATGCCCGGCCTGAGCGCGAGCTCCTTGTCGGCGACCCTGATCTTGACGATGAAGTTGGTGACCTGGTCGGAAACCGAGCCCGAAGCCTGAGCGGACGATCCGCTCCCCGTCCCCCCGTTGTTGTCGGCGGACGCCGCAATCTCGCGCACCACGCCGTTGAACTTGCGGTCGGGGTAGGCGTCGATGTTGATCTTCACCGGGTCCCCCACCTTAACGTTGACGATGTCGTTCTCGTTCACCTTGACGCGAACCTCCATCTTGCTGAGGTCGGCGACGCGCATGATTTCAGTTCCTGCAAATGAGGTCGACGCCTGCACGCGCTCGCCCACTTCCGAGGAGCGCGAGCTCACGGTGCCGTCCATCGGAGAGTAGATCTCGGTCTTGGACAGCGAATCCTTGGCCTGCTTGAGGATGCCCTCGGACTCGTCCACCTGGGCGAGCGCAGACTCGCGGTTGGCCTTGGCGCCGTCGAATGCCGTCTTGTAGCTTACATAATCGAAGTCCGAAACCAGCTTCCGGTCGTAGAGGTCCTGGTATTTCTTAAGATCGGCCTCCGCCTTGCGGAGCTGGACGAGGCTGTTCACCGCCGCCGATCGCGCTGCGGCCACGGCCGCTGTCTGCTGGTCGACCTGGGCCTGGTAGAAATCGGGCTTAATCTTCACGATCACGTCGCCCTTCTTGACTACGGCGCCCTCCCTGAGCGGAAGCGACACGATCTCGCCGAACACCTCGGGCGTGATCTTCACCTCGACCTCGGGCTGGATCTTTCCGGTGGCGGTCACGGTCTGGACGATGGTGCGGTTCACGGCCTTCTCGGTGGTGACCGAGATGCCGTTGTTGGCCCCGCGTTTCTTCGCAACGGCCACCGCCACCAGCACGGCGAGCAGCACCGTGGAACCGATCAGGTACCACTTCAGCTTGGATTTCTTCCGCGGCTTTGCAACAGGGGCGGCCGAGGCGGTTCCGGACGTTAGGGGGGCAGACATAGAGGTAGCATTCACGGGTAATTGAGGGTGGGTCAAACGTTCACGCCGCCAAAACCCGCCCCTTGCCCCAAAAACACAGCGTGGGGAGGCCGCGAACGGCCCCCCCACGCTAACACAACTAACAACGAGCAAGGGGTGACGAAACACGCTTCCCAGCAAAGGGAAACACGTTTGCGCCCAAGGGCGGCCAAAAAGCGCCCAACCGCCCGTTCGACGAGGTCGAAGGGCAGAAAAGCGGGCTGGCCGTGGGTTGGCATGACCTCACAACACCCCCATCCGTCGAAAAGTTACACCTATCTTTGATGAGCGGGTTTCGGAAGGGATAGGCGGGCCCTTCCGGGACCCCTTCAGCCCGCGGGGGCCGGGGAGGCCGGAAGGGTCGCCCACCGGCCGGGCGCCGGGTGAGAAGCCGGGACAATCGGAAGGGACCGGGCAGAGGCGACGGGCGCCCCCCTCAGGTACTCGGAAATCGAGACCAGGTTGTTGCCCAGGTTTCGGGGCACCTCCACCGGATCCGGCGAGAGTTCGGGGTCAATGGCCGCGAGTCCCTGGCCCGTGCGGAAAAGGAGTACGGTATGCCCCAGCCTGCCGGAAGGCGTGCTCACGTAATAGAAGAGGAGCTGCGGGGCCTGGGTGTCGCGGCCGAAGGCAAGCCTCTGATTGAGTGCCCGCAGGCTTTCCTCGACGCAGGCCTTGGGAGGATGCACCGACGCCGGCACCGTGGCCCCAAAAGGATCGTCCACCCACTCCCAACTGCCGATCCCCGGCTCGATGTGCCTCAGGAGGGGCCCGGGGTCGGCCTTGTCCCGCTCGAGGGTGCCGAGCGTCCTGGAGAGGCTCTGGGTCCCCTCGGCATCCGTGTAGATCCAAAGGATGCCGGAGAGCTCGAAAACCAGGGCGTACACGGTCCTCGGGTAGATGGCATAACGCCAGGGCCCCCGGGCGCGGCTGTTGTCGATTTTCACAATCCTAGCCCAGCACTCCGGGCTGAGCATCGAGCGCGCGGCGCGGGCATCGGCAAGGCCCTCCTCCACGCGGGCGCCTGCCTGGGACGCCGGAAGCCATGCCATGCAGAGGGCGAGGATTCGCAGGAATGTTCGCATCGCCCCATTAACCCGCGGGCAATGCCCGTGGATTCGGGTTTGCGATGACCCGCCCGAACTCAGCGACAGGGCGCGCCCGCGGCGCGGTGCGCGCCTACTCCACCCTGCCGAGGAGCGCCTTTATCCGGTCGTGGTAGCCCCGGCTGAGCCTCAGCTTGGTCCCGTCCTGCAGGACGACCGCATACTCGCCCTCGAATGAAGGGCTGAGCTTCCTCAGGCGGTCCGAGTTCACGATCGTCGACCGGTGGATCCGGATGAAGCGGCTTGGGTCCAACCGTTCCTCAAGCGAGGCCATGGTGCCCCGCATCAGGTGGGTGCGGCCGCCCGTGTGGAACTTCACGTAATCGCCCTCGGCCTCTATCCAGTCGATCTCGCATGTCTTCAGGAAAATGATCTCGCCGGAGGACTTGAGCAAAATCCGGTCCCGGCCCTCCCCCTCGAGGTGCTCGATCAAGCGGTCGAGCTTCGAGTCCACGGCGTCGTTGCGCTTGCGCTTCACCAGTTCGCGCGCCCGGCTGAGCGCCGAGCTGAATCGGGCATCATCATAGGGTTTCAGGAGGTAGTCGACCGCGTTGACCTCGAAGGCCCGCAGGGCGTACTCGTCATACGCGGTGACAAAGACAACGACCGGGGCAATGCCCGGACCTACTCGGCTCAGGGTTTCAAATCCGTCGCATCCGACCATCTGGACGTCGAGAAACACCAGGTCCGGGCGGAGCCGCTGGATCAGGTCGGCCGCCTCGACCCCCCCTGTCGCCTCGCCGACGATCTCGATCCCCGACTCGCGCTCAAGAAGATGCCGGATACCGCGGCGGGCCAGGGGCTCGTCGTCGGCGATAAGGGTTCTGATGCAGGATTCCGCGGCTGCTTTTCTTTGGGGTGTCATTTTCGGTAGGGCAGGGTTATCCCCACGCAAATACCCCCGGCGGGCCTGTTGGTGAGCGCCATCCGGCTTTCCCCGCCGTAGATCTTTGAGAGCCGCTCCCTCGTGTTGGTCAGACCCGTGCCCTCGATTACCCGGCGATTGTCGGGCACGCCCGGGCCATCGTCCCTGACCTCAAGGTGCAGGGTCTTTCCCTCGATGCGCCCGACGATCTCTACCTTGCCCGGCCCTGCCTTCGGGGCCACCCCGTGAAGGATGGCGTTCTCAACTATCGGCTGCAGGAGGAGCCAGGGCACGGGCGCGTCAAGGGCCGCCTCCTCGACGGATATGTCGACAGTGAGGCGGTCCGGGAATCTGGCCTTCTGTATTTCGACGTAGCGTTCCAAGAATTCCATTTCGACTCGCAGCGTGGTCTCATTCCGATGGTTGCCGTCCAGCGACATCCTCAGGAGAGAACCCAGCCGGGCGATTAAAGTTACAGCCATCTCGTTGTTGCCCTCCCTGACCAGCGCCGCGATCGTGTTGAGCGTGTTGAAGAGAAAGTGAGGCTTGAGCTGCTCGCGAAGGGCCTTGAGCTCCGCCTCGATCAGCCGGGACTCGAGCTGGGCGGCGCGTATCTCCTGGTTGCGGTACCGCTTCTGGAGGTCCCCGGCGTAGCCGTAGGCGATCACCGCCCAGTAATAGGCCATGTCCACGATGTTGTGCCCGTAGAAGTTCCGGGACGCCGTCCGCCAGAAACCGCCCGGTTCGGGCCCAAAGAACAGCGAGATCGCCTCGATTCGGCCGAGGTAGAAGGTCGCCATGACGACGAAGGAGAACGCCAGGTGAAAGAGAACACCGCCGGCCATCCTGCCCGCGCCGAGCGGCATCCGCTCGCGCAGCATGAGGATGAAGGGGGAAAGGCAGCCCCACATCGCCGCACGGCCGAACTGGGGGATAGCCACGCCGACGAAGTCGCCCCAGCTCATCTCGGCCCGCATGTTGAAATAGAGCTCGATCGAAAGGACGAGCCCCAGGGCGGTCCAAACCGCCACGGAGGCGGCTATCCTGATCCAACGATTGTGCATGGATTCGGAGTGCTTCATTCCGCCTAGGGCTCGGCCGTATCAAGCCGATATCCTCTGATTTGCGACCAATCGACCGAATTTCGCGACGAACCGCCGCCCCCTTGCGTCCGGATCGGCCCGGCCCATCCCACCTGTCCGGAAGCCGCCGGCCTAGCGGTGCCTCTCCTTGTCCGCCCAGAGGGCGGCGCCGACGATTCCGGCCTCGTTCAGGAACTCGGCGGGCACCAGTTTCGCCCGGGGTTTCAGGAACTTGAAGAACTTGTCGTGCTTGGCGCTGATTCCTCCCCCGATGATGATCAGCTCGGGCCACAAAATGTCTTCCAGTGTTTCGAGGTAGCAGTTCAGGCGCGAACCCCACTGTTTCCAGGAAAGGTCCTTCCTTTGCTTTACGGATGCGGCAACCCGCTTTTCCGCGTCGCGGCCGTCCATCTGGAGGTGGCCCAGCTCGCACGGAAAGAGCGATCCCCTAAAAAAGAGCACGGAGCCGACCCCAGTGCCGAGGGTCAGCATCAGGGCCTTGCCCCCGAAATCCTTGCCCGCTCCGAATTTCATCTCCGCCAAGCCGGCCGCGGCTGCGTCGTTGGTGAGCGCCACGGGCAGGCCCGTCGCCTTAGCAAAGAGTTTGATCCCGTCGCATCCGATGAACTTCTTGTCCAGATTCGCCGACGTGAGGATCCTCCCGCCGTGGATGACCCCTGGAAAGCCGATCCCTATGGGGCCCTTCCATCTGAAGTGGGCGGCGATCATCGCCGCGGCGTCGGCCATCTCCAGGGGGGTGAGCAAGAGGGGCGTCTCGATCTTGAACCGGCCGGCCAGGAGCCGGCCCGTAGTGATGTCGACGGGAGCCCCCTTGATTGCGGATCCCCCGATATCGATGCCAAGTACCTTCATTGTCCTCGCAGGAAGACAGCGCGGCCGCCGCAGATCAATGCCGTGTTTCTGTGACAGCAAGGCCCCTTGACGCGGGAGCGGGCCCGCGATCCTCTCTCACCATGAGAGTCACCTACTACCTCGAGGTTCTTTCGTCGTGGTGCACCTGGGCTGAGCCGGCCTGGGCCGAGCTGAAGGAACGCTACAAGGGCCGGGCCGAGTTCGAGTGGCGGATCGCCCTCATGCGCCAGGAGGACTTCCCGGTCACCCGGAGCCAGTGCGAGTGGTTCTACCGCAGGAGCGGGGGAACCGTGATGCGCTCGCCGACCATGCTCAACTCCGGATGGTTCGAGCCGGGGCGCACCGACGCCTTCCAGAACCCAAGCCTGGTGGCCGAAGCCTGCAAGGACTTCGGGTTCTCCGACGACCGGGTGCGCCTGGCCCTCTCCCGAGCCGCGTTGGTTGACGGTCGCAAGATCGGCACGATGGAGGAGGCCGTGTCCTTGGCCGCGAGGGCGTCCGGCGTTCCGGCAAAGAAACTGCGTGCGCGGGCCGAGTCGGCCGCCGTTAAGGCCCGGGTAGCCGGGAGCACGGCCGAGTTCCTGTCCCACCGGATCACCCAGAGGCCGGCATTCATCCTTGAGGACGCGATCGGCGACAAGGCGGTGTTCTCCGGGATCGTCCGGATAGAGCCCATCGCGGCAACCCTCGACGCGATGCTTTCGGACACCGCCGCCTATGCGTCCCATGCGGCCCACCACGGCCCCGTGCCCCCGAAGTAATTGCCTTCTATGAACTTCGTTAATCTGGGACGGACCGGGCTCAAGGTCTCCGGCATCTGCCTTGGCACCATGACCTATGGGAGCCGCAAATGGCGGCCCTGGGTCCTCGACGAGGAGGAGAGCCGGCCCTTCATCAGGCGGGCCCTTGAGCTGGGAATCAATTTCTTCGACACGGCGGACATGTACTCGCTCGGGGCCAGCGAGGAGGTCCTTGGCAGGGCCCTGCGGGACTTCGGGCCCGGCCGAGACCGCGTTGTCATCGCGACCAAGGTCTTCAACGCCATGGGCGACGACCCGAACCAGCGCGGCCTCTCCCGCAAGCACATCCGCCACGCCATTGACGACAGCCTCCGGCGACTGGGAACCGACTATGTCGACCTCTACCAGATCCATAGGTTCGACCCGTCGACGCCGGTCGAGGAAACCATGGACGCCTTGAACGACCTCGTGAGGGCCGGGAAGGTCCTGCACCTCGGCGCGTCCTCGATGTTTGCCTGGCAGCTGTCGAAGATGATCCAAGCCAGCGAGTCCAGGGGCTGGACGCCCTTTGTCACCATGCAGAACCACTACAATCTCCTCTACCGCGAGGAGGAGAGGGAGATGGTGCCGTTCTGCGCGGACAAGGCCGTGGGACTGCTTCCCTGGAGCCCCCTGGCGCGGGGCCTCCTTGCCCGGAAGCCGCAGTCGGCGACGCAGCGGGCGGGTTCGGACGACTATGCGCGCCATCTCTATGGCAGCGAACTGACCTCGTCCGATCAGGCCATCCACGCCGCCGTGCACAGGATCGCCGCGGCGAGGGGACTTCCGGCAGCCCAGGTGGCCCTTGCCTGGCTATGCCAGAAGCCCGGGGTCGTCGCGCCGATCGTTGGCGCCTCGAAGGCCGGGCAACTTGAGGACGCCGTGGCGGCCCTCTCCGTGAAGCTGACCCCGGACGAGGTCTCCGAGCTGGAGGCACCCTATGTGCCCCACCGGGTCGCCGGACACCAATGAGCACGGGAACCAAGATGGCAACCCGCCTGGCCATCGCCGCGGTCGGCCTCCTCGGGGCCCTGGTTTCTCGCGGTGCCACCGGATTCGTCTTCGAGGACCAAAACGGGAACGGGGAGCGCGACCCGGGAGAGCCGGGGGTGGCCTCCGTCGAGGTGTCCAACGGCGTGGATGTCGTGCGGACCGATGCCACCGGGGCCTACAGCATTGGCGACCGGCCGGGCAGCAGGGTCTTCGTGATCAAGCCGAGCGGATGGACCACCCCGGCCGACGGGGCGGGCCTTCCCCGCTTCTACGCCGAGCCGGGCAGGAGCGCGGACTTCCCCCTTCACCGGGCCGATGAGCCTGCGGCCCTGAGGGCCCTTGTCCTCACCGATCCCCAACCCAGCTCCCCCACCGAGGTTGGCTTCCTTTCCCGGGGCCTCTTCGAGAGGCTCGGCGGGCTCGGTGGCGTCCAGTTTGGCGTGACGCTTGGCGACGTCGTCTACGACCGGCCCGATCTCTTTGGCGCGGTCAATGCCGTGGTCGCCAGGTCCCGACTGCCCTGGCACAGCCTGCCGGGCAACCACGACCTCTCTCTCGGAACCGCCGGGGAGGCCGCCGCGGTGGCCGAGTTCGAGAAGGTCTTCGGCCCCTCCACCTACGCCTTCCACGTGGGTCCGGCGCTCTTTGTCGCGCTCGACGACGTGCGCCCCCTCGGTGGCCCCCGCTACATCGGGGGCCTAAGGGAGGACCAGTTCGCCTTCCTGGCGAACGTGCTCCAGGGAGCGGGCAAGTCGGAGTGGGTCGTGCTGATGCTCCACATCCCGCTGTTCTCGCCGGATCCTTCGGGGGCGGAGACGTTTCGAAAGGCCGACCGGACGCGCCTTTTCGCGCTCCTTAGGGGAAGGACCCGCACGCTCGTCCTTTCCGGGCACACCCACTACCAGCGCCACGTGATGCACGGGCGTGACGACGGCTGGGAGGGCCAGGCACCGCTCCACGAGTACAACGTCGCTGCCGCTTCGGGCGGGTTCTGGGGGGGCGCTCCCGATGCCGACGGCATTCCTGCGGCCACGATGTGGGACGGGACGCCCCCGGGGTACGCCTTGTTGGGCCTTGAGGGCGACCGCCTCACCCTGGATTATGTCCCGGCGCGGCTGCCCGAGGGATACCAGTTGTCGCTCCACGTGCCGGCAACCGTGGCGCCCAGGCAGGGCTATGTCTCGTTCTACGCCAATGTCTTCAATGGGCACGACGGCTGGACCGTCCAGTCCCAGGTGGACGACCGGGCGTGGCGCACCATTGGCCGGGTCCTGGGGTGGGATCCCACCTATGCGGAGGCATTCCTGGCCCAGGACCGCGCGGCAAGTCCCCCGTCGGGACCCCGGCTCCCCGATCCGGTCATTTGCTACCACCTTTGGCGCGGAATGCTTCCGGCAGACCTCCCGATCGGCCGCCACGTCCTGAGGGTTCGGGCGACGGATCCGTCGGGAAGGTCCTTTGAATCCGAGCGCCCCTTCGAGATCGCCCAGCCCTGAGGCGGGCGCCTGTACCTAATTTTGCGTACGAATACTCGATGACGGGGCCCGGATTATTATTTTCATCGCGGGCGCCGTTTTTGCCCCCTGTCCATTCACCCGTGCGGCGTTTTGCTGCGCCCTCCTAGGTCTCGCGCCCCTGGGAAGGGCGGAGCCTTCGGTGGCCGGGGACTCGGGCGTTCCCCCGCTGCGCATCTTCACCTCGCGCGAGACCGGCGTCGTGACGATGGCCTGGGCCGCCGCGCAGGACCGTGAAGGGACGCTTTATTTCGGGTGCGATACCCTGGTTTCGTACGACGGCGACCGCTGGCGCGCGGAGGCGATGGATCCGACCTATCTTGTCCGCGGGCTGGACATCGGCCCCAATGGAAGGATCTGGGTGGCCGGCGTGAACCAGATCGGGTGGTTCGAGCCCGGCGCGCGCCTGGCCTACCACTCCCTCATCGACCGGATTCCCGCCGCCGCAAGCGACCTGGGCGACGTGTGGCGCGTCTATGCGATGGGCGACACGAGCGCCCTGTTCGTCGCCCGGGAAAAGGTTCTCCGGTGGGACGGCTCCGGTTTCACCGTCTGGAATTATCCCGGCATGCATTTGCTCTGGTCCACCCGGACCTCCCAGGGAATCTATATCCACTACCCTCCCGCCGGCCTCCTCAGGATGGGGCTGGGTCCCCCGAGCTTGGCGGTGCCGGCGGAAGTGGTCGGGGACGCTGAGGTCCGCTGGATGGACGACTCCGGCAAGGACTGGCTCCTCCTCACGTCCAAGGGGTTCAGGATCCTCCGTGGAGGAAAATGCGATCCACTCCCCTGGGAGGCTTCCGATTTCGCCCGCGCGAACACGCCAACGTGCGCCGTTCGGCTGCCCGACGGGAACCTGGCCATGGGAACGCTCCAGGGTGGCGTCGCCTTGATTGAGCCCGGGTCGGGAAAGATCCGGAGGGTTTTCAACCTCAGGTCGGGCCTACCCGAGAACCAAGTCTACTCGCTCTTCGTCGACCGGGACGGAGCCCTCTGGGCCACCGGCCCCAGCGCCATCGCCCGGCTGGCGATCGGTTCCGGACTCACCGTCTACGGGCAGGGAACCGGTTACCCGCCCGGCGGGTGCTTTTGTATCGAGGAGCGCGGAGGGGTGATCTACGCCGCCTCCCACAGCGCGGTCTTTAGCCTTGCTGCCGACCCCGGGCCGGGCGGCGCCGGAAAACTCGCGCCCATAGGCATCGCGAGCAGCCGCATCTACAGCCTGCTGGCGCAGCCCCGGGGGCTGGCCGTGGGCGGCGTTAACGGGCTCGGCCTTTGGGACTCCGGCACGCTGCGGCCGCTCACGCCCGACAAGGATATCGTCTTTCGTGCGAGCGCCTCCGCGGCCCGGCCGGGCATGATCCTTGCCTCTTTCTTCGACAGGGTGGAGGCGGTCGACCCCGAGCTCGGCACTCGTACCCTTGTCGCCGAGGGACTGCCCGATTACGGGGACACCGTGGTTGATGAGCGGTCCGGTCAAACCTGGATAGGAACGCCTTCCCGCGGACTCTTCCTTGCCGGCGTCGATTCGCCCCGGGTCGAATCCGCCGCGGCCCGATTTGGGGGCGTCCCGGCCACGGGACCCGTGCTGATCAGCAAATCCGGGGAAACCCTTCTGGCCCTAGCGAGGGACGGCGCACGATTCCTGGATCCCAGACTGGGAATGTTTATTCCCATCGCGGGGTTTCCCGCCGGCAGCCCGCTCGCCCTTTCCAATGCGGACTCCCACGGCAACGTCTGGGCCGCCGTAAACCCGTTCGAGCGGACTCGATCGACGGCGCTCATCCGGATCTTCCCCACTGCCTCCGGCTTTGCTTGGGCGCCGTGCTCCCTGGAGGGGCTGCCGGGCATAGGGACCCTGCTTTGCCTGCGCGTCCTCCGCAAGGAGCAGGCCGACGAGCTGTGGATTGCCGGCACCGAGGCCCTGCTCCGGGCCAGTCCGCAGGCCCTTGACCGCCAGGCACCCCCAAGGCCCCCCCGCGTGAGGGCATGGTCAAAGTCGGATCCCGACCGGATTGCGCGTTTGGGCCTCGTTCTCCCGTACCAGTCGCGCGGTTTGCATATCGAGGCCAGTTCGCATGCCTACGGGATTCGCGAAGCCGAGAACTTCCAAACAATGCTTGAAGGGGCCGAGGACCAATGGTCGCCGCCGACCTCGACTGCGGAGTGGGAACTCACGGGGCTGAGGGAGGGGACGTATGACTTCAAGGTGCGGCTTCTCACGGACTCGGGCGCAGCGGGCGACCCCGCCGGGTTCACGTTCGCCGTGGCTCCGCCGTGGTGGCGGACCCCGGCGGCGCGGGCGGGCTTTGCCTGCGCGCTCGTTCTCGGAGTTCTCGCCATCCTGCGGCTGAGGACGCGGGCCCTCGAGGGCCGGGCCAAGACCCTCGAGGACATGGTGCGGGGACGCACGCTCGAGCTCGAGCGGGCCAACGCCGCAAAAAGTGAGCTTGTGGCGAACATGAGCCACGAGATCCGGAATCCCATGGGCGGCATCCTCGCATCCGCCCTCGAGCTCTCGCGGGAACCGCTTGCCCCACACCAGAGGGAACTTGTCACCACGCTCCGCACATGCGCCAACTTCCTGTCGTCCCTCGTGGAGGACGTGCTCGATTTTGCCGCCGTCGAGGCGGGTGCCTACACGGTTGTGCGCCAGCCCTACCACCCGCGGGAAATTCTGGCGAACGTGCTTTCCATGCTAGAGCCCAGGGCCAGCGGGGTGCGCCTCGACTCCGCCTGCGACCCCACCCTGCCCGAGACTCTTGTTGGAGACGGAGCCCGAATCCAGCAGGTCCTGGTCAATTTCACTTTGAACGGGATCAAGTATGGAGGCCGGTTGGTGAGCCTGTCTGCGCGGACCGAGGGGCCGGACCTCGTCTATTCCGTGGTGGACGACGGCGACGGAGTTCATCCCGACCAGCGCAAGAATCTGTTTGTTCGTTTTTCCCGGATCAAGGCGCCGCGGACCGCGGCCGTTCCCGGAACGGGCCTCGGCCTGGCGGTGAGCCGAATGTTAGCGGAACGCATGGGCGGATCGGTGGCCTATGCACCGGCGCCAGGGAAGGGATCCATGTTCTCGCTCCGCCTGCCGCTTGAGGTCGCCAGCAATCCCCCAGTACCCGGGAAGGGTTCGGGCCGCGTCCTCGTGGTCGAAGACATGGCGTACAATGCCCGAGCCCTGGGCGCGATGCTCCAAGGAATGGGATTCGAAGTCGAACACGCCTCGGACGGACGCACGGCGCTCGACCGCCTCGAAACCCGGGACTACCGCATCGTATTCCTGGATTGCGATATCCCCCACGTCGGGGGGATTGAGGTCGCCCGAAGGTTTCGAGAAAAGGAGAAGCCTGGCCACCGCACGATCCTGGTTTCGACGACGGCCTTTTCGGGGGACCAGGGCGCCGCCCAAGGCGCGGCCGCCGGCATCGACGGGCGGATCACCAAGCCCATCACCCTGGAACGCCTTGCTGCGTTTCTGCTTTCCTGGGGGTGCATCGAGAGTCGGGGCCGAGCGGCGACGCCGAGGAACCCAGTTGAGGGCATAAATCTGGATTTGATCCTTCGCCACGCGAGTCCGACACCCGAGGGGCGGAGCCGCGAGCTGGCCCTCTTCGTTGAAGCCCTGGACGACGCCTTAGGAAAGGTCACCGCCACCGGGTCCTCCGGCGTGAGGTCAACCCTCGCGACCGCGGCACACCGCGTCCTTTCTCTGGCGCGCATGGTCGACGCGGCGGGCCTCGCGGCGACCGCAGCCGACATCCAGGAGTTTTGCGCGGTCTACACCGAGGAGGAGCTCGAGCACGAGCTCATCTGCCTTCGCCAGCAGGCCTCGACCCTGAGGAGCTCGCTGGCGGAGATAGCCCGGGCAAACGGGCTTACTCCGGCTTGGGCTTCTTGAATTCCTTGTGGGCCTTCTTCATCGAGTCCACGAGGTCGTTGACCATGGCGGCTGCATCCGCGTTGTTGCCGGCCTGCAGGGCGGCCTGGAGCTTGGCCAGCCGGTCCTGGAGGTCCTTGATCCCGTCCTTGAAGCGCCCGACAAAGGCAGCGCGCTGATCCTCGGGTAGATCCGCGGCCTTCGCGGGGGTGAACGTGGCCGCGTCCTTTGCCCCGTCAATCATGGCCGCAACAAGCTCGAGGGAGGAAGCGTTCTGGGCCGGGTCGGCAACCTGCTTGCGCAGCTTCCTGAACGCCTTGCCGACCTTGTCCATCCTCGACTCCAGCTCGGTCTTCTTTTCCTCCACGGGGCCTCCCGGGGCGGGCGGCGGCGGGGAATCAGCGGCGCGGACGGCGGCGGAAGCGAGGGACAGGGTCAGACAAAGCGCGAGAGCGCGGGCGAGGGTCTTCATGGTCATCATTTTGGGATTGGCGAAAAATTTTTGACGCGGGCGAATCAATGGGCAGACGCGCGCCTCGGCAATTCGTTTCGGAGAACCTGTGTCTTTTCTCCGGCTGCCCCAAGGCCGTGGATCAGGATCGCCGCGGCGGCGGACACATTGAGGGACTCGACGCCGCCACTGCCCTGTATCGTGACAATGCGCGTGCACGCGGACTGGACCGAGGGGGAAAGCCCGTGTTCCTCATTACCCAGGACGAGGGCCCAGGGGGCTCCAGGCTTCGGGCGGTGGCCGCTGGGGGCTCCCCCCCGCGTTGCCGCCCCGACAACATCGAAGCCCGAGGATGCGAGCGTCTTTAGGAAGGAGGGGATCGAGGGCGTCGTGCAGATCTCGACCGCATCCATCCCCCCCTCGGCAACCCGGAAGGCCGCGGCGCCGGGCCTCGCAGACCCCGCCTCGCCGGAAATCACGATCCGGGGCACCCCAAAATAGGCAGCCGTCCGCACGATAGCACCCAGGTTGTGGGCGTTTCCTATGCGATCGAGCACCACCAGGTTCTCCTTGCGCGATGCCCACACCGCCACATCGGCGGTCGTTGGTGCGGGAGGCGGGGTGTCCTCCACCACCGCGACGATGCCTCCGTGGTGGACGCTGTCCGCGATCTTCTCGAGCTCGGAGGGCTCGACGCAGCGGTAGACCTTCCTGGCGGCCGCCATGCTCCGGCACATGGCCCCCACCTTCTTGGAGGTGGGCAGGTCGAAAAAGAGCCTCACGATTGAGGAGGGGTCCCGCTGGTACCGGGCCCGGACAGCGGCAAGGCCGCAGATGGTTATTTCACTGTCCTTCATGGTTTGACGATGCCGGTCACGGTGAATTCCTCCCGGTCGTGGTAGAGATGAACGACCCGGACGCCGGCGCCATGCAAGGAAAAGGGTGAATCCGGCGAGCGAAGCTCCCCCAGGAGCGCGAGGGGATCGACCCGTCCGAACTTCAGGTTGACGATGAATCTCCGGCACCAGCCGCCCGCAAGCCAGGGGCGGACGACCGACTGGACCACCTTATGGGGATCCTCAAGCATGTCGCAAAAGAGCCAGTCGTAGATGGCATCCTTTCCCGGGCTGAAACCGAATGCGTCGTCGCAACGGTGGTCGATCAAGGAATGGCCCTCGGCGCCGCCCTTCAGCGGTCCGTTGTCGACTGCGACAACGTGGGCGCCCCGCTTGGCAGCGCTGTAGCTCCAGCCTCCCGGCGCGGCCCCTAGGTCGCAGACGGTATCACCGGGCACTGGCTCCAACCCTATGACGCCGTAGGCCTCCTCCACCTTCAGATACGAACGGGAGGGAGCCGCATCGTCATCGGCCATGCGGCACGGCCCGTTCATGTGCGCGGACCGGGCGACCTGCGCGGTGCCAAAGTCGGTGAACCACACGAACAGTCCCCGGCACGGCCCCATGCGGGGCTTCTCCGTGGTGGCAAGCCGCGCGACGCGGCCCATCTTCTTGCGCAGGAGCTCGTGGAAGGCCGCTTCGACCGCAGCAACCCTCCTGCCAAGGCCAGTGAGTTCCAGCGCCCCGGCGAACAGGCAGGGCCATGGCGCCTCGATCCGCTCCCCGCGCAGGGCTCCTGAGAATTGCTCCATGATGCGCTGTGCGAGTTCATTGACGCTGTTCCCGGAGACGCCGACGGGGTCCTCGAGGACTGCATGGGCAAACGCGGCCTGCCGAAGCCCGTGGGGGGCGTTTCCCTCCTCAAAAGGGGAAAGGAGCGCCCAGCCGGGCCCGACCGCCGCCGCGTCCAAGCCAAGGCCCTTCACCTCTCGAACAAGGAGGCTTTCGAATCCGGATTGGCAGACCACAAGGGCCCCGTTGGAGGACATGTGCGCCCATGCAATCCGAGGACGTGGTCTCGTTCAAAGCAAAAGGCCCGAAGGCTGGGCCGCGACTCGGCCGGGGATGAATTGCAAAAGGACAGGTCGCGCGTCTAGCAATGGTCCCGCATGCGCGTCCTGATTGCCTTCGACAAGTTCAAGGACTCGATCACGGCTGAACGGGCGTGCGCGGTCGCCTCGGAGGCGCTTGGCGCGCTCCACCCGGGATGGGCGATCGATCCCTGCCCCCTCACCGACGGGGGGGAGGGGTTCACGGAGATCCTGACACGGGCGGCCGGGGGGAGCCTCGTTCCGCTTGCAGTGACTGGCCCCCGCGGTTCACGGGTTGACGCCGCCTACGGGATTGTATCTGTCGGCCGGATACCCGAGGCAGCCCGCTTGATGCTGGCCCTCGGAGCATCAGGCAATGAAGCGAGGATCGGGATCGCCGACATGGCCTCGGCAAGCGGCCTCGCGCTTGTGCCCGCCGACATACGCGACCTGGAACGGAGCTCATCGGCGGGCACTGGGGAACTGATTCGCGAAGTGGCTTCGGCAGGAGTGGGGGCCCTGCTCCTCGGCGTCGGGGGGAGCGCGACCCACGACCTGGGTCTTGGCGCACTCGAGATCCTGGGGCTCAGGTTCTCCGACGATGCGGGGCAACCGCTGACGGGGATCGTTCCCCTTGCCTGGCCCAGAGTTCGGGCGGTCGGGGGACGGATTGTCGGAAATATTCCCCCCCTTCTGATCGCCTGCGATGTCGACAATCCGCTGCTCGGCTCCCGCGGCGCCCTTGGCGTATACGGACCCCAGAAAGGCCTCTCACCGACAAGGGCGGAGGCGCTCGAGGGGGAAACAGCCCGGGTCGCCCGCCTCCTCCTAGCCCATTTCGGGAAGCCCGAGGCGCTCATCAGCCAGCCCGGCGCTGGGGCTGCCGGCGGGATCGCCCTCGGGCTCATGGCGGGCGTCAACGCCACCCTGCGGCCGGGCTTCGACCTCGTGTCCTCATGGCTCGACCTGGACCGCCGCATCGACTCCTGCGATGTCGTGATCACCGGGGAGGGGCGCTTCGATGACTCCTCCCTGAATGGCAAGGGTCCCGGCGAGGTCGCGCGCAGGGCCCTCCAAAAGGGAAAGCGTGTCCATGTGTTCGCGGGACAAGTCTCCCTTTCGAAGGAGATCCCCGGCCTCGGGGTCCACGCGGTGACGCCAAGGGGAATGGAACTGCCCCAGGCGCTCTCAAGTGCTTCGAGGCTGCTGGCGGAGGCGCTCCGAAACGCTTTTTGCCTAGGATGATGAAACATCTCGACCACGGTTCGCCGGCTGCCGATATGTTTTCGATGCTCAGTTTTCTTCCCCGGTCAATCAGGCGAACCCTGTCCAGCGTGGCGCCGGTTCTGGGTCTGATCGGCTGCACTGCGACGGCGCCAAAGGCTCCGGCGCCCGCGCCGGCGGTCGTACCGAAACCGACTCCGCAGGTGTCTGCTGCCGCCCCTTTCGACCCGGCCCATCCGGTGATGCTTGGTATCGACGTCCTTGAATCCGAGGGATTTGCGATATTGAAGGGGAAGTCCGTCGGCCTCCTCACCCATGCCGCAGGGGTCAACATGCACGGAGTAAGCACCGTCGACGTGCTCAGGAGGGCGCCCGGGGTGCGCCTGACCGCGCTTTTCTCGGCGGAAAACGGCCTCACCGGCGAGTTTCCCAGCGGCAAGAATTATCCGGACCATCTAGACGCCCGGACTGGGCTGATGGTCCACTCCCTCTACAATGGGATCAGCTACAACGGGGTGATCGACCGGCCCACGAAGACCCAGCTGAAGGGCATCGACGTCATGGTGATCGACCTGCAGGACATCGGGTCGCGCAGCTACACCTTTATCAGTGCGATGAAGATGTGCCTGGAGGGCTGCTTTGAAAACGGGGTGGAAGTCGTGGTCCTCGACCGGCCCAATCCCCTAGGGGGCCAGAAGGTGGACGGTCCCCAGCTCGACGCCCAGTGGGTGAGCTACGTCGGGGAGTTCCGCGTGCCCTATGTGCATGGACTCACAATAGGCGAGCTGGCGCGGATGGCGAAGGAGGCGCCGGACATCCTGAAGATCCCGGAATCAAAGCGCATTTCCGGAAGGCTGACGGTGGTGCCGATGCGCGGCTGGAGGCGGAGCATGAGATGGCCGGACACGGGCCTGGCCTGGGTCGCAACATCCCCCTTCATCCCCGATTTCGCGGCGGTCGAGGGATACCCCATGACCGGACTCGGCTGCCAGCTCGGGGGGTTCACCAACGGAATCGGGAGTGCCTACCCCTTCCGCGGCATCATGTACCACGGAATCCGGATCGACACCCTGGAGAAGGAGCTGCGGGCGCTGCGGATGCCCGGAATGGACTTCCGCAGGGTGAGCGTCCCGAACTCCAAGACGGGCCAGCCGGGAATCGGGCTTTACGTTGAAATCACCGACTGGGAAGCCCTCAGGCCTACCGAGCTCAGCCTCCAGATGATGAGGCTCGCCTGCAAATTCGACACCCACAACCCGTTTGCAGCAGCACAGAAGAAGGACCTGAACTTGTTCCTTAAGGTCATGGGCTCGACGGCACTCTACAATGACCTAGCAGCCCGCGGCGCCCGGATCGACGTGGAGGGGTACCTCAGGGACTGGCAGGTGAAGAACGCGATCTACCAGCAGCAGAGCAGACGGTATTGGCTCTACCGCTAGGCCTCATAAGGCGGGCGCGATTGGGGGCGTTGACGCCAAAAAAAATCGCCAAGCCCGACCGGAACTCCAAGGATAAAGCTTCCCTTCCCTTCCCTACCCGCTCGCCACGCTCATGAAGCTCAACCGCAGAAAGAAGAACTACCGCGTTGCTGTAATCGGAACCGGCGCCATCGGCGCCGACCATCTTGCGAGCTTCAAGCTCCATCCGGCCGCTCAGGTCGTGGCCATAGCCGAGGTCTCCGCCGAGAGGGGCCGCGAGGCTGCCGAGCGTTTCGGCGTGCCGGAGGTCGTGACCGACTACCGCCGCCTCCTTGCCCGCGACGACATTGACGTCGTCTCAATCGCGGTTCCGAACTACCTCCATGCGAAAGTGGCGCTCGACGCCCTTCGGGCCGGAAAGCATGTCATGCTGGAGAAACCGATGGCCACAAGGGCCGCCGACGCGGCCAAGCTCGTGGCCGAGGCCAAGAAACAAGGGGTCCTTTTCATGGTCGGCCAGAACTTCCGGTTCAATCCGGACACCCAGACGGCCAGGCGCGTGATCGAGCGCGGGGACTTGGGTGAAATCTACCACGCGAAGACCTCGTGGTCGCGCCGGGCGGGCATACCGCGGATCGGGTCCTGGTTCACCCAGAAGCGTTTTGCCGGTGGCGGCTGCACCTATGACATCGGCGTCCACGCTCTCGACAGGTGCCTTTACCTGATGGGCGAGTTCGACGCAGTGGCCGTGAGCGGTCAGACCTTCGCCAAGTTCGGGCCGAGGGGGCTTGGAAACGGGGGATGGGGCAAGAGCGAGGTGAACCCCGACGCTCGCTTTGACGTCGACGACCTCTCGGTGGCCCTGATCAAGCTCAAGAGCGGCAGAACCGTGCTCCTCGAAGCCTCGTGGGCCGCCCATGGCCCGAACGCCGACGTTAACGCAACCCAGCTCTTCGGGACGGAGGCTGGCCTCAGCCTGCCGCCCGTCCAGATCTTCAAGCAGACCAAGGGGGGCTACAGCGTCGAGACGGTCGATCCGCTCCCCCCGCTGGTGAACACGAATCGCATGGTGCACTTCATCGACTGCCTGCTCGGCAAGGCAAAGCCGTTCGTGGACCCGAAGGAGTCGCTCGCGGTCCAGCGCATCCTGGACGCCATCTACCTCTCAGCGGCAAGCGGCCGGGAAGTGCGCATCTCATGAGCGCCCCTTCCAAACCACTCAAGGGCAGGACGCCGGTCGGTCTCCAGCTCTGGTCGGTCCGCGAGGAGATGAGCCGGGACTTCGCCGCCACCGCGGCGGCGGTGGCCGCCATCGGGTACGACGGTGTCGAGCTCGCGGGCTACGGCAACCTGGACGCCAAGGGGGCAAAGGCCGCGCTCGATGCCGCGGGCCTCAAGGTCGCGGGCATGCACGTGAGCTATGCGAGCCTCAAGAACGACACTCAGACCGTCGTGAGCGACGCCCTGCTCCTTGGCGCCCGCCGCGTCGCGTGCTCCTGGTGGCCTCCCGCCCATTTCGTGTCCGCAGCCGCGTGCGAGAGGATAGGCGAGCAGCTCTCTGAGATCGGCCGGTCGCTGCGCCCGTTCGGGATCAGCCTCGGTTTCCACAACCACGCGAGCGAGTTCCAGATCTTTGGCGGGCGGCCCGCGATGGATTGGATACTTGGGGCGGCGCAGCCGCGGGACCTTTTCGCGGAAGTGGACGTTTATTGGGTTCAGCACGCCGGCTACTCGCCCGCGAAATTCATCCGCGACCACGGGGCTCGGGTGCCGCTGGTGCACCTTAAGGACGAGAAGGAGCTCGGCCAGGGCCCGGTGAATTTCGAGGAAATCTTCGCCGCAACCGACGCCGTGGGCGCCGTGGAGTGGTTCATCGTCGAACAGGAGCAGTACAACCACGCCCCCATGAAGTCGGTCGGACTCTGCTACGAGCAGATGAAGGCCTGGGGTCGCGCTTGAAAAAATCATCCAAAAAGCAAGAATAACGAAAAACCCCAACATGCCCCGCCCCGTCACACTATTCACCGGCCAATGGGCCGACATGCCCCTGGAAACGCTTGCCCCCCTCGTGAAGAAGATGGGCTACGACGGCGTCGAGCTCGCCTGCTGGGGCGACCATTTCGAGGTCGACAAGGCCCTGTCGACGAAGAGCTACGTCCAGAACAAGTGGGACCTCCTGAGGGCCCACGGCCTCACGTGCCAGGCCGTCTCCAACCACCTTGTGGGCCAGGCCGTCTGCGACCTTATCGACGATCGCCACAAGGCCATCCTGCCGCCCGACGTCTGGGGTGACGGCGACCCGGAGGGCGTGCGCCGCAGGGCCGCCAAGAAGCTGATCGCCACAGCCAAGGCCGCGAGGAAGTTCTTTGATGCAAGGCCGGGCCAGCCGGCCAAGGGAGCGTTCCCGGCGGTCGTGAACGGATTCACCGGGTCGTCCATCTGGCACTCGATCTACGCCTTTCCGCCGACCTCCCAGGACTACTGGGAGAAGGGATTCCAGGACTTCGGGCGGCGCTTTGGCCCCATTCTTGACGCCTTCGACGGCCTGGATGTGAATTTCGGCCTGGAGGTCCATCCCACCGAGATCGCCTTCGACACCGCGAGCGCCCATCGGGCGGTCGACGCCGTCAAGGGGCACCGCCGCTTCGGCTTCAACTACGACCCCTCCCACCTCGGCTACCAGAGCGTGGACTACGTGAAGTTCATCCGCGCCTTCGGGAACCGCATTTTCCACGTCCACATGAAGGATGTCTGGTGGGGCCACGGGGACGGCTCGGCGGGAGTCTTCGGCGGGCACACCAGCTTCGGGGATCCCCGCCGGCATTGGGATTTTCGCTCGCTCGGCCACGGGGACATCCGGTTCGAGGACATCATTGTCGCCCTCAACGACGTCGGATACCGCGGGCCGCTCTCAGTCGAGTGGGAGGACATCCGGATGGACCGGGTTCACGGTGCCACGGAGGCCGCCGCTTTCGTCAGGAAGGTCGATTTCCCGCCGAGCGCCCACGCGTTCGATGCGGCCTTCGATAATAAAAACCAGTAATTTGGGCGGGCCCCAAAGGCCCGCCACCAGGACCGGGGCAAAGGAACTTGCCGCGGCCAAACTCCAATAATCAACCCCAGGGGATCGGACCATGAGCATCAAAATTGGCATCGTTGGCGCCGGCGGGATGGCCGGGTATCACGTAGCCGGCTTCCGCAAGGCGGGCGCCGAGATCGTCGCGCTTGCCGACGTGAGCAAGGCGGCCGCGGACAGGGCAGCGGCGAAGAATGGAATCGGGCGGGTCTACAAGAGCCTGGCCGAGATGCTCCGCGGGGTCCCCGAACTGGACGCGGTCTCCATCATCGTTCCGAACAAGTTCCACGCGCCCCTTGCGCTTCAGGCCCTGAGGGCGGGCAAGCACGTCTTCTGCGAGAAGCCGCCCTCGGTGAACGCCAAGGAGATGGCCCAGCTCAAGGTGGCTGCGGCAAAGGCGCGGCGCGTCCTCATGTTCAATTTCAACAACCGGGCCCGCCCCGAGAGCTACGCCATGATGGACTACATCGCCAGGGGCGAGGTAGGCCACATCAACACCTGCCAGGCCAAGTGGGCCCGGCGCGCGGGCATCCCGGGTTTTGGAGGCTGGTTCACGACCAAGTCGCTGTCAGGCGGCGGCCCCCTGATTGACCTGCTCCACATGATGGACCTCGGCCTCTACTTCATGGGGTACCCGGAGCCCGCCTTCGTGCTCGCCCGCACCTACCGCGACCACATCGACAACAAGGCGTTCAAGGGGCCCTGGGGGATCAACGACGTCCCGAACGGGATCACCGATGTCGAGGCTGCGGCCCACGGCTTCGTCACGTTCAAGAGCGGCCAGGCCATGTCGTTCCAGGTGTCCTGGGCGGAGATGATCCAGAGGGAGGAGGTCTCGGTCGCCTTCCAGGGACGCAAGGCCGGCGGACTCGTCCGGAGGCTCTTCGGGGTCGACGGCCTGGACCAGACGGCAAGCGACACCTGCGAGCTCTACACCCTTGAGCACGGGCGCATGGTCAACCGCACCATCACTGTCCCAGCTGACGAGGCGATGGGACGCATACGCTCGGCGCAGAACTTTGTGAAGACCGTCGAGGGAGGGGAAAAGCCGCTCAACACGCCCGATCAGGCTTTGATGTTGATGCGAATTGTGGACGGCGCCTATAAATCCGCCGCCTCGAGAAAACCCGTGACCCTCTAGCGGGCCCGGTGGCGGGCCATCCAGGAACAAACCAAAGAAACCCATCCCCTTATGCAGAGAAAACTTCGTTTTGGTATGATCGGTGGCGGTCGCGGCGCCTTCATCGGCGGCGTGCACCGGATTGCGGCCATTATGGACGGCCAGGCGGAGCTTGTTGCCGGCGCGTTTTCGAGCGACGCGGCCCGTTCCAAGGCTTCCGGGGCGGATTTCTACCTGGACCCGTCGCGCGTCTACGGCAGCTATGCCGAGATGGCGGAGGCGGAGGGCAAGATGCCAGCCGACAAGCGGCTCGATTTCGTCGTGATCGTGACGCCCAACCACCAGCATTTCGGCCCGGCACGCCTTTTCCTGGAGGCAGGGTTCAACGTGGTGTGCGACAAGCCGGCCACGTTCGACCTGGCCCAGGCAAGGAAGCTGCGCACCATCGTTAAACGCACGGGCAAGGTGTTTGTCCTCACGCACAACTACACCGGCAACGCCATGATCAAGCAGGCCCGAGAGCTCGTGAGGAACGGCTCGCTCGGGACGATCCGCAAGGTCGTCACCGAATACCCGCAGGGCTGGCTATCTAACGCGGTCGTGCTGCTCGGCCCCAAGCAGGCCGAGTGGCGCACCGATCCGAAGCGCAGCGGAGCCGCCGGTTGCATGGGGGACATCGGGACCCATGCCGAGAACCTGGCGCACTACGTCACGGGCCTTGAGATTGAGGAGCTTTGCGCGGACCTGAGCACGTTCGTCAAGGGACGCAAGCTGGACGACGACGGCAACGTCCTCGTCCGCTACAAAGGCGGGGCGAAGGGGGTCCTTCATGCCTCGCAGGTGTGCGTTGGCGACGAGAACAACCTGAACATCCGCGTCTATGGGACCAAGGGGGCGATCGAGTGGTACCAGGAGAGCCCAAACGACCTCGTCGTAAAATTCCCCGACAGGCCGAGCCAGACCTGGCGCCGGGGCAATCTCTACAACGGGGAGCAGGCCAAGCGTTTCGGACGGGTTCCACCGGGGCACCCCGAGGGGTACCTTGAGGCGTTTGCAAACATCTACAAGGAGGCCTTTCGCGCGATAGCTGCCGAGGTTGAGGGCAAACGGATCCCGAGCGACGTCGACTTTCCCACGATCGAGGACGGCGTGAAGGGCATGGCCTTCATCGACGCCGTCGTGCGAAGCAGCAGGCGCGGCGCCCGATGGGTCAGGCCCGTGGCGAAGTGACCACTCCCCCGTCCGAGGGGCGGGGGCTGCGATAGGTCACATCCGGCAGATCAGCAGCTCGCGCTCGTAGACCATCTCCTTCGGGAGCCGGTCGTGGAGGTCCAGGAACAGCTCCTCGTGGCTGATCACCTCGGCCCTCCAGGATGCGCGGTTGAACACCTGGAGCTCCTCGAACCGTTCCTTCGGGAAGGGGAACCCGGTCCAGTCGATGTCCTCGTGCCGCGGTATCCAGCCGATGGGCGTCTCCTTGGCCAGGCTCCTGCCCCTCGCCCGGTCCACGATCCACTTGAGTATCCTCATGTTCTCGCTGAATCCCGGCCACATGAACTTGCCGTCGGCGTCCTTGCGGAACCAGTTCACATGGAAGATGCGGGGCGTCTCGCTCAGGCTCTTCTGCATCAGGATCCAATGGCCGAAATAGTCGCCCATGTGGTACCCGCAGAACGGGAGCATGGCCATCGGGTCGCGCCGGACCTTGCCGATCGTGCCGGCAGCGGCCGCCGTCATCTCCGATCCCATCGTTGCGCCCAGATAGACGCCCGAGCTCCAGTTGAAGGCCTGGTAGACAAGGGGAATGTTGCTCGCCCTGCGGCCGCCAAAGACAATGGCGCTGATCGGGACCCCGTCGGGCCTCTCCCAGTCCGGGTCGATGGTGGGGCATTGGGAGGCGGGTGCCGTGAACCTCGCGTTGGCATGGGCCGCGCTGCGGCCGCAGCCGGGGGTCCATTCCTTGCCCTGCCAGTCGGTGAGACGTGCCGGTGGCGTGTCCGTCATCCCCTCCCACCACACGCCGCCCTCCGGGGTGAGCGCGACATTGGTGAAGATCGTGTTCCTGGAGAGGGCCGCCATGGCGTTGGGGTTGGTCTTCTCCGAGGTGCCCGGCGCGACCCCGAAGAACCCGGCCTCCGGGTTGATCGCCCTAAGCCGGCCTTCGGCGTCGGGCTTAAGCCACGCGATGTCGTCGCCCAGGGTCCAGACCTTCCAGCCCTGCTCGGTGAAGGACTTTGGCGGGACCAGCATGGCAAAGTTGGTCTTCCCACACGCGCTCGGGAACGCCGCGGAAACGTACGTCTTCTCGCCCTGGGGGCTTTCGACGGCGAGGATCAGCATGTGCTCAGCCATCCACCCCTCGTCGCGGGCGATATTGGAGGCGATCCTCAGGGCAAAGCACTTCTTTCCCAGCAGCGCGTTGCCGCCGTAGCCGGATCCATAGCTCCATATCTCACGGCTCTCGGGAAAGTGGACGATATATTTGTCGGGGTTGCAGGGCCACGGGACATCCTTTTCGCCCTTCTTGAGCGGGGCGCCGACCGAATGCATGCACGGGACTACCCGCTTCTCGGCCTTGTCGATCTCCCTGAAGACCGCCGTCCCGATCCTCGCCATGATCCGCATGTTCACGACCACGTACGGCGAGTCGGTCAGCTGGACGCCGATCTGGGCCATGGGGGAACCGACGGGGCCCATGCTGAACGGGAGCACGTACATCGTGCGCCCGCGCATCGATCCGTTGAAGAGTTCGCGCAGCTTCCTGCGCATGTCAAAGGGGTTGACCCAGTTGTTGGTCGGACCGGCCCCATCCCTCGAATTCGAGCAGATGAAGGTCCTGTCCTCTACACGGGCAACGTCGCCCGGATTGCTTCTCGCGTAGAAGCATCCCGGCCAGAGGTCCTGGTTAAGCTCGATGAAAGTCCCGTTGGCCACCATGGCGCGGCAGATGCCGTCGTACTCCTCTTTTGAACCATCGACCCAGTGGAGGGCATCGGGCTTGCAAAGCTCGGCCATCTTCTCGACCCACCGAAGCAGGTGTTCGTTCTTACTGAGAGGAGTCGCTGGGTTGCGTGTATTCATAGGGGTCCCAAAAGGACCTCCCAGTCTGGCTTGTCCGCACGAGCCAACGCAAGGAAAGGGGGCCTCCGTGGGGGTTTGGCGGGGCATGTTTCACGCGCGCTAATATGCGGTATTCCGCGGCGCTAACCGTCCCTGCCGCGGCGCGCGCCAAAACAACCGCTTCGTTTGACCCGCGTGGAATTACCGGCATCACTTTAGTGCGTGCCCCCAACTAACCCCGACGGCCGGAAGCAGCGCGGCATCCTCCACGACATCGCCAGGCGCGTGATGATCGAGCGGGGCCTTGAGCCCGATCTGCCGCCCGCCGCGGTCATTGAGCTCGGATCCATAAAGGGGCCGGCGGGATCACCGCGTGGAGCCCGCGACCTCACGTCGCTTCTGTGGTGCTCGATCGACAACGATGACTCTCGCGACCTGGACCAGCTTTCCGTGGCTGAACGCCTCCCCGGGGCAACGCGGGTCCTCGTGGCCATTGCGGACGTAGCCGGCACGGTCGCGACCGGCTCAGCCATTGACCTGCACGCAGGCAAGAACACCACGTCCGTCTACACCGCAGGGGGTGTTTTCCCCATGCTCCCGGAGCGGCTTTCCACGGACCTCACGTCGCTGGGTTTCGGAGAGGACAGGGCAGCCTTCGTGATCGAGATGGTCATCGATGCTGTGGGCCTGATCAAGTCCTCGGACGTCTATCCTGCCCGGGTCAAGAATCGGGCGAAGCTTGCCTACGACAGCGTCGCCGCGTGGCTTGAGGGGACGGGTCCGATGCCGTCGGCGGTTGCCGCGGTTCCTGGCCTCGGGGACAACATCCGCATCCAGCACGAGGTCGCAGAGAGGCTCCGCGAGCAGCGGCACTCGCGGGGAGCGCTCTTCCTTCAGACCATCCAGACGCGGCCGGTGTTTTCCGGGGACGTCCTCAAGGACCTCATGCCCGACCAGGGCAATTCGGCCAAGAGCCTGATTGAGGAGCTCATGGTCGCCGCCAACGGGGTTACCGCACGGTTCCTCGCCGCGCGCGGGCTCGCCTCGATTCGACGCGTCGTCCGGGTCCCTGCAAAGTGGGACCGGATCGTCGAGCTGGCCGCAGAGATGGGTTCCTCCCTCCCGTCCGCGCCCGATGGCAAGGCGCTCGGGCGGTTTCTTGCCGACGCTAAGAAGAAGGATCCCGGGTATTTCCCCGACTTGTCGCTGTGCGTGATCAAATTGCTCGGACGCGGCGAATACGTGGTGGAGTTGCCCGGAGGATCGGCGGCCGGGCATTTTGGCCTGGCGGTCGCGGACTATGCCCACTCCACGGCCCCAAACCGCAGGTACCCGGACCTCCTTGTGCAACGGCTCCTGAAAGCCGCGATCGGCTCGCTGAAGCCGCCCTATTCCGGTGAAGAACTTTCAGACCTTGCCCACCACTGCACGGAGCAGGAGGACGCGGCAAAGAAGGTCGAGCGGCAGGTGATAAAGTCGGCCGGGGCCATGCTCCTTGTGGGACGAATCGGAGAGGTCTTCCAGGCGACCGTTACCGGGGCCTCGGACAAGGGAACGTGGATTCGGCTCTACCAACCCCCCATCGAGGGCAAGCTGGTGAAGGGCTTCGAGGGACGAAAGGTCGGAGACCGCCTGCGAGCGAGGCTGGCCTTTGCCGACGTGGAGCGCGGCTACATCGATTTTGTCGCAAGCTGACCGCCCCGTGGCGCGGGCCATGGGCCCAGCGAAATTGATGCCGGGCCTGGGTTACCCCAGGCCCGGCATGTTAGGCGTCCCGGTTGGACCGGGACAATCCGGTAGGCTTAAAAGCGGTAGCTCAGGCCCGCCTTTACGCCGAAGTCGTTCGTGCTGTGCCGGTCCAGGTCGACACCCACGGATGCGTTCCACTGCCGGGTGATCCTGTAGGTCGCCTTGAGCCCGTAGTAGGTCTCCCGGTCCGGCCAGTTGGTGAGGGGCAACCCCCGGTTGTAGAGGTGCGGCTCGGCCTGGTACTCAACATAGGGCGTGAGCGCCAGGTTCTTGAGGAGCTGGAACTCAATCCCTGTTGACGCGGTGTACGCGAAAGACCGGCGCGAGACCCCCGCGACGTCCTGCCACGCATAACCGGCATCGACCGTCACAAACGGCTTGCCCCAGGTCTCCAGGAGGTAGCCGGTGACGCCGAACAGAGCCTCGTTGCGCCGGTCGCTTTGGCCGTTTGCCGCCCCCGAAAGGTAGTCGTAGCGGAAGTTCGCATCGAGGCCGTAGGTTTCCTGCCTGAAGATCGACCCGTTCGATAGGAACTCGTAGTCGCGGAGGCTCTTCGGGGAGCCTTCCTGCTTCTGGTAGCCGAAGCTCACCTCGGAGTAGTTGCTGCCCACCAGGCCGGGTCCAGGATCGGCCGCCTGGGTCGGCGGAGCGTTCTGGGCGAACGCGGGAATTGAGAGCCCGAGCGCGAGCACGGACAGGAGGGCGGGATTTTTAATGTTAATTTTCTTCATTGTATCTGATGTTTGGATATACCGAGACCTGCGCAGGGCCGCCTCGGTCCATTGTTGGACCGCAACATTTGAAAAAGTTCCATGATCCGCCGCGCGGGTTCCGGACTGCGCGATTGGAGAAATTTTTTTCCGGCGAGCCAGGGTGTGCGCACAGGCAGACGACATGCTCCCGCACGCGGCCGTCCTGCTGTATCCCATTTGCATCCCGCACTTGCGGATCCCAGTGGGCGCGCCTAGGGTACCCGGCGTAGGCAATCCCGTTGTTTGGCCCGATTCGAGAGCTCCAATTCAGCGGAACCGTCGCGCCAGGAAGCGTGTCGGAACGCCTTGGGGGTAATTCAATCCAAATGAAAACAAGACGCAGGTTCGCTCTGGTTGCGGTTGTGACGGTCCTCGGCTTAGGCGCCGCGATGGCCCTTCCGGTTACGGCTCGGGCCCAGGGGGCCACCGAGGCCCAGTTGACCCCGCCTCCCTCCCCTTCCTATGTCTGGATGTCGGGACACTGGAACTCGGTTTCGGGGCAATGGACTTGGGTTGCCGCGCACTGGGAGCTTCCATCCGCGCGGAACGCACTGTGGATCGGGGGCCACTGGGCGTCTCAGGGCGGCAGCTGGGTCTGGATAAACGGGGCGTGGAACGTCTCCGAATCCCCGCAGTCCCAAGTGTCTCCCCCGCAGCCTCCGTCCCAGGCGCTGGCGCTGTCGACTGCGGCGCCCTCCACGCCCCCGCCCCTCTATGATGAGAGCACCGCCGCCGACGGCACGGTCCGCGGCGTGCAGATGATCCCGATGACCACCGATTACGGTCCGATCGACTACTCGGTGGTGGAGCCCGCGTACGGCTGGGCGGGAGACCCCTATTGGTCGACGTATCCCCTCTACTGGGGCTATCCCGGCGCATTTGTCGGACTCGGGTGGGGGCCGGCCTACTTCGACTACTATGGCGGGCGCGGGTATTGGGGCCACGGATACTCTGGCGGCGGAGTCGGCTGGCGCGGTGGCGACCGGGGCCGCGGCGACGGTGGCCGGGGTAGAGGCGGCCACGCGGGCGGTGGCGCCCCTGTGAGGGGTGGCACAACCAGCCATTCCGACGGGGGACGCCCCGGGGGCAATCCCCGTCACTAAAAAGCCGCTATTTCTCGGGCACCTCGCCGAGGGACTTGATCTCCCCCACCTCGACCTGGCCCTGGGGAAGGGCCTTTCGGAGCAGGCCGTGACTTTCCTGGCCGAAATATTGGGATCCATATTTCACCATGGCGGGCAGGACCTTCGTGAAGTCGGTGCCGCGCTCTCGCACGCTTAGCCGGGTAACCCAGAGCAGCTTGTGCTTCTTGTGCTTCCACAACTCCTGGAAGTCATACGCCATCAGGATCACCAGGTAGCGGTTTTCCTCAAGCTCGGAGATAAGGTCCTGGCGACGGTTCTTCATCGCCGTCATCTCAAGCCCCTGGGTGGCGGCGAGCTCGCTGCCAAATCCCAGGAGCGCGGCGTTCCGGCTGTCGGCCTGGTTGCGTAGATTGTTTTCAGCGCCGACAGCCGCCAAGGCACCGGTCAACGCGTCTTCGCTAGCCTCACGCATGATAGCCGCCACCTGGGCGCCGCCCGGGGCTACATGGTTGTTTCCTGCAGGTGGCGGCGGAGGCGGGGGCGGAGCGCCGACCTGGCTGGACTGGAGATTCTGGTAGGCCACGGAGTTTGACGCCCCCTCTGTCCCATTAGTCTTCCCCCAGTAGACGATGATCAGGAGCCCTGTCTTGTTTGGATCGCGGTCGGCAACCGGCACGAAGCCCTCGGCGGCCAACGGCTCCGAGAGCACCTTTGCAACGTCGAGGAATGTAAGCTTGTCGATCGAGTCATCCCGGGCCGCCCCAGGAAGGAACCCTCCCTCCCCGAATGTGAATGTTTCCGGTTTCAGCGAGCCGTCCGTGGCCCTTTGACGGACATAGTCCTCGCTGGTCTGGGAAGAGACTGCGGTTATCACGTCCGCTTGCGCCCCCATGGCCGCCGCGACCCACCCGGCTTGAGGGGCCACGACGAGCGCAGCGACAACCAGGGCGAAGGTGCGGGTGGGTGCTTTCATTTGGGGCAACAATTTCATGATATTCCTGGCTCCATGGGATAACACCCGGCGCCGGGGGTCCCCTTCAACCAATATATTAATCCGCCTTCTCTTTTTCTTCCCTGTTCGCCCCGGCCGCCGCGACCATTAGAAATCGCCTTTCCCCCACGCGGCGTCCATTCTCTCCGCCGTGAATAAGCTCTGCATTTTCGTCGGGACCATGGTCGGCGGATATGTCGGCGGGTTCCTGGGATCGGGCTTCGGAATCATGACCGAGATCATCACCAGCGGCATCGGCAGCATGGTCGGCGTGTATTTCGGCTGGAAGCTGGCGCAGAGGATCGACCGCTAGGCTCACTTCGGCTCGACGTGGACCGTCACGTCGCTCACCCGAAGGCGCGAGGCCAAGAGCGAGTCCTTGACAGCGTGGGCGATCCCGTGGCTTTCACGCACGCTCATCTCGCCCGGAACCCGGATCTGTATGTCGACCAGGTAGCTTAGGCCGCTCTTTCTCACCCGGCATTTGTCCAAGCTCGCCACTCCCGGGACCCCAGCCGCCAGGGTTCGCACATCGTTCTCCATCTGTGCAGGCACCGCTATGTCCATGACCTCGTTGAGTGCCTTCTGGAAGATCAGGATGCCATTGAAGGCGATCACCGCCGACGCGATCAGAGCGGCCCACCCGTCAGCTGCGGCGTAGGCCGCCCCGCCGAGGACCGCTATGGATATGCCGACAAATGCAGCCGCCGAAGTGATGGCATCGGAAAGATGGTGCCAGGCCTCGGCCCCCAGGGCCGTGCTGTCGGTGTCGCGGCCCACCTCGTTCAGCCGTCTGGAAAACACGACCTTGGTCGCGACAACGCCCGCCAGGATGAGGAGCGTCCACCAATGCGGGACGCGCTGGGGGTCGCGGATCTCATTGACCGCATGCCAAGCAACGCCGCCGCTCGCGCCAAGGACAATGACCGAGGTGAAGAGGCCCGACACCGCCTCGGCCTTGCCATGGCCATAGGGATGGTTCGCGTCGGGGGGCTGCGCGGCCCACTTGAAACCGGCCCATATGAGGACGGATATCGCAATGTCGCAGAAGGACTCGATCCCGTCGGCAACCAGGGCATAGGCGTTGCCAACGACCCCGCCCCCGACCTTGATCACGCCGAGAACGAGGTTGAGCGCCATGCCGAGCGCAACCAGGCGGGAGCCCTTCTGGGCCCGTTCGATGATCGCGGCGTGGTGTGCGGGCAGCTTCATTGCTTGGGCGACCCTTGGGTGCCCGCGGGAAAATCTCAACACCTCGCCGTTGACCCTAGCCGGCCCGAGGCCATGCTTGCGCCACGCGATGCCCACACGGACAAGCCGCATGCCGAACGATCCCGTGAAGCAGTTCTCGGTTTTTGCCGAGAACCGCGTCGGCCGTCTCTACGACATCACCTCCCTCATGAAGGAGCATGGCGTGCACATCATGGCGATCACCGTGCTCGATACGACCGACAGCTCGATCATCCGGGTGGTCGTGGACGACCCAGACCGTGCCCGTGAGCTATTGGTCAGCAATGACTTGCCGTACGGCGAATGCAGCATACTCGCGGTCGAGATCGCCAACGAATCCGAGTTGAAGGGCGTGCTCGCTGCGCTTCTAGAGGCCGAGATCAACACGAACTACATCTACAGCTTCATCCATCGCCCGGCAGACCGCGCGGCCCTTGCCATCAGCGCCGAGGACCCGGAAACAGCGGCACAGGCCCTCGGCAAGCGCGGCTTCAAGGTGCTTCAGCAGAGCGACATCTCGCGCTAGGGGCGCAAATGCGCCCGCCTCTATTCGGAAACCTGGCCGGGTCCCTCGGCCTGAAGCTCGTAGATCCCGGTCATGTACCCGCTTTCGAACGCGGCGCTCACCTTGAACACACCGCGGAACGAAATCGGGACATCCTGGGTGATCGGGACACCCTGCGGAATCTTCACGATCACCCAGTCATTCATGTTCGGCACCGTCCCGTAGCAGCACGCCATCTGGTTGGCCATCAGCAGGAATTCGACGGCCTTTCCGTTGTCGAGCTTGGTCGGTAGCATGAAGCCCGTGACGATGGCCTTCCGGCCGCTCCACTCCCGAACCACCGGGGGTATCTGATCCTCGCCGGTCGGGGGCGCAGCTTTTGGGTTGGCCAGGGGGTCGTACTCCGGGGCCACGAACTTGAAACCTGAGAGCCGGTCAAATCCGAGTTTTAGGTAGCCTCCGTCCACCTCCGGCGCGGGGATGCTGGGCTGGGCCGGAGCCGCGAGGACCGCGGCCGGCAAGAGCGCAAGGGCGAGGAGGAGACGCTTCACGAGCCCAAGCTACCACATGCCGCCAGTTCGTCAAAGGGAGGATTGGCGGCGCCCGCCGGCGCCCCAACCCTCACGAGACCGGGGCGAGGTTCTCGGCAACGGGCATACGGTAGGCCTTCGCGGCCGGGATCACCCCCCCGAGCGCACAGAGCGCGACCAGGCCCAGGGGCGCCAGGACCAGGACCGGGTGGAACTCGGCCAGCGAGAGAACGACGCCGGTCTGGGCCCGGATGATGCGGGAAGCGGCTGCAAAGAGCACAAAATACACCGCATACCCCGCGACCGCCCCGAGCGCGCCGATGCACGCCGACTCGGCCACGACTGATCCAAAGACCAGGCGCCTGCGGGCGCCGAGCGCCCTCAGGATCGCTATGTCGCGCTTCCGAGCGTTCATGGAATTGTAGATGCTCGCAAGGACCGAGGCCGCGGCCACGAGCGCAACCAGGTACGCAACAAGCGCAAGCACACGGTCGAACCAGCTGATCTTGTCGAAGAGTTCGGCCAGGATGGCGCCGACCGGATAGGCGAGCGTCAGGCGGTTGCCCTGCTTGTTGATCAGGATATCCAGCATGAACCCCGCCGTCGGCGAGCGCAGCTTTATCAGGACGGCGCTGATATCGGTGGCAGCCCTGGGATCGTGGCCGCTCATGGTCTGGACCCCGCGAATGGGCACAAGGATGACCCGGTCGAGCGGCGTGTTCGTGGGTTCCATGACGCCCACGACCGTGAAGAGGTCCGCGTGCTGGGCGGAGGGATCGTAGGCCAGTCCGTGGAAGGGATGGAAGGAGTCGCCGAGCTTTAGCCCAAGGCGATCGGCGGCAAAGCTGCCGATCACTGCCTCCTTCGCGTCCGCGGCGAAAACTCGGCCGCCGGGGGCGAAGGCGTACTTGTGGCCCGGTGCGTACTCGGCATCGGAGAACAGCGCGGGGACCGTCCCCACGATGCGGTATCCCCTCAGGTTGTCGCCCACAGCGATCGGCACCGCAGTCTGAACAGCCGGATGGTGGCGGATGAATTCGTAGTCCTGCCATGAGAGGTTTCCGGGGGACGCCTCAAGGTGGAAGATCGCGTTCAGGACGAGCTGAAGCTTCGAGCCCCTGGCCCCGAGGACCGCGTCAAAGGCCGTCGTCGTCCTGAGGAATGACTTCTGCGCCTGCGCCTTCACCATCCACACGCTCATCAGGAGACCGCCAGCCAGGGCGAGGCTGCCCGCCGTCACCAGCGTCGAGAACGCGTGCTGTCTTAGGCTGCGGTAGACGATCAGGAGGAGCGTCATGGCTGCCGGGCGGCCATCGCCAGGTTAAGGGACGAGAAGTCCTCCACGTTGCCGAACTGGCCCAGGACCTCTTCGTCGTGGCTGACCAGGAGCAGGGCCGTATTGTTCTCCTTGCACGCCTCGCGGATCAGGGCGAGCGCCTCGCGGGCGTTGCGGCGGTCGAGGTTGCCGGTGGGTTCGTCGGCAAGGACGAGCGACGGCCGGTTGGCGAGGGCGCGGGCAACCGCGACCCGCTGCTGCTGGCCGGTGGAGAGCTGCCGAGGGAAATGCTCGAGGCGATGACCCAGGCCCACCCGTACAAGAAGCTCGCGCGCGTGCCGGAAATCCGAGCCGAGCGGGGAAAAGCTCATGCCAAGGACCACGTTCTCTATCACCGTGTAGCCCTGCAGCAGGTTGAACGTCTGGAAGATGTAGCCCAGCTTGGCCGCGCGGAGCCGGTCCCGGGCCGACTCCGGGAGCGCCGCCATGTCGGTGCCGTCGATCCTGATGCTGCCCGAGTCCGCCGCCAGGATCCCCGCCACCAGGTTCAGGAACGTGGTCTTTCCGCACCCGCTCTCGCCTCGAAGCGCCCTCTCCTGGCCCGCGCCGAGCAGGAACTTCTCAACGCGCAGGACCTCCACCCTCGCGCCGTCCGGCCCGGGGTATGACTTAACGACATCCTTAACGTCCAGCATGCGGCCAACGATGGGACTGCGCGCGACAAAGCCAATTGTTTTGCACCCAAAGGGACCGTTCGGCGCGGGGTTGCATCGGGCGCCGAACTCGCCACTATTGGTGGCCAATACATGCCGTACGCCGCGTATGAGTTGGTGATTCTCGGTTTCCTCATCGTAGCCAACGGTCTGATGACCGCCGCGGAGACCGCATTTGTGTCGGCGAGGAAGGCGAAGCTGCTCCGGATGGCAGAGTCGGGAAGCGAGGGGGCCGGCACGGCGCTCGTGATCGCCGAACACCCCGGCCGCTTCCTCGGGCTCGTGCAGTTCTGGCTCACCCTGACCTGCGTGATCGCGGGCGTGGCCCTCGTCTCCTCGTCGGCCGAGCAATTCGGCTCCTGGTTCGCCCGTTGGCCGACCTTCGCGCCCTGGGCCGAGACCCTGGGCCTGGTGCTCGGCACCCTCATCATCAGCTCGGTCATGCTCCTCTTCGGGGAGCTCCTGCCAAAGCGGATCGTGCTATCAAACCCGGAGCGGGCTGCCGCGATCCTCGGTCCGGCGATGCGCCTATTCTCACGGATCGTAAGCCCCTGCTCGGCGTTCCTGGGCCTGGCAAGCGAGGCCATCGCAACGGCGCTCGGCTTCAAGCTGAGGCCCGTGTCCGAGACCGTCGGGGACGACGATGTCCGTGCTCTCGTCGAGCGCGGCCTCCATGCCGGCGTCATCAAGAGGGCCAAGAAGGAGATGGTGGAGGGAGTCCTCTCCCTGGACAAGCTGCTCGTGACGACGATCATGACCCCGCGCACGAAGATCGTGTTCCTCAACATCGACGACAACGAGGAGACCAACTGGAGGAAGATCGTGACCAGCGGCCACTCGCACTTCCCCGTCTACCAGAAGAACCGAGACCAGGTTGTCGGGATGGTCTCTGTAAAGGCGCTATGGGCCAATTCCGCAATCGGGCTGCCCACGGCGCTCAAGAACCTGCTCGTCCCGCCCCTGATCGCCCCGGAGTACATGACGGCGCTCCAGCTCCTGGAGCAGTTCAAGAAGACCGGAAAGCACACGGCCGTGATCTCCGATGAATTCGGGGCGGTGCAGGGCCTGGTGACCCTGATCGACGTGTTTGAGGCCATCGTGGGCGACCTCCCCGAGCCCGGACAGCGCAACAAGACCAAGGTGAAGCGCCGCGAGGACGGCTCCTGGGTCGTGGACGCGACGATCCCAATTGCCGAGTTCAAGTCCGCCCTGGGGATCAAGGAGAGCCTTCCCAACGAGGCCGAGGCTGAGTACCGGACCGCGGGCGGGTTTGCCGTAACCCAGTTTGGTCGCATACCCGAGGTCGGGGACCGCTTTGAGTGGTCGGGCTGGCGGTTCGAGGTTGCTGAGATGGACCGCCGGCGGGTCGACTCCCTGATCGTCGCCAGCATGGTTCCCCAGCTACCCGTCGCCAAGGCGCACGACTAGGGGCGCGTGCGAATAACTTGTCGGCAAACGGGCGTTGCCTTTGAGTCTCGCGCCGCCGACGTTTCGCGCATGGCGGACACATGCAAGATGCCTTCACCGGACAACCCACCCGCATCCGGGGCCCCCTCCTTCCTGAAAAGGCCGGGCGAGCCGCTATTCAAGACGATCACGAGCGACGACTGGAAGCGCTCGCTAGACTTGGCGCGGCGGCAGCCCAATGCGATCTCCGAGCAGATTCGGACCGCGATCTCGTCCTCCTCGCCGAAGACGAGGTAATCCTGCTTGAGGGAGCCGGCCCCCAGTGGGCGGCCCTCGGAACCGCGATCCGCGCATTCCGCGCGCTCCTGCCCCTGCGCACGCTCTCGGATTTTGGGTTCGACGAACGGGAGGAAAACCCGCTGGAGGAGGCCAACCCAGCCCTAAGGCGGATCGGCGTCGGGGTTGAGGCCTGGGCTTTCGCCTCGGGCGAGGGATCGGTCTACAAGTTCTACCTGCCGCGCGAGGAGAAGCGCATCGGAAGCGAGTTTGGCTTCAGCCGCGGCGAGGAGACCCTCCTGATGGCTCGTGCCGGCCTGGGAGACTACCGGGCGCTCTTGGAGAAGCTCCTCGTGATCCAGGTTCTCGGCGGAATGGCCACCGAGGTCGTTGCCCTGACACCCGAGGGCATCCTAGTCGCCAAGCAGGTGCTCGGCGAACCCATGCCGCAGGGGGACGACATGTCGGGCAGCCTGCCCGGATGCCTGATCGAGATCCCGTCACGGTTCCTCAGGGCAGACCGGGATCATCCCCGCCTCCTCTTCATCGGGGAAAGAGCCTACGTGGTGGCGGACCTCCATGCCCGCAACTTCGTGCGGGCTGTCGACGGATCCCTACGCGTGATCGACCTGGTGACGGGCCCCTGGCCCTCGGGGGACGCCATCCGCGATCCCCTGATCGTGTCGTGGCTTGAACGCGTCCGGTTGAATCCGGGGGCCACGGCCCTGCCGGACGCCCCGGATGCAGACCTCTAGGACCGCTTGGCTCAGCTGCCCGCGGCGATCACCTTCAGCACGTCCTCAGCCTGTTTCGAGGTCTTCGCGCTGTAGTCGGTCCAGACGATCTTGCCCCCTTTGATCAGGAACGCCTCCCGGGAGGCAAAGGATCCGAAGCCTATGACACTCTTGACCTTAACCCCAAACGCATTGACCACGGTCTGGTCGGGGTCGGCAATCAGGGTGAACGGGAAATGGTACTTCTCCTTGAACGCCTTCTGGGCATCCGCGTTGTCCAGGCTGACCCCGATCACCGCGACGCCCTTCTTGGTCAGGTCCTCGTACGCGTCCCGAAGCGAGCATCCCTGCGCCGTGCAGCCGGGGGTGTCCGCCTTCGGGAAGAAGTAGACCAGGGTGTAGGCCTGCTTGGGATAAACGTCCCCCAAGTTGAGCTTTTGGCCGGTTTCGGTCACACCGGTGACGCTTGGGGCGCTGTCGCCCACCTTGAGCTCTGCTTTGGCGGTTGAGGACATGGCGAGTGCGAATGCGAACGCAAACAGGGTTGAAAGGGTCGATTTCATGGCTCCGGCAAGCTGCCCCGATCAGGCGTTTATTGCAAGTGATTGCCCACATTTGGGAATCGCGGGGATAAGGCCTCCTTTTCCGGAACCTTTTGGGGGCCACGTCAGACTAAAAAGCTCCTCGGGGAGCATCCGCTTCCCGGCATTGCATTTGTGCGCGTTCTCTGTAAGCAGCATTACCTTCATGGCATTCCTATCGACCCCCAGAAACCGGCTGTTTGACATCGCATCCGCAGGCCTTGCACTTCTGGTTTCCTTGAGCGCCACCGTCGGCGCCCGTTCGCTCACTCTCCCCAACGATGGGTTTGACCCGAATGCCAACGGGATCGTCAACGTACTTCAACTGCAGCCTGATGGTAAGATATTGATGGGTGGATATTTTACGCAGCTGAATCCCTACGGCACTGCCAGCTCGGGACACGGTTATGTGGCCCGCATTAACCACGATGGCACGGTGGACAGCTCATTTAGCCCCAACGCCGACAACGTCGTGAACGCGATGGTCCTGCAGCCGAACGGCCAGATCATCATCTCCGGGAAGTTCACCCACATCCAGCCCACCGGCGGCTCCTCCATGGTGGCCCGCAATTACGCGGCCCGCCTGAACGCCGACGGAACCCTCGATGCGACCTTCAATCCGAATGCCAACGGCGTCGTCTATGCGGTCGCCTACCAGCCAAACGGCCAGATCATCATCGGCGGCGCGTTCACGACGGTTCAGCCCAACGGTTCTGCGGCGCCGGTCACCCGAAACCACATCGCCCGGCTTAACGCCGACGGCACCCTCGACACCTCCTTCAACCCGAACGCCGACAAGACGGTCCTGGCGCTCGCGGTGATGCAGACCGGGCAGATTCTCGTTGGAGGCGGGTTCTCCACCCTTTCGCCCAACGGCGCGTCGGCCACCAATCGCAATTGCGCGGCCCGGCTCAACTCCGACGGTTCGCTGGACACGACGTATGACCCGAGCCCCAACGCCAGCGTCAGCACGATATTCGTCCTGCCAAGCGGCCAGGCCATGTTCGGCGGCCAATTCACGACCCTGACCCCCAACGGCGCCACCACCGCCCTCCAGTGCGATTTCCTGGCCCGGGTTAATACCGACGGCACCCTCGACACCTCCTATCTCGTGAACCCGCTGGGTTCGGTCTCTGCGATCGCATTGCAGCAGGATGGGCGCCTGCTGGTCGGCGGGACCTTCACTCAAATCTACCCGGCCAACGGACTCTCGTCAAACAGCGCCAACTACATCGCCCGGATCAACCCGGACGGCACCTACGACGGCGGGTTCATCGTGAACCCCAACCAGGCCGTAAACGCCATCGCAGTCCAGCCGGACGGGAACGTCGTGCTTGGCGGCTACTTCACGATGGTGAACCCGGTTGACGCGCCGAGCTCCCTGGCGCGCAACTACATCGTCCGGGTGACGCCCTATGGCATTCCCGACGCCTCGCTTTCGCCGGACGATGCAGGCACCATCTATACGTCAGCAGTCCTGCCGAACGGGCAGATCCTTGTCGGCGGCACGTTCCTGAGCGTCGGCGGGGTGACCCAAAGCTATCTCGCCCGGCTCAATGCTGACGGCTCCCTCGACCGCACCTTTGCCCCCACCCTGAACGGAGCCGTGCAGTCCATCGCCGTGCAGAGTGACGGAAAGGTCTTGGTCGGCGGAAGCTTCACCCAGGTGGACGGGTTCGGGCGCGTCTACATGGCACGACTCAACACGGACGGCACCCTGGACGGGCCCTTTAACCCGAGCCCCAACTCGAGTGTCTTTGCTATAGCTGTCCTGCCGAGCGGCCAGATCCTGATCGGCGGGCAGTTCTCCGCCTTGACGCCCAACGGCTCGACGTCCTCCTACGGGGTGTCGTCCTTCGCCCGGCTCAACTCCGACGGCTCGCTCGACACGGCTTTCAACCCGAGCCCCTCGGGCACGGTTTACTGCATCAACGTCCTTTCCGACGGAAGGATCCTCGTGGGGGGGGCGTTCACCACGATTTCTGGAGCGACGCGGGGCTACGTGGCGCGCCTGCTATCTTCCGGCCTGATCGACACGTCCCATTTCGACCCCGAGCCAAACGCAACCGTCTACTCGATCGCCGTCCAGTCCGACGGCAAGGTGCTGATCGGCGGAGCGTTCAAGGGCGTCCTCCCCCAGACCGGCAAAGCTGGCGGGACCCCGACGACCACGACCGACGCCGGCGGCAACCCCGTCGTTATGCCCCAGGCGGGCTACAACGCCACCACCGGCATCTACGCCAGCCACTTGGCGAGGCTCAATACCGACGGCACCTTCGATTTTAGCTTTGTTCCGGATCCCTCGGCGGATGTCCTCTCGATCTCGGTCCAGCCCGACGGCGGGGTCATCATCGGGGGAGTCCTGACCTCCTTCGCCCCCAACGGATCCACAACGGGCATCATCCGGAACTACGTGGGGCGGGTAAGCGCCTCGGGCACCCTCGACCCGACCTTCAATCCGAACGCAAACGCGCTCGTCAACTCGACGAACGTCCTCTCGAACGGCCACGTCCTGGTGGCCGGGTCGTTCACCACCCTGCAGCCGAACGGGGCCGCCACGGCCAGCTTCAAGGACCATGTCGCCGTGCTCAATCCCGACGGCACCCTTGATCCGTCCTTCTCGGCGGGCGGGCACTCCTCGCCCACCGGCCAGGTGAAAACCATCGTGCAGCAGGCCAACGGCCAGTTCCTGGTGGGCGGCACCTTCCTTCCCATGGGCGGAAACCTGTCGTCCTACCTCGCCAGGTTCAATCCTGACGGCTCGCCCGACACCAGCTACTACGCCGCGATCGACGGCCCGGTAAACGCCATCTCGGTGCTGCCGACCGGAGCCACAAACCTGACCTCAACGAGCTCCGGGGTGTGGCTCGAGGCCAACAGCGCGCTCCGCCAGGCGTTCGCGGCAACGGGCAGCGGCGAGGTCGTTGCCGTCGCCCAGCAGTCCGACGGGAAGGTCATCGTAGCCGGCCAGTTCACGGGTTACGCAGGCTCCGCCTCCGCGAACATCATCCGCTTGAACAAGGACGGCACGCTCGACACGACCTTCAACGCCACGACCAACGGATTGATCTCGGCGGTGGTGATCCAGCCCGACGGCAAGATCCTCATCGGTGGGGCGTTCACCACCGTCTACAGCACCTCCAACTCGTACCTCGCCCGGCTCAATGCGGACGGCACCCTCGACACGAGCTTCGCCCCCCAGCCGAACCTTCAGGTTCTCGCTATCGCCCTGCAGGCTGACGGGAAGATAGTCATCGGCGGCGACTTCACCTACCTGGCTTTTGGCACCACAAATGCCTCGCCGGTGAGCTACGTCGCGCGCATCAATGCCGACGGTTCCCGCGACAAAACCTTTGAGCCGCAGCCTAACGGCCCCATCTACACGCTCGCCGTGCTTCCCTCGGGCAAGATCCTGATGGGTGGCTCGTTTGGCGGTGTCGCCCCGAACAACGGCACCATTTTGAACGTCCAGGATCTCGCGCGGATCAACACGGACGGCACGGTCGACACCACCTTCTACCCCGACCCGAATTCACCCGTTTCCGCAGTGGTGCCGCTGGCAAACGGCCAGGTCATTGTTGCCGGAAGCTTCACCGCGTTTGAGCAGAACGCCAACCTCACCAACGTCACCCCTGGCCCGATCGTCTATCGCCAGTACCTTGCCCGCCTAAATGCCGACGGCACCGTCGACCAGGCGTTCAATCCGAACCCGAACGGCTCGCTGACGTCGGCGGCCGTCACCTCAAGCGGCCAGATCTACTTCGGAGGAAGCTTCAATTCCGTGCAGCCCAACGCGACCGGGTTCCCGATCAGCCGCTCCAACGTCGCCCGCATCAATTCCGACGGTTCCCTTGATGCCGCCTTTGACCCTTCGATCAACGGGACCGCCAACACCGTGGTTCCCCTCTCCGATGGTTCCGTCTTTGTCGGCGGCAATTTCTCATCGATCCAGGTCGGCGGCGCCTTCCTGGTTGGCGGCACCTTCTCGCACGTGAGCGGCAACGTCGCCTCCAACCTCGCGCTTCTCAACACCGACGGGACCTACAATTCATCGTACGGCGCCAACCCGAACGGCACCGTAAACGCGATCGCAACCCAACCCAACGGCAAGGAGCTGATCGGCGGAGCCTTCACGACAGTGGCCGGCCTGCCGAGCCCCTACTTGGCGCGCGTGAACGTCGACGGGTCGCTTGACACCTCGTTTAACGCGCCGGCCAACGCGTCGGTCAATGCGATCCTCGTTGAGCCGAACAGCCAGCTGCTGGTAGGGGGCGCCTTCACCTCGATCGGCGGCCAGGCGGCAACCTATCTCGCGCGCCTGTCACCATCCGGCACCCCGGATTCGACGTTCAACCCCAGCATCAACGGAGCCGTTAACGCGGTGGTGCTTCAGCCCAACGGCAAGATCGTCGTCGGTGGAGCGTTCACGAGCGTCAACGGCCAGCCGATGTCCGGAGTTGCCAGGCTCAACGCCGACGGATCCCTCGACGGAACCCTGAACCTGGCGGTGAACGGCACCGTCCAGGCCATCACGCTCCAGGTTGACGGTTCGCTCCTGGTCGGGGGAACCTTCACCTCGATCGGCGGCCAGGCCGTTTCCAATGTGGCGCATATCCTTGCCAGCGGGTCGGTGGATACATCCTTCAACCCGGGACCCAACGGTACGGTGAACGCCATCTCGGTCCAGGCCGATGGCAAAGTGACGATCGCCGGGAATTTCACGACCGCCGGCGGACTGAACCGGGCGCTGTTCGCGCGGTTCGCCGCGCCCACCGCGGTCACCCAATCGATCACGGTCAGCCCGGACCAGTCCAGTTTCTCTTGGACCCGTGCCGGCAATGCACCGACGTACTCCTACGTTGTGATCGCGGAGTCGACCGACGGATCCAATTGGACCAACGTGGGCAACGCCACGACAACGGACGGTGCGACCTGGAGCATCTCCGGCCTCACGCCCTCGGGCTCGAGCCTCTTCCTGGTTCGTGCGACCGCGGTGGTCCTCTCGTCCGAGTACGGATCGGCGGGCCTTCAGCAGGTCACCTACCTGTCCAACTCGCTCACGACCCCGGTCATCAACTCGGCCTCGGCGGTCACCGCCTCGGCCGGCTCGCCCTTCGTTTTCACGGTAACAGCCACGGCGTCCCCCAAGGTGTTTACGGCCACCGGGCTTCCTCCGGGCCTGTCGATCAGCTCGACCTCAGGGATCATCTCCGGCACGCCCACCACAACGGGAACCTACCGCGTGACGGTGAGCGCCGCCACGGCAGGTGCCGTTGCGAGTTCCACCCTGACGATCACGGTCAATTCCTCGTCGGGCGTACCGCCGTCCAACGCCTCGGACCGGCTGCTCAACCTCTCGTCGCGCGCCAAGCTTCCCGGCAGCCAGGTCCTGATCGCCGGCTTCGTCGTCACGGGAACGAGCACCAAGCAGGTGCTGCTCCGGGCCGTCGGCCCAGGCCTTTCCAGCTTTGGGGTGCAGAGCGTCATGGCCAGTCCGGAACTCCAGCTGCTCTCCTCCTCGGGTTCCCTCATCAACCAGAACACGGGCTGGGGCGGCAGCGGAAGCCTCTCCTCCGTCTTTGCTCAGGTGGGTGCCTTCGCCCTTTCCCCCACCAGCGCCGATGCGGCGGTTGTGGCGAACCTGGCGCCGGGTAACTACACCATCCACGTCTTTGACCCCTCCGCAACCGGCGGCGTCGTGCTCGCCGAGGTCTATGATGCCAGCCCTGCGCCGCTCACCGACGCCCAGCGGCTCATCAACCTCTCGGCCCGGGGCACGGTGAGCCAGGGAGCGGGAGCCCTTATCGGAGGATTCGTGATCGGCGGCTCGACGAACAAGAGCGTCCTGATCCGTGGCGTCGGCCCCGGTCTCGCCCCGTTCGGCGTGGCCGATGCGATCCCGGACCCGGTGCTCAAGGTCTACGACGCGAATGACAACCTCATCGCGCAAAACGGGGCGTGGGCTATCCAATCCTCCGCCAGCCCCTACCAGACGTTGACCTCGGCCACGGGCATCAGCTCGGCCGATGCGAGCGTCGGTGCTTTCGCGCTCACGGCGCAGAACGACACAGCGCTGATCGCCGACCTACCCCCCGGCTCCTACACCTTCCAGATCACGAGCGCCAGCAACGCTTCGGGCGAGGCGTTGGGCGAGGTCTACGAGCTGCCCTAAGCGGGCTCCCCAGAGGTCTACCAATCGTCGCTTCTGAACGGCGCCGCGGGCAACCCGGCGCCGCTGAAGAGGTTCGCCTCCGGCGAGTTCCGCCATGCATATCGGACGGCGACGGGCTGGCGCACGAGGGGCGACTGGACCACGAGCGTTGTGCCCTGGATCACGGCCTTTGCCGGATGAAAAACACGGTCGGGCCCGGCGACCTCGAAGGACTGGAGTGGCTTGCCCGAGGCCGTGATTCCCTCCCCCGTGAACCGGAAATGCACGCGGATCGCCTGGCCCTCCACATCGGCCCGGTCGAACGCTGGACCCGAATAGTCGACGGTGAGGCCGTAAACCTTGGCCTTGGCGATCAAAGCAAGGCGCCGGGCGACCTCCTGCTTGTTCCTTGGATTGATGTTCGCGGGGTCCCCGATGTCGATCGACACCGCCTGCCCGGTTCCCGGCAAGGCGAGTGCCTTGGCCTGGGCCTCCCTGAGGAGGGGCAGAAGCTCCCCGCGGCCGTCCGGGGGGGCCTTGAAGTTGGCAAGCTGCACCCAGAGGAACGGAAGTTCCCCTTGGCCGAAATGGGACCTCCACGATGAGATCAGCTCCGGAAATTGCCGCGCGTAGGTGCCCGCCCGCCCGATGTTGCTTTCCCCCTGCGACCAGAGGATCCCGCGAATGGAGTATGGCAAAAGCGGATGGACCATCCCGTTGAAGACTGATGTGGGAACCCAGGGGTCCTCCCGCACCGCCGACGATGAAAGGACACTGTGGCCGTTCGAGTATCCGGGGAACGCGGCCATGGCCGCCGGGCTCATCCAGGACTCGATCGGCGTCGAGGCCCACGTGCAGTTGATGATTCCGACCGGCACGCCCAGCCGGGAAAAAATGTCCCTGGCAAAGAAGTATCCCAAGGCCGTGAACCCCCCGGCTGTGTCCGGTGAGCAGACCTTCCAGTCGCCTCCTACGGCGTACTGGGGAGCCAGGGCCGCCTGGTGGGACTCCTTGAATTGGCGGATGAGCGGAAAGCGGGCCGACGCGACCTCCGCCGCCGCGTTGTCCACGCGCACACCCGAGTCGTTTACCGGGAACTCCATGTTGGACTGGCCCGCGCAGAGCCACACCTCGCCAACGAGGACATCGTGCACGATGACCACCTCCTTTGCCGAGACCGTGAGGTCGGAACCGACCGGGCTCGCAGAAAGCGGCGCCAGGATCGTGACCCAGCGGCCGTCCGGACCGGCAGTCGTGCCGACGCTTTGCCCGGCGAAGGAGACGCTGACGTGCTCGCCTGGCGAAGCCACGCCCCAGACCGGCACGGGCCTGTCGCACTGGAGAACTGCATGGTCCTTGAAGAGCGGGGCGAGCTCGGGAGCCGCCCAAGCCTGGACGGCAAGTCCGAGGGCAACAAGCGGCGCAGTGAATCGAATGGGGGACATGGAGACCTCGTAGGAGCCCCAAGCGGCGCCCGGGATCAAGGAGTTTTATCCGGGCCGGCCTTTTTCCGCTCCAGGAACAAGTGAAGTTCCGCGGCGAGCTTCGGCCCAAAACCCCGGACCTCGCCGATTTCCGCCGCGGTCGCCGCCCGAAGGCGCTCCATGCCGCCGAACCTGTCCAAGAGCGCCGCCCGGCGAACGGGCCCAAGCCCAGAAACGTCATCCAGGAGGGATTCACGGATCTTCCTGGACCGGAGGTCCGCATTATAGGTGTTGGCGAACCGGTGGGCCTCGTCCCTGAGGCGCTGGATCAGCATGAGTCCCGGGTGATCGAGCGGAAGCCTGAGCGGCGGGCGCCCGTCCGGGAAAATCACGGTTTCCTCCTTCTTCGCCAGGCCCACCAAAGGCGGCGGCTCCATGCCGAGCGCGACGAAGGCCTTCAGGGCTGCACCCACCTGGCCCAATCCCCCGTCGATCACGACGAGGTCGGGGAACGCCTTGCCCTCCCGGTGGAGCCTCCCATAGCGGCGGCCAACGACCTCCTCCATCGCCCTGAAGTCGTCGTTGCCGATGAAACTCTTGATCCTGAACCTGCGGTAATTGTCCCGGTCGGGCCGGCCGCCGGCGAAGCGCACCATCGAGGCGACCACGAATGTCCCCGAGATGTGCGAGATGTCGAAGCACTCTATCGCGTCGGGAAGCGTTGGAAGGGCGAGCGCCTCCCTGAGGGCGGCGAGCGCCGACCCGCTGGCGCTCACCACCGTAGGGTCAGTCCTCTCAAAATGCCTCGGCCTCTCGAGCGTCTTCTCAAGCGCAAAGACGATATCGCGGAGGGCCGCGGCTTTCTCAAACTCCCTCCTGAGCGCGGAGGAGGCCATTTCGCTCTTGAGCGACTCGAGCCACTCCCGGGACTTCCCCTCGAGGAATGCGCACGCCTTTTCTACGCGCTCGCGGTAGGCCTCCGTCGTCACGCTGCTGGGGAACCCGTAGATCTCCGCCCTCACATCGTCGTAGAGCTGCCACGAGCCGTCCGGCAGGCGGGTCGGGGTGCCGTCCGAGAGCAGGATCCCGAATTGGCGGCGCATCTGCGCGAGGGTCTTGCGCAAAGGGCCACTGTGCGCGAACGGCCCGAAATACCTCGAGCGGTCGTCCTTCCTCAGGCGGACAAGGCGGAACCGCGGGAGCTCCTCCCGCAGGTCGACCCGGACCAGGAGGAACCTCTTGTCATCGGTGAAATCCGTGTTGTAGCGGGGCTTCCACTGCTTGATCAGCTTGCCCTCAAGGAGCAGCGCCTCGGGCTCCGACTTCACCTCTATGGTGTCGAAGTCGGCGATCATGTCGACCAGCGCCCGTATCTTCGGGTGCATGGTGAAGCCGCGCGACGGCTGGAAGTAGGACGACACCCTCTTCTTGAGCGCCTTCGCCTTGCCGACGTAGATGATTCTTCCTATCCTGTCCTTCATCAGGTACACACCCGGTCGGTCGGGCAGCCGACGGACCTTTTCCTTGAGCGTGGGAGGAACCCCGCTATCTGCTTCAGCGGCTGGCATTTTCCACAGATTAGCCTAAATTTACCGGCCGCAAAGCATGCATTCTTCCTATTTCCAGGCCCAGGCTTGAACAAGACGACCCACAGTCCCCGCTTTGAACTGCTCACCATAGGTGACGAGCTCCTGCTCGGGCTGACGGCCAACGGCCACTTGACCTTTATCGGCGCCGAGCTTGGGGCGCGGGGAGTCCAGCTGCACCGCAACATCACCATAACTGATGACGCTGAGGACATTGCGGACCAGTTCAGGGAAAGTTGGTCGCGTTCTGACGTGGTGCTCGTTACCGGAGGCCTCGGCCCCACCTGCGACGATCGAACCCGCGAGGCAGTGGCCGTCGTACTCGGCCAGAAGCTGCTCTTCGATCCCAGGATAGAGCAGCACATCCTCGAGCGCTTCGCTCTCTTCGGGCGTAAGATGACCACCAACAACCTGAAGCAGGCCTACCGCTTCGAGCGGGGCGAGGTGCTGGCGAACGCCAATGGGACTGCGCCCGGGCTCTGGGTCGAACAGGACGGGAAGGTCCTCTGCATGATGCCCGGCCCCCCGAATGAGCTCCGGCCCATGTTCACGGAGCAGGTGCTCCCGCGGCTCGCAAAACTGGGCCTCGTCCTCGAGACCGAGGCCTATGTCCAGCTGCGGACTGCGGGCATCGGGGAGTCGATGCTCGAGACCAAGCTCCAGCCGATCTTTGACCGTGTCGGTTCCAACCTGGGAATAGCCTTCTGCGCCCACTCCGGGCATGTCGACTGCAGGCTGAGCTCGCCTGGCGGCCAGATGAGCCTTGCTGAATTGGGGGCTGTCGCCGACGAGTGCGCCCGGCTCCTCGGGGACGATTTTGTGACCCTTGGCGGGGATAGCCTGGCCAAGGTCTGCGCGGACCTCCTGCGATCCCAGGAGAAGCGTCTTGCGGTGGCGGAGACGGCCACGGGCGGCCTGCTCTCCAACGCCTTTACCGACATCTGCGGCGCGTCAAAGTTCTTCTCGGGGGGATGCGTCTGCTACTCGAACGACTCAAAGATGCAGCTGCTGGACGTGCCGGAATGCCTCCTGCTCCAGCACGGTGCGGTGAGCGCGGAGTCCGCGGTCGCTATGGCAACGGGAGCGGCCGAGAAACTGGGCGCGGATTACGCCCTGGCAATCACGGGTTTTGCCGGTCCCTGCGGGGGAACCAACGAAAACCCGGTCGGGACGATCTTCGTGGCGCTCCATGCGCCGCACGGGGTCTGGTCGAGGAAGCTGAGCTACCCGGGACCGCGGACGACGGTGAAGCAGCGGGCAGTAAATGCGGCTCTCGACTGGCTCCGGCGGGAGCTCGTGCGCGCCAGCAAGGGTGCGGCCATGCCCCAGAATCACCAGAACGTCATGCAGTAGCCGGCCCGCGGGACATCAGGTTCCGGAGCGCAGCCAGGTATTTGTAGCGGGTCTTGGCGATCACATCGGCGGGGATCCTGGGCGCCGGGGCCTTCTGGTCCCAGGCGAGCTCCAGCAGGTGGTCACGGACAAACTGCTTGTCGTAGCTCGGCGGCGAGCCTCCAGGCGCATAGCTCTCTCGGGGCCAATACCTCGACGAATCAGGGGTCAGCACCTCGTCGATCAGGACAAGTTCGCCGGCCGGACCCGTGCCAAACTCGAACTTTGTGTCGGCTAGGATCATGCCGGAGGCGAGGGCCCTCTCGTGGCCGAAACGGTAGAGCGCAAGGCTGGTCGCCTTGACGCGCTCATAGAGCGTGGCGCCCACGGCCGCGGCGCCACGCGCGTCGTCGATGGCTTCGTCATGGCTCCCCTTTGGGGCCTTGGTGGTTGGCGTGAAGATAGGCTTGGGGAGGCGGTCGGACTGCCTCAACCCCGGTGGAAGCGCATTGCCGCATACCGAGCCCTGCTGGCGGTAGGAGGTCCATCCGCTTCCCGCCAGATAACCGCGGACCACGCACTCGATGGGCAGGGGCTTTAGCTTTCGGACCACCATGCTCCTCAGGCGCAGGTCTCCCTTGGCGACACCGTACCGCTCGAATGCCCCCAACTGGTCCGGCAGCAGGTGATTCTGTATGATTCCGCCCGTCTCGGCGAACCACCAGAGGCTCATCTGAGTGAGGAGGATACCCTTGCCAGGGATTCCGTCCTGAAGGATGACGTCGAAGGCGGATAATCGGTCTGACGCGACAAGAAGGAGGGCGTCCCCTAGGTCGAAAATCTCCCTTACCTTGCCGGACGCGATCCTCGGGAATGGCGCTTCAATGGAGGTGACTGCAGCATCCGGAAGTGCATTCTCTATCTCCGCAAAGGTCATTGGATAAGCATCCTCTGGCTTCGGTCGTGGTCCAGAAGGAAAAATCGTCTTGCTAGGGCGTTTGCATGGCCTAGCTTGCCCAATTCCGCGCTACGTCCCCATCGTCTAGCCCGGTCAGGACACCACCCTTTCACGGTGAGAACCGGGGTTCGAATCCCCGTGGGGACGCCAAGCGCGCAAACACCCTATCACCAATATGATAGGGTTTTTCGTTTCTAGAGTTTCAGCTAAGTGACAATACAGGTGACAATAAATCGCGAATGAACGTGGAGACCTTGGGATGTCGCCAATCATTGCCAAAATCTATTCGAAAGGCCGATGGCTCGATCAAATGCGACCAGCTTTTCGTTCAGCGATTAGGAAGAGCCCAGGCGTGCTGACTCTCATTCAATAGACGTGCGACCCAATCACCTGAGCGGATCCACCTTTTCGAGTCACCCTTTGAGT
>CAITBM010000021.1 GCA_903890485.1 uncultured Opitutaceae bacterium | reverse complement strand
CGTTGAAGTTGCTGGCCGGGTTCTGGGCGCCGGTCGCATCAAAGCTAAAGAGGTTTAGGCCAAACGCCCCACCGGTGGCGTTGATCGTCAGGTTGCCCGCTATTGCGAGCTTCGAGGCCCCGTCGACCCGGGAGGTGTCCTGGAGAGTCCAGTAAAACGAACCCCCGTTGTTAAAGGCCATGTTGCCGGCAAAGGAAAGGGTCCCTGTTACGACCTTGTTGTTCGAGGCGGGAAACCCGGGGACAACACCTTGATTCGTCCCGATGTTGACCGTACCCGCAAGACCGAGTCCTGACGGGTCAAAGGTGCCGTAGCCCGCGAGATTGCCGGAGGTAAACGTCAGGGGGCCCGAATAAGTGGTACCGGAGTCCAAGCCAAAGGCCCCCGACGAACTGGTGGCCACCGTTACGCCCCCGGTGCCGGCGCCCTGGTTGTTGGCCAGGATGAGCAATCCCTTCTGGGTCACCGTGGTGCCGCCCGAGTACGTGTTGGCGCCGTAAAGAAGCACGGCGGGGTCAGGGCCGGTGCCGTTGTTGGTCACCGTCAGGGATCCTGTTCCGGAGATGAGACCGCCAAAGGTGCTGCCGTCGTTGGAGGTCGCAGGAGTCGAATCGATGGTCAGGTTGGCCGATCCCAATACCAGGTTGCCCACGGCTCCGTGGATCCTCTCGATAATGGGAAGGGTGGCCCCAGTGAAATCGACGGTTCCGGCGCTCCCAGCAAAATTGAGAGCGGCGCCGCCGGTGCCGGCACCCGTGTTGTTGGGGAATTTGAGCGTTCCGTTAAAGACTTGGAACGCGCCCAAATATCCCGCGTTGTTGCCCGAAATCGTCACCGCTATCGGCGACGGATTGTAAAGTTGGATCAGGCTGGAGCTGTCGCCGGTGATGTTGCCGGATAGGGTAAAGTTGTTCGTCCCCACGAGACTAAACTGGGGATTGCCCTGGGACATGGTGTCCTGAAATACGATGTTGTTGGGAAGGTTGATTCCGGCTGCGGTCGCTTTGATGCCCACCACGCCGCCCCCATTGCCAACGACGGTCAGGTCGTTTGTGCCAAGCGCGTTGTTGAATCCGATCCCAAGGGTGATGCCATCGACATAACCGCCGTTGATCGTGGTGCCCCCCGAGTAGGTGTTGGGCGCATTCATGATCACGGTGCCGGTTGAGAATCCGCCCGGGGAGGTGCTTGACCCGAGCATAACGCTGACTGGGCCCGAGAGGACGCTGTCGACGGTCAGCACCCCGCTTCCGACCGCCGTGAAACGCAGGGTGCTGACGGCCGGCGTGAGGGCGCCCGAGAGGATGGCGTTTGTGGCTGTCCCGATGAACACGCCGTCATTGAAGCCAGTGAGGTCGATGGGCCCGGTGATCGAGACGGGAGTTGCCGGAACGTGTGAATCGAAGCCAATGACGCCCCAGGTGGATGGCTTGTTGAAGGCCGAAAGGAAAGCGGCTGGGCTCGCGATGTTCGTCGCTTGGTCGGTGTAGCCGATATAACTGCTTCCCGTTAGCGAGCTGTTGCCTCCCGCGGTTAACTGGGTGCTCAGCGGCATGGCGCTGGCCCCGTCAAAGATCAGGATTCCGTCGACCGACGTCGTTGTCCCCGTGTAGGTATTGGCCCCCTGCAGGTAGACGGTCAGGGGCGCCGCGCTGCCGTGGTCGTTCAACGAAACGTTTGTGGAGACGCCGTTTGCGAGCGGCGTATTCACGTAGAGGACGCCGCCGCCCCCGCCAAATTTGAAATTTACAGAGTCAGCCGGGGTAATTGTTCCGGTGAGGACTGCCGAGGTCGCCGTTCCAATGGCGAGATTGGCGTAACCGGTAAGATTTATAGCTCCCGAGTAGGGCGTGACGGTTCCCGTGTCCACGCCGACGCCTCCTGGCGAGCCCGCCGTAACGTGGCTGAGCAGAGTCGCAAACGAAGTGCCCGACGGATCGAGGGTCCCGGCGTAGCCCTGTAGATTGACCTGGATATTGCCGGTCGACGGAATTGAGCCCGTGCCAAAGACAATGTTCCCCTTGGCGGTGGTGCCTCCGCTGTAGGTGTTGGAGGCCCCTGTTAACTCAAGGATCCCGATCCCCTTGTCCGTGAGGGAATGGGCGCCGCTGATATTGCCGGAGAGAATGATGGGATACCGGCTGTACGGTCCCGGCAGGAATACAGCCCCGTCGTTGGTGGGAGTGGAAAGGAACGACTCGGCAAACGTGGCCGTGATGGCGGTATTGTTGGCGAGGGTTACGGGCCCGCTGTAGGTGACCGGTGCGTCCCAGGTTTTCAGCTTAATGTCGTTGCTCGATCCCGCCAAATCTAAGACCAGCGGGTTGGAGACGGTTTGAGTGCCGTGCGCGATAAGGAAGCCTCCGTTCAGGAAGGTAACGGTGCCTGTTCCGAACGGGGACGAATTCCAAAAGGCCACAGCGGGAGCGTTTGTGCCATCGCCGATCGTGGTGTTCCCCACATAGGTGTTTCCCGCGCCGGTATTTGAAAGTACGAGGCGTGCGTTCCCGAGCGGCCCCGCGGTGATGACCAGGTTCCCGGTGCCCGTGATTTGCCCCCTGACAATGACCGCGCCTTCCCCCGTGGCGATGGCGGCTGAACCCGAGATCCCCAGGCTCAAATTCGATCCGAAGTCGGCCGTCCCTCCCAATTCGTCCGCGAACGCGATCCCGGAGGTTATCGACAGCGTGAGGGGTGCAGCGCTCGTGAAACTATAGTCGTTCTGGTTCGCAAACGTGAGGGAGTTCACGTTGTCGAGCGAGGTTGTGAGCGTGACCTGGGGATAAAGGCCGTCGCTGAAATACAGGTTGGCGGTCCCGTTGTTGACCGGCGTCAGCTGACCCTGCCAATCCGAGGGCAATTCCCCGGTCCAGACGTAGGTCTGGGCAAAAGCCGGAATCCCAACCAGCACGAGGAGTGCCGCGAGGATACTTCTCGGGGTGCGCATCGGGGGGCAGTTAGACGCAGTTATCTTGCGTTTTCAAGCCTGATTGCCCCACCCCACCCTCCCGCCTCAGGAGGTGATGGTCTGATTCATCTTGTCCACGGACTGCTGGGAGCGCTTCCACGCCGAACCTGTCTTTTCCCTGGCGTCCACCCAGGCCTCGGGTGTGGTCACCTTGGGAAGGTCTCTGATGCGGGACGAGAGAAGGGCGCGCGAGTCGTCGACCTCCTTCATCGCCATGTCCCAGTCCTTGGTGTCATTCACCATGCCGGAGCGCTTCGCCTTCAAGACCATGATCTGCTCATCCAAGCGGCCGGAAAGATATTGGATACCGGAGATAAAGTGGGCCCGCTGCTCGTAGCCGTCGTTCTCGATAGAGACCCACGTTTTACCGCCGGAGTCGTCGGCCGCCACGACCGTTGCCGCTGAGCACGGCAGCCAAGGGGTCGAGAGCAGGACCAAGCTAAGGCCGGCCGTTGCCGGCAGGCGCCTGAACAGGGAAAGGGTACGCATACCCCTTGTTAGTATCCGGCGGGACTAAGCGGTTCCCGAGTCCAGGAAGGCGGTAAGGCGATTCCGCACGCATTCGGCCCATTCCTCGGAGGTGACGCTGTACATCACCGTGTCCCGGAAGGTTCCATCGCGCCTCATGGCCTGGCGCCGGATGACGCCGTCCTTCTTGGCACCCAGGCGCTCGATGGCGGCCTGGGACCTAAAGTTCGTGTTGTCGGTCCTCCAGCCCACGACCGAGCAGCCGAGCGTGTCAAAGGCGTGCTCCAGGAGCCTGAGCTTGCAGGCCGTGTTCACGTGCGTCCGCTGCCAGCTCCGGGCATACCAGGTGTAACCGATTTCCACCCGGCGTGTTGCAGGAACGATGTCGTGGTAGCTCGTGGACCCGATGATTGCCCCGCCCTTCGTCTCCCGGACAACCCAGGGCACGCGGGTTCCCTTTGCGCAGTCGGCCAGGGCGGTCTCGATATATGCCAGGGTGGCCTCGGGCTCGGGCACGGAGGTGAACGCGAGCTTCCAAAGCTCTCCGTCCGCAGCCGCCCGCCTGAGCGCTTCCTCATGGTCGAGCGACATGGGCTCGAGCCGCACGCCGCGCCCCTCAAGAGTGACCGTTGGGTCGACCTTGAACACGGGCTACCTGCCTAGGAGGACGGGAACGGGGTGACCCGCTTCACAAGCTGGAGCGGGATTCCCCACGGGTCGCGCACCATGATCAGGAACGAGCCGTCGGGAAGGGTCTCCTCGTAGGCCGGCGTGGCTCCGGCGGCGACGAGCTTCGCCCGGACCGCACTGGGATCCTCCGCGACGAACGCGACGTGGAAACAGAGCGGGTGCGCGGCCTTGAAGTCCGGGTAGGCGGCCGCGGGGTTGCTGTAGACCTCGAAGATCACCCGGCCGGTGTCGTCCGAGAGGAACGACGTGAAGGGCGAGTCCTCGCGGGTGCGTGCGATGCGCAGCCCGAGGTGGGTCACGTACCACTTGGCGGTGGCCTTTGCATCGGGGACATTCAGGGCGAAGTGTTCGAATTTCATTGGATTTAGGTGCTTCTTAGGAAAGTGCTGATGCTGTGTACGGCCTCGGGGCCGGCATCCTCGAGTACGTAGTGTCCGGCGCGCTCAACGCGGTCAATCCGTGCGTCGGGATAGATGCCACGCCAACGGGAAAGAAACGTGTCGTCGAAGCAAAAATCGCGTGCGCCCCAAAGGATGAGCTTGGGGTTCTTAGCAAGTGAAGGCAGCGCCCCCTCAATCGCCTCCAGAGTGGCGCGGCTCGGGTGACCCGGCTCGAGCGGGATGTCTCGCACGAAGCGGTGGACCGCTATCCTGTTGGCCCAGCTGCTATACGGATAAAGGTACGCTCGCCGCTCGTCCCAGGTGAGCCGTCGCGCGGCCATGGCCATCCATGTCGCCGGCTCGGCAAAGCCATTAAGCCCCCGGACCAGGAACTCCCCGAGCACGGGGGCGCGGCAGAGCGATATCCGCTTGGGAATCGCGTTCGAGACAAACGCCGCCGTGTTCAGGATGACGATCCTGCCCACCCGCTCGGGCCGGCGGGTGGCCAGTCCAAAGCCAATTGCGCCTCCCCAGTCGTGGACGACCAGGTGCACGCGCTTAAGGCCCAGGCTCTCGACGAGCGCCTCCACGTCGGCAATCCGGCTCCCGAGGCGGTAATCGTAGTGGCTCGGCTTCTCCGAGAGCCCCATGCCGACGTGGTCAGGAACGATGCACCGGATGGAGGGGGAGAGCTCGCGCACCAGGTCGCGGTAGTAGAACGACCAGGTGGGGTTGCCATGGAGCATGACGACCGCCTCGTCGCCCCGTGGGCCCTCGTCCAGGTAGCTCATCCGGGCGCCGAGGGGCGTTTGGAACGAACTCGGCGCAAACGGGTAAAGCCGCGCGAGCCACGAGGGGATTGCTGGGGTGCAGGTCACCATTCGAGGGCCAGCATGAGGCAGTTGAGCCCGCTTCCGATGCCCATCAGGGCCACCCGGTCGCCCGGGTTGATGGCCCCCGCGTCGACTGCGGCCGAGAGGGTCGCCGGAAGCGATACGCTGCCCATGTTTCCCAGGGTCTCGAAGGTCGAATAGTCCTTTGCCACGTCGAGCCCCAGTGTCTGGAAGAGGAGGCGCCGGTGGGCGCTCCCGACTTGGTGGCAGATGGCCCGGCTGATCGTGTCCTTGCCCCACCCCGTCGCCTCGCCGAAATCCCGCCACGTGTCCTTTGCCAGGGCGACCCCGGCCTCGAGCATCCGCTCGGAGTCGGTCTGCATCGCGAGCCCTCCGGCTTCGGCGGTGTTCCCCTGGCAAAGCTCGCTGTGCTCGGTGGCCGCCCGGCATACACCCCCGAGGATCCGGTGGGGCCTTCCTTTCACGAGGTCTTTGTGGCAGATCACCGCCGCAACCGCCCCGCACCCGATCGTCAGGTTCGCAAAGTATGGCTTGATCGCATTGCGGTCGAATGAGCCCTTCAGGAGCGTCCGCACCGTCTCCTCGACCAGGGGCCTGCCGTTTTCGCCTGCCGCTATCAGGGCGCAGCGGATCTGCCCGCTTTCGATCATCGAGGCTGCGACGACTATGGAATTAAGGAATCCGAGGCATGCGTTCGAGACGTCAAACACCTGGGTGGAGGCCGGCAGGCCGATCTTCCGGTGCGCGAAGGAGGCGCTGGCGGGCTCGAGCATGTCGCGGGACACCGCCGCGTGGATGAAAAGGCCGATCTGCTCGCGGGGCACCGAGGAGACCCCGAGTACGGCGCGCCCGGCGGCGGCGCTTGCGTCCGAGGGAAGCGTGCCGTCCGGCCAGACCCTCCGCTCGCGGATCCCGGTCATCAATTCCAGCCTCCCGAACGGGAGCTTAAGGCGCTCGTAGAGGGGCCTAAGCTGCTCCTCGATGCTCGAGGAGGTCCATACCTCGCCCGGGAGCGCTACGGCTATGGACTCAAGGCAGACGTTTGAGAAGAGCATCGGCGGGGCTCGGCCTAGCGCTCGGGCCGCATGGCGAGCCGGATCACGTCCTTGTCGAACATGTTGGAACCGAGGCCAGCGTCCACCACCAGGGTCGTGGCCGTGATCCCGCTGCTCCTCTTGCTCAGCAGGAACAAGGCCGTGTTGGCAACCTCCTGGGTCTCCAGGTTGCGCCTGCGGAACGTGAGCTTCTCGGCAAAGAGGTAGCTTTCCAGGTACCCGGGGATACCCGCGGAAGCGCTGGTCTTTAGCGGGCCGGACCCGACGACATTGAAGCGGACCTCGGTGTCGGCGCTGAAGGACTTGGCGAGGAACCGGGTTGTCGATTCGAGCGAGGCCTTGATCGGCCCCATGTAGCCGTAGTTGTCCGGGGTCACGAGGAGGGAGGAGATCCCGATCGTGACAACGGAGGCGTCGCGCGCCAGATGGGGCCTAAAGGCGCGGGCGATCTCAACCAAGGAAAAGGAGCTCACGGCCGCCGCCTGCAGGAAGTCCTTCCGCTTGGTGGCGTGGAACGGCTGCAGCCCCTCCGAGTAGTTGGCGAACGCGATGGAGTGGACGATGCCGTCAAGGGGCGTGTGGCCCTCCGCGGCCACGGCCGCCGCCAGGGAGTCAACGGCGCCTTCCTTTTCGACGTCGCAGACGTAGACGGGCCTCTTGCCGAGCAGTCCGTCCAGGGACTTCCGGCGCTCATTGGACCGAACGCTGTAGACGACGCTGGCCCCCTCCTCCTCGAGGGTGCGCCCGATCGCCCAGGCGACGCTCCGCTTGTTGGCGACGCCAAAGACGAGGAACTTCTTTCCTTCAAGGCCCAGGAAACTCATGGCGCTGCCTCCGGAACCTTCCACGCAACGGAGAACTCGACCCCGAGGATGCGGGTGTCCCCGCGCTTCATCGAGCCCGACATGATGAAGAACCCGCCCAAAACGTCCTTCTTCTTCACCTCGATCGTGACCACGTCCCCGGGGTAGACGGGGTTGCGGAACCGGACGTCGGAAATCTTCACCAGGAGCGGGACGCCGGCCGAAGAGGAGGCTCCGGACTTGCTCCCCGAAAGGTAGAGGGCCCCCGCCTGGAATACGGCTTCGCAGAGAAGGACCCCGGGGGTGATGGGGGCGTTCGGATAATGGCCCGAATAGAAGTCCTCGGCCGCCCGCCACGTGCGCCTGGCCACCAGGCCGTCGGCGGTCTCGGAGAGGATCTCGTCGATGAAGAGGAAGGGCGGCCTGTGGGGTATCCGCCTCAAGACCTCGGGGGACACCTCGCTCATGCGGCCCTCCCCTGCCTTTGGGCGCAGACGTAGCGGTCGACCTTGTTGGCGACGATCACCCCGTAGTTTATGGTCCCAAGCCACCCGGACATGATGATGCCCACCGAGCCGGCGTGGTAGAGGCCGGGCAATTGGTCCGGAAGGTCCATCGACACCTTTAGGCCCTCGAACTTGGTGCCGAACGAGGTGCCGCCAAAGTGCGTCGTGTAGCGCTCGATGGTGCGGGGGGTCGCCGCCTCCTTCCAGTCGATCAGGCCTCGCACTCCGGGCACAAATTTCTCAAGCGCCACAATGGCCTCCTCCACAAGGCGCTCCTTCTCCCTCTCGTACTGCTCCTCCGTGAGAGCCCTCCAGTCCGAGTAAAGCCCGTTGATCGAAGCGACCACGGTGTAGCGGTCCGATCCCGGCCGCGTGTCGGGGTAGTAAACCGAGAACGTGCGGCTGGTCGTGTGCAGGTCCGTGAGCTCAGAGCTGCTGAAGGTCGGGCTCGCCGAGGTGAACACGAGGTCGCCGATGTGCGGGATCTTCTCTCCCTTTCGGATGCCGAGGTAGACCTGGCACGAGCTTGAGTTGATGCGCACGGCCTGGGCCGCGGCGGCGTATTCCGGGGAGAAGTTCTCGGCTCCCGCCATCCTGAAGATCGTGTTCTTTATGTTGGCGTTCGAGAGAACGGCCTTGGCGCGGATCACCCTGCCGTCGTTGGCGACGATCCCGCACGCAACCTTGCTTCCCCCCCGGTCCTCGACGAGGACCTTTTCCACCAGGACCCGCTTCCTGAGCTCAACCCCGTTCTTCCTGAGCTCGTCGGTCATCTTCTCGATCAGGAGGTCGGATCCCCCGCGGAAGGTGAAGACACCCGAGCCCATGAAGTTCGAGAAGACGATCCCGTAGGTGATCGCGGGGTCGTCGAGCGTGGAACCGTTGGCGTAGGCGATCGGCTCCATCAAGAGGCGCTTCACGTCACTTCTCCCCGGGAAGAACCGCTCGAGCATCTCGCCCGTCGTCTCGGGATTGTTGTCGTAGAAGTTCATGCTCCGCAGGTAATCGTAGAAGCGCTCCACGAGCCCGCGGTCGAGCCCGAGCTGCTCCACGAGGACGCGGGTGTAGTCCTCCCGGGTGAAGGTCGTCCAGACGTCCATTTCCGGGTTCACGAAGCGGATGTCCTTAAGCTGGACGATCGATTCTGCGATCTCCTTGGTCCAGTACTTGCGGCACGACTTGATCATCCCAACGGGAAAGCCGTGGAGCGAGATGTCGAAGATGTGGCCGCCCTTGCGCGTGAACCAGGTCGCCAGGCCCCCGTACTGGTAGTGGTGCTCAAGCAAGAGGACGCGGTGGCCCGCCTTCGCGAGGACGTTGGCGCCCGTGAGGCCGCCCAGGCCGCTTCCTATGACGATCACGTCATACTCGTCGGCCACTCCCTTGAGCCAGTCATAAGCCATGGAGGTGGGATGCTGAAGGAGGGCCCGGGCGTTGGGCAACTGGTTTCGGGGGGCGCCTAGGATGCTCCTGCGGGGGCCTTTAGCACATGCTGGTTGGCCATCGAGATCCCGCTCAACATCGCTCCCACGATGCCGAGCATTCCCTGGTCCGTGCCGCAGATAAAGACGTTTGAAAGGGGGGTCCTCCCGTCGGGCCGCTTGTCGGCGGCCCCGTAGATCGCGCCCCTGAAGTGCCCCGTGAACTTCTCGACCGTGGTCGGCGTGAACATGTCGGTCGCCACCGTGGAGCGCGCCAAAAGGTCGGGTGAGGCGAGCCTGGGCAAAAACCGCATCGCCGCCAGCTGGATCCGGGGGAAGAGGCTCTCCTTTTGCTCCCGGTAGGCTTCCGGCGACAGGTTCGCCCACTCCTCGTAGTTGGCCAGGCAAGTGACCCTGAAGAATCCCTCCGAAAGCTCCCTGCCCTCCCCATACCTGAAATTGTTGGGAAAGCAGATGATCCCGCTCCTCAGGTCGGCCGGGGAAAGGGGATCACGGTAGGTGAATCGCTCCGAGTCATTGAAAAAGACGATGGTGTCATTCCCCCAGCCCAGTGCGGACGGAGGCTCGGAGAGGACGGAAATGGTCTCCACGTAGCCCAGGGTCCGCCCGGCCTTCGGGGGTCCCCCCATCAGGGAGAGCGTCTCGGCGGAGCCGATGGAGGACAGGACGTGGGTGGCCTGGATCTCCTCGCCGGAATCGAGGATGAGCGCCGTGGCCCGTCCCTCGCGGGCAACGATGCTCCTCACCCCGCACTTCATCCGGCGCTCTCCGCCGGCCTCCCGGTACTTGTCCAGGAGGACCCGCATCATGACCCTGACGCCCTCAAACGGCCTCGCAAACCCCTCCAGGTAGAGGGCACGGAACATGATGGAGAACTGGCCGAAGTCCATGTCGTCCTCCCGCGCGCTTCCGTAGAACATGAGCGGGCAAAGGATCATGTCCTCCAGGAGCGGATCATCGATAACGCGGCGAATGAAGGCGCGTGCGGAGGAGCCGGCCTCGCCGCCCGACAGGGGCATTGTGCGGATATGGGCCGCTATCCACCGGAACCCGTCGATCTGCCTGGGGAAGCGCGCCGCCACCTCGGACTCGAGGAGCGCAAAGTCGTTGGAGAACTTGAGCTCATGCTCGCCGTTGGGGCCAAAGGCCACCCGGGATCCGACCTGGGGGCAGAGCGCGAACTCGCTGCGCTCAATCCGCAACTGGCGGAGGATCTTGCCGAGGGGCGTGCCTTTTATGCCCTCAGGCACAAAATTGGTCACCGCGTGGAGCCCCACGTCGAATTTCCGGCCCCCGATGCTATAGAAGCTGTTCAGGCCCCCAACTGCGTTGTGCCGCTCGAAAATGCAGACACGCTTGCCAAAGTGAGCCAGCCTTATTCCGGCTGCGAGGCCGGAGAGTCCGGCACCGATGATGGCTACGTCGTAGTGCGAACCCGAATTCAACTCTTCGCGGCGAGCGCGTTGAACTTGGGCACCAGGTAGAGGGCGCAGCTGTCCAGGGACGCCAACTGAATGTAATCGGCCTCGGGAACCTCGATGCCGTGGCGCTTGCGCAGCTCCATTACGATATCGAGGAAGTCCATGCTATCGAGCTGGAGCTGGTCGCGCAGGCGCACGTCCGGCTTCACGTTGGAGAGGTCCTCGTCAGGCGCGATGTCGGAAATGATGTCGAGAACCACCTTTTTACATTCGTCGTTGGTCATGTGTAGGTCAGCGGGACACCTTATGCCACGAATCGCTTCACAATCAACGTGGAATTTATCCCCAGCATGCCAAACGAGTTATTGAGGATGGTGTCCACCTTGGAGGCCCTGACGGGCTTGTTGAGGACCAGGCCCGGCAGGGCGCACGCCGGGTCCAGGTCGTCGACGTTGATCGTCGGGTGGACGACCAGGTCGTCAAATGAAGGGAGGTTGCCCGCCAATTCGAGGGCTCCTGCGGCGCCCATGCAGTGCCCGATGAAGCTCTTCGTGTTGTTGATGTGCGTGTCGGGGCACCCTTCCCCGAAGACGGCCCTTATGGCCTCGCACTCCTGGATATCCCCGAGCGGGGTTGCCGTCGCGTGGGTGTTCACGATGTGGATGTCCTTTGGGGTGAGACCGGCGTTGGCAATCGACTTCCGCACGCATTCGGCCTGCCTCACCGGGTTCGGGAGCACGTAGTCGCTCGCGTCGCTGTTGACCCCGTAGCCGGCGATCTCGGCATAGATTTTCGCCCCCCGTGCCAGGGCGTCCTCAAGGCGCTCCAGCGTGTACAGGCAGCCGCCCTCCGATACCACGATGCCGTTGCGGGCCTTGTCGAACGGCCGAGAGGCCTTCGAGGGGTCCTCGTGGGTCGCCAGGGCTCCCTGGGACTTGAAGCCGGCAAAGATCCCGAAGGTGCGGATGCTCTCGCTGATGCCCCCGCAGATAGCCTGGTCCACTTCGCCCAGCCTGAGCATCTGCGTCGCGTGGATCAGGCCCAGGTTGCCCGCGGCGCAGGCTGCCCCGATCGTGTAAGCCGGACCGGTTACGCCTAGGTTAAGCGAGGCCTCGCCCGCCGGGTTGTTCGCGACCGTGCGGGGGTTGTGATAGTGCGACCAATACTTCGTGTCGTACCCGAACTTGGAAATAGCGAAGATCTCGTTCTCGGTCTCCACGTTCCCGTGCTCGGTGCAGCCGATGTAGATGCCTATCCGGTCCTTAGGCAGGTTCTCCAACACCAATCCACTGTCCGCGACCGCCTCCCGTGCGCACCAGATGCTGATGCTTCCCGCACGCGTCCCCACCCGGACCTCCTTCTTCGTCTGGTATTTCAGGGGATCGTAGTGGCAGACACCTGCCAGGAGGCGCCCCATGTACCGAACCTCCATCCACTCGATCCCGGCCACGCCCGAGAGCAGGTTTTTACGGAATTCCGCGAGGGAGTTGCCGTTTGGGGCCGTCAGGCCGACGCCTGTGATGACGATTCGCGGAAGATTCATGGGCTCTGTAAGATGGAAATCGCTAGCCAACAACCGCGGGAACGCAATAAAAGGTTCCTCTCCATGAACGTTCTTGTCGTCGGCGGCGCCGGTTATATCGGAAGTCATTGCGTCAGGCAGCTTTCGGCTGCCGGTCACAGGCCGGTCGTCCTCGACAGCCTGGTCTACGGTCACCGCACGAGCGTCGCCCCAGGTACGGCCACCTACGTGGGTGACCTGGGGGATGAGGCCTTCGTCACCGACATCCTGATAAAGGAGAAGATCGAGGTCGTGATGCATTTCGCGGCGTTCTGCTATGTCGGAGAATCGGTCACCGATCCCCTGAAGTACTACCTGAACAACTCCGCGGCCACGATCCATCTGCTCCACGCGATGCTTGGCGCCAAGGTCACCAAGTTTGTCTTCTCCTCGACGTGCGCCACGTTTGGGATACCCGAGCGCCTCCCAATGGACGAGACCCTTCCCCAGGCGCCCATAAACCCCTACGGCCAGACGAAGCTCGACATCGAGCTCGCGCTCCGGGCCCTGGCCCGCGTCGGAAAGATCTCCTTCGCCGTCTTCCGCTACTTCAACGCCGCGGGCGCCTCCGAGGACGCCTCGATCGGCGAGGACCACGACCCCGAGACGCACCTGATCCCGGTCGCCATCGACGTGGCCATCGGAAAACGCCCGGTGCTCGAGCTTTACGGCACCGACTACCCCACCCCCGACGGCACGTGCCTCAGGGACTATGTCCACGTCGACGACCTGAGCCGCGCCCACATCGCCGTGTTCGACAAGCTCTCCGAACCTGGAGCCGCCCACTTCTACAACTTGGGAACCGGAACCCCGTCCTCCAACCGCGAGGTGATTCGCGCGGTTGAGAAGGCAACAGGCAAGGCCGTCAAGGTGGTCGAGAAACCCCGCCGGCCGGGCGACCCCCCGGCCCTCTATGCCGACTCGTCAAAGGCCAAGCGCGAGCTCGGATGGCAAGTCAAGTTCCCGGACATCGACTCGATCGTCGCCACGGCCTGGGCGTGGCACAAGTCTCACCCCGCCGGGTTCGGCGGGCGCTGAAGGAGCTTTTTCAGCGCGGCCTTGGTGATCCCGAGCCTCTTTGCGGCCGGGGCCTCAGCCCCGTCCGAGGCCTTGAGTACCCGAAGCGCCACCTCCCGCTGGATTTGGGGCAGGAGCGGCTCCGGAGAGCCCTTCAGCTGGTCCACCAAGAAGTCGATCGCCGAGTCCACCGTGATTGTGAACGGTGCGCTCGACTCCCCGGCCGACCCCCGGATCTCCGGAGGCAGGTCCTTGACGAGGATCGCGTCCCCCTGTGCCACGACGGCGCTCCTGTAGACCACGTTCTCCAGCTCCCGGACGTTTCCCGGCCACTGGTGCCGCGTCAGGACCGCCATGGCCTCCGGCGAAACCCGGGAGGTCCTAGCCTTCCTCTGCTTGACCAGGTTCTGGACGCAGAAGTCGACGATCTGGGGGATGTCATCCATGCGCTCCCGAAGCGGGGGCATCTTGATCCGGACGACATTTAACCGGTAGTAGAGGTCCTCCCGGAAGGTCTTCGCCTTCACCATCGCCTCGAGGTCCTTGTTGGTCGCGGCAATGATGCGTACGTCCACCTTGATGGTTTCCGTCCCTCCCACCCGCTGGATGTCCCCCTGCTGCAGGACACGCAGAATCTTGGTCTGGGTGGCGAGCGCCATGTCCCCGATCTCATCGAGGAAGATGGTCCCCCCATCGCACAGCTCGAACTTTCCAATCCTCTGGCCGGTGGCGCCCGTGAAGGATCCCTTCTCGTGGCCGAAGAGCTCGCTCTCAATCAGGTTCTCGGGAATCGCCGCGCAGTTGACCGCGATGAAGGGCTTCGCCGCGCGGTGGCTGTGCTTCCAGATGGAGCGCGCGACCAGCTCCTTGCCGGTGCCGCTCTCGCCCGTGATCATGACGGTCACGTCGCTCGCCGTCACTTGGCCGATGATCTTGAAGACTTCCTGCATGACCGGGGAGGACCCGACGATCCCCTCCTTGTAGTCCTCCGTGTTGATGGTCGGCTTGTAGTCGCCGACGGCTCGAAGGTCGGCGTGAGTCTTCAGCGCGTTCTCGGCCAGGGTCAGCACGCGCTGGGGGTCGAACGGCTTCATGACGTAATCCAGGGCGCCGTACTTCATCGCTTCGATGGCGGTCTGGGCTGTGCCGAATGCCGTCATGAGGATCACGAGCTGCTTCGGGTTCGCCGAGCGGATGTGCTGGAGGGCCTCCAGTCCCGTCATCCCCGTCATCCGGATGTCCAAGTAGATCAGGTCGGGAAAGGGGCCCTTCTTCACCAGGGCGATGCCCTGCTCCCCGCTGGCGGCCTCAGACACGACGTAGCCGCGGGTCGACAGGACGCGCGAGAGCGAATAGCGGATCTCGGCGTCATCGTCGATGACGAGGATGGTGGGTGATTTGGTGTTTGCGTCCAAGGTTCAGCTCGCGATTCCGGGCATTCGGGGTTCATTAGATAGCATGCTTGGATGGTCAATCAACTTGTTCCGCATTCGGGGGATCAGAATTTCCCTGCATTTCAGCTTCCTGCTGCTGCTTGCCTATGTCTGCAACGAGGGGTGGCTGGCCGACGGGATGCCCGGGCTCCTCTGGAGCGCGGGGACCTTCCTGGCCTTCTTCACCTGCGTGGTGCTCCACGAGCTCGGCCATTCCCTCACCGCCATGCAGTTCGGCGTCCATGTGCGGCGTATCCTCCTCATGCCGATCGGGGGCATGGCAGAATTCGACCAGATCCCCAGGAAGCCCAGCCAGGAGCTCCTGATCACGGTCGCCGGCCCGGCCGTGAACTTCGTGATTGCCGGGATCCTTTGGTTCGTTGTGGACTTTCCCTCGGGCTGGGACCTGGACTCGGCTTCGGTTTCCCTGGCGGATCTCGGCCGCACGGTCCTAAGGTGGAACCTCGCGATGGGTTTCTTTAACCTGATCCCCGCTTTCCCCATGGACGGGGGCCGGATACTCAGGGCACTCCTGGCGCTTCGCCTCCCTTACCTCAAGGCGACCTATTGGGCGGCCACCATCGCCAAGGTCGTCACGGTGCCCGGCGTCCTGATCGCCCTCTACCTGGGCCAGTACTTTGTTGCGGCGATATTCGTGTTCATCTTCATGGCCGGGGAGGCTGAATACCGCTCGGTGAAGCGCCGCGAAGCCGAGGAAGCATACTGGAAGCAAGTGATGACCGAGCCACCGCCGCCACCCCCGGCTGGCGAGCCGCCGGTCCTAAATGGCTGACTCCTATGCCTTCGCCGAGGGTCTCCAGCAAAAACTCCTTGCGTTCCGCCTAGAAAAACCAATTTTTTCCCTTCTCGCATACGCGAATGGGCTCGTAGCTCAGTTGGAAGAGCGCCTCAATGGCATTGAGGAGGTCGTCAGTTCGAACCTGATCGGGTCCACCATTTTGCAAGCATCGGGTCTAGTTCAAAGATTGGGGACACGTGCGCGGATGGGATGGGTTGATGGTTGATGTTGGGTTAGCCGCACTGAGCGATGACACGCAGGCGGTAATTGTTAAACGAACGGAAGCCATAGGCCCGTCGTTGGATAAGTTTGTTTGCTCGATAGACCTTAGAGTGTTCTATCCTCCTACCAAATAAGCGATTAGCCGCCTTGCCTCTCCTGGGGTATTTGGGATCTGGCGGTCAATATTTGAGCCGTGATACGAAACAAACGCGAAACAGAATTCACCCCGATCGGGCAACCGAACCGTGTCGTTTTGATCTGCAAAAGGCTTCGGCGTGGTGCCAACCACTTCAGGTCATTCACTTGACCTATTTCAGGTCATGCTTTGAACTACTTTCATGAAGATGCTCACCGTGTCTAAGGCCAAGGCTACGTTCAGTGGGATTGCACGCAATGTTGTCCGCTCCAAAAAGCCTGTCATCGTTCGTGTTCCGAACGGCTTCATTCAGATCGCACCTTATGAGCTTCCCGAAGAGGTGGCTGCATTTCCTGCCGGAAGTCTGGACCTCCTCCCGCGCGAACTCGAGCTGCATAACACGTTCGGCGAGTCCCTATGAACCACCATCGTTGGGACATCGTGTTCCTCCGCACCGATGAAAAGGATCCCGTCGGACACCCTGCGGTAGTCCTATCGTCCGATGACACAATGGCTGATGGCAGGCAGCATCGGTTCAATGTTGTGACGGGGACCAAGAAGCAGCCGGGCGAAAGCGCACGAAACCACCAGGTGATCCTTGATGGTGCAGATGGGCTAGAGTTCCCGACCCTGATCGACTGTTCACTCGTATACGTCGCTAAGAAGGTTTCGGTTCTCCGTTCAACGGGTTCCGTGACGATAAATAGGCGCCAGCTAATCCAGCGTACCGTTCGTGGATATCTCGGCTTGGGTTAGCGTTCTCGCATCTTAAGACGCAATGCAGTGAGAGCCGCCACCGCCAAGGTCATCAATTCGGGAGGGTTCCAGGCAATTCGGTTACCGAAGGACTTCTGGGTGAAATCGAGTACGGTGAGGCTTTCGAAGACTGCTTCCGGATTCGTCGTATCCGAAGTGAAATCTTCTGCTCGTCATCTGAAAGCTTTCAAAGCTCTTGCAGGGAGCTGTCCCGACTTCCCTGAAATTACCCCTGACGCCTTTCAATGGGCTGTTGACCAGCCTGCCATCTGGATGGCGGTCAAGGGTGCCTGCGCCATCCAGGTCGATCTGGAGACTGCGGCGATGGACCTGCATTCCGGGCTCTTCGGCGGTGCGGTGCCAAACGCCGTTCATGCCCTGGTGGAGTTGCTTTCCACGCTGAGGGACCGCGATGGGCGCATCTTGGTCAAAGGGTTCTTTGATACGGTCGCCCCGCTTTCCGCCGACGCAAGGCGCGCTATCAATGCGGTCCCCTTCGACGCGGATGCGTATAAGGCGGAGATCGGGATCGACGCCCTCGTTGGCGAGCCGGGCTACTCCACCCATGAGCGTGCGTGGGCGCGCCCCACCCTGGAGATCAATGGAATCTGGGGAGGCTACCAGGGAGACGGCGTGAAGACGGTCATCCCTGCCAAGGCGCACGCCAAAATCACGTGCCGACTTGTCGCCGATCAAGACCCGGAGGAGGTGGTCGATCGGCTGGAAGCCCATTTCAAGAGCCACAGCCCGGCCGGGGCCCGCGTTGCCGTGGTCCGCACCGGTCTCAAGGCAAGGCCCTACCAGATCCCGCCGGGTCATCCCGGCGTCAAGGTGCTCGCGGAGGTCCTGGAAGAATCGTACGCTCGGGCGCCCTACCTCGCCCGCGTCGGCGGAAGCCTGCCGATTACGGACATGTTCCTTCAGGAGCTAAAGGCGTACACATTCATGGTCGGATTCGGCCAATCCGACGAAAGGGCGCACAGTCCCAACGAATTTTTTAGACTGGCGGACTATGAGCGTGGGCAGGCCGTCTACATCCGGTTGCTGGAAAAGCTGGGACAACTGCAGGCCGGATCATTGGCCGCCCCATAAGCTGATTCTGCAGGCGGGATTCGAGGGTCCGGTAAGCGAATTTGACGCCCCTCCCAAATTTGTTTCCCCTAGGGATTGACCCCAGATGCACCCGCCAGGCGCCAACTCCAATCTTGAATGAGCTTCCGTGGCCAGCACGTGCTCATCACCGGCGGTTCGAGTGGCATTGGGCTGGCGCTCGCCCTCCAGTTGGCGAGCGAGGGTGCGAAGCTAAGCCTCTTGGCTAGGGACCCGAGGAAACTGGAAGCGGCCAAGAATGTGCTTCTGGAAAAGGTGCCCGGGGCCAACGTGGCTTTGATCCCGTGCGACGTGACGAAGCAGGCGGACGTGGGGGATTCATTTGGGGCGGCGGAGAAGGCGAACGGTCCAATCGATATATTGATCACGTCGGCGGGTATCGCGAGACCGGGGTACTTCGGCGAACTGCCCATCGAAGTGCACGAGCGGACGATGGCCGTGAATTACTTCGGCACGCTTTATTGCGTCAAGGCGGTTACTCCCGGAATGGTGGGGCGCGGACGCGGCTCGATCGTGATGATCAGTTCGGGCGCGGGCCTGGTAGGCCTGTTTGGCTATACCGCCTATTCTCCTTCCAAGTTTGCAGTCCGGGGGCTAGCGGAATCGCTTCGGGGCGAACTCGCGGGGACGGGCGTGGCGGTAACGCTCGTTTATCCCCCGGATACCGACACGCCCCAACTGGCCGACGAGAACCTCACCAAGCCCTTGGAGACGAAGGCGATCACAGCTGAAGGGGGCCTGTGGACGGCCGACGATGTGGCGAAGGCTACCCTCGATGGAGTTCGGGCCCGGCGATTTGAAGTGGCGCCGGGGTTCCAACTTTGGGCCTTGTCCTGGTTGCACAGCCTGATTGCCCCCCTGCTACGCTGGAGATTCGACCGTTTGGCGGCAGGGGCCAAAAAGCGCTAGTCCCGGGTCCTACTCCGGACTGCCCCAAGGGCAAATTACGCGGGCGAATTGTCATAGGATGCGGAGCTTTGGTCGGTTGCCGGGACTAGGGTGCGGCTAGAGCAATTCAGGCGTCTGCAACCCCCAAGGAGGTGAAATATGTCAGCGATCAAGTCACATGACAGATTCTTCCACAGGCTCCCTAAGTTTGATCATGAAGGAATAGCGGACCAGGGGATTGACCTGCGGCGAAGGCGGCGTGTCCGAAACGTGATCCTTGCCTGTTGGGCCGTGATTCTTGTGAAGAGCGTAACCGTCGTTTGGGTAGTCGGGCACTATCACCTTCCCTTTAACCCGATGTGGGTCATTGGCCCAACGGTGACGTTTGCCGCCCTCGCGACCTTCGTGTTCCTGTTCTGGAAGGAGTAGCCGTAGGCAGGATGGGTCAGGCCCGGATCCGCCCTAAGCGTAGAGATTCGGCGCACTCGGTGCCTGCGTCGCTTCCCGTTTCTTCTGGAGACTCCGGCACTTTCGTCTTATAAAACCCATGCGGGGGGAGCGTGCTGGAAGCCCCACCCGCCTACCCCATACCCCAGCCGATCCACCGATCGAAACGCACGAAATGAAAGGAGGGGCAAATGCCCTCACATACGTATCTGGATCACGGCCTGACCATCCTCAACACGCGGATGCAAGAGCCGGGCGCCTCCTCATCCCCCCGCTCGGCAGGCGAGGCCCCGCCGTTTATCACCCTGTCACGAGAAGCCTGCGCCGGGGCAACCACCCTGGGCCAACTTCTCCTCCCACTACTCGATCGGGATTTCGGCCTCGAGAGCAAGAGTTGGATGTTCCTCGACAAGAACCTCCTCAACTTCGCCCTCTCCTCCCGTCAGCTCCCGGAGAGGCTGGCGGACATGCTTCCCGAGGACCGCATCTCGGAAATCAAGGGCATCATCGGCGAACTGGTGGGTCTCCATCCCCCACTCTGGCAACTCGAGCAACAGATTGGGGAGACCATTCTACAGCTGGCCCGCTCGGGACGGGTCATCTTTGCCGGGAGGGCCGCACACCTGCTTACCTGGTCCCTCCCTGGGGGATTCCACGTGAGGCTCGTGGCCAGCAAGGAAACGCGGATACGCAGGATGATGGACCTAAGGAAGTGCGACTGGGCTGCCGCTGAGGAAATGATCGGTCTAAGCGATACGGCTCGCCGCAGGTTTGTTAAGACCAATTTCGGCACCGACATCGACGACCCCCACACCTACGACTTGGTGATCAACACTGACCGCCTTTCGCCCGCGGCCGTAGCCGTGCTCGTGCACGAGGGTCTGAAGCAGCGGCACTCGATCCGCTAGCCCGCGGCGTTGTATCGGCGACAACCTCCCCGTTGAAACCCCGGGGTTTGTTCCGCTGCGCGGCAAAAGAACCTGAGGGGTCGTTGACACGAGCTTCAATGAGGAGTTCAACGAGACGACCCCATATGAACGCCACCCCCGCCGCTTCCCACTCACTGGACCGCCGAACTTTCATTAAGACTGCCGGAGGGGTTGCGGTGCTCGCCGCCCTGCCGGGCGCCCTCTCCGCCGCGAGCGACGAGAAACCGGTCGTCCTGGCTTTCGTGGGCTGTGCGCACATTCACACCCCTGGGTTCATCAAGCTGATCAACGCCGACCGCCCCAACGTGCGGGTGAAGAGCGTCTGGGACCACGACCTGGCGCGGGCGCAGAAGCGGGCCGAGGAGCTCTCGGCGGCCGTTGAACCAGATCTTTCGAAGATCTGGGCCGATCCCGAGGTGGTTGCGGTCGTGATCTGCAGCGAGACCAACCGCCACCGCGACCTGGTGCTGGGCGCAGCGGCTGCGGGAAAGCACATCTACGCTGAGAAGCCCCTCGGGATAACTGCGGCCGAAAGCGCCGAGATGGCCGACGCGATCTCCAAGGCGAAGGTGCTCTTCACGACGGGCTATTTCATGCGGACGATCCCCGCCATGCGCTTCCTGAAGGACCAGGTGGACCGCGGCGCCTTTGGGACGATCACCCGCATCTCCGGATCCAACTGCCACAACGGATCCCTCGGGGGCTGGTTTGACGCGAAACCGGGTACCCCCTGGGAGAACTGGCGGTGGATGGCCGACCCGGCCGTTTCGGGTATCGGCGGTTTTGGCGACCTGGGAACCCACATGCTCGATATCATGATGTGGATGTGCGGCGACGTGGTGAAGGTGACCGCAGAGACCCGAGTCGTCACGGGCCGTTACGGGGAGTGCGACGAGGCCGGTGAGGCGCTCCTGTCCTTTAAGAGCGGGATCATCGGCACCCTGGCCGCCAGCTGGGTCGACATTGCCGATCCGGTTTCCCTTCAGATCAGCGGCACCCAGGGCAATGCCGCGCTGATCCGGGGGAACCTTTTCTTCAAATGCCCGAAGATTGAAGGAGCGGATGGGCTTCACCCTTGGACCGACCTTCCGCAGGAACAGCCGGCCCCCCTTCAGCAGTTCCTGAATGCCGTTGCCGGCCAGACGGGTATGCCCCTGGTGCCCGTCCACGAGGCGGCCGCACGGGTGGCTGTCATGGAAGCGGCCTATCGCTCGGCGAGGAGCGGACTGAGCGTGAAGATGACATAGGTTTAGGAAGAACCCTGGGCTTTTTTGGGCCTACCGGACCCTCGACTATCCATCACGGGGCCTTCTCGGGACCGTTGCGTTTCTCCTACCGCGCTCGACCGCAAAGAGGCCATTGCCTTTCGCGCCGGGGCCTGATCCGTTTAGCGTCCTTCCAACCCCCTCCTATTCCATGGCCCAATACGGTTACTTCGACGACGCCAACCAAGAGTATGTGATCACCCGCCCGGATACGCCGCTTCCCTGGCTCAACATGCTAGGGCAGGACGAATTCTACGGCCTGTGTACCCAGACAGCCGGTGGGTATTCCTTCTGGAAGGACGCCCGCCTTCGGCGCCTCACCCGTTACCGGTACAACAACAACCCGATGGATAACGACGGGCGCTTCCTCTATGTGAAGGAAGGCAAGACCGTCTGGAACCCGGGCTGGAAGCCTGTCCGGACCAAGCTGGATGCCTACTCCTGCCGCCACGGTCTGGGCTACACCAGCATCACGGGACGCAAGGACGGCGTTGAGGTCGAGCAGCTGATGTTTGTTCCGCCCAACGAGAACCTCGAGGTCTGGAAGGTCAGCGTCCGCAACAAGACGAAGGCCACGAAAAAGCTGACCCTTTTCTCATTCGTCGAGTTCTGCTTCTTCGAGGCGCTCAATGACATGACCAACTACCAGCGGACTTACTCGATCGGCGAGGTCGAGGTCGAGGGCAGCGCGATCTACCACAAGACAGAGTACCGTGAGCGCCGCAACCATTACACCCTTTTCGGCTGCACCCGTAAGATCGACGGCTTCGACACTTCTCGCGACGCTTTTGTCGGCGTTCACAACGGCCTCCACGACCCGAAAGCGGTCCTTGCCGGCAAGTGCACCAACAGCCATGCCCATGGCTGGAACCCCGTTGGGGCTCACCAGGTGAACCTGACACTGAAGCCCGGCCAGGAAGAGACCTTTGCCTTCATCCTGGCCTACGTCGACCAGGGCAACCTGCCCAAGTTTGACGCGCCGTTCGTCATGAACAAGACGAAGGGCCGGGAGATCCTGGCCAAGTACTCCAACATGGCCGCCGTGGATGCGGCGTTTGCGGCCCTCAAGGGCCGCTGGGAGCAGCTGCTATCGGTCTACCGCACCCCCGACGCACCGAACGAGCACCTGCGTCGCATGGTCAACACGTGGAACCAGGTGCAGTGCATGGCGACGTTCAACCTCTCGCGCTCGACCTCGGGATACGAGACCGGCATCGGGCGCGGGATGGGCTACCGGGACTCGACCCAGGATCTCCTGGGCTTTGTGCACATGCTCCCCGACAGGGCCCGGCAGCGCATCCTGGACATCGCCTCGACCCAGCTCTCCGACGGCACCTGCTACCACCAGTACCAGCCCCTCACCAAGAAGGGCAACGCGGACATTGGCGGCGGCTTCAACGACGACCCGCTCTGGCTGATCCTGGCGACCTGCGCCTACGTCCGAGAGACCGGGGACCTGACGATTCTTGATGAGCCCTGCGGCTATGCAGACAAGCCGGGCTCAAAGGAGTCCCTGCACCACCACCTCGAGATTTCAATCGCCTACACGCTGAAGAACCGGGGCCCCCACCGCCTCCCGCTCATCGGCCACGCCGACTGGAACGACTGCCTGAACCTGAACTGCTTCTCCAAGGAGCCCAATGAGTCGTTCCAGGTGACCGGTGACATCGCTGGCTCCAACGCCGAGTCGGTCATGATCGCCGGGCTCTTCCTCTACGCCACGCGCGATTTGTCGGCTCTCTACCGCTCGATGGGCAAGAACAGCGATGCCGAGCGGGTCGACGGCTACTACGCCGACATGCTGGGCACCGTCGAGTCCCAGGCATGGGACGGGGCCTGGTACACGCGCGCCTTTGATGCCGCCGGCAATCCGGTGGGCTCGAAGGCCTGCAAGGAGGGAAAGGTCTTTATCGAGAGCCAGGCTTGGTGCGTTCTGGGAGGTGCCGGCAAGGGCAACGGGCGGGCCAAGAAGGCGCTGCAGGCGGTCGACAAGTACCTCTACACGCCACAGTTCGGCTGCGCCCTGCAGTATCCCCCCTACTCCACCTACCACCTCGAGCTGGGCGAAGTCTCGAGTTATCCGCCCGGCTACAAGGAGAATGCGGGCGTCTTCTCGCACAACAACACCTGGATCCACATTGGCTGGACCCTGTTTGGGGAAGGCGAGAAGGCCCTCGAGTACTACCTGAGCGTCTGTCCGTCGGCCAAGAAGGACCACGACGTCTACCGCTCGGAGCCCTACGTGTACGCCCAGATGACTGCCTCCCAGTTTTCGCCCACACCGGGCGAGGCTAAGAACTCTTGGCTGACCGGGACCGGGGCGTGGTCGCTCGTGACCGCCCAGCAGTACATCCTCGGGGTTCGGCCCGACTACAGCGGTCTCCTGGTCGACCCGTGCATCCCGAAGAAATGGAAGGGCTACACCGTGCAGCGCAAGTTCCGCGGGGTAACCTACACGGTGAAGGTCTCCAATCCCAAGGGTAAGTCTAAGGGCGTCAAGTCACTGGTGATCGACGGCAAGAAGATCCCCGGCAACCTCGTTCCTGCTCCCACGGATGGGCGGACCGAGGTTTCCGTCGAGGTCGTCCTCGGTTCCTGAGGCAGAGGTCCGGATCGGTTGACTCGAACGGGTCGCCCTGGGCATCGAACCCAGGGCGCCCTCTCGTCGGCTATTCGACGGGGCGCATCTGGATCGTGTCCACAACCTGGTCGCCTGCCAGGACGTTGGTGACGACCACAAGCCAGTCCCCTGGCACGACCCAGGCGCGCCTTAGCAGGTAGGAGAATGCGTCCCGAATGGACTGTTCGGGCTCGGCTGAGAAATCCATCAGGAAGGGCTCGATGCCCCACACCAAGAGCATACGCCTGAAAACCTTGGGATCGTCCGTGAATGCGTAGATGGGGCACCGCCAAGCCCTCAGCGCCGAAAGGGTCTGCGGGAGCGAGCCGTTTCGCGTGAACACCACGATGCCCGCCTCGCCGATCTCGGAGGCGAGCAGGACCGAGGAGCGGAGCAGGCGGGGCCCGCATTCCGGGATGGCTGATGGGGCTGATGCCCTCGTCGGTGATTTGGAAGCGCGCATAGTGCCTGAGCTCGGACTTGCTCGGCTCAAGCCGGCTCTCGACCCTAAACTGCGAGGGGTCGATCGGTTCCAGGACGGCCTTGCCCTGCGCCAGGTCGCGGTCCGTCAGGACGACCACGGGCGTCTGGTAATGCTCGGCTATGTTGAAGGCCTCGACGGTCACATCGAACGTGTCGGCGACGCTCGTGGGTGCTAGCACAGGGCGAACCGAGTCGCCGTGGCAGGAGAAGGTTGCCGCAAAAAGATCCGCCTGCTCCTGGGTTGTCGGCATGCCGGTGGACGGGCCGCCCCTCTGGACGTCGACACAGACCAGGGGGAGCTCGGCGGCGCTCGCCAGACCCAGCACCTCCGTCTGCAGGGAGAAGCCGGGCCCCGAAGTGGCCGTCATCGCCTTGGTTCCCGCGTAGCTGGCGCCGACGGCTGCCGCAGCGGCTGCGATCTCGTCCTCGGCCTGGAGACACGAGCCCCCGAATTTCCAGATCTCCCTCTGGAGGTACTGCAGGATCTCGCTGGCCGGCGCGATCGGATAACCCGCGAAAAACTTGCAACCCGAGAAAAGGGCCGCCCGAGCGCATTGCTCGTTGCCATCGGCCACTCTCCTGCGCCCGCCGGAGGGCTTCGCCGGGTCGAGGGCCAGGGCCCGGCCGAGCGGATGGGCCTTGGCATACTCGGTCGCCTCGGCAAACGCCCTCTGGAGATCCTTGAGCACCGGATCGTTCTTCGAGCGATGGCGGGCGCCGACGGCCTCCAGTATTCGCTTTTGGGGCAAGCGCAGCCAAACCGACAGGAGACCGAGGATGACGCCCTCGAGCCCCTGCCCGGGAGCCCCCGCGTGGACCGCGATCTCCGTGAGCGGAGCCGAGATGGCCGTGGAGGGCTTCCCCCCGGCAAAGTGCTGGTCCGCGGGCGGGCCGCCCGCCTTCCGGTCGAAGATGAGCACGGTTTCGGGCCCCATGCTCAGCTCGCCGCTCAGGAGGGCGAAGTCCTCCCAATTGAGGACGAGGGCCAAATCAAGCAAGCCCCCTGAATTGAGGACGGGCTCGGGCGAGACCCGGACCCTGCAGAAGACATCACCGCCCCGGATCCGGGTGCCCGGGTTTGTGCTGAGGGTCCCAAAATATCCCTCCTGGGCGAAAGCGCTGATCAAGGCCTCGCCGGCCGCGGCGATTCCGTCGGAGGCCGAGCCGGCAAGGCCAATGACCGCGCTCTTCATAGGCTAAGCCCCGTCCCTGCCGATGGAATCGGTGGCGCAGGAGCCAATGGCCTCCTCAACGAGGGCAATTTCCTCGGGTGTGGCGGGCTGCTTGAGCACGTAGGACAAGCAGGTATCCTGGTTTCGTCCGAAGAAATCGGGTGCTGTGACGCGGCACTGGTCACAGTCGATGCAGGTGGCGTCGACATAGTAGGTGCCGGGTGCATTTTCAGGGAGGCGTTCGGTTAGGGTTGCCATGCCAAATAGCTTAGCCCGTTGAGCCACACCAATCTGCGCATACGATGTATTTCGTTGCGCATTTTTTGGCTTTCGGCGGCCATCGATTGCCGCCGCAAAAAAAGGGCGCAAAGTCCCGGTTTTAGGCGCCTCGCCCCGAGCGCAAATCGGCCGGAAGGCCCTTAGTGTGACCGGTTAAGCGAGGAGGGCTGCCGGTGCCCACGCAACATTTTGAGTCGACCACTGCTGCGCGTCTTCTATGACAATTAATGATTAGCATCTGGCAAAAAGCAATAAGCGGGAACCCCCGGTTTCGGTAATGCTTGGGCCTGCTGGCTATGCACACCCACCCCTATGCATTTTTAGGTCTCTTGGCAGCAGTCGCCGTTGCGATGCCCCTGGTGATGGTTGCCGGCGTCCGGCTCTGGTTCCTCTTTTTCCAACCTCTTAAGCCAGGCTTGGAGAAGAACAGGACCTACGAGTGCGGCGTCGTGCCTGCGGGGGACTCCTGGATCCAGTTCAAGGCACACTACTACCTCTACGGTATCCTCTTTTTGATCTTCGACGTTGAGGTTCTCTTCCTCCTGCCGTGCGCCGTCGCCTTCACCTCCGTGCCGCCGGCGGCCCTCGTGGCAGTCCTTGTCTTCATCCTCCTTCTTGCCGAGGGCCTGGTTTGGGCCTGGCAGAGGGGCCACCTCGAGTGGACATGAACCCCATGCCCACTATCACGGACGAAGAACGCTCCGAACTGCGCCGGCACGGGATCCTCCTCACAAGCGTCGAGGAGCTCTACAACTGGGGCCGCAGCCACTCGGTTTGGCCGCTCCAATTCGGCCTGGCCTGCTGCGCGATCGAGATGATCGCCGCTTCCATGGCGCGCTTCGACATTGCCCGTTTCGGATCCGAGGTGTTCCGGCCCTCGCCGAGGCAGGCCGACCTCCTCATCGTTTCCGGAACGGTGACCAAGAAGATGGCCCCGCAGGTCGTCCGTCTCTGGAACCAGATGGCCGAACCCAAATACTGCATTGCGATGGGGGCGTGCGCGATCTCCGGGGGCCCGTTCAAGCGGGGCTACAATGTCCTCAAGGGCATCGACCGCTTCGTCCCCGTGGATATCTACATCCCGGGATGCCCGCCAAGACCCGAGGCCCTCCTCCACGGGCTTATGGAGCTTCAGAAGAAGATCAGCGGGCAGTCGATCTCCGGGCCGGAGGCCCCGCGGCACCTGAGGCACGACACCAGCTGTGAGTATCCCGTTCCCGAGTTCGGGGACCACGACCTTGTTCCCCCAAAGAACCCCGAGGTCTGGAAAGTTCCGGAGTCGCCCCCCAAGGACTGACCCCGCCGAGGCACGACACCATGGAACCCCTAGAACAGATCTGCAGTCGGCTCCTCGCCCGGTTTCCCGGGGCGGAGGTCTCCGTCCTCCCGAACCCGGGGCCGGCCGCGCAGCATTCGCTCCTGGTTGGCCGCGCGTCGGTTCGCGAAATCGCAGAGTTTCTCAGGGATGATCCACTTCTAAGACTTGATTACTGCTCGAATGCGACCGGTGTGGATTGGCCCGAGAAGGTGATCGTCGACGTCACCAAGGTGACGACACCCGACCCGGCCGGCGGGCCGCCCAAGGTTTCCGAGGTGAAGACCGAGCGCCTGCAGCCGGGGTACCTTGAGGTCGTCTACCACCTGTACTCGATGGAGCTGCGGCACGGCCCTGTGGTGCTTAGGACCCGCACCGTGAACCGCACGGATCAGGCCTCGGTTCCCTCACTGACGCCGGTGTGGCGCTCGGCCGAGTTCCAGGAGAGGGAGATATTCGACCTTTTCGGGGTTGTGTTCGAGGGCCATCCCGACCTGAGGAGGATCCTTATGTGGGACGGTTTCAAGGACCACCCGATGCGCCGGGACTACGTGGAGCCCGAGGACTACGAATGGGAGCCGACCCCGCACGGCGACCTGGTGGAGAAGGCGAAGAGAGCCCGCCCGCCGGTCAAAGGGGGGGAGCCAGTCGCATGAGCCCCTTTGACGCCTCTCCCCTCTCCCCATCCGGGGGTGCGCATGTGCGCTCGGTAGTCGACGAGTTCCACGGGGATCTCCTTGAGGTCTCGATGGGACCCCACCACCCCTCCACCCACGGCGTCTTCCGGATGATCGTGACGCTGGACGGCGAGAGGATCGTCAAGCTCAAGCCCGTCCTCGGATACCTCCACCGCAACCACGAGAAGATCGGCGAGAGCACGAGCTACCTCGGGTCGATGCCCTACACGGACCGGCTGGACTACCTGAACGCGATGACCAACAACTGGGCCTACGCGCTCGCGGTCGAGCGGTTGGGCGGCCTGGCGGTTCCCGAGCGCGCCGAGTACCTGCGCGTCATCCTCGCCGAGCTTTCACGCCTCCAGAACCACGTCTGCCTTGCGGGTTTCCTCCTCCAGGACACCGGGGCGAGCGGAACTCCGCTCATGTACGCGTTCCGCGAACGCGAAAAGATCCTTGAGCTCTTCGAGTCCCTGAGCGGCTCGCGCATGATGTGCAACTTCCAGCGGTTCGGCGGCTGCCGAACCGATGCGTCGTCCGAATGGCTCGGGCAGGTCTCCTCGCTCGTGAACGGCTTTGGGGCATTCCTCGACGAGTTTGAGGAGCTCATCACCGGCAACGAGATCCTCATGGCGCGCACCCAGGGCGTCGGGGTCATGAAGGGCCCGGCTGCGGTTTCGGCCGGGATCACCGGGCCGATGCTCCGCGCCTGCGGCGTGGGCTACGACATCCGCAAGGTGGATGCCTATGGCATCTACCCGCGCTTCACATTCCGCGTGCCGATCGGGTCGCACGGCGACACCTACGACCGCTACATGATTCGCATCCTGGAGATGCGCGAGTCGATCGGGATCCTCCAGCAGGCCCTTCGCGACATCCCGGCGGGCCCCATCATGGACCCCAAGGCCAAGCTACGCGGCTTCAGGCCGAAGCCCGGCGAGTCCTACGGGCGGATCGAGGGCCCCAAGGGAGAGATCGGTTTCTACCTGATCAGCGACGGAAGCGCCAATCCCTACCGCTACCGGGTTCGCCCGCCGTCGTTTGTCAACCTGACCCTGCTCGAGGACCTTTGCCTCGGGCACACGATCGCCGACTCGGTCGTCATCCTGGGCAGTATCGACATCGTTCTCGGGGAGGTCGACCGATGAAGGCCCCCCGCCCTTGCCCAGAGTCTAGGCCCGCGTGGGCCGTCGAAACCCCCAGCCCCTAGCCATGCTCGGAACCGGACTACTCCAAGGGCTCGCCGTAACCGCGAAGAATTTCGCGGGATCCTTCCACGACCCCAAGCGCCTGACGACTGTCGAGTATCCCGAGAAGAAATCGGTGATCCCGGAGGCGTTCCGCAATTTCCCGTTCCTGGTCTCCGAAAATGCGGAGGATCCGATGGGCACCCTTCGCTGCGTCGCCTGCCAGATCTGCGAGAAGGAGTGCCCGCCGCAGTGCATCTACATCGAGAAGAGCAAGGACAAGAAGCCCGACGCCTCCGGCAAGATGCAGATCTACCCCGCGGTCTTCCGCATCGACAGCTCGGTCTGCATGAATTGCCAGATTTGCGTCGAGGTCTGCCCCTTTGATGCGATCAAGATGGACCATGTCTATGAGATCGCCACGAGCGAGCGCTTCGAGACCCTGCTCCTGGACCGGCATGACCTGGCCAAGCCCAACAGCTATTTTCATCAGATCCGTCCCCTAGAGGCTGCGGAAGTCGATGGCCGCCTGACGGCGGAGCGCAAGGCTGCCGAGGAGAAGGCGAAGGCGGCTGCGCTTGCAAAGGCGGCCCTGGCCGCGAAGCCCGCCGCGCCTGCCCCGGCAGCCCCTCCCAAACCCCCGGAGCAAGCATGAACGCCGCACAGGACACGGGGGAAACTCTACTTGAACGGGCGCCTCAGGCCCTTCGCGACCTGCTGACCTCCCACCTTCCGGAGCCCTGGCGGTGGTTTGCAAACAGCCTGATTGCGATCGTCGCCATCTTGGCGGTGTTTGGCCTCCTTTTCGCGGCCCTCACCCTCGCCGAGCGAAAGATACTGGGCAGGGTGCAGAACCGCCCGGGCCCCAACCGGACGGGCCCCTTTGGCCTGCTCCAGCCCATTGCTGACGGGATCAAGATGCTTTCCAAGGAGGACATCGTCCCGCGCGACGCCGACCATCTCCTGCACTTCCTGGCTCCGGTTACGCTGCTGGCCTCATCCATCCTGGCCTTCGCGGTCATTCCCTACGGCCGGCACCTGATCCCAGTGGAGCTGGACGCTGCAGTCCTTTACTTCTTCTGCGTCGGGGCAACCACCGAGTTGGCCGTGTTTATGGCCGGCTGGTCGAGCCACAACAAGTATTCGCTCCTGGCGGCGATGCGGGCCTTGGCCCAGCTGATCAGCTACGAGCTGCCGCTGCTGCTCTCGTGGCTTCCGGTGGTGATGATCTCGGGCACACTCTCCACCACGGGCATTGTCGCGGCACAGTCGGCCTGGCGCTGGGGTTGGATGCCCACTTGGCACGTGTTCACGCCCTGGGGCCTTGCCGGATTCGTGATCTTCATGGTCGCAGCGCTAGCCGAGTCGAACCGCTCGCCCTTCGACCTGCCGGAGGCCGAGAGCGAGCTGATCGCCGGCCACCTGACCGAATACAGCGGATGCAAGTACGTCTTCTTTTTCATGGCGGAGTACTTCGGCATGACCGCACTCAGCGGCATGGCGGTGACGCTCTTCCTGGGGGGATGGCACGCGCCTCTTCCCTCGCTCGAGTTCATCCCCTCCTACGTTTGGTTCGGCGCGAAGCTGATCACGCTCCTCATGGGCTTCATCTGGATCAGGGCCACGTTCCCAAGGCTTAGGATTGATCAACTCACACGTTTCGCCTGGAAATTCCTGGTACCTCTTGCGCTCGTCAACCTCGGGACCACCGCCTTCTGGTCCCTCAGCTTCGGCTGGACGGGCCCGCTCCTTGCCGCCCGCTGCACGGTGGCGGTGATCCTCGTTGTCGTCCCCTTCGTCCTCCTGGGCCGGAGGCTGAGCTCAGGACTGACGCCCCGAACCTACAGCTACGCGCCATGACCACGGCCCTCCTCATCCTGATCGCGCTAGTGACCCTCTGCTCCGCGGCGACCGCGATGCTGCTTCGCAACCTGATTCACAGCGTCCTCCTGCTGATCGGCAGCTGGATTGGGGTCTCGGTCTTTTACCTGTTTGCAGGTGCGGAGTTTGTCGCCTTCGCCCAGGTCCTTGTCTATGTCGGCGCCGTTTCGATGGTGGTCCTTTTTGCGGTACTGCTGACCCGGAGGTCGCGGGCCGACATGGCGGTATCCCCAGACACCCAGAGCCGGGCCGTGTCCGCGGTGCTCGCGGCTGGCGCGGTGCTCGCGGTACTCCTCTACGCCGTCTTGCTCACGCCACTTCCGAGCGGCATTTCCCAGGGACCCTCGGCAAACGTCCGGCAGATCGGCACGGAGCTCATGGGAACCCACGCCGCGGCACTTCTCGTGATTGGGATGATCCTCACGGTCGCCACTCTCGGTGGCGTCGTGATCGCTTCCACCGATGGCGCGAGCAAGAAGGAGGGACCCAAGTGATCCACCATCCCCTCGAGCTCTGCCTGGTATTTTCGAGCCTCCTCTTCTGCATTGGTCTTGCGGGCGCACTCTCCCGCAGCAACAGCATCCTCGTGCTGCTCGGCATCGAGCTCATGCTCAACGCGGCAAACCTTAACTTTGTCGCCTTCTGGCGCTATGGACCCTCGCCAGCCCCCGCGACCGGCATCGTGTTCGTGGCCTTCTCGGTCGCCGTCGCTGCCGCGGAGGCCGCAGTCGGCCTTGCCCTGGTCATCTCCATTTACCGCAGGCAGAGGAGTATCCGGCTGCAGGAGGCAGTCCGACTGAAGGGCTAGACGGCAATCCACCATGAAACTCCCCGTCCACCTCCTTTGGCTTATCCCCGCGCTGCCGCTCCTGGCCGCGGCGCTGGGAGCGCTCGTGCCAAGGCGTGCAAGGGGCGTGGCATCCTCGGCCGCTCTGGTGACGATCATTGCCTCCTTTCTCCTCTCGTGCATGGCGTTGTCCTCCGCCCTCGGGAGCACCGGCGTGCACCAGGTTTCCAATTTCGAATGGTTCCAGCTCGGCGGCGGTTCGGTCCGCCTGGGATGGCTTCTCGACCCGCTGACGGCGCTCATGTGCGTCATGGTGACCTTTGTCAGCACGCTCATCTTTGTCTTTAGCCTCGGCTACATGAAGGAGGACGAGAACTTCAAGCAGTTCTTCTGCTTCCTGAGCCTGTTTGCCGCGGCGATGCTGGGGATCATCATCTCGAACAGTCTGCTGCTCGTCTTCATCTCCTGGGAACTAGTCGGGCTCGCTTCGTACCTGTTGATTGGCTTCTGGTTCACGCGCCCCTCGGCAGCGGCGGCGGCAAAGAAGGCCTTCATCACGACCCGCATAGGCGACCTAGGCTTCTTCGTGGGCATGCTCTGGCTTAACAATGCGTCCGGCTCCCTCCTTTTCTTTGACGGGGGGCGAGGGGTGCTCGAGTCAGCCGCGCTGGGGACCCTATCGTCCCAGGTGACTTTTGGCGGTCTAGCCGTGTCCACGGCGATCGGCCTACTGATCTTCTGCGGGGCTATCGGAAAGTCGGGCCAGTTTCCCCTGCATGTGTGGCTGCCGGACGCGATGGAGGGACCCACGCCCGTCTCCGCCCTCATCCATGCCGCCACGATGGTGGCAGCCGGCGTGTTCCTGATCGCCCGGGTCTATCCGCTCATGTCGGCGGACCAGGCCCTCGCCCACGTGCCGCTCCACGCGCTCACGGCCGTCGCGTTCATCGGTGCCATCACGGCTCTCCTCGGGGCGTGCATCGCGGTGGCCCAAAACGACATCAAGCGCGTCCTCGCATTCTCGACGGTGTCCCAGCTCGGCTACATGATGATCGCTCTTGGCGTGGGATCCTGGGTGGCGGCAATCTTCCACCTCCTTACGCACGCCTTCTTCAAGGCCCTGCTATTCCTGGGCGCCGGTTCGGTGATCCACGCGGCGCACCACGAGCAGGACATGCGCAAGTTGGGGGGCCTCGGGCCCAAGATGCGGGTCACCTTCCTGACGTTTGCCATCGGGATGATGGCGCTCGCTGGCGTGCCGTTCCTTTTTTCCGGGTTTTGGAGCAAGGAGGCTATCCTGCATGCCGCATATGAATGGGATGTCTCGTCGATCCCGCTTGTCATCGCTCTGGCTGCTGTGGTCCTCACGGCATTCTACATGACCCGCCTCGTGGCAGAGGTATTCCTGGGGAAGGCCCGTTCCAAGGAAGCGGATCACGCGCACGAGAATTCAGCCGTGATGACGGTGCCGCTTGTGCTGTTGGCTGCCTGCTCGGTGATTCTCGGATTTCTTGGCACCCCGGTCTGGCCGTGGCTCCAGTCGACGCTCACCGGCCTTCCGATGGAGAAGCATTCGCTCCTAGAGGGTGCCAGTCTCATCGTCCTCTCGGTCCTGTTGGTTTGCTCGGGCCTGGGTGCGGGATGGGCCCTCTATGCGCGGCGCCTGCGGCAGTCAGCGGCAGCAGAGGATCCGCTTGAGTCAACCTGGCCGCGTGCCTTCGCCTTCGCGGGTGCGCGCTTCAAATTCGACGAGCTGTATGCAGCGACCGTCGGTCGCTTAAACCTCTCTTTTGCTGCGCTCTCCGACTGGATGGACAGCAACGTATGGGGCGGGTTGATCAACCTTTTGGCACGCTTTGGGGAAACTGCGGGGCATTTCAACAAAGAGACGGACGATGAGGTCTTGAACACCGGGTTTAACGCTGCGAGCGAGGAGATCCGCTCGGTCGGCAAGCTCTATTCCCGGGCCCAAACCGGCGAGACCCACGGCTACCTTAGAATCGTGGCGCTCGGTTTTGTTGTGCTGGCGATTCTGGCGATGATGGGAGGGGCCCGATGAGCTTTCCCGTGCTCTCCCTCCTCATTTTCATGCCTTGGGTGGGCGCATTCGTCCTCCTGGTTTCGCCCGGCCTTGGGCCCCGCGCGGCGCGCCTACTCGCGCTTACCTTCAGCCTTTCCACGCTCCTTCTCGCCGGCGTTGCTCTCTGCGGCTTCGATCCCTCCGCTGCCGGGTACCAGTTCCCAGAGTCCCACGACTGGATTACCTCCCTGAGTGTCCGGTTCCGCCTCGGCTTGGATGGACTAAGCCTGATCTTAGTCCTTCTTACGGGCGTCGTGGCGCCGCTCTCGCTCCTCGCGTCCTGGAGCCAGGCCAACAATCCGAGGCTGCTCTGCATCCTCTTCCTCCTCCTGCAGGGTGCGGCCTTGGGCGTCTTTCTTGCCTTGGACTTTGTGCCCTGGTTCCTCTTTTGGGAACTCAGCCTCGTTCCAGCCTATTTCCTGATACGCCTGTGGGGGGGCGCCGGTGCCACGCGATCCGCTTACCAGTTCGTGATCTACACGATCGGTGGCAGTGCCTTCATGCTCCTTGGATTTGCAGGGATCTCTTTAGCTGTGGGCACATTCGATTTCGGTGAGCTCACCGCGCTGGCGGCGAATGGGACGCTCGCGGTTAAGCTGACGGCCCTAGGCGGGATATGGCCCACGGCGATCTTTCTTGGCGTGCTCCTTGGGCTCGCCGTGAAGGTGCCGCTCTTCCCGTTCCATACGTGGCTGCCGGCGGCCTACGCGGAGGCGCCGACAGGGGTGTCCATGTTCCTCACGGGCGTGATGTCAAAGATGGGCGTTTACGGTTTCCTGCGGATCCTATGGCCGCTATTCCCGTCTGCCCTGCACACATTTGCGCCGGCCCTGCTTTGGTTGGCGGTCGGCGGGGTGATTTTCGGCGCCTTTGCCGCGATGCGACAGACCGACCTGAAGCGCATGGTGGCGTACTCCTCGGTTAACCACCTGAGCTACTGTCTCCTCGCGCTCTTTGCCATATGCGCCATTTCGCGGCCGGGCCCGGATGCGGCCGCGGCCGCGCTCACGGGCGCGATCCTGCAGATGTTCAACCACGGGATATCCGCGGCTGCGCTGTTCTTCTGTGTCGGCGTCCTGGAGGTCCGTTCAGGTGGGCTGCGCGGAATTGGGGATTTCGGGGGTGTCAGGACTGTTGCACCGCTTTTTGCGGGACTGTGCGGAATCTCCATGTTTTCGTCGCTGGGACTGCCCGGGCTGAACGGGTTCGTGGGTGAGTTCCTGGTCTTCCGCGGCGTGTTCGGACTCGTGCCGTGGGCGGCGGCAATTTCGACCCTGGGCCTGTTCGCCACGGCATTCTTCCTTTTGACCTTCTGGCAGCGTGTGTTCCACGGCCCGAGAATCGGAGCCGGAAAAGGTCCGTTTGCCGACCTCTCGGCCATCGAGGTCGCGACCCTGTTGCCACTCGTCGGGCTCATGTTCTTGTTTGGACTGTTTCCCCAGCTTCTCACGGTGCTCATCAATCCCCTGGTGAACACCTGGGTCTCCCATCTCGCGATGCCATGAACGCCCTGCCCTGCACGATCTATGTCTCCTTTACCGGGGCACTCCTCGCGCTCGCCGTGGGCGGCCGGTCGCCGACGCTCGCTCGCATCGTTGCCCTCGCCAGCGCCCTTACCGCCTGGGGAATAGCCCTTTTTTCCGCCATTCATTTTGTTCCAGACGCGGCTGGCCCCGTGACATTGGTCGATGCCCCCTGGATACCGCAGATGGGGATCCGCTACCACCTTGCAGCCGACGGCATCAGCCTGACGCTTGTCGTCCTCACGGGACTGGCGGCAACGGCGGGAATCTTGTTTTCGTGGAATATCACTGAACGGACAGGCGAATTCTTCGCCTTCTTCCTCGCGCTCATCGGTGGTGTCTATGGCGTTTTCTTGAGCGCAGACGCATTCCTCTTCTTCGTCTTCTACGAGATAGCGATCGTGCCGAAATACTTCCTGATCGCCATCTGGGGCTCCACAAACCGCGAATACGGGGCAATGAAGCTGGTTCTCTATTCCTTTGCAGGAAGCGCATTAGTCCTTGCAGGGCTGCTCTGGGCCTATGCTGCCGGCGGCGCGCACAGCTTCGGCGTCGCCGAATTGGCGAGGGTCGCCGTAGGCTTCTCGCATGGGCAGCAGGTTGGGATGTTTGCACTGGTGTTTCTGGGATTTGCGGTCCTGGCCGGAATGTTCCCCTTTCATACGTGGGCACCGACTGGCCACGTTGCAGCACCAACGGCAGCCTCCATGCTGCTCGCCGGAGTGGTAATGAAGCTCGGCGCCTACGGGTGCCTGCGAGTTGCGATGCCGCTCTTTCCGCTGGGATTCGTGTTCTGGCAGCCGATGATCGCGTGGCTTGCGGTTATAGGGATCATCTACGCGGGCCTGGTCGCCTTGGTCCAGGAGGATTTCAAGTTCGTTATCGGGTACTCGAGCGTAAGCCATATGGGGTTTGTCCTCCTGGGACTCGCAGCTGCGAATGCCCGGGCTGTGAGCGGCGCGGTGCTCCAGATGTTCTCTCACGGTGTCATCGCCGGCCTGCTCTTTGCCGTGGTGGGGCGCATGGTCTACGAAAGGACGCACACTCGGAAGCTGGCTGAACTCCGTGGAATGGCACTTTACCAAAGGCTCCCTTTTGCGGCCACGGTGTTTGTCTTGGCCGGCCTGGCATCGATGGGCATGCCTGGCTTCAGCGGCTTTCCAGCCGAACTCACGATCCTGATAGGCACCTGGCAGGCAGCCCCGTGGGCGGCGGCATTGGCCGCAGTGGGCGTCTTGATTGCGGCGGCGTTCACGCTCCGGGTTATCCAGGTGTCCTTTTTCGGCCAGGCCGCCGCCGGCTCGGCGCCCCTTCCCCCGCTTCCCCCGATTACGCTTCCCGAGAAATGCGGTGCGGCCCTGCTTCTCGGCGCGACGATCCTGGTGGGACTGAAGCCGGACCTCCTCCTCGAATTGATCAGGCCGGCGCTGCAGGCGCCGTTCTTCCAGGCCGTGCTAAAGGGGGGTGCCCTGTGAGCCTGGACTATAGGACGCTTTTTGAGGCGCTAAGGCCGGAGGGAGCATTGATCATCGGCGCGCTGGCCGTGCTGGGCTTCGACCTTTCGATTCTTCGGCGATTGTCCGAATCCCTAAGGTACCGGGCTTCTCTCGCGGTGGGCGCGGCTGCCGTGGTCGTAGCGGGCTGTCTGGCGTGCTGCGGGCCCTATGGTCCCGTATTCGGCGGCGTGCTTATCCTCGATCGTCTCGCGGTCGCGACGCGCATCGGAGTATTGTCTCTGACCCTGATCGCTCTGGGCACCGTGGCGTCGGGCCAAAAGCTCCGCCATAGTGCCGAATACGTGGCCATCATGCTCTTTGCGGCATCTGGACTCACGCTGATGGCCGCGACACAGCAGCTCCTTGTGGCTTTCCTCGCCCTCGAACTTGCGAGCCTGTCCCTCTACATTCTGGCGGGTTTTGACAAGGCGCGGCCGGAAGCGGCCGAGGCTGGCCTCAAATACTTTCTGTTTGGGGGAATGGCGGCCGCGTTCCTCCTCTTTGGCTTCAGCCTGATCTACGGGCTCACGGGCTCAGTCGATCTACCCGAAATCGCGGCCCGACTTGCGGCACATGCCCCGGGGCCCCTCCTCATGGTGGCATTGATCATGGTCCTCGTTGCCTTCGGCTTTAAGGCCGCGGCTGCGCCCTTCCATCTTTGGGCGCCTGACGTCTACGAGGGTGCCGCTACAGGATCCGCTTCGTTCATAGCATCCGCCTCTAAGCTGGCAGGAATCACGTTCTTTACCCGGATACTGTGGACCGGCTTTTACCCAGTTTCCGGCGACGCGTCCTCTTTACCGCTCGCGCCGGGATGGGTTCCGGCTCTCGCCGCTGTCGCGGGTTTTTCGATGCTCGTCGGAAACTTTGGGGCCCTAGCGCAGACCAACATTCGCCGTCTACTCGCCTATTCGGCTATCTCGCATTCGGGAGCGCTTCTTCTGGGCGTGATTGCCGTTGGAGACTTCGGAGTCGGACCCTTGTTCTACTATGCCTTCACTTACGGGATCGCGGTAGCCGGGGCTTTCACGGTCATTTCCGTGGTCGAGAAGAGCGGGCCCTGCCAGAAGATTACGGACCTTGGGGGGCTCTTTCAGCGGGCGCCGTTCCTTACGGGTTGCCTGGCCATCTTCACGCTTTCGCTGGCAGGGATACCTCCTTTGGCTGGATTCTTCGGCAAGTTCTCGGTCTTTGCGTCGGTTCTTCGCCTAGGGGGCTTGGGCGGGCCAGTTGGATGGCTCGTGGTACTAGCGATCGCCCTCAGCGCCGTGGCGCTCTATTACTACCTTATCGTGCTGAAGCAGGCGCTCGTGACCCCGGCGGCCCAGGGAGCCACACGGATTGTTGTGGCGCCTGTGGCAGCTACGACGCTGGCCTTGGCGGCGGTCCTTATCGTCCTGCTTGGCCTAAGACCCTCACTGATCCTCAGCCTGTTCTAGGACTAGGCTGAGCGACCGAAGGGGTGCGACGACGCTAGAAGCGGGCAAAGCGCAGCCTGGTCGCAACGCGGGCCCGGGACTTCAGGGACCTAGCACCTACAGTACGGCAAATCTGAGGTCTTTAAACCCGCCAGCTCTGCAGGATGCGCACGTAGTTGGCCCTCTCGAAGGCTGCCGGGTCAGCGCACCGCTTCAGGTTCATTGCGCCCCTAAACTCATTGATGCTGTCGTACTCGTGCTCCTTCATCCAGCCCTCGAGGCCGTCGAGGAGGCTAAAGAGCACTCGGGGCCCGTGTTTGAGGAGGACTGAGACGAGTTGAACGGTGTTCGCGCCCGCGAGGATTGCCTTCACGATATCATCGGAGCTGTGGATCCCGCCAGTGGCCGAGAGCGAGCCGCGAAGGTGCGGCGAGATGATGGAGAGCCACCTCAGCCGAAGCAGGAGTTCGCTGGGATCCGAAAGCTTGAGCTGCGATTTTGCCTCAAGCTGCTCGATGTCGAAGTCGGGCTGGTAGAAACGGTTGAAAAGCACGATCCCGGTGGCCCCCACCCGCTCGAGCGCAACGGCAAAATTCACCGGTGATGTGTGAAACGGGGAGAGTTTCACTGATACCGGGATGTTCACCGCGGCGGTGACCAGGCTCACGGTCTCCAGCATTTCGTTTTCCACCTGCTCGGCATCTAGTGCCGGGTCAGTCGCAAGCTGGTAGAGATTGAGCTCAATGGCACTCGCGCCAGCAGACTCCATCTTTGCCGCGTAGTCGGTCCAGCCTCCAGGCCGACACCCGTTTAGGGAAGCGATGACCGGTATGCTCAGGGCAGCCCTCAGGTTCTCAATCTGCTTGAGATAGCGGTCGGGGGTCAGCTGATATTCCGCAAAAGCCGGGAAATACGACGTCGCCTCGGCGTTGCTTTCCGCCGGGGTCTCGATCAGGTGGATCAAGGCGCGTTGTTCCGCGTCTATCTGCTCCTCAAAGAGGGAGCGCATGACGAATGCGGACGCACCCGCGTCCTGAAGTTGGCAGGCGACATGGACCTCCTCCGAGAACGGGGAGGCCCCCACGATCAGGGGGTTGCTGAGCTTGAGGCCAAGGTATGTGGTTTCGAGATTCATGACCGTGAGGAAGGGGTTTGGGGGACTGAGGCAACCGTGGGCGCTGGGCTAGGTGGCGTATGGCCGTTGCTGCTGGGCGATACCGGGGCGGCGAGTTGCTGGTAGAGCGCGTAGTGCTGGCGGACCTGCGTCTGTGCGAGCGCGCCGAGCTCGGTGGCCCGTTCCGGGTTGATGTTCTTGAGGATGCCAAACCGGGTCTCGTTTGCTGTGAACTTTGAGAGTTCCGACTTCGGGGGCCCGGAGTCCAGCCGCAGGGCGACCTCGCCCTTCTCGGCAAGCCGCGGATCGTAACGGAACAGCGGCCAATAGCCCGTCTCAACAGCAAGCTTTTGCTGCTCCAAGCCCAGGTGCAGAGGGAACCCGTGAGCAATGCAGTGCGAGTAGGCTATGATGAGGGAGGGGCCGTTGTAGCTTTCGGCCTCACGGAACGCCGCTATCGTCTGGCTATCCTTGGCGCCAAATGCGACTCGGGCTACGTAGACGTGCCCGTATTGCATGGAGATCAGAGCTAAGTCCTTCTTTGCGATCGCTTTGCCCCCAGCGGCAAACTTGGCGACTGCCCCCATGGGCGTCGACTTCGAAGCCTGCCCACCGGTGTTGGAGTAGACCTCTGTGTCGAGGACAAGGATCTTCACATTCGCTCCGGAGGCGAGGACGTGGTCAAGGCCTCCGTATCCGATGTCATAGGCCCAGCCGTCACCTCCAAGGATCCAGACCGATTTCTTAACGAGTTCGTCGGCGAGAGCCGCGAGCCGCAAGGCATCGGGATCCCTGAAACCGCTTAGGGCGCGCTTGAGCGCCAGGACCCTCTCGCGCTGGGCTGCGATTCCGGCCTCGGTGCTTTGATCCGCCGAAGCGAGTGCGCCGGCCAACTCGGGGCCCACCCTCTCTGCCAGGCGGGCCAGCATCTCGCGGGCGCTCTTGGCCCGCTGCTCGACGGCTAGGTGCATCCCAAGGCCGAACTCCGCGTTGTCTTCAAATAGCGAGTTGGCCCAGGTTGGGCCGCGTCCCTGCTTGTCCGAACAATAGGGGGTTGTCGGGAGGTTGCCACCGTAGATGGAGGAGCAGCCGGTCGCGTTGGCGATCAGGAGCCGATCCCCTACCATCTGGCTGAGGAGCTTCACGTACGGTGTCTCGCCGCATCCTGCGCAGGCGCCCGAAAACTCAAAGAGCGGCACGCCGAACTGGGATCCCTTAACGGTTGTAAAATCCAGCTTGGCGCGATCCGGGTCGGGTAGCTTCAAGAAGAAGTCCCAATTTGTGCGTTCCTTTGCAAGGAGTGGCGGCTGGGGGACCATGTCGATCGCCTTGTGCCTGGGGTTTGTCTTGTCCTTTGCCGGGCAAACTTGGACGCAGAGCGAGCATCCGGTGCAATCTTCGGGTGCCACCTGGATCGTATAGCGCTGGCCCGGAAATTCCGTGGATCGGAAGGGAACGGACAGGAATTCGGCAGGAGCGTCGCGAAGAGCATCCGGGGCGAAGAACTTGGCGCGGATGGCGGCGTGAGGGCAGACCATGACGCACTTGTTGCATTGGATGCAGATCGACGAATCCCAGGAGGGGATCTCTAGGGCGATATTGCGTTTCTCGAACCGTGCCGTGCCTGTGGGCCAGCAGCCGTCAAGGGGTATCGCGCTCACGGGCATTAGATCGCCCTCCTCGGCCAGGAGGCGGGCCGTTACCTCGCGGACGAAAGTGGGCGCGTCGATGTATGCTGGCGGCACGGTCGCGAGGGCGTCGGACTCCGCGGTAGCCGGGATCTTGACCTCGTGCATGCCGGCAAGGGCCGCGTCGACAGCGGCATAGTTCATCTTAACGATCTGCTCGCCCTTCTTCCCGTAGGTCTTGTCGATGGCCTTTTTGATATGCTTTATGGCCTCGTCTTGGGAGAGGACGCCCGACAGCGCAAAGAAGCAGGTCTGCAGGACCGTGTTGGTGCGACGGCCCATGCCGCTTGCCTGGGCTACATGAGTGGCATCGATCACGTAGAGGTGCAGCTTCTTCTCAATGAGTGCGGTCTGCCACTCCCTCGGCAGCTTCTTCCAGGTTTCCTCCGGCCCAAGGGGTGAATTGAGCAGTACCGTGGCGCCCGGGGCTGCGTAGCGCAGGACGTCAGTGCGCCCGACGAAGCTAAATTGGCTGCAGGCGACAAAATCGGCCTTTCGCACCAAATAGGGCGCTCGAATCGGTTTGGGTCCGAAGCGCAGGTGAGAGGTTGTCATCGATCCCGACTTCTTGGAGTCGTAGACGAAATACCCCTGGGCGAAGTTGCTGGTCTGTTCTCCGATGATCTTGATCGAATTCTTGTTCGCACCCACGGTGCCGTCAGCACCGAGGCCTACGAACACGCATTGCCTGACACCCGTCATATCCACGTCGAAGTCCGCGTCGAAGGGAAGCGAAGTGCCGGTTACGTCGTCTGTGATCCCGACCGTGAAGTGATTGCGTGGGTCCTTCGTAGCGATGTGCTCAAAGACAGCCTTCACCATACCCGGGGTGAACTCCTTTGATCCAAGGCCGTAACGCCCGCCGACCACGGAGGATGAGCTGGCAAGCGGGAGGCGTCCCTTGGCTAGGGCAGCGATGGTGCTCAGGTAGAGGGGTTCGCCGATGGAGCCCGGCTCCTTGGTGCGGTCGAGGACCGCAATTGCCTTAACGGACTTCGGAAGAGCAGCGAGGAAGGAATCAACGTCAAAAGGGAGAAACAACCTGACGGCGATTACTCCCACCTTTTCCCCTTTGGCCACCATCCCGTCGACCGTCTGAACAATCGTCTCGATGCTTGATCCCATGGCGACAATGACCCGCTCGGCCTGGGGGTGCCCGTGGTAGTCGAAAAGGTGGTAGCTGCGGCCCGTCACTGCAGCGAATTTGTCCATGGTTGCCTGGACGATCTTCGGAAGTGCGTCGTAGAAGCCGTTCACCGCCTCGCGCCCTTGAAAATAGACGTCGGGATTCTGTGCCGTACCGCGCAGTGTAGGTTTGTCGGGCGTCATTGCCCTCGACCTGAATGCCGCAAGGTCGCCCTCGTCGATGACCGCGCGCAGGTCGTCGTCCGAAAGGACTGAGAGCTTGGAAACCTCGTGAGAGGTGCGGAAGCCGTCAAAAAAGTGGATGAACGGGATCCGCGACTTGTAGCTTGCCGCGTGCGAGATGAGCGCAAAATCATGCGCCTCTTGCCCGGAATTGCTGCACAGGAGGGCGCAGCCGGTGGCTCGACATGCCATCACATCCTGGTGGTCGCCGAAGATCGAAAGGCCCTGGGCGGCGAGCGCGCGTGCGCTCACGTGCATTGTGAAGGGCAATAGCTCGCCGGCGATCTTGTAGAGATTGGGAATCATTAGGAGGAGTCCCTGCGACGCCGTGAACGTAGTCGTTAGGGCGCCCCCGAGAAGGCCCCCGTGCACAGCTCCCGCCACCCCACCCTCTGACTGCATCTCTACGATGCGGGGCACCTGGCCCCAGAGGTTGAGCTTGCCCGCGGCGGCCCACTCGTCGCAGGTCTCCGCCATCGTGGACGAGGGCGTGATCGGGTAGATAGCGATCAGCTCGTTAAGGCGGTAGGCAACCGAGGAAACTGCCTCGTTTGCATCGTAGGTTACGAAGCGTGGTTTCGTTGTGAGGCCGCTGTTGGACATGGAGATATGGGCGGGAATGGGTGAACCGACGGCCATTGTGCCATGTGCTAATCACTGCTGCTGCGCAGATCTTGTCATTTTAGATGCGCAGATTACCCGAGCGTCCAAACGCGAGTTTTTAGAACGCGGGAAAGGCCTTCGCGAGGCGCCATTCTCCTTATTTCTAGAGCGAAGGCGCCGCCGCATTTCGCTGGCTTCTGGAGCCCTTAAGGTGGCGTTTAATCCATCAAATCCGCAGGCCAAATAGGCGTTCCCGTCAATATCGCCGCCCCTCAACAGGCAGTTTGGGGCGAAACGACACCCAGAGTGCCTTTTTCGGCCTCAAAGTGGTCTCTCGACTAGGGGATGCGGCGGCCTTAACCGTCTGAGGCTGCAACCCGCGTTTTGACAATTACGGACACAAAAAACCTCATGCGGGTTCTCTTCGGGGGGCTCGCTTCCCTGCGGACGACCGTTGGCCTGCTCGTCGTTTCCATGGTGCTGGTATTTGCCGCGACGCTTGACCAAACCCACCTTGGGATCTGGGAAATTCAGGAAAAGTATTTCCGCAGCATTGTGGTCCAGTGGGGCATTCCGGGAACTGGGGTCTCGGTGCCAGTCTTTCCCGGCGGCTATTTTATCGGCGGGCTGCTCTTGGCGAACCTAGCATGCTCTTATGTCATTCGCTGGGACACATCATGGCGTAGGTTGGGCCTGAACCTGGTGCACGCTGGCGTGGTAGTGCTCCTTCTGGGTGAACTCTTTACAGGCATCCTGAGAAGAGAGAGCACGCTCCGACTAGAAGTCGGCGAGACGCGAGGATACTCGGAAAGCGTTCGGAGTTTTGAGTTGGCGATAATTGGCTTGAGCGACCGGCCCGGTGATCGGGAGGTCGTGTTGAATGGCGCCCGATTCTCCCAAAAAGGTGCAATTTCGGCCCCCGAACTGCCGTTCGCAGTTTCCGTGGTCGAATACCACTCCAATGCGGCGATCGAGGCGAGCGGGAGCCCGGGTCTCGCCGACCGCGGGTTGGGCGCCCGGATGCGCCTAGTGCCCATGGCCCCGAGTTCGGGTGGGGAGGAATCTGACTTTCCGGGCGCCTACGTCAGAATCTCCGCGGCAGGCAAATACCTGGGCACGTGGCTAGTTTCACCCTTCCTTCCTGATTCCCAAACCTTCTCGGTTGCCGGTCGTGAATGGAAGATTCTGCTCAGACCCGAAAGGACATACCTGCCCGTTACGCTTACCCTGCAAGGAATCAAGAACGACCTCTACCCGGGTACCGACATCCCCAGGAACTTCGTGAGCCGGGTTAGGGTAAGTGGCCCCAAGGCAAAGGAATACAGAGATGTCGCAATTGCGATGAATGAGCCACTTAGGATCGGGCAATTCACGTTCTATCAGTATCAGATGAATCTTGCCGGAAAATCGTCCGTGTTCGAGGTCGTTAAAAACCCGGGTTGGAGCGTGCCGTACTTCGCCTGCCTGATGATGGGCGTTGGCATGACCGCTCACTTTTTTCTCTGCCTTCTCTTCTCTGCACCTCGGCCCGCGGGTAGTGGCAGGACCGCTCCTAATGGGAGTCTGAGGACATCGACTAGGCGCGAGCTTCTCGCGCCGTGCATCGCGGTGTGTCTAGCGGGAGGCTTTGTTGCCTTTTCGCTATGGCCCAGAAGTGTTCATCCCGGAGCGGACGTAGGCGCGTTGGGTCGGCTGGCCGTGCTTGATGGAGGGCGAGTCAAGCCACTCGACTCGGTCGCTCGGTCCACGCTACTGAAGATCCAGGGACGCCAGGACGTCCGACTTCCTGAGACGGGCGAGTACTTAGTTGCGGATCCAGACGCCTGGATAGCGGATGTCCTCTTTGATCCCGACCGGGCTGACACGTACCCGACCTTCATTGTCGACTCCAAGGAGCTTCGCGAGGTTCTAGGAATGGGCGATGCCGAAACCCGCATCAGCTACCCCGATGGGCTAAAGCGTGCCTTCGCGGTAGTCGGGTTCGGTCCCTCGAGGCGGTCTCGGTTTTCGTTTGCGCAGCTCAAGCCCCGGCTAGGAGAGCTGGAGCGCCAGGCTCGAAATGCCGATGCGGTCTCACCCGACTCGCGTTCACCCTACCAACGCAAGCTCGTTGAGATGCGCAATGCCATAGAGATCTACCTTCGTCTAAGAAGCAGCGCGCAACCTCCGGACTTGCCTGATTTCTATTCATCGCTCCTCGAATTCGCGTCCGGAATGGAAGTGTCCAGTCATCCGCGGGAAGCCGAAGTGCCGGCAGGAGCCGTAGCTTCCCTTAAGGCGATGTCAGATAGGTTCTCGTATATGGAGCAGATGGGAAATCTGAGGCTGATCGCCCCGTCGGCAGGCGTGCCGTCTGGTTGGCGATCTGTGGGCGCGGCTCTCGCCGAGGGTCTGACCAATCACAGGGTCGATGCCGATGCTCTCGAATTTGCACGGATTGGGCATGCTTGGCGCGCACGGGACACTGGGGCTTTCGATTTGTCAGTCGAAGCATTTGGAAGACGACAAAGGGAACGCAGTCGCGGGCTCACCGAAAAAGTTCGATTTGAGTCATGGTTCAACCATGCCGAGCCCTTCTACGCGGGTATGTTGCTCTACAGCTCTGCATTCTTGCTGGGCGTGTTATCGTGGCTTCGGTCCCCAAAGGCCCTGGGAAAGTCCTCGTTTTGGGTTCTGACGCTAGCTTGGGTGGTAACGACCTTGGGGATTGCGGCCCGCATGTGGATCGAGGGAAGGCCGCCGGTCACAAACCTCTACTCTTCCGCACTCTTTGTGGGCTGGGGCGCAGTGAGCCTCTGCCTCGTTCTCGAGGCGAGATTCAAGAACGCAGTGGGTTCCGTTGCCGCCTCGATGATCGGCTTTGCGACCCTCCTGATCGCCCATCACCTTTCCCTCTCCGGGGACACCATGGAAATGATGCGCGCCGTGCTCGACTCCAACTTTTGGCTGGCAACGCATGTGGTCGTCGTGACCTTGGGTTACGCGGCTACGTTCCTGGCGGGCTTCCTTGCTTTGATCTATATCGGCCGCGGGCTTCTAAGTCGCTCCCTAGATGCGAAGACAGCCGATGAACTCAGCAGGATGGTCTACGGGGTCATCTGCTTTTCCACGCTCTTCAGCCTTGTCGGCACGGTGCTCGGGGGGATCTGGGCCGACCAATCGTGGGGTCGCTTCTGGGGCTGGGATCCAAAGGAAAATGGCGCCCTGCTCATCGTACTTTGGAATACGGTGATTCTCCATGCCCGATCGGCGGGACTCATCGAATCGAGAGGGCTCATGGTCATGGCCGTGCTCGGAAACATCGTGACCGGCTGGAGCTGGTTCGGCGTCAACATGCTGGGCATCGGGCTACACAGCTATGGTTTTATGGAGGCAGCCTTCTACTGGCTGATCGCGTTTGGCCTTAGTCAGCTGGCGATCGCCTGCTTGGCGCTCCAGCCCCTGGAAAGGTGGAGGAGCTTTAGCGCCCGGACAAAACCCTGACCGCGGTGCCTGTTAGGAGTCGTCCGGACCGTCCGGCAGGTCCTCTATTGGGCCGTCGTTTACGCCGGCCGACGGGTTCGCGGGAGGTACACCAGGGTCGGAAGCTTCCGGGGCGTTCCCGGCGGCCCTCTCCTCAGCTTTCATCTCCTCAAGTTGCAGGGGATGTTCCTCGATCATTTCGCGCTCGGACATGCGTCCGGTCAGCCAGGCGAGATTCATCGGGTAGACGTCCGGGTTAAATATCACGAAATACAGGTGCCAGACTATGATGGCGAGGGTTGCCAAAACGGCCTCGTAAAAATGCACCGTCCTCGCGGCGTCGAACCCAAGCTTGGTGAACCATCCCATCGAGGTGTTCTCAAACCAAAGAATGGCGCCCGTGGCGCCCATCAACATCGTGCCCCAAACGAGGGCCCAATATTCCGCCTTTTCGATATAGCAGAACCGGCCGAACGCGGGTTTGTCGGGGACTAGTCCGACGTTGTACTTGAGCACCTGCCAGGGGTCGGTCACGTCGCGCCAGCGCGGCAGCAGGTCGACGAACAATTTCCGCCCGGGCTTCGTGAATGCAAGGTAGCCGATGTGCCATACCCCTCCTGCGATCATAACGACGCCCGAAATCCTGTGGATTAGGCCACGCAGGTCAAAGGCCCGGCTGCTGAACTGCCGGATCCCAACGACCCACCATGCCTCGGGATAGCGCAGCATGAATCCGGTGACGACAAGCAAGACGAAGCTGACCACGAGCACGCTGTGCTGCAGGCGCTCGTGGAGCGACATCCTGAGATAGAGCCTGTGGGCAACCGGATGCTCCTGGATTTCACCCTTTTGTATAGCAAGCTTCCGCCGGGTCTTTTTGAGGAAATCCAGCAGGTTGTGGAGGGCCATTCCGCCTACCACGACGATGATCAACCCCACGTACAGGGTAGATATCCAATACAGAAGCGACGAGGTATCGCGACGCGACGCGCTTGCGTGCACCGCGCCGATTGCAAATCGAGTATTCGCGCCGCGGTGGCACTCGCCGCAGGTCTTCACGAGGTTGCCCTTGTAGACGCTCGAGGTGGGATCTGTCTGTGACTTGATTGCGTGCACACCATGACAGCTCGCGCAATTGACCACCTCGACCGCCCCACCCCTCACCGCGAGTCCGTGGTAGCTGTCGGTGAAAGTCTTAAAGGAGTCGCTCCGCATCCCATACTTGCTGGTGAGGCGCACCGATGCATGGCACTCGGCGCAGACCTGCTGGGCCAGGTTCGTGTTGTGGACCGGGGAGGACGGGTCGGTGTGTCTCTTGATATCATGCTCACCATGGCAGTCCGTGCACACGGGTGAGTCGACATTGCCCCTGCTAAGCGCCTCAGCGTGAACGCTCTTCGCGAACTCGATAGCCTGTTTCTCGTGGCATGCTGAACAAGTCTCAGGGATCCGGAGGCGGTTGATGCGAGCCCCTGCAACCGCGGACTTGTTCATCGCGTGCGCCCCGTGGCAATCGACGCAGGTGGCGGATTTGACATGCCCCTCCGCGAGCGCGGACCCGTGCACGGACTGGTTGAAGGAAGCCACAAACTTGGCCCCGCGAATCGACTTGTCGGCGACCTCGGACTTCTCGACGTGGCAGGACTCGCAAAGGCTGGCCTGGGCTAGCTTTAGCTCGACTGTATGCTCCTGTTTCCCGATAGCCGTAATTCGCTTCTCATGGCAGGCAAGGCAGTCGGGCGTGATCCGCTTGCCTTCGCTCGATCGGACCCCGTGGGCCGATGCCACATAGTCGTTATGCTCGGCATCATGGCATTTCCCGCAGGATTCGATCTGGCGCCCATCGACAAAACTGAAATCCTTTGATTTTACGGGAGCGGTATCGTGACCTCCGTGGCATTCGGTGCACGTCGTATCCTTTCCCACCGGAATAGGGCTCTGCGCCAATCTGGGATGGAACTGGTGTTTTGGCAGCGCCTTTGCGTGGCACGCCGTGCAATCGACCGCCGGCAGTTTGCTCGGATGAGGGGTTTCCGTTATGGATGCATGGCAGTCGACACAGTTCAGCTTGCCATGTGAGGAGTGGGCAAAGACTTCGGGCTTCACGCCGATCCATTCCGGAGCCAAGCCCTTCCTGCGGGGCTTGAATTCGGCCTCGTGGCAGTCCATGCACTCGCTGTTGGCGACCGCGGGGGCGGCAGTCGCCTTCTCTGGGGATGTTGGAATCGATTGCGCTGAATCCCTTACCTTTTCCGCGCCCTGAGCTGCTGCGGACCAACCCAGCGGCGTCCCAGCCAGTGCCATAATGCTGAAGGCCACCGTAAAAACATGCCAGGGGTGCGGCTTCATGGGACGTGGGGGCAGTATGCTCCTGCCCGGCGGGAACCACTACGCAGTGCTTGCGCAGAGGTGGGCATCTCTTGCGGGTTGGGAAACGATTAGACGGGCTTCAACTCAGATTAGGACCGCAAAATATGCATAGTCTTGAACAAACGCTCGGTAGCTGCACTGAGCGAAAAGCCCGATATTGGGACCGTAAAACAAAACAACCCCAATGAACTACCTACGTATCTCACTTGCAGCTGCCGGACTCGCCGCATGTTCCCTATCCTATGCCGCGGACGTCGACTCAAACTGGACGGACAAGTGCGCGAGCTGCCATGGCCAAGACGGCCAGGGCGACACGAAAATGGGAAAGAAGCTCAAGATCAGGAGCATGACCGATGCCGAATTCCAGGGATCGTTCACAGACGAACAGGCTATCAAGGCGATCAAGGAGGGCATCAAGGACCCGTCGGGTAAGGTTAAGATGAAGCCGATCGAAGGCCTTGCTGACGATGAGATCACCGCCCTCGTTAAGCGCGTCCGGTCCCTGAAAAAGTAAGTTAGGTTCGGCCGTCGTAATGAGCCCTACCCCGAAGAGGCCGAGCGAAAGCTCCCTGCGCAGGACCAATTGGGTTCTCGCCGGCATAACCTGTGGCTTTCTTGCCCTAGCGGCGGTTTTGTTGGCAACTCCCTGGAAGCCGGCCACCCAGGCCAAGATACCCCTCGTTGATCCGTCTTTTCTTGAGCAGACAGCGTGGCGAAAGTCCTATGCGGACCTTGCCAGGGAAAAGGCCGATTTGTCGGACTTCCAGTGTTACGTCTGCCACGAAAAGAAGAACCCGCCGCCCCTTCGCTACGACGACCAGCATGTGCTAATCGTGCCCGACGAGCACTCGGACATCAAAATGGGGCACGGAACCCACAACAGGAATAATCTGTGTTATAACTGCCACAATGAGGGCAACCTGCTGACGTTCTCCACCCGTGACGGAAACGAGCTCCAGTTCGCTGAGAGCTCGCGCCTTTGCGGTAGCTGCCATGGCCCCAATTTCAGGGATTGGGAGGCCGGGGTCCACGGGCGCATGAACGGCTACTGGAATCACCAGCTCGGGGAATTCAAGCGCCTCGATTGCGTCAATTGCCACAACCCGCACGCCCCAAGGATCCCGACGCGCAAGCCCGCGCCCCCTCCCCACCCCCTACGCCAACCTGTATTGCTTGAGCCGCAGGCGCCGCAAGCAACGACACCCTGAACATGTCTCCGACTGAGCCAACACCCGCAGCAGTCCCCGACGAAACAGACCGCCTCATGGGGCGGCGCAATTTTCTTCGGTCGTCGGCCGCGTTCGCCGGCCTTGGAGCCCTGGCTGCAAGCCTATCGCCCCTCAGGGAGATAGGAGATTACTCGTCGGTCGACGAGTTCATGCAGAAATATTACAAGGAGATGACGCCGGATGACATGTCTAAGGTCATCAAGCGGATCGAGAACGAGGTTCAGCGACAATATGGCATCCGCCCGCATGTGCGCGACCTAAAGCCGATGGACGGCGTAGAGTTCGTATACTGCCTGAACCTGACACGCTGCATAGGATGTCGCAAATGCGTGCACGCCTGCGTCGCCGAGAACAACCAATCGCGCAATCCCGAGATCCAGTACATCAGGGTTCTCAAACTGCCGCACGGCTCGATGGACATCGAGAAGGCAGATCACCTGTACAATCCCGAGGCTGTGCCGCAAAAGGGGTTTTTCTACATGCCGGTGCAGTGCCAGCAGTGCCATAATCCCCCATGCGTGAAGGTCTGTCCCGTGCACGCAACATGGCAGGAGAAGGACGGGATCACCGTGATTGACTACGACTGGTGCATCGGATGCCGCTACTGCGAGGCGGCCTGTCCTTACTGGGCCCGAAGGTTTAACTTCACAAAGCCGGAAATTCCCAAGGAGCGACTGAATCCCAACATGGCTTACCTCGGGAACCGGCCGCGCAAGCAGGGTGTCATGGAGAAATGCCACTTTTGCATACAGCGCACGCGGGTGGGTCGATATCCCGCATGCCTTGAGGTGTGCCCTGTGGGAGCGAGGAAATTCGGCAACATCCTGGATCCGGACAGCGAGGTGTCCTACATCCTTCGCGAGAAGCGCATCTTCATCCAGCTAAAGGAGGAGATGGGCACGAATCCACGGTTCTTCTACTACTTCGAGAAATGATCCACGCCACACGAGATTATCTGACTTTTCTCTGGCGCTGCGCTCGCATCGCCTTCGTTGGAGATTGGCGCTATTACACTTGGATGGGGGGGCTTACGGTATTCTCCCTGCTGGGGCTGCACGCCTACTGCAATCAGTTTGTCCATGGACTGATTGTCACCGGGATGAGCGACGAGGTGTCGTGGGGCGTTTACATCGCCAACTTCACATTCCTGGTCGGGGTTGCTGCCGCCGCAGTGATGATGGTCATTCCTGTCTACATCTACGACAATGAGGAACTCCACGATCTTGTGATCTTTGGCGAACTCCTCGCTGTCGCGGCGATCATCATGTGCCTGGCGTTTGTCACGGTTGACCTAGGAAGGCCGGACCGGTTCTGGCACTTGATTCCGGGTATAGGGCAGCTGAATTTCCCCCGCTCGATGCTCAGCTGGGATGTGATCGTCCTCAACGGGTACCTTCTCCTGAATATCCACATCTGCGGTTATCTCCTTTATTGCCGCTATCAGGGTCGCAAGCCGTCGAAATGGTTCTATATACCCTTCGTGTTCATCGCGATAGTCTGGGCGGTGTCGATTCATACGGTGACCGCGTTCCTGTACGTGGGGCTCGGCGGACGACCCTTCTGGAACTCGTCCATCGTTGGTCCCCGGTTTCTTGCATCCGCATTCTCGGCCGGGCCAGCCATCATCATCCTGGCGCTCCAGGTGATCCGGCGTGTCACCCGCTACCACATCACCGACAAGGCGCTCCTTACCCTCCGGAGCATAGTCCAGGTCTCGATGATCATAAATGTGTTCCTCTTAATTAATGAAATCTTCAAGGAATTCTACAGCGGCAACCTGCATGTCGCCTCATCCAAATACCTATTCCTGGGGTTGGACGGGCACCATGCGCTCGTGCCCTGGATTTGGACGGCCATCGTGTTCAATTTGATCAGCATGTTCCTGCTGATCCTGCCGCTCAGCCGAAGCCTGAGGTGGCTCGATGTCGCGTGTGTGCTTTGCATCGTGGGAATTTGGATCGAAAAGGGCATGGGGCTGGTGATACCCGGGTTCATTCCGACCCCACTCGGAGCCCTTATTGAGTACACGCCGAGCATGAATGAAACTTTGGTCTGCCTGGGGATCTGGGCATTTGGGCTGCTCTGCTACACCATCTTCCTGCGCATGTCGGTTCCGATTCTCCAGGGCACCCTGAGCAAGGCGAACGAACACCTTCCGGAGCCCGAGGCGGGCGTGGAGCATTCACCGGTCCCGGCGCCGCACTGACCCCCGCCTCCCCGTGTCCACGCAACTCACCGCGGAGAGCGCTAAACAGTCGTTGACTGCGCACGTCCAGAGCAAGGGGGCCGAGGTATTCTCCAAATATGGTCCAAATCTCGGTATGGACGAGCTCGACGCGCTCTTGAAGGACCGCTCGTGCGTCCGGTATCCCTGTACATTGGATTTCGACGAATCGCGCCTGCAGCCCGGGGAGTTCGCGTTCGCCGAACCGAAGGGTGAGCAGCCGGAGGATGGGTTCACGCTCCACATTCATCCCGCCTATTGCGCCCGTCCGGGAGTGATTCCCCACCTGGCACTCTATCACCTGGTGACGGTTAATTACGGTGAGTTTGCTTCCCCAGACGATGCGGAGGTATTTGCCTCATCCGCCCTTGGCCTCGACCGCGAGCTCTATTACCGAACGCTGTGCGACCTTGCCGACGAACTTCCGGATCAGGGGACAGAGCCTGAGGGACACCACCCCGGGTGCACGTGCGGAGGCTGAGGAGCTAGAGCGCGCTCGGCTTTGTTCTGGCATCACGCTCTCGGCGGCGCTGCTTGGAGTACGCCAAAGAGACCCCGAGGAGAACGAGTCCAAGCATGAGGAACGAGATGATCCTGTAGGCTGGCTCGAGGCGAGACAGGTCGACCACGAACACGTAAATCACCGTGGCCAGGATTGTGCCGATGCCCATTACGCGGTATTTCCGATTCCTTAGGATCGCGCTGACCAAAAGGTAGCATATGGCCACGCCGAGCCAGGACGTGCTTACCCATCCCTTGGGCACCGTGTGAAACAGGCCGTAGGGGATCACTATTGTCGCGGCCCCCAAGTAAAGATTCCGCATGAGCTCAGTTCGTAGATCCAGATTGGCCTTCTTCCAGTTCAAAACCCGCGCTGTCAAAAGGGCCACGACCGCAAAGCTCAGGTCCACCGGGCCGGTGGCCTCGCCCAGGACAAGGTAGGTGAAGTATATCCCCCCGAAGATGAAGAGATTGGCGACGATGATGATCTTGGACCGGTAGCCAACGGCGGTCACCGCGACGAGCAGGCTTTGCCAGGCGAGCCAGCCGTAGAACCCGGGCGCGGGGAAATACCGAACGATCGCGATGCTGAGCAGCATGTACCCAACGCATGCATAAATGGATGTGGCGTAGACGCTTTGGTGGTGCCTCCAGTAGGCGAACGCAGCCGCTAACATGCTTATGGCAACTACCGTCTCAACCCAGGGCCGAGTTCCTCCGGAGAAGAGCTGGACATTGATGAGGGCAATGAGCATCGCTCCCGCGCTTGTCAGTACGGCGCGACCGATTCGTATGGCCATGTGGTCCTCGATAGCGCCTTTCCTGAAGCCAACCGCCACCAAGGGGAGCGAATACGCGGCTAGGGCGAACAAATTCCCGTGGGGCGCGGCGACGCCTTGCAGGGCGTGTCCCACAAGGGGATTATTCAGGAGCCAATCGACGTGGAGGAGATACGTGAGTGCCGTTACGGCAAGTCCGAGTCGGGGCCAATTCCTGATTTGAACGACCGTATACGCGGCGCAAGCGAGCGCGACCAAAAGGGAAAACTGAAACCAAGGCGTGTCAGATATCGCAACGGCCGCCATCCCAATGGCGAACGCGAGGCTCGTTGTCAGCTCCCCCCTGGTCCGAACGGCCAAAATAATCCCAAGACCCACGACCAACGCTAGTAGGCCAAGCCCTGCACCTGAGTCCTCGACCACGGGGTGTGCCGAGAAGAAATGAAGGCGGACGGTTGCAAAAAACAGCAGGAAAAGGGCTCCTGCGTAGAGAATGCTCGAGGCATCCGGCTTGGAGTGTCGCCACCGCCCCGCCACCGCGAAAAAGGCCGCGGACGCGGTGTATCCGATGAGACACGAGATAAACGACGGTAGCCCGGGGAATGGGAAGGCCACTAGGAATGCCATGCCGACGCAAAGGGCAAGAACGCCAACCCGGGCGAGCCAATATTCTCCGATTTCCATCTCGAGCTCGCCGTCGCCCGCCGGGATCGGGCCAGCTTTCGCCTTCGGCACAGTCTCTCCATCAAGAATGGCGCTGGCCTCGCTATCGGTGAGCAGCCGGAATCCTAGGTATGTCTCCATGCGCAGCAGCCGGGCCTCTATCATCCGCCTTTCTCGGTCGGCCGCAGGTGAGCCTAGCGGCGATCCTTCCTTAGGATCGGCGCCGGTTGGGGTCGCTCCCGTGGAGCTAACCGACGAGGACGGAGGGGGTTCTTCCGCGTTCATTTTGCCCTTCCCCTTATTATCACTATTCGGAACTCTTACGCTGCGCAGCTTTTGCTCAATCTTGTGCGGATTGTGGCAAGCGGCGATGTCCTCCCGGGCGCCTGCCCGTGCGACGGAGTACTGCTCCTGCGGCGCATACCGCCGGAACAGCTATGCGGGCCGGGTTACTTGCCCTGAATGCCACCATTGTGGCAGTCCGTACAGGTCAGGTCGCTGTCGTAATCGCCACCGGGGTGCTTGAATTCCAGGCCGGTTGGGCTCATCGACGCCAATTCAACGCCCTTGCCCTGGGCGATGATGGAATGGCACGAGGTGCAGTCGCTCGCACGGATTGTCTCGCCCGCCGCGGTCTTGTGCTTGTCGTCGTGGCACCTAAAGCAACCCGGCCAATCCTTGTGGCCGATGTTTGTCGGGTAGATACGCCAGTCCGCCTTGCGCTCCTTGAAGATGCTTTGGGAATAGATGTGTTGAACCTCGGCGATCGCACCCGGCAACTCGGGGCTATCCTTGTATTTTGCCGTCAGGAAATCCGCTATCTTCTGGGGCGCGGATGCCGTGTCGGTGATCTCCTTCTGTAGCATCGCCTGAACGGCGGCGCGTTTGATGTTGGGGAGCTTGGTGCTCAGGGCGCCGCTCGTCATCGAGTTCTCGACGGCATCGTTAGCCGTGGGGTACACGTGGGCGGGCCGATTGTGGCAGTCGATACAGTCCATCTCGCGAATCGCCGCTACCGGCGGCTCGCCCTTGAATTCCTGGTTCCGGTACACGCGGGTTGTCCCATCCTTCTTGTTGGTGACCCGCATCCAAACAATGTCCTGACGTTTTTCGTCAGCGGCGTAGTACTCGACCATACTGTCGGGACTCACGTGCCAATGGATGCCGCCGTCGGGACTTCCCGGGTGGCCCGAATTCACATGGAGGAGGAGGCGTACGGTGTAGGGGGTATTCTTCTTGTCTGAAAGGTAGTGGTCGAAGGATATGTCCACGTTGCCGTGGAATTTCTGGGGCCAATGGCACTTTTCGCACGTGTCGCGCGCGGGGCGCAGGTTCTTGACCGGAGTGTCGATGGGGCGGTGGTAGTTATTGAGGGTGAATGCGATGAGTTGATGGGTGCCGTTCAACTTGGCCTTCACCGCTGCGGAAATGCCCGCGCCAACATGGCATTCAACGCAGGCCACGCGTGCGTGGGCCCCGTGCTGGTAGGTCGTGAATTCCGGGCTCATGGCGCTGTGGCAGACGGCGCCGCAGAACTGCGTCGATTCGGCGTACTGGTAGGTCTGGTAGCTGCCGAATGCCGAAAGCATGATGAAACCAAGCGCCCCAATCCCAAATACGATGAGGTACCGTCTTTGGGAGCTGCTGCTAAAATCCAGGCGCCACTTGTCGGGAACGGTGGCGGCGTGCTTGATCGCCCATCTGCGCTGCGCCCAGGCTCCGAAGAAGGTGAGGACGATTCCCGTAATGAGGAATATTGGCGCGACTATATATGTGAAGATGCCGAGGTAGGGATTTCTATCCCCTTCGGTGAAATCCATCCAGACCAAGAGGGCGAAGGAGAACAAGGCGCCCAGGGCAACGACAGCGCCGATCGCGCTTATCCAGTTGTTGAAGTGCGATTTCCGAGCGGGATTACGCGGTTCGGACGCGGGTGCTTGGTCAGGCATGGCGGAAGGTGGTCGAGAATTTGAAAACTAAAAAGCCGACGTGAACAGGAACGCTCTCGTCGGCCGTGCTTGTTATGGCCTGTTGGCGTTTCAGGCCTTGAATTTGCGGATGAAGCCCACGAGGTCCTTGATCTCGTCAGCGGAGAGCTCGTCCTTGAAGGACTTCATCTTCTCCTTGCCGTTGTCGCCCTTGATTCCCTCCGTGATCGACTTGATCATTTCGTCGTCCTTGAGCTGGGCCTGAACCGCGGCATCGGTGTAGTCCTTGATTTTGAGCTTCTTCCCCGTCTTGGTCTGCGCCTTGCCGTCCGAGCCGTGGCAGGAGGCGCACGAATTATCCCAGTTGTCGGAAGCAGAGGCTGCATAGGCGCCCCCTGAGATGAGTGCAAGGGCGGCGGCCGCTAGGGCGAGTTTGGTCGGGATTTTCATTGGGATTCGGGAGTTTGAGTATGTTTTTCGGCGCGCCCAGTGGAAGCGCAAGCCTCCACCGACAGACCGCAGAATTGGAAAACCGTTCTTCTCATGCGAGTCTAGCTGAATGCGTGAGGGGGGTCGCTTCATTGTTTGTCCACTGCTCCGCAGATCTTGCACTGCATGACGCTTTTCAGGCTGCGATGGGCCCGGGTGCACCCCGGGTCCAGCTGGAGTGCTCGTTGATCGCCTTACTAGACCGCAACATGACCTTGTATTCATCGGACGGTGATTGCGCAGGTATCGTGAAACGGGACCCACGGAGTGGTGTCGAAGGGTGCATGATTAGAATCCATAATATGCCTGAGAAGCATAACTATGAATAATTTACGTATTTTGCCAAGACACGCACAGGGTTAAGCAAGATGTGCGGAGCGACGCCCGGATATTTCTGCGAGAATCGCTAAAGATACTTATCCCATGACTCCCATCCTAGAGCCGGCAATTGTGCACTCGCTGAGAATGTGGGCCATGACTTGCCCCCACCCCGAACTCTCAGGAATTGCGCAGGAATGAACAGAATCTGCGGAGTCAATAGTCCAAAAACTGTCGATACTACAAACATGAGCCCGAAACTACACTGGTCCAAGACCACCCTAATCTTCAGCGGACTCGCTGTATGGGGCCTTCTCCTTGTCTCTTGCATTTCGGTGGACCGCACCGTTGTGGTCCCCCCCCATATTGCAGGAGCCAAGTACGTCGGCTCAAAAGCGTGTGCGCAATGCCACACCGACCAGACCGACCACTTCGGTGGCTCAACCCACAGCCGTTTGGCCCTTACGGGCGCTGACCCGAAGGTCGGCGACACGGGCTGTGAGAGCTGTCACGGCCCGGGCAGCATGCACATTGCTGCCGGCGGCGGTGCCGGGACGATCATCAATCCCAGGAAGTCGCCCGAGACCTGCTTCCAGTGTCACTTGGAGAAGCGGGGCGAGATGAGCCTTCCGCACACGCACCCGGTCCTGGCCGGCAAGATCAGCTGCGTCGATTGCCACGATGTCCACAAGGGCGACTCGGTTCGCGGGGGCGGTGCCTCCCTTGCAGCCTCGACGGAAACCTGCATCCGCTGCCACACCCAGCAGGCAGGCCCGTTTGTCTACCAGCACGGGGCAATCAGGGAGGAAGGCTGCGTCGCATGCCACAGCCCCCACGGTTCCGTGAATGACAAGATGCTCGTCGCTCGCGACGCCAACCTCTGCCTGCGCTGCCACCTGGCTACTCTCAACCCCGGATTCAACATAGGAGGCTATGCAAGCGGTGGCGCCCACGCCAACGCCGTAGGCTCACGCCTCTCTGAGGGCACCTGCTGGTCCGCCAACTGCCATGAGGATGTACACGGCTCAAACGTGAATGCCTCGCTCAGGCCCTAACCTTAACAGGAGACCAACCCATGCATACGACCTCCTCCCTACTCCGCATCGCTAGCCTACTCTGTGCAAGCGCTGCCCTTACCGTTCCGGTAACGCGGCTAGCCGCCGCGGCGGCACCCGCCGAGGCCGACGCCTTTCCGTCCTACGAGAGCTACATCAAGATATCGGGCGAGTCGCCGTTCATCACGGGCGACGGCGCAGCCTTTGCGGCGCGCTCCGGTGTCCCGAGCAAGACGGGCACCTACGGCATTGAGGACCTGTTTGTCACGAAGGACCTCGCCAAGGACATCAACCTGAAGATGAATGGCCACGCCATGGACGGCAGCGAGGACTATCTCGGCTCAGTCGTCATATCCAAGGATGACCTGGGATCGGTGGAAATGGGCTACAAGCGCTATCGGATCTTTTACGACGGCGTCGGCGGTTTCTTCCCGCTCACCAACACCTTCCAGAGGATGAGCCAGGAGAACCTGCACGTCGACCGCTCGGCCCTTTGGTTCGAGGCCAAGATTGCGAAGGCGGACGGCCCCTCGTTCACGCTGAGCTACCACAATGAGATTCGCACGGGCCGAAAGGACTCTTCGGAATGGGGTGCGATCATAGCCCCCGATGCAACGGTCACCAAGGGCGCCCTTGTGGGCAACGCCTATCCCGCAAACACGCCCTTCATCGCTCCCAACGTTCAGAACCTGAACGAGCACCACGAGATCTTCGAGGGAACGGCGACGGACACCTTCGGCAAGACGACCGAGACGCTGAAGGCGACGCTCGATTGGGTCAGGAACGACGATGGTCGTGTCTACGTTCGGTATCCCGGTTCGATCGTGATTGTCGATCCGACGGTCACCGTGCTCGACGATCGTGAGACCACGAATTCCAAGAGCTTCAGGGTCATCAACCAGACGGAGACGGTTTTCAACAGCACACTCGCCCTTGAAACCGGACTCAGCTACTACCACATGACCGGAGTGGACGGCGGAAACTGGATCACGCCCTCCTACAACGCCGGAGCCAAGGCCGTATTCACGACGGTCACGGCGGGCAACGTCTTCGCGAACCCCTCCGTCGATGACTATGTGGGCAACATCTTCCTGAAGTTCACCCCGGGCAAGGACTGGAGGGCCGACATCGGCTTCCGCGACGAGTATAACTCGATCTCCGATTCCGGCGGGTTCACGAACGTGACCCTGGCGAGCACCGCCAAGAACACGTCTAGCACCTACCAGACCACGAACCAGGACGTCACCTACTCCCACGAGGTCGACCAAGTGCAGACCCCTGACTTCAGCGTCCAGTACACCGGGATCAGCCACCTGTGCATCTACGGTGAGTACAATGACCGCATCAACAAGGGCAACCAACATTGGATCAACCCCTTCGCGGCCACCAGCACGAACGGCGCAGGCGTGGTCACGACCACTCTGACCCCGCTCGGCAGCGTGTTCTTCCAGGGTGCGAACCAGGACAACCAGAACGCCAAGCTCGGCGCCAACTGGAACCCGACCCAGCAGTTAACAATCCGTGCCGAGGTGTTTCGCAAGGATCACCAGAACCGCTTCATTGGCGCGAACGACTACGTTGGGACCGCAAGCTATGGATCCCTGTATGCCACCGGATACACCTTCACAGGTGTGACCCTTGACGTGATCTACAGGCCCGTGGCCCAGCTCTCGTTCAACACCCGCTACCAGGACCAAGGCGGCAACATGTCGGTAACGGCTAATACGCCGACCGGTGGTTCGGGCAACGAGAGTCCCTCGGGCAAGGCCACGATAAAGATGCTGAGCGAGACCGTCGACTGGACGCCGTACAAGCAGGTCTACGTCCAGGCCAACATCAATGTTGTCTACAACTCGATCCAAACGGCCTACCCGGCGGTTGTCGTCAAGGCCACGGCCCCGTTCGTGCAGTCGCCGATCGTGAATGCGGACAACAACTACATCACGGGCAGCGCCCTGTGCGGCTTTGCGGCGGACAAGAACACGGATATCCAGCTGCAGGGATTCTGGCAGCGTGCGAACAACTACAATCCGCAGGTGGCCTTAGGTGGCATCCCCTACGGCGCGAGCTTTGAGCTATCAAGCTACACAGTCGGCTTGAAGCACAAGTTCACGGACCGGATCATTGGTGACGCCAAGGTGGGTTACATGAAGAACACAAACACCACGACCGGGGGATTCACCAACTACAACGGGCCCCTCGCCTACCTGTCGCTTACCTACGCGCTTTAATAGCGCAAAACATTGCAGTGCAATCGAGACCGGCCCCATTATGGGGTCGGTCTCTTTTTTCGCCACGCATGACACTCCCCGAGTCCAGTTTCCGATATGGCACCGCGGTGCTGGCCGCCACTCTGCTCCTGGTGGGATGCCGGCAAGGGGAGGTTCGCACCTACCGCACCGCGAAGGAACCCAGCGACCTTTTCATCGTTCCTCGGGCAGCAAAGCCCGCTGATGTTCAAGCTGTTGCACCGGCTGCTGCCGAATGGCAGGTCCCGGCCAATTGGAGCCCCCAGAAGGCCACGGGGATGCGTCTGGCAAGCTTTGCCTTTACCGATCCGACGGGTGCTGTCGCCGACATTTCGGTGATTACCTTTGGCGGATCCGGTGGGGACGAGCTGGCAAACATTAACCGATGGAGGGGGCAGCTCAGTCTCGCCCCTATTGGCGCGGGGGACCTGCCGACGCAGGTGGAGGCCCTCTCGGCACAGGCTGGCGATTTTTCAGTGACGGACCTGGTCGCCGAGAAGGCCGAACAGGGAAAGCCGCTTTCCCGTATCCTCGGGGCCTGGCTTCGCCGGGGTGGCAAGGTATGGTTCTTCAAGGCAATGGGTCCCAAGGACGTCGTGGGTTCGCAGAAGGACGCATTCCTGACATTTCTCAAATCTGTCCGGTTCGCTGAAGCCGCAGCCCACGAGTCTCGCGGAACGGCGGGAGCCAACACCAACGACCTCCCAAAGGCAAATTCCGCGGGTCCCGACCTTTCCAGCCTCCCGACCGGCTCGACGCTTCCCGGTGGGGCGGAACTGAAGGCGGCGAGCGGGTCGTCCCTGCGTTGGACGGCGCCGGGTGATTGGACGATCAAGGCGGCCGGAAGCATGCGCAAGGGGAGCTATTCGTTCGGTCCAGGCGGGGTCGGCGACGTGTCGATCACGGCATTCCCGGGGGACGTGGGCGGTCCCCTGGCCAACGTCAACCGCTGGCTTGGCCAAGTGGGGCTTTCGTCGATCGAGGAAGGCGACCTTTCCCAGTACACAAGCCATATGGAAGCAAACGGCCTCGAGTTCTTCCTGGCCGACACGGGCTCAAAGGATGCGCTCCACCCTCAGAGAATCATGGCTGCAGTAGTCTTTTGGCAGGGTAATTCATGGTTCTTCAAGATGACTGGGCCAACCGAGCTCGTCGCAGGCGCGAAGCCCGCATTCCTTGAGTTTCTGAGGTCCGTGAAGGCGCCCTGACACCATGAAGGACTTGGGAAAACATCTCCTCGGCTTTTTCAACTCGCTGCGGTTAACCGTGGTGCTGTTGATCCTTTCAATCCTCCTCATCTTCGCGGCGACCCTGGACCAGGTTCACCTGGGAATTTGGGGGGTCCAGGAGAAGTACTTCCGATCGTTCCTCATTTATGCCCCTTTCCGGGGGACCGGGCTGTCCATTCCCATCTTTCCGGGAGGCTATCTCCTGGCTGTCCTGCTGCTTCCAAACCTGGTGGTCGCCCACTTTCTTCGATTCAGGTGGTCCATCAAAAAAAGCGGCATATGGCTCACCCACCTCGGGTTGATCCTTCTTCTGGTTGGGCAGGGGTTATCCGGGATGCTCCAGAAGGACAACCAGGTCCGCATCGATGTCGGGAGTTCGCGCCGCTACAGCGAGAGCTTCAGGGAGACGGAGCTCGCGGTAATCGACGTGAGTAACCCCGACTACGACGACGTGGTGGCGATTCCTGTGGCACTCCTCCAGGGCAAGGGACAAATACAACACCCCAAGTTGCCGTTTAGCATTCGGCCCGTGGCCTATTATCCCAATGCACAGATGAGGGCTAGGAGCCAGATGCCCTCCCCGCTCCCGAGCCTGGCAACCGCGGGTGTCGGGCCCGAGGTAGCCGTCGAACCGGCGCCGGTCACCTACAAGACGGACGAGGCCAATTTCCCCGCGGCCTATGTCGAGCTCGTCGCTCCCGAGGCGAGCTTGGGAACCTATCTCGTCTCGACGATGATGGTGGAACCCCAGGCAATCACCTACCAGGGAAAGACATGGCACATCGTGCTCCGCGCCGAGCGCGACTACTTCCCCTTCAGCCTCACGCTGAAGAAATTCACTCATGACATCTACCCAGGCACCGACATCCCGAAGGATTTTGCCAGCACGATCCAATTGAAGAGCGATGACGGGAGGGACGACCGGGAGGTTAGGATATTCATGAACAACCCGCTCCGGTATGGAGGCCGGGCTTTCTACCAGGCTGGTTATTCGAACAACGATCGCACCTCGGTCCTCCAGGTGGTGAGCAACCCGAGCTGGCTTGTCCCCTACATTTCCTGCGCGCTGATTGCATTGGGACTGGCGATCGAGTTCGGGGTCCACCTCATAGGGTTCTTCCGGCGGCGCTCCCCCAAACCCTCAAAGATCCCTAATCCATGAAAAGGGACCTACCCACAATTGTCGCGGTGCTCCTTATCGTTTGGGTTGGCGCAACGCTGCTGCCCTCGGGTGGATCTGGGGGCTTTGACCTTCCGGCAGTGGGCAGCATACCGGTCCTTGCGGACGGTCGCCTAAAGCCCTTGGACACGATTGCGCGAACAAGCCTGCTGATGGTGCAGGGTCGGCAGCGAGTCGAGGCCCTTGGCTCGCCGCAGCCGGTGGCGTGGCTCCTTGACGTAGTCTATCGGCCGGCCCTTGCGGACACCTACCCCATCTTCCGCATCGATCATCCCGACGTCCTCTCGATCTTCGGCTTGGGGAGTGGGGACGGCACCACCGCCGTCCGTTTTACCTTTGTTCAGTTGCAGCCCAAGCTAGCTGAGCTCGACAAGCAGGCGGACCTAGCCGCGGCAGTTGACGCCTCTGTGCGGACGCCGTTCCAGCGCGCTGTCACCGAACTCAGAGAGCACGTGGCCTACTATGTGCGCCTAAAGTATTCTGCCGAGTCCCCCTTGTCGGAGGACTTCGCCTCGGAGATCGCCGATCCCAAGAAGATAGCGGCCGACCAGACGGAGATCGAGGCTATGAGGGATTTCAGCCTACTGAGGGTTATCCCGCCCGCCCGGGCTGGGGGTCGACCTGACGAGTGGCGCAACGTCGGTCAATTCCTCCTCGCGCCGGCTGGCTCTCCGACCGAACAAGCGCTTTCACTCGCCCGCGTGCGGTTCTTCGCCCAACTCGGCGGAGCGTGGCGCGCCCAGGACCCGCAGGCGTTTAACGGCCTTGTCACGGGATACCGTGAGGACCTAGCCACTCATTTTGACAGGGAGTGCCGAAGGTCCGCGCTTGAGGCCTATTTCAACAAGGTCGACCCGTTCAACACGAGCATGGCGCTCTACGTGCTGGCCTTCCTCCTGGCTGCCACCTCGTGGCTGAAATGGCCGGAAAAACTGGGTCGGGCGGCGCTTTACGCGATGGACATTGGCTTCGTCCTCGCGACCGCGGGCATCCTTTTCCGCATGTGGCTGGAGGACCGGCCACCGGTAACCAACCTGTATTCGTCGGCCCTGTTCATCGGATGGGGTTCAGTAGGGCTGTGCCTCATCCTCGAGCGCATGAACCGCAATGCCGTGGCGAGCGCGGCTGGGGGCATGATCGGGTTCAGCACACTGATCATCGCCCACCACCTATCATTGAGCGGCGACACGATGGAGATGATGCGCGCCGTCCTGGACTCCAACTTCTGGCTCTCGACCCACGTCGTTACGGTGACCACGGGCTATGCGGCCACTTTCCTTGCCGGGTTCCTTGCGATCATCTACGTCCTGCGGGGGGTCCTCACGCGCTCGCTTGATGCCCGCACGGCCGAATCCCTCGCCAGGATGGTCTACGGGATCGTCTGCTTTGCTACGTTCTTTAGCTTCATCGGCACGGTGCTTGGTGGCATTTGGGCGGACCAATCCTGGGGCCGCTTCTGGGGATGGGACCCAAAGGAGAATGGAGCGCTCATCATCGTGCTCTGGAATGCTGTCATCCTGCACTGCCGCTGGGCCGGATTGATCCGCCAGCGCGGGCTCATGGCCATGGCCGTCTTTGGCAATGTTGTCACCTCCTGGAGCTGGTTTGGTACCAACATGCTTGGCATTGGCCTCCACAGCTACGGGTTCACCAACGCCGCGTTTTATGGGCTGATCACGTTCGTTCTCAGTCAGCTCCTGCTCGTCGGGCTAGTACTCTTGCCCCGGCAAAAGTGGCGGTCTCCCCTTCCAGGTATTTCCTGAGGATTTCGCGGGGACCGGCCTTCGGCGTACGATCCCGCAAGGAATGCGGGGGAAAGCGCAAGCGATGCGCAGCGAAAAATGCACAGTGGCAGTACCTTCCACACAGAAAGGAGGGCAGAAATGCCTACTATCAAAATACACGTCGATCATGAGGAGCTTGCGGCTATCCAGAGACGTGCCGATGCGCATGGGGTCAAGGTTCCGGACCTAGTTTACGGGGCCTTAAATTGCATGATGAGTCACGGCACAGAGTCTTACTGCATTGGCCGGGTGGGACAGGCCATTCGGGAAAAGGACGGCGACCTCCCCGCGTGGAGCGACAGCGCCCGATCCATCGGGGTCTACGAGAGCAAGAAGGACATTGGCGAAGGGCGCGGACCCCACGCTGCGGACTGACCTGCCCGGGTCCTACTGACCTTGAGCTCCATCTGGCGCCGATCGGAGCGGCTGGCCCTGCGCCTGTGGCGGGCGTCGTCGCTCGGGATTCTCAGGCGCCAAGATTCTGTCCAATCCCGACAGAGAATGCGCATCCCAGTAGTAAAACAACATAACCATTGAACCCTCCTAATTGGATACATCCCTGGGGTGCTTTGCGCTGGCCCGGAGGCTCGCCTGGGAGTACAAAATCTGCATGACCGTGGACTCCCGCAAGCATCGTTCCCGCGACGTGGTTGAGCACCTGCGCCGATCCCAAATCTACCGTCATTACGAACGGGCCTTTCGCGACACGACAGGCATGCCGATAACGCTTAGGCCCGTGGAATCCTTCAATCTTCCCCACCACGGAGACCCCAAGGAGAATCCGTTCTGTGCGATCATGGCACAGTCAAACCACAGCTGCTCGGCCTGCATCCAGCTGCAGCAAAAGCTCGAGGAGGAGTCGAACCTCGAGGCAAAAACCCTCCGCTGTTTCGCGGGATTCTGTGACTCGGCGGTCCCGGTTCGCGTTGGCGACAACGTGATAGCGTTCCTCCAAACGGGGCAAATTTTGACCAGCGAGCCCACGGCAAAGCAGTTCTCAGACACAGCCCAGGCCCTCCTAAGGTTCGGTGTTGACGTGGACCTCAAGCGTGTCGAGGAGGCCTATTTCCAGAGCCGCGTAGTCAATGAGAAGCAGTATGAGTCCATCGTAAACCTGCTACAGATTTTTGCGCAGCATCTGGCGCTCCTAAGCAAGCAGGTGATGATGAAGAAGGACTCGGCCGAATCTCCGGTCATCGGGCGGGCCAAGGTCTTTATCGAGGACCGCCATGCCGAATCCCTCTCCCTTGAAGACGTGGCCAAGGAGGTTAACATTAGCGCGTATTACTTCAGCCGTGTCTTTAGAAAGTCGATCGGGATGACGTTTACCGAATACCTTGCGCGACTGCGGGTCGAGAAGGTAAAGCAGCTGCTGATCAATCCGGGCAAGCGTGTGAGCGAGGCTGCCTTTGAGGCCGGATTCCAGTCTCTCTCGCAATTCAACAGGGTTTTTCTGCGCGTCGCCGGCGAATCTCCGTCGGCCTACAGGGATAGGCTTGGCGGGACTTCCGCATAAGCTGTCCCCCTCGGCGGGACCACCCGACGGGTTGCCACCATTTGGTTGGCCCTTTGCCGGGGTTTGTTAATGTGGTCTGATGCAGCGATCGCCTTTCTTCAGATTTCTTGGACTCTGCCGGCCCCATGCTGCCAAGATCGCGCTCGGCGTTGCACTGATCCTAATTGCGACCTTCCTGACCCTCCCTGCGCCTTGGATCCTTAAACTGATCATAGACAAGGCCCTACCGCAGAAGGATCTGAGGCTCTTGACGCAACTGCTGGGGGTTTTTACCGGCCTTTTTCTGCTTAGGGCTTGGCTCACAATGGTGCGCAACCGTGTCTTGCAGCACGCAGCCATGCGCCTCGTGTGCGACCTGAGAATCCGGCTCTTTGCCCACCTCCAAACCCTCTCGCTCCGCTATTTTGATGACAACCACACCGGCGAGACCGTGTCGCGTGTAAGCCAGGATACGGGCGAGGTCTACACGCTCACCAACGGGTTCCTGATCAACCTGATTGCCGACTCGGTGACCGTCGTGGTGGTCGTGGCCTTTCTCTTCTATGTGGACTGGCGTCTCGCGGCAGCCACCTGTGCCGTGATGCCGCTGTTTGTCCTCAATTACCTCTATAACCGCCGCCGGATGCGCGAGGAGAGCCGTACCCACCGGCAGAATTGGGACAGGGTCATGGGATTCCTCCACGAGAAAGTGTCGAGTGCACGGGTAATCAAGTCCTTCGTCCGGGAGCAAGGGGAGATCAACACCTTCGCTAGCGGCATAAATGAGGATTTTTTCAATTACTCCAGGATAGTCATGCGCAACACGAAGCTTGCCGTGATTGCCGACCTCCTGGGCTCGATAGGAGCCCTTATCGTGCTCGGCTACGGCGGCTGGCTTGTCGTGAAGGGCGAGATGGGGGTTGGTACCCTGGTCGCTTTCAACGCCTACATCGCCTATGTGTTTCCCCCAATCGTTCGGTTTGTTGACCTGGCGACGATATTCCAGCGGGCCATCACGGGCCTTGAGAACGTTTTTAAGCTCTTGGACACTAAGCCCGAGGTGGCGGATTCTGCCGATGCTGTGTCGCTTCCCGTCCTCAGGGGCGACGTCGAATTCAGGGGCGTGAATTTCGACTACAACGTTGATAGCAGCAGGCCGGGAGCCCCCAAAGCTCTTAAGGATGTAAGTTTCACGATCAATGCCGGACAGGTCGCGGCAATCGTGGGACCAAGTGGCTCCGGCAAGAGCACGATAATCAACCTATTGGCGCGGTTCTACGACCCGGCAAGCGGCTCCGTTCTTGTTGACGGATACGACCTACGGGCGGCCGCAGCTGATTCGTTCCGCAGGCAAATCGGGATTGTGCTCCAAGAGAACATCCTTTTCTCGGGAACCCTGGAGGACAACCTTAAGTACGGGAAGCCGGAGGCGACCCGCGAAGAGATCATCGCAGCAGCCAAGACCGCCAATGCGCACGACTTTATCGTGGCCCTGCCCGACGGCTACAGCACGGTTGTTGGGGAAAGGGGTGCCCAGATGTCCGGCGGACAACGCCAACGCATCGCGATAGCCCGCGCTATCCTCAAGAACCCTCGCATATTGATCTTCGATGAGGCGACAAGCGCCCTGGACGTAGCTTCGGAGCGACTGATCCAGGAGGCCATGGAGCGCGTGATGAAAGACCGGACAACGTTCATCATCGCCCATCGACTCTCAACCATCCAGAAGGCAAATAAGATTCTGGTAATGGATCGCGGAACGCTCGTTGAGCAGGGATCCCATGAGGGCCTGCTCCGGAACTCCGGTCTCTATGCCCGGCTCCATGCACTGCAATTCAAGGAGCCGGCCTAAGCTAAAGGTCCACTAGACCAGTTTAGCGTCCATCGTAATTTCGGCCTTTAGCACTCGCGAGACGGGGCAATTCGCCTTGGCGCCGGCTGCGACCTCCGCGAATTTCTCCGGAGAAATACCCGGGACTTTGGCCGTAGTGGTGAGATGAATCGCGGAAATCGTCCAGCTCGTCTTGGGATTGTTCTCAAGGGTGAGGCCCGCACTCGTCGAGAGCGTGTCAGCCACGAAGCCAGCCTGCTCGAGAGCAGCGGAGAGCGCCATCGTGAAGCAGCCAGCATGGGCCGCCGCGATCAGTTCCTCTGGGTTGGTCCCTACGCCATCGGCAAAACGGGTGGCGAATGAGTACTGCGTTTCCTTTAGCACCGTGCTGTCGGTGGTGAGAGTTCCCTTGCCGGATTTGAGGTTGCCGTGCCAGACGGCGGATGCGTTGCGTTTCATGGAAAAGCAAACAAATCGAGAATAGGTCGCTTCGCAAGTGGGCCCTCGAGTTCGGCGTTCCTTGACCTGACCACACGGGTCGGGCTGAATAGAGGCTAGGCCGGCAAACAACCGTTCGTGCGAGACATTATGAACTACAAGACTATCGAAATGGGCCTCAACAAGAAGATCGCACTGGTCGCGCACGACAACAAGAAGCGCGATCTGATCGAATGGGCTAAATTTAATAGGGACCTCCTGGCGCACCACAAGGTGTACGCTACCGGCACGACCGGCGGCGTGCTTGAGAAGGAACTAAAGTTCCCCATCAAACGCCTGGAGAGCGGGCCCCTCGGTGGGGACCAGCAGATTGGAGCCAAGATCGTCGAGGGGGAAATCGACTTTCTCATTTTCTTCTGGGACCCACTCGAGCCTCAGCCACACGATCCGGACGTGAAGGCGCTCCTGCGGATGGCTGTTGTTTGGAACATCCCGATCGCCTGCGATAGGGCGTCCGCCGACTTCATCATCTCGTCGCCTCTCATGGATAAAAACTACCTGCGGATTGTCCCGGATTATTCGGACTACCGCCAAAGGCCGATCCCGGGCGAACCACTTCCTGCTGCCCCGTCGAAGAAGTAGGAGCATCCATTATCCGGATACCAAACACGAAAAGTGGCGGCAAAACGCGCGATTTTCCTTAAAAGCGTAAAAACCGAGCAAGAAGAATTCTCACCAACGCTATACGACAGTTGTTTACAAACTCCGTAACCTGTTCGACAATAAGTAACACTTTCGGGAAAATTACATCCCGAATATCAACAACCCTAAGCGAAGGAAAATCCACCATGGCTAAGAAAAAAGCTGTTAAGAAAGTTGCGAAGAAGAAGCAGTCCAAGGCTAAGGCAAAGAAGAAGAAGTAACTGCTCAAGTCGCCAATAGGGCGAGGAAGGTCAGTCAGGCGACAGGTGATAACCTTAATGCGCCCCGGGCTGACGAGTCGGTAAAACGATTCGAAACAGTACCGGAACAAGCGCCCTCGCCCGGTATTTCCAAAGGAGCCGCAGCATTGCGGCTCCTTTGACTTTTTAGGGGTACGTCACCGACGCGCTTATGCGTTCGGCACAGCAGCCGCATCGGAGCGAGCTCCGTATCAGGCCGTGCGGCTTACGACGATTGAAGCAGGAGGCCGACGGCACCCTGAGGAGCGATAAGCACTTTGCCCGGGCTTTTGAGTGTCGCCTTGATATCCAGAAGCCGGAATAGGGCGTCTGCAACCGCTTGGTCCTTCTGTACTTCAGCGAGGGCGGCTCCGACAACCTGCGGCCGAACAGCTTGGGCCTGCCCCAGCTTCTCAGAGGCCCGCTTGTCGGCGTCGGAGTGGATAAGTGCGACCTGGTTGTCACCATTCTGGCGCATCGCCGCCGTAACCTGCCTGAGGCGGTTAACGACCTTCAACTCGATCTGCGCGGTCATCCCTCGGTCGCGAAAAGCCACTTTCCTGATGTAAGTAGAGCCCAGTTGGAATCCCCACTTAAGGGACGTCGGCGACACCTCTTCACGCACCTTCGATGACAGCGCGTCGCGATCCTCGAGTAGGGTCTCCAATTTCAGGTTTGAAAGTTGGCGGGAGACTGCCGTTGCCACGTTGGCTCGAAGCGAACCCACGGGATCGGAATTCTGAAAGAGAAATGCTGTGCAGTTTTGGACGTACATTTCGTACCAAACGCCAACGCCCATGGGCGCCCCCTCCTCTGAGTTTACGAGCTGGTTCCGGAGGTAAGACTGGGCGAGCGCCGTATTGACCGTGTAGGCCCGACCGAAAAAGGGAAGCAGGAGCGCCTTTAGGCCGAAATGAAAGATGGGGAAGAACATGCCGGGTTCGTTCACCTCGCCAATCACTTTTCCAAAGTACGTGTAGACGATGACGGTACGCTCGGGAAGGGTCCTCCACAGGAGGAACATCCGACCCATGGCGACAAACAGCCCCACGGCAACGAATGTCCCTATGAATCCAAAAGCGACAGAGGCAAGGAATGGGATCATGTTGTTAGGTGGTGATGACGGTCTGGGAGGCCTTTTCCCTGAGAGGAAGCAGCGCGTTGCGCAGGTAGGAATCGAGGGCGGCCTGGCCGCCCTGGGCATGGATGGCAGCAAGGGTGCGGCCAAGCTCGAGAATGGGAGCGGCGTCCGCATCGGCCATGTTGCGAGCAATCTGGACCGCCTGCTCAGCCATCGTGAGCTTCTGGTCGGCGTCGGCGCGGGCCTGGCTAATTGCGGCGGCGACCTGATTTTGGGTGGTGTTGATCGAGGCGAGCGCATCATCCACATCGGCCGGTGGGTCGATGGTCGTGATCAGCGCAGCCTCAAGCTCGATCCCATAGCGGGCCGCTGTCTTTTTGCAGGCGACCTCCATGAACTGGTTGATGCTCGAAAGGTTCTTCCTGAGGTCGTTTATCGAAATCCCGTCAACTGAGATGTCGCCAGCCTGGCTGTGGAAGGTGGCGATCCTGTCACGCAGCACCGAGATGAAGTACCCCATGACGTGCGCCCTCGGCCGGGCGACGCCAAAGAGATACCCGTAAAGATTGCGCTCGCAGGGCTTCCAGCGGATTTGACCGGTGAGGGAAATCGTCAGGTTGTCCTTGGTGACTGCCTCTATCGTGGACTGCTGGACGTCCGGATCCCAGATGATGTCGGTGGTCTGGATGGTCATGTCGATCCGGTAAAGGCGT
>CAITBM010000020.1 GCA_903890485.1 uncultured Opitutaceae bacterium | reverse complement strand
GGGCGAGCGTGGCCGAGAGCCTGCGCGGGATCGTCTGCCAGAGGCTCCTGCCGAGGCCGACCAGCGGCCTCGTCATGGCCTGCGAGATCCTCGTGAACAACATGGCGATCTCGAACCTCGTGCGGGAGGGGAAGACGACGGGCTTAAGGAACACGATGGAGACCGGGGTCCGCGAGGGGATGTGCCTGATGGACAATGTGATCTTCCAGCTCTTCAAGGAGAACAAGGTCTCGAAGGAGACGGCCCTGGCGAACATCACCAACCGCGCGCTCCGCGCGAAGATCACCTAACCCGCCATGGCCGAGATCGACACGCTCCTTAGGATGATGGTGGACAAGGGCGGCTCCGACCTGCACCTGATGGTCGGGCTCCCCCCGAAGGCGCGCATCTCCGGCTCGATCCAGGCGATCGGCGACAAGCCGCTGGACGCGCCGGCCCTCGAGAGGCTGATCAAGGAGATCGTGCCCGAGAGGAAGTGGAACGAATACCTGCAGAGGCACGACCTGGACCTGGCGCACGAGATCACGGGTTTCGCGCGGTTCCGCGGCAACTTCCTCTACAACCACTGGGGCCAGGCGGCCGTGTTCCGCCAGATCCCGGCCAAGATCCTCTCGTTCGAGCAGCTGAACCTCCCCGAGGCGATCAAGAAGCTCTGCCACCTGACGGAGGGGCTGGTCGTCGTGACGGGCCCCACGGGGAGCGGCAAGTCGACGACGCTCGCGGCGATGATCGACTACATCAACACGAACCTCTGCCGGCACATCATCACGATCGAGGACCCGATCGAGTTCGTGCACCCCGTGAAGAAGAGCGTGATCGTGCACCGGGAGGTCGGCGAGCACACCGAGTCCTTCGCCTCGGCGCTGAAGGGGGCGATGCGCCACGACCCCGACATCCTGCTCGTGGGCGAGATGCGCGAGCTGGAGACGATCAAGCTGGCGCTCGGGTGCGCCTCGATGGGCATGCTGGTCTTCGGGACCCTCCACACGAACAACGCGCCGAAGACCGTCGACCGGATCATCAACGCCTTTCCCGCGGACGACCAGAACCAGGTGAGGGTCATGCTCGCCGGGTGCCTGGCGGGCATCGTGGCCCAGCTCCTCTGCAAGAAGATCCCGAAGGGACGCTGCGCGGTGCACGAGATCCTGCTCCAGCACGAGGCCCTCGCCAACACGGTCCGGAGCGGGCAGATCGCCAACATCCGCCAGATCATCGAGAGCGGCGGCGCCGACGGGATGATCCTGATGGACACGAGCCTCATGAACCGGGTGAAGGACGGCACGATCGAGGCCAAGGAGGCCTACATGAAGGCCGCCAACAAGGCCGCCTTCGCGGGGCTCCTGAAGCCGGGAGAGCTCGAGGACACCTCCCACTAGGCGCCCCCCAAGGCGCCCCGCGTTGAAAACGGGCCGCAACGGCTCGCAATCGTTTTCAGCTGAAATGCGTCAACACGCTTTCAACCATTCGCAACACTTGCGCATGGGCCAAACCACACGTTCGCAGGGGATATCCTTCACTCATGAGATGTGGACGCGCATCGAGGCGCGCTGCCGCGAGCTGAAGGTCGGAAGGAGCCAGTACTTCCAGATGCTCGCCGAGTGGGACCTCCACTTCATGCCGGACATCCACGCGCACAAGACCGACGGGAAATGGCATTTCTACCCCGAGAACGGAGGCGCCGCCGCGGCCCGGGAGGAGCTCAGGGCCGCCGAGGACCCGGATCCCGTCCCCGGGCGCACCCGCCGCAGGCGCAGGTAGGGCCCCGGAAATCGGTTGCCCTCCCCCGGGGATTCGGCCGCATTGGCCCTGTGGAAACCCCGCCCAACCCCGCGATCGGCGAACTCGCCTCGGTCATGGGCGACGACGCGACCCGGGAGATCGTGCGCCTCTTCCTGGAGGATTTCCCCCAGTCCGTTGCCCGGCTCTCAGGAGGATCCCGGGACGAGCAGCACCGGATCGCCCACGGGCTCAAGAGCAGCGCCCTCCACATGGGGGCGCGGGCGCTGTCCGAGCGGATGGCAAGGATCGAGGCGCTCCTCGGGACCGAGGGCGGGGCCGTGGGCAAGGCGGAGATCGCCGCCGCGGTGGTCGATTTTGAGGCGGTGGCCCCGGCGCTCCGGGCCTACGCGCAGTCCTGATCTCTGGCTCGGCCTAGCCCGTTTCCCCTGGGTGTCGAGACGGCCGGACGGTTCGTGACCACAATTTGAAAAACGTGATCTCCCCGTCACGATCGTCACGTCGCGTCGCGAGAATGTTATCCTAGCGGGCTGGATCCGAGGAGGGTGGTGCCCTCCTCTCGCGGGGTGAAATCCTTACACCAGTATCTTCCCCTGGGCCTCGTGCTCGCCGCACTCACAATGCGCGCCGACGATGCCACCTCGTCATCCTCGCCGGACCCGATCCAATCGCTCGGCAAGGTGGTCGTCGTCGACAGCCGCCTTGAACAGGGCGAGGCGATCGCCGCGCAGCAGGAGGCCCCAAACATCATCTCGGTCGTGACGTCCACCGAGATCCAGAGGCTTCCCGACGTCAACGCCGCCGAGGCGCTTCGCCGGGTCCCCGGAATCTCGCTGTGGATGGACACCGGCGAAGGCCGGTTCGTGGCCATTCGCGGACTGGACAGCGACCTGAACAGCACAACCTTCGAGGGCATCCGCCTCTTGCCCACGAACCCGGCCACGATCTTTGGCGGCGGCCGCGCGGTGGCGCTCGACGTGATCCCCGCGGGCCTCGTGGGCTCGATGCTCGTCACCAAGACCAATAAGCCGGAGCAGGACGCCGAGGCGCTCGGGGGCACCGTGGACATCTCGCCGAAGTCGATCCCGACCGGACACGACTCGTTCACGGAAGTCCGCATCGGGACGGGCTATGAGACCCAGCCGAAGACGCCGATCACTGACCTGTCCCTCACCACGGGTGGGCGCTTCGGCATGGGGGGGGCAAATTCGCCAAAGCCCTTCTCCCTAGTCGTCACGGCGTCGGTCTATAACGACGCGCGCGGCATCAACGACGTTGAACCGGCGCCGAATGACCTCACCGGAACGGACCGCTCGATCGCTGGCTACGACCAGCGTTATTACCGCTACCACCGCTTCAGGCATGCCTTCGGAGGCGAGCTCGGCTTTAGCCCCGACGCAGGCAACCGGTACACGCTCAGCTACTTCTACACGGGCTACATCGAGAAGAAACTGGACAACATCCTGACCACAAACTTCGACAACAACTTCACGACGGCAGACAACAGGGTCTTCACCGACACAATCAGCGACGGGGCCTACCAGCGTGCGCTGGTCAACCACCAGGAGCGCCTGACCGACCAGATCCTGATCTTCTCCGGCCAGAACAACGTGAATGGCCTTGTCCTCGACTACAAGGCGGCGCACATGACCGGAGAGTACAAGGTCCTCAAGGATGCAACCACCTCCTTCAACAGCGTGGGCTCGGGCACCGTCACCTACAACAACGGGGGCGACTACCCCATCATCCTGTCCGCGACCGGGCCCGACAAGACGAACCCCGCGAACTACACTTACGGCGGCGTCTCGAGTTCGCTCCCCTTGAACAAGACGAGCGAGGACACGTTCCTGGCCGACCTCTCGGTCCCGGTCACCTTCATCCCCGTTGGCAAGGATTCGCTCAAGGGCGGGCTGAGCTACCGGGACAAGACCTACGATGCCTCGGCAACCTACCTGTCGGGCCCGAAGAACGCCTCCGTGGGGAGCCCCGCGATGAGCGGCTTTACGGAGGGCTCGAACGTCACCTTCTACAACAACACCTACAGCAACGGCCCGGACCTGAGCCCTGCCCTGACCGATCAGCTCGTGGCGCAGGGTGGCTTGGCTCCCTCAGCCAAGAACCTGCTCAAGGCGCTGAACGCCTATGCCCATGACAAGGAGAGGGTCTCCGCCGCCTACCTCCAGTACGACATCATGGTCGGGGCCTGGGACATCCTGGCCGGCTTCCGCGTCGAGGATTTCAAGGGAACGTACGGAGGAAACCTGGTCGCCAACAAGTCCTTCGTGGGGCCCGTCTCCTTCTCGAGCAGCCACACGGAATTCTTCCCCGCGGCGAGCGTGAAGTACGACATCGCTAAGGACTGGGACGTTCGACTGAGCCGCTCGACCACGATCGGCCGGCCCGGCTTCAACCAGGTGAGCGCCAATACTCAGGTCGACACCAGCGGAAGCGCCGTGACCACCGGCAACCCCAACCTAAGCCCCACCCGGGCGGACAGCTACGACCTCGCGCTAGAGCACTACATGGGCAAGACCGGTCTCTTCACGGTGGGATTCTTCTACAAGGACCTGAAAGACTACATCGTGAGCGACGTGGCGTTCTTGCAGCCCTCCGATCCGCGCCTTGCCGGCTTCGGATTCACCGGCAACAGGGCCGTGGCCTACCAGACGTTCACGAACACCCCGAAGGCGCATGCCGGGGGCCTGGAAGCCGACTTTGAGGAGCACCTGACGATGCTGCCGGGCCTCCTTTCGGGACTGGGCTTCGGCGCCAACACGACACTCGTTGATTCCTCGTTCGACATCCGACCCGGCGAGACGCACGCACTGCCCTCGACCGCGAAGGCCACCTACAACGTCTCGGTCACGTACGACTACCAGGCCGTCGAGGTCACCGTTGGCATTGCCCATGTCGGGAAGTACCTGAGCGGGATCGGCTCCGACCCGACGCAGGACGTTTACACGGACGCCATGAACTGGCTCGACGTCGGCCTGCAGTACCGGATCAACAGGACGTTCGGCGTGTACCTCAACGCGAAGAACCTCACGAACGCCCCTGTCCACTACACGATCGGAACCACCCCCCGCACGATCCAGCGCGAGTTCTACAACGAGACGCTGCAGGCTGGCCTGACCGCCCAGTTCTGATCCGCCCGTGGTATCCGGCGCAAACCCAGGGGGGCCAGAAATGGCCCCCCTTTTCTCGTCCGCTCAAGCGGATGAGAAGCTAGGACTTGACGATGCCTGCATGCAGGCACCAGCGGACAAGGCTCGCCACTTCCTTCACGCCAATCTTGTCCATGATGTTCGCGCGGTGCTTCTCAACCGTGCGGACGCTCAGGTCCAGGCGGTCGGCAATCTCCTTCGAGGAATGCCCCTCCGCAACCAGGCGGGCGACCTCAAGCTCGCGGGCCGACAGGGTCTCGATGGCGTTCACGGAGGTCACGGCCGGCCCGGCCTTCACCTCGGGCTCGACCTTGGGCTGGTGGTCCCCGGCAGCCGAGCTCTTGGGCGGCACGTTCGCCGCGAAGAACATCCCCCCCGCCACGACCGACTCGATGGCCTGGATCACGTAGCTGATGGGGGCGCTCTTGTCCACGAAGCCATGGACGCCCTGCGAGATCAAGCGGGCGGGCAGGTCCCCGTCGGGATGGCCCGTGAGGACCAGGATCCGCGTCGCCGGCAGCTTGGCGCGGACCTCGCGGACGACCTCCAGGCCATGCATGCCGGGCAGGTAAAGGTCGACAACCAGAAGCCCCGGGGGGTCCTTCAGGCAGTGCTCGACGGCCGACTTCCCGTCCTTGAACGAGCCGGCCACCACGAGGCCGCGCACGCGGCCCAGGGCGGACGTGAGCATCTGCCGGTAGACTACCTCGTCATCGACGATAACGGTACGTATGGGCACGTTGGGAACTGATATATATGCGCCCCATTGGGCGCAAGCGCAACTGAGTTGAAGAAGATTGTAGGGACGTCGGCGGGTCCCCACGATGGCCGCGTGAACGGGATCGCCCTCATCGCTCCGCTCTTCCTGATCTTTGAGCTCTGGCAGCTGGTCATGAGCGAGCGCTACGTCGGGATCAAGCAGATCGCCCGAGGCGGGGACCCGAGGGAAATGGGGCCGAGCGAGCCCGTTGCCTTCCTGTGGACCGCGGGCATGGCGATCTATGCCCTGTGGGCCGTCGCGCTCCTGGCGACCCCGCACGCGCGCATCTTCGGGCTGGCGCTCCTGGCGGTGACCGCTGTCGGGTACTCGATCCGCCGCAGCTGCGGGCTCAAGTGGATCCTCGTGGTCCTCACCCTGGAGGGTGCCGCCCGGGTCGCGGTCCTTTCGCCCCTCACCGTCGTCACATGGAGCCACCTGTAGCCTCCCCCAGGATGGCCTTCACCGAGTACGAGCGCCTCTCGCCCAACCACGGCCCCGAGACCCACGAGCGCCTGGGCGTCCTTTTCCACCACAGCCAGATGGGATTCGAGGAGACCATCACCCGGATGCTGGACCCGGCCAGCCAGGTGAGCTACCACTGCCTGATCGCCGGCGACGGGACCCGCTGCACGCTCGTCCGCGACACGGTGGTGGCCTGGCACGCCGGGAAGTCGGAGTTCCTCGGGCGGAGCCGCTGCAACGACTTCATGCTCGGGCTCGCCTTCGCCGGGGACACCTACCGGAGCCCCATCACCGAGAGCCAGATGGCCTCCCTCCTGGAATGGCTCGGCTCCCGCTGGGCTCCCCTCTCCCTCTCGTTGGACCGCCTCTCCGACCACCGCCAGGTTGCTCCCGGGCGCAAACAGGACCTAAATCCCTCGCAATGGGACCGCCTCATCCGGACCCTTGCGGACCATTTCGGCGCCCCGGCGCCGTGAGCCCTCTTTCCGTGTTGAAATTAACCCCCATGCGCCGCAGAAAATCCGAGCGCCGACCGACATGAACCTACCCAGCGACACCCCGCGCCTCCCGAAATGGATCTTCCTGGTCGGTGACGCGGCGCTCCTCACCACAGCCTGGTTCATCTACGACTCCTCGACGCACCCGCTCTCCGGGCTCGCCCTGGTCTCGGTCGTGGCAACCGTGGCCGTGGCCTGCGTCCTGGGCGTCATCCCGTTCGTGACGGATTACGCCCGCAGGCAGGACGAGGCCCTGGACGACCGCCAGCGCGCGCTCCAGGCGCTTTCCGTGACGGTGGCCGCGGCGGCGGAGCAGGTTTCCATCGCCGCCACCGGCCTGAACGGGATCGCCGAGGCGGCCCAGGAGAACTACAGCAAGACCGAGCGCCTGGCCCACGGCATCCAGGAGAAGATCGCCGAGCTCGACGCCCGCCTGGCCACGGCGGCAAAGAAGGAGGGCGAGAGTGCCGGCAGGCTCGAGGCCGTGGCCAAGTCCGTGGCCGAGCTCGACACCCGCATCGCCGCGGCGAAGAAGGAGGACCTGGAGGCGGCATCCCGGCTTGAGGCCGCGGCCAAGAAGCTCGTGAAGGCGTCCTCCGATTTTGAATCGGCCATTGAAAAGGCCTCCGAGGCGGCAAAGGCCGCGGCGGCCCTCGCTGCCCATGTCCCGGAGGTGCCGCCCGTGATCGCGAGCAAGATGGTGGAGATCAAGCCGGCGGTCGCCTCGTCGGACCATCCCTTCCTGCCCCCCAGGGAAGAGGCCCCGGCGCACTCCGAGCCGGCACCCGCCCCTGTCGCACCCCCTGAGCCACCGGCACCGGAGCCCCCGCCGGCGCCCGAGGCCCCACCCGCCGCGGCGCCTGCCCCGGCTGAACCCGTCCCGGCGGTTTCGGAGCCCGCACCCGCAGCCCCTCCGGCCCCCCGCAAGCGCAGCCCGCGAAAGCCGGCCCCCGCCCCTGTCGCGGCGCCGCAGCCCGAGACCGCCCCGGTTGAGCCCGCGGCCCCCGAGCTGGTGCTCGAGTCCCCGCCTTCCGACGAGTCGTCCTCGCTCGCCGCCCAGGAGATCCCCGAGCCCGCGGTTTCCGCCGACGGCGCCACGCGCCTCATCGTCACGGCCTACATCGGGATCGGCAACCGGCTCTTCATCCGCGGCGAGGGCCCGGGTCTGAGCTGGGACAAGGGCATCCCCCTGTCATTCGTCTCGATCGGGAAGTGGAGATGGGAATCCAACGACGCCGTGAAGCCCGTGAGGTTCCGCCTCTACAAGAACGACGACACCGAGTGTACGGCGCTCGGCGAGCGCTCGGTCGAGCCCGGCGCCCAGCAGGAGCTCAGCGCTTCCTTCTGACGGCCGGCACCCGCTTCGGGGCCGCCTCCTTGAGCCGCTCCAGCTCCGGGACAACGACCCGCTGGTAGCACTCCGGGCAGACGGAATGGCTGATCTCGGTGCCGGTCCGCTCGTTGATGTAGCTCTCGATCTGCTGCCAGTAGTTCTGGTCGTCGCGGATCTTCTTACAGTAGGAGCACATCGGCATCATCTCCTCGAGCCGGTGCACCTGGGTCGTGTACTTGAGGATGCGCTCGGCGACCCTCAGCCGGGCCCAGAGCCGCGACAGGTCGATGGGCTTGGTCAGGAAGTCGTCGACCCCGGCCTCCGCGGCGGACCTGCGGTTCTGCGCCGAGTCGGTGGTTCCCGTGAGCAGGATGAAATAGACGTAGTCCCTGCCCTCCTGCGCCCGCAGGCGCTTGCAGAGCCTCAGGCCGTTCAGGCGCGGCATCTGCCAGTCGCAGACGGCGACTCGGGGCTTCTCCCGGAGCCAGGCCTCCCAGGCCTCCTCGCCGTCCTTGGCCTCCACGACCTCGTGCCCAAGCCGCTCGAGCGAACGGCGAAGAACCGCTCGCGCAACCGGGTCGTCTTCAGCGGCTAGGACCTTCATGGGTTGGGGGACGGTACACGCAAAAGCTTCCGCACGCAATCCTTAGGGGGCAGGGGTGGGGGCCGCCTGGAGCGCCGAGGCGAGCTCCTCCGGGGTCCGCGCCGGGGCGCGGCACGTGAACTCCTCGCACACGTAGGCGGTCGCCACCGTGTCCTTCTCCCCCATCTGGCTGAGCCAGGGCGACCGCGCCGAGAACCACGCCCGAGCACCGGGGGCGTCCAGGGCGATAACGGTCCTGCGGGGGCCTAGGCGGGAGCGCAGGACCTGCACCAGGGATTCAAAGGCGGGGGTGCCGGGAAGGCCCGTGAGGACCACGTGGCGGGGCGCCTCGAGCGCCGGCTCGAAGGCGCAGAGCAGCTGGGGGAGCGCATGGGGCGCCTCCTCCCACCGGCCGCGGAAGGCCGCGATGGCGCGGCGGCCGCGCTCCCGCATCGCAGCGTCCCCCAGGAGGGAGGCGAGGCGGAAAAGGTTCATGGCGGCCGCCGAGGTGGCCGCGGGCTCGGCCCCGTCGTAGTCCTCCTTCAGACGGACCACGACATCGGCGGCGCCCGCCGCCGAATTGAAGTAGCCTCCCTTGACCGGGTCCCAGAAGAGCCCGTCCAGGGCCTCCTGGAGCGCCACGGCGCGGTCGATCCAGGACGTGTCGAAGGTGGCCTCGTAAAGGTCGAGCCAGGCCGCGACCAGGAAGGCGCAGTCCTCGGCGAAGCCCGGGCCCGATCCCTGGCCCCGGCGCCACGAGCGCCGCGGCAGCGATCCGCCTAGGTTGAAGAACTCGCGCTCGATGAACCGGGCGGCCGAGAGGGCCGCGGCAAGGTAGGCGGGCCTCCGTCCCTGGAGCGACTCCGCGGGGACAACGGCGGCGCGCGCCAGGGCCGAGATCATGAGCCCGTTCCAGCCGGCGATCACCTTGTCATCCAGGTGGGGCCTCCTGCGGGCGGACCGCGCCGCAAGGAGCCGGGCGAGGCACGAGACCAGCAGGTCGCTCGCGGCCTCCGGGTCCATGCGGAAGGCCTTCGCCGAATCGGCGAAGGGCCGCGCCTGGGCGAGGATGTTCTTGCCCGTGAACTCCCCGTGGGGATCCCTCTCGCGGGGGACGTTTCCCTCGGGCCGGACCCCGAAGTGGCCGCAGGCGAACGGGGCGTCGGCCCCGAGGGCCCGCTCCACCTCGGCCATCGTCCAGACGTAGAAGGCGCCCTCGACCGACTTCCCCGATTCCCCCTCCGGGGAATCGGCGTCCTCCGCCGAATAGAATCCGCCCTCGGGCGAGCGGAGATCCCGGAGCGCGTAGTCGAGCACGTCGCCGGCGAGCCAGGCGTGGCGCTCGTCGCCCGTCGCGCTCCACGCATCCAGCGCGCACGAGGCGATCTGCGCCTGGTCGTAGAGCATCTTCTCGAAGTGCGGGACAAACCATTCGTCGTCCACCGAGTACCGGTGGAAGCCCCCGCCGACCTGGTCGTGGACGCCGCCGCGCGCCATGGCCCGGAGCGTCGAGTCGACCATGCCGGTGGCCTCGACCCCCGCCTCGCTCCCGAGCCCCTGGAGAACCGCGCAGCGCAGCAGGAAGGCCAGGTTGGCCGGCCGCGGGAACTTGGGCGCTCCCCCAAACCCTCCGTGCCGGGGATCAAAGCTCTCGGCGTAGTACTGGTAGGCCTTCTCGAAGGCGGCCCCGGCGGCCTCAGCGAAGGGCGCCATGACCCCGGCCCCGCTGGTTGTCCGCTCCTCGGCGCGCTGCTCCAGGGATGCGATCACGCGCTCGGACTCCTCCACCAGGCGGGCGCGGTCCTCGCGCCAGCCCCGGGTGATCGCCCGGAGTATCGTGGGCATGCCCGCCCGGCCCTGGCGGTCCTCCGGCGGGAAATACGTGCCCGCGTAGAAGGGCTTCAGGTCGGGGGTCATCCAGACGGAGAGGGGCCAGCCGCCCTGGCCCGTGAGTCCCTGCAGGTAGGACATGTACACCCGGTCGATGTCGGGCCGCTCCTCGCGGTCGAGCTTGATCGGCACGAAGTGCTCGTTCAGGAGCGCGGCGATCGCCGGGTCCTCGAAGGACTCGTGGGCCATCACGTGGCACCAGTGGCAGGTCGAATAGCCGATCGACAGGAAGATCGGCAGGTCCTTTGCGCGGGCCAGGTCGAAGGCCTCCTGCCCCCACGGATGCCAGTCCACGGGGTTGTGCGCGTGCTGAAGGAGGTAGGGGGAGGTCGCGGCCGCAAGCCGGTTAGGGGCGCTCATTGACGAAAAGGGGCACGAAGGTGACCCGGGCGCAAACCCGTGGCCACCCAAAATGGGCGGGATAACGGAGATATCACCCTCAGGGAGGCCCTAGGCGCCCACGTCGGCTCTCGCCTGTTGCCCCGGACCAGCCTGCGGATTCCGCTTCACCAGCCTCCAGGGAAAAAAGTACACCGCGTAGACCACGGCGTAAACCCACAGGCTCTCCAGCTTCGCGAAGTGGGCAAAGAAGAAGAAAAAGATCAGCACGTGCAGCCTCACCACGTTCTTGTACGCCTCCCCGAAGCCGCCGCCCGTGCCGGCGATCGCCGGCTTCGAGAACGCCGCGCGCCCGCGACCGCCGCCACGATCACGAAGGG
>CAITBM010000019.1 GCA_903890485.1 uncultured Opitutaceae bacterium | reverse complement strand
GGCACCGACACGTTCCGGGTCCTGAGCGAGGAGTCCGGGCGCCTGCGCGACGTGGCCGGGATAGGAAAGAAACGGGCGGCGGCGATCAAGGTGGCGTGGGACGGCAAGAGGACGGAGCGCGAGCTCTACATTTTCCTGCAGACCTACGGGGTGAGCCCGAGCCAGTGCGTGAAGCTCGTGAAGCAATACGGGGCCCAGGCCAAGAGCGTGCTGACCCACGAGCCCTACCGCGTCGCCCGCGAGATCGAGGGCATCGGGTTCAAGACGGCGGACAAGATCGCGATCAACCTGGGGTTCGCCAACGACGCGCCCCCGCGCCTTGAGGCCGGCATCCTCTTTGCCCTGGAGGGCCTCCAGGAGGAGGGGCACACCGCGTTCCCCGAGGAGCGGCTGAGGGACTACGCGGCGGAGCTCCTGGAGACCGGCGCCGACCTGGTCACGGCCCGAATCGAGGCGCTGGTGGCCAAGAAGCAGCTCGTCCGGCATTTCGCCAAGGGGGAGGCGGCCCCCCTGCCTGGATCGGGCCTTATCCAGCTGCCGACCAACGACCGCGCCGAGCGAAAGATCGCCGAGGTCGTGACCCGGCTCCTGAAAGTCGCGAGCGGCCTGCCGCCGATCCGCATCGAGGCCGCCGTCCAGTGGGCGGAGTCCAAGGCGGGTTTCGCGTTCCATGAGCTCCAGCAGCACGCAGTCAGGAACGCGCTCGGAAACAAGATCTCGATCCTGACGGGCGGCCCGGGCACCGGCAAGACCTCGACCCTCCGGTCCCTCGTGGCGATCTTGAAGGCCAAGGGGGTCCGGGTCCACCTGGCCGCCCCCACCGGTCGGGCGGCGCAGCGCCTGGCTGAAACGACCGGGGGCTATGCCTCGACGATCCACCGGCTGCTCAAGTACGACCCGGCGGCCGGATTCACGGCCAACGAGCAGCATCCCCTCGCCACCGATTTCCTGATCGTCGACGAGGTCTCCATGCTCGACACGCGCCTGGCCTCGGCGCTCCTGCAGGCGGTGCCGTCCCGGGCCCACCTGCTCCTGGTGGGCGACACCGACCAATTGCCGAGCGTGGGCGCCGGCAACGTGCTCCAGGACATGATCGCGGCCTCGCGTGCGCCGGTCACCCGGCTATCGGTCATCTTCAGGCAGAAGGGCCAGAGCGGAATCGTGGTGACGGCCCACTCGATCAACTCCGGCGACACGGGGCTGCCGCTCGTGGCGACCTCGGTCGGGGCGATCCCTCCCTCCTCCGACATCACCTTTGTCGCGGCGGAATCGGCCGAGGACACGGTGAGGAAGGTGATCGAGCTGTGCACCGACTTCATCCCGAGGAACTACGAGCGGTGCGACCCGGTCGGCGACGTGCAGGTCATGGCCCCCATGCACAAGGGCGTCGCCGGAGTCGCCAACCTGAACCTCCAGCTGCAGGGCGCCCTCAATGGCCGTGCGAAAGGCATCCGCACGCTCGCAGGCGAGTTCAGGGCGGGCGACAAGGTGATCCAGCTCAAGAACAACTACGACAAGAACCTCTTCAACGGGGACATCGGCTTTGTGTCCAAGGCCGACGCCGAGGCCGGGACGCTCGAAGCGGACTTCGACGGCGACCGCCACACGTTCACCCGGGGCGAGATGGGGGACCTTGCCCTGGCCTACGCCATCAGCATCCACAAGTCGCAGGGCAGCGAGTACCCGGTGGTGATCGTCCCGCTCCTGAAGGCGCACTTCATGATGCTCCAGCGAAACCTCCTGTACACGGCGATCACCCGCGGCCGCAGGAAGGTCTTCATCGTGGGCGAGCCGGCGGCCTACGCGATGGCCGTCCGCAACAGCGAGTCGAAGCAGAGGGTGACCCACCTGCGCGAGAAACTCTCCGGCGCGCCGGCGGCCTAGCCGGGCCGGGACCGCCCTACTTGCCGAGCTTGCGCAGGGCCGCGTTCACCTTGTCCAGGTCGCAGGCCGACGGGTCGTAGAGGGGCCCGAGCCAGGCGATCCATTCCTTGCCCAGGTCGCTGCCGGGCTCCTTCAGGCACGCCAGCATGTCGTGGAAAGCCTCGAGCCCGCCGCAGTCCTCGGGAGGGCCGGACCGCTCCCCGGCTATGCAGACGGGGTAATGGGTCCCCTTCACCGGCGCCGTCGTCTTCTCGACGCGAACGTCCACCCGCCATCCCTCGCCAAAATGGTAGTCGTAGGCGATCTTGTCCCGGTGGGCGAGGTTCAGGTCCCCCAGCGTGACGTCGCGGTCGTCCTCGACGATCAGGTCATCCCGCTTCACGGGGTTCCCGAACTTCAATTCATCGAGCGCGAAGGAGTGCGTCTGGTAGTCGAACCAGTCGAAGGCGATCTGGATCGCGTCGTGGAGGCGGGAGAGCCACATCGTCTCCTTCACCAGCAGCCGCCGCCATACCTTGGGCTGCGTGCCCGCGACCACCATGCGCAGGCAAATGATCCTTTCGGGGGGCTTCTTGGCCCCTGGGCCCTTTCCCTCTTGTAGCGAAATCATCGGGGTGGATTACACCCCGCGGGAGGATGCCCGGCAAAGCGAAACCGCGGAGGACAGGTCGCGCCGCCCCTCACTTGGCGGGCAGGGGCTGGTCGGTCACCCGCCGGTCCCCTGTGGGCAGCGTCATGATCCTCAGCCCCGGCACGGGCCGAGTCGCCGCCTCGGAGGCGGCGCCCACCTCCACCTTCGAAAACACCGCGGTCTCAAAGGCCGCATCGTCGTGCGAGCACACGGCCAGGCCCACATAGAACGGATCGGCCATCCGAAGCTTGATGGACGCCCCCGAGGGGTGGAGCACCCCGTCGGCGCCGGCAACCGAGAGGACGACCGTGTCGCCCACCTTGTCCAGCCGCACCCGGGTCGGACCGGCCACCATGCTCTGGATCTCGGCGGTGGTCCCGTCCTTCTCAAGGCGGAACTGGAGCGAGGTGAGGCCGTCCCCGTGCTGCGCCACGTCGACGTAGGCCGAGCCCGGCGAGAGGTCCTGGCGGATGACCAGGCAGGCCTTCCTGTGGCCCTGCTTGCTCGTCCCAAGGAAGGCGATGTCCGCTGCGACCGACAGGTCCCCGGAGGCCCTTTTCCAGACATAGTGCATGGCATCGGCCTTGAACCACATGTTGGCGCCGCTGGCGCCTACCGTGTAGGTCCCGGCCGCCGCGTCGAAGGAGCAGTTTCCCGGCCTGCTGGCCGAACCGACGTCCCCGTCGCCGTCAAAGAGGCCGATCTCGCCGGCTCGGGCAAGGGAGACCATCGACAGGGCGGCAAGGGCGCACAGCGCCTTCAAGGGGGAGATTCTCATGGTGGGGTCCCGGTATTACACACCGGGGCCTCCAGGAAGGAAGCCGAATAAACGTAAACAAAGTCTGCCAAAGATTGGCAGAGGAATACCTTGAACCTCTTCGTGCCGCACCCAAGCCTCTCCGGCCACCCCACTTCCTCACACCCTAGAAAACGGTCATGATTGGACAAGATTACGACGCCATTGTTGTCGGCTCCGGGATCAGCGGCGGCTGGGCCGCCAAGGAATTGACCGAGGCCGGCCTGAAGGTCCTCCTGCTCGAGCGAGGCGAGAATATCGAGCACATCACCGGCTACGTGAACGCGCTCAAGGCCCCGTGGGAGCTGCCGCACCGCAATCGCCTGACCAACCTGATTCGCGAGGAGCAACCGGTCGCCACCCGCGACTACTTCATCGATGAGGGCAATGCGAACTACTGGGTGAAGGACAAGGATTGCCCCTACATCGAGAAGAAACCCTTCGACTGGTTCAGGGGCTACCACGTGGGGGGCCGCTCGCTCATGTGGGGACGCCAGAGCTACCGCTGGAACCCGTTCGATTTCGAGGCGAACAAGAAGGAGGGGGTCGCGACCGACTGGCCGATCCGCTACGACGACCTCGCGCCCTGGTACGACCACGTCGAGTCCTTTGCCGGGATCAGCGGGTCCTTGGAGGGGCTGCCGCAATTGCCCGACGGGAAATTCCTCCCCCCGATGGAGCTCAACTGCGTTGAAAAGGACCTGGCCGCGCGGATCAGGTCCCACTACGCCGACTCCAGGAGGATGATCATCGGCCGCGTGGCCAACCTCACCGTGCCGCACAACGGGCGCAACAACTGCCAGTACCGAAACAAGTGCTCCCTCGGGTGCCCCTTCGGCGCCTATTTCAGCACCCAGTCCTCCACCCTTCCCGCTGCGGTGAAGACCGGCAACCTGACGCTTCGCCCGCTTTCGATCGTGACGCGGGTTCTCTACGACAAGGACCGGAAACGCGCCTCAGGGGTCGAGGTCCTGGACACCGAGACCCGCCAGACCTATGCGTACAACGCGAGGATCGTGTTCCTGTGCGCCTCCACCCTGGCCTCGGCAGGAGTCCTCATGAACTCGGCGACGGACGTGTGGCCCGACGGCCTCGGCAGCAGCAGCGGGGAACTCGGCCACAACCTGATGGACCACCATTTCCGCGTCGGGGCGTCGGGCCGGGTCGAGGGCTTCGAGGACCGGTACGTTTTCGGCCGCCGCGCGAACGGCTTCTACATCCCGCGATTCCGAAACCTGTTCGGAGACCGGCGCGACTACCTGCGCGGCTTCGGCTACCAGGGCTCGGCCACCCGGGAGGGCTGGGACCGCGACGTCGCCGAGATCGGGATCGGCCTGCCACTGAAGGAGGCGCTGAGTGAACCCGGAGGCTGGAAGGTCGGGATGACCGCCTTTGGCGAGATGCTGCCCTCCCACGAGAACCGGGTCTCGCTCGACCGCTCGAAGACCGACAAGTGGGGCATGCCGGTCCTCTCGTTCGACTGCGAGATCGGGCCCAACGAGATGAGGATGCGCAAGGACATGGCCAACGATGCGGCCGAGATGCTCGAGGCGGCGGGGGTCAAGGACGTGAAGAGCGAGGACCGGGGGTACGCCCCCGGACAGGCCATCCACGAGATGGGCACGGCCCGCATGGGGCACAGCCCGAAGAGCTCGGTCCTGAACAAGCACAACCAGGTCTGGGATGCCCCGAACGTCTTTGTGACGGATGGGGCGTGCATGGCCTCGACCTCGTGCGTGAACCCTTCCCTGACCTACATGGCGCTCACGGCGCGGGCCGCGGCCTTCGCCGTGGAGGCCCTGAAGAAAGGCGACGTATGAAACCGGAGAACCTTGACGCATCCCTGAGCCGCCGCGAAGCCGTCAAGCGGATCGCGCTCCTGATGGGCGGGGCTCTCGTCGGATCCCAGGTGCTCCTGCACGGCCAAGCAGCCCCAGAGAAGGACCTGCCCGCATTCAGCGACCGGGACCGGGAGCTCCTGGACGAGATCGGCGAGACGATCATCCCGGGTTCGAAGGCGATCGGCATCGGGGCGTTCATGGCGATGATGGTCACGGACTGCTACAGCCCTGCGGAGCACGCCGCATTCACCCGGGGGATGAGGGTCCTGGACCAGGCCCGCGGACGGGGCTTCCTGGCCCTCACGCCGCAGGAGAGGACGGCGCTCCTCAATGAAAAGAACGCCGAGCTAAGTTATCACTTCGGCCTGAACACGACCCCCTATTTCAAAATGATGAAGCAGCTGGCCGTGCTCGGGTATTTCTCCTCGGAGATCGGGTGCACCCAGTCCCTGCGCCACATCGAGGTTCCCGGCTCGTACAACGGAAGCTACCCGTACAAGAAGGGGGACAAGGCCTGGTACAGCAGCTGACGGCTCCAAGCGGCCCCTTTGGGGTCCCGGCCACCGGGCGACTGGCCCCGCGCCAGAAAATCCTCAGCCCGGCACCCCTTCGGGGCGAACCTCGGAACCCGTAAACACAAGAGCCGCTCCTTTCGAAGCGGCCCGTGTGACCTAACACCAAGCAAACCGTAAGAACTACAAACATTCACCGTTCTCTTGAACGATGCTGACTACGCGGAGTAAGACGTCACCGGCGGCAAAACATTCAATTTTTTCGGAGAAAATCCGAAATATTTTCGTGATTTCCCGAAACAACTGCGGGCCAATAACTTAAAATACAACAATCGGGGCTCCCTCCAGGGGCGCCCCTTCGGCCAAAGGCGCCTTGGCCGAGCCATTCAGGGGGTAGCGGTAGGTCCCTCCCTGGAAATTTTTGAAGACGACCTCGTCGTCGGTGATGCTCTCGACGTAGTCCGGGTTAACCGGGACCTTCCCGCCGCCGCCCGGGGCGTCGATCGTGTACTGGGGCACGGCGTAGCCCGTGGTGTTTCCCCTGAGGGCGCGGATGATCTCGATGCCCTTGCGGACATCCACCTTGAAGTGGCTGCCCCCGGTGATGAGGTCCATCTGGTAGAGGTAGTAGGGCCTCACCCGCATGCGGAGCAGGCGGTGGACCAGGGCCTTCATGACGTCGGCGTCGTCATTGACGCCCTTCAGGAGGACGCTCTGGTTGCCGAGCGGCACGCCGGCAAACGACAGGCGCTCGCACGCAGCCTTCAGCTCGGCCGTGCACTCCCTCGGGTGGTTGACGTGGATGCTCATCCAGATCGGGCCGTACTTCTTGAAGATGTCACAAAGCTCGGGGGTGATCCGCTGCGGGAGGAACACGGGGATGCGCGAGCCGATCCTGATGAACTCGACGTGCTTGATCGCACGCAGCCGGCTGATCAGGTGCTCGAGCTTCTTGTCCGAGAGGAGAAGCGGGTCGCCGCCGGAGAGAAGGACGTCCCTGACCTCCGGGTGCGCCTCGATGTACCGGAGGCCCTGCTCGTACTCGGGGTGGAAATTATAGTCCTGAGCGTTGGACACGAGCCGGCTGCGGGTGCAGTACCGGCAGTAGGCCGCGCAGCGGTCGGTTACCAGGAAGAGGACCCGGTCGGGGTAGCGGTGCACCAGTCCGGGAACCGGCGAGTGCGAGTCCTCCCCAAGGGAGTCGAGCATCTCGCCCGGGGATACCTGCATCTCGGATTCCCTCGGGATCACCTGCTTGCGGATCGGGCAATCGGGGTCGTTGCGGTCGATCAGGTTGAAGAAGTAGGGGGTAATCGCCAGGGCGAGCTTCTTGTTCGCATGGTCGCAGCCGGCCGCCTCCTCCGGCGTTAGCTGCATGTACCTCTCCAACTGCTCCTTAGACGTTATCCGATGCTTCAGCTGCCACGTCCAATCGTTCCATTCGGCGTGAGGCACGTGCTGCCATAGCCCCTGGCCTTCGAACCATGTGTTCCGGTCTTCGGAGTAGGGCATTTGGGTGGCCGGTAAGCTCATTTAGGGGGGCCATGTTGTCAAATCGGAGGTTATGATAGCCATTTCTGGGCTTTTTGGTTGGCACACCCCGGCCGGGAGATTTTGTTCAACCCTTGATGCCGACAACCAAGCCCGCAGTACTTGCCCTTGAGGATGGGAGCGTCTTCCGGGGGGTTGCCTTTGGAGCCGACGCGACGATTGCCGGGGAATGCGTGTTCAACACCTCGATGACCGGCTACCAGGAGATCCTGACCGATCCCTCGTACTTCGGGCAGATCGTCACCATGACCGCCTCCCAGATCGGCAACACCGGCGTCAACGACGAGGACACCGAGGCGGCGGGCCCCAAGGCCAGCGGATTCGTGGTGCGCGAGCTCTCCCCGATCGTGAGCAACTGGCGCTCC
>CAITBM010000018.1 GCA_903890485.1 uncultured Opitutaceae bacterium | reverse complement strand
TCCTATCCCTGACGGTCTCGGTGCTGCTCGGTCTCCTCTCGGGCTGCAACGTGGCCCAGCCGGCCCAGGACGACCCGACCCGGTATTTCGTGCTTTCCGATCCGGCGGCGGTGCCGGTCCCGGGACCATCGGCTGGAGGCGTCCGCCTGGGACTTAGGGCGGTGCGGGTCGAGAGCTACCTGAGGCGCCGCGAGATGGTGGTGCGGACCGGCGACAACGAGGTCGAATTCCGGGATTACCGCCGCTGGGCCGAGTCCCTCGATGTGGCGCTCCCGCGGGTCCTTCGCGCCCGGCTCCTCCAATCCCCCGACGTGGCACAGGTTTCGACGGAACCCTTCGCGGTCGATCAGGAGCGCGACTACGACATCTCGGTTGAGGTTCGCCGGTGCGAGGGGCTTGGCGGGCGCTCGGGCCACTTTGGAGCCAGCTTCGTTGCGGCATTCGAGGTCTGGACGCCGGGCCCCAATCCCCGGGTTATCGCCCGCAAGGTGTTCACCGCACCGGACGCCCCGTGGGACGGCAGCGACTTTGACCGCCTCGCGGCCCTGCTCTCGGCGGACGCGGCGGCCCTCGGGCAGGAAGTCATAGCCTCCCTGCCGCCAAGGACCTGACCTAGCGGAGGGCGGAGGCGATCCGGTCGAGCGCCTTTTCGACGTTTTCCCGGCTGTTGAAGGCGCTGATCCGGACATGCCCCTCGCCGCACTTCCCGAAGCCCGCGCCAGGGGTGCAGACGACCTGCGCCTTCTCGAGGAGAAGGTCAAAAAACTCCCAGGAGTCGCGCTTGACGTTGATCCAGATGTACGGGGCGTTGTCCCCGCCAACACAGGCGAACCCGAGGCGGGTCATCGACTCCCGGATCAGCCGGGCGTTTGCCAGATAGAAGTCGGTGAGCCCCTTCACCTGGGCCTTTCCGGCCTCCGTGAACACCGCGGCGGCCGCCTTCTGAACGGGATAGGAGACCCCGTTGAACTTGGTCGTGTGCCGGCGGTTCCAGAGGGCGTGCAGCGGCTGGGGCCTGCCCGCCGCGTCGGCGGCCATGAGCGTCTTCGGGACCACGGTGTACGCGCAGCGCGTCCCGGTGAAGCCGGCCGTCTTTGAGAAGCTCCTGAACTCGATCGCGACGTCGCGGGCCCCCTCGATCTCGTAGATCGAGTGGGGTATCGCCGGGTCGCGGATGTAGGATTCGTAGGCCGAGTCGTAGAGGATCACGGCCTTGTTGCGCTTGGAGTAGTCGACCCAGGCCTCGAGCTGGGCCCGTGTGGCCACCGCCCCGGTCGGGTTGTTCGGGAAGCAAAGGTAGATCAGGTCGGCGGGCGCCGTCGGAACCGCCGGGACGTATCCGTTGGCGGCCGTCGAATCCAGGTAGAGTATGCCCTCGTAGCGTCCGTCCACGTTCTGGCCGGTCCTGCCCGCCATCACGTTCGTGTCGACGTAGACCGGGTATACGGGGTCGGGTATGGCCAGCCGGATGTCGGTCGCGAAGATTTCCTGGATGTTGCCGCAGTCGCACTTGGACCCGTCCGACACGAAGATTTCGTCGGGCTCGATCCTGCAGCCGCGGTCGGCGTAGTCGTTCTTTGCGATCAGGTCCCGGAGGAAGGCGTAGCCCTGCTCGGGGCCGTAGCCCTTGAACGTCGCGCGCTGGGCCATCTCGTCGGTCGCGGCATGGAGCGCCTCCACGCACGCCGGCGGCAGGGGCTCGGTCACGTCGCCAATCCCAAGGCGGATCACGGGCTTAGCCGGATTGGCCGAGGTGAACGCCCCGACGCGGCGGGCGATGTCCGCAAAGAGGTAGGATGCCTTGAGCTTCGAGTAGTTCTCGTTGATTCGGATCATGGAATAGTCGTAAATGGAACGTTAAGAGGGCTCGTAGTGGCCGAAAACCTTGAAGAAACCCTTCGGGCCGGCTTTGTTCAAGCCCTCGTTCGCCCCATGGAGACAATCGATTCGGTGCTGCAGATGCGAATCACGGCTGCGCGGCTCAGGGCCGCCAAGGGAGGGGTGTCGCTTGTGCCGACGATGGGCGCCCTTCATCCGGGCCACGAGTCCCTCATCGCGGCGGCCAAGGCCGCCGGGGGCGCCGTGGTGGTCTCCATTTTCGTCAATCCGCTGGCCTTCGGCTCCAACGAGAACCTCGTGGGCTACCCGAGGAGCCCGGAGAAGGACCTGGCGCTGTGCGAGAGCCTGGGCGTGGACGCGGTGTTCATCCCCCAGGTCCAGGAAATCTATCCCAGGGGCTACTCCACGTACGTCGCCGAGGACGCCGTGAGCAGGCCGCTCTGTGGGCTCTCCAGGCCCACGCATTTCCGGGGAGTCACCACGCTCATCACCAAGCTGTTCAACATCGTGGGCCCGGCCCGGATCGTCCTTGGGCAGAAGGATGTCCAGCATGTCGCCGTCATCCGAAAGGTGGCCGTCGACTTGAACTACGACATTGAGATCCTGGTCGTTCCCACCGTGCGCGAGCCCGACGGGCTCGCCGTATCGGTGCGCAACTCCGACCTGACCACCAAGGAGCGGCAGGAGGCCGTCTCCATCAGCCAGGCCCTGCGCAAGGCGAAGGAAATGGTGGATTCGGGCGTGAGGAGCACCGACAGGCTGGTCGCCGAGGTGACCCATATCCTCGGCAAGCACAACCGGGTCCGGGTCATTTACGCCTCAGTTGTGGATCCCCTGACGATGGAGGCAGTCCGAGAGGTCGAGCCGGGAAGGGCGCTCCTGTGCATCGCTGCCTGGGTCGACGAGGTCCGCCTGACCGACAACGTGGTGCTTTAGGCCAGATTGCGATGCAATCGCCCTTCCCCAGGATCGGCATCGTCGGTTCGGGCGCCGTCGGCTGCTACTACGGGGCCAAGCTGGCCCTCGCGGGCTCCGACGTGCGCTTCCTGATGCGCGGGGACCTCGGCGCGGTGCGCGCCCGCGGCTCCATCCGGGTGCGCGAGTCGGAACGCCTGCTCGAGCTCAGCGCCCCCGCGGTCTTTGGAAGCTCGTCGGAGATCGGGCCGGTCGACCTGGTCGTCGTCGCGCTGAAGACGACCCAGAGGGAGGAGCTTCGGGGTCTCGTCGAGCCCCTCCTGGGGCCGTCGACCGCGATCCTGACGCTCCAGAACGGCCTGGGAGCCGACGAGTACCTTGCGGGCCTCTTTGGGGCCGGGCGGGTCATGGGGGGGCTGGTTTTCATGGCGATCACGCGCACGGGTCCCGGTGAGATCGCGTGCTACCACACGGGCAGCGTGACCCTGGGCGAGCTCGGCCGGCCGCCGGCCGAGAGGACCCGGGCCCTCGCCGAGCTTTTTGCGGCGGCGTCGATCAAGGCTGTCGTGGTCGAAAACCTGCTCGAGGCCCGATGGCGGAAGCTCGTCTGGAACATCCCCTTCAACGGGCTGGCCATAGCCGAGGGCGGCATCACGACCGATCGCATCTGCGCGGACCCGGCCCTTGCCGCCGAGGCGCGGCAACTCATGCTCGAGGTCCAGAGGGCCGCGGCGGCGTTTGGCTTCACCATTGCCGACCGGTTCGTGGAGCGGCAGTTCGAGGTTACGCCGCCGATGGGGGCCTATCAGCCCTCGAGCCTCATCGACTACCTAGCCGGGCGCGGCGTCGAGGTTGAGGCGATCTGGGGGGAGCCGCTTCGCCGGGCCGAGGCGGCCGGGGTCAAGATGCCCCGCCTGGCCTCGCTCTACCGTCGCCTTTCCCAACTCTGCCGCAGGTAGGCCGGGTCCTCCGGGCCAACGGGTTCCACACCGGGTTTGCATCATCGCGCTTGCCGTCGGGGGCGCCAGAAGGATCATGGTCCTCCATATGTTCCGACCCTTATTTTGGGCCGTCCATGACCTGCCCGAACGCACCGCGGCACGGCGCTTGGCCGGCAGCTGCCCTCCCTCGGCCCGAATCCCGATGAGACCCCTGTCCTTGCCGCCCGTGACGGCCGCCCCTTGATGCTGACCGAGGGCCGCACACCGATTTCGGGCAAGCGGGTCCAATTGATGGCGACCTGCCTATGCGATGCGTTCCACGCCGACGCCGCGGCGGCGACGGTCGAGATCCTGGAGTTCCTGGGCTGCGAGGTGGCGTTCCCGGAGGGCCAGACCTGCTGCGGGCAGCCGGCCTTCAACGGGGGCGACTGGAATGCCTCCCGCAAGGTGGTCAGGCATGCGGTCTCCACCTTCCGAGCACCGGACCCGGTGGTTGTGCCGTCGGGCTCCTGCGCGGCGATGCTCTTCCATGGGGCGAGGCTGGCCTTCGAGCACGAGGGGGACCTCGCGGAGGTGGTGGCCCTGGGAAACCGGACCTGGGAGCTCGGGGACTTCATCGTCAACGGCCTCGGGGTCCGGTCGTGGCCGGGAAGGTTCGACGCCAAGGTGGCGCTCCACCGTTCCTGCCACACCCGCGGGACGGGCAGCAGCGACGCCGTGGCGCTCCTCCTCGGCTCGATCGCCGGCGTGCAGATGCTCGAGTTCGGGGAGGGCGAGCAGTGCTGCGGCTTCGGGGGGACCTTTTCGGTGGCGTTCCCCACTATCTCCGGGGCCATGGGCAACCTGAAGCTCGACCACGTCCGCGCCTCGCATCCCGACGTCCTGGTCTCGGGGGACATGGGCTGCCTCATGCACCTCGGCGGCATAGCGACCAAGGAGGGCAAGCCCGTCAGGGCGATGCATTTTGCCCAGGTTCTCAGGGACGCGGCAGCGGCACGGCCATGAGAACGCAGCCCTTAGACCAGGCAGCCCAGGCCCTGGACGCGGAGACCAAGGCGAGCGTCTACGACGGGTCCAAGTCCGGTCACGACAAGCGCACGAAGGTGCTCTTCGACCACTACGCCAACCCGGACCGCCTTCGCGAGCTGGCCGGGGAGGTGAAGCAGCACGTGGTCGAGAACCTGGACACGTATCTTCCCGCCCTCGAGGAGAAGCTCCTGGCGAACGGGGCCAAGGTGCACTGGGCGGCCACCGCAGGAGCGGCCTGCGAGGCGGTGCATGCCATCATGAAGGCCAGGGGGGCCACGAAGCTCGTGAAGGCGAAGACCATGGTGAGCGAGGAGATCGAGCTGGAAGCCTATCTCACCGAGCGGGGCATCGAGTCGCTCGAGACGGACCTGGGCGAGTTCATCGTGCAGTTGGACCACGACCACCCATCCCACATCATCAAGCCGATCATGCACAAGAACCGCCGGCAGATCGCGCGGACGTTCGAGGCAAACGGACTGGGCGCCTACAACGACGAGCCCCAGGTGATCACCCAGCGGGCCAGGCAATTCCTCAGGCACAAGTACCTGGAGGCCGACGTGGGGCTCACCGGGGCCAATTTCGTCGTGGCCGAGAGCGGGCGGGTCGTCGTGGTCACCAACGAGGG
>CAITBM010000017.1 GCA_903890485.1 uncultured Opitutaceae bacterium | reverse complement strand
GCGGGTAACGCTGTGCTCGACTGGAACGAGCAAGCCATCGATGCGACGCGCCTGGCGCGCAACCCGCCCCCGCTTTCGTCGCTCTATCTGGCAACCTACCACATTGCGATATTCGACGCCGTGAACGGCATCACGCGCACCAACCACGGCTGGCTGGTGAACGATCCGGCCCCGGCAGGCGCCAACATGGACGCCGCCGTGGCCAGCGCAGCCTACACCGTCTTGAACGCCCTCTGGACGGCGACCAACCCGCGCACGGTCCAAGTCGCCTACGACAACGCGCTGGCGGCGATTCCTGATGGCCAGTCGAAGGTCGACGGCGTCGCCTGGGGCAAGAAGGTGGCCGAGGCCGTTTTGGCGAAGCGCGCAGACTGCGGCTACAACAAGCCGATCCCCGGAAAGTACTCGAGCAACGAACCCGGAAAATGGAGGGAAACTCCGCCCACGTTCCGTCCGCCCCTGCTTCCGTTCTGGGGCAAGGTTGTTCCTTTTGCGATGACCTCGCAGTCGCAGTTCCGCGCGCCGCCCCCGCCGGCCCTCGACTCAAAGCAATACGCCGACGAGGTTGCGCAGACCAACCGGATTGGTGCGCGCGACGGAGCGGAGCGTTCCGAGTACGAGACCCTGACGACGCCGTTTTGGTCGGACGACCTGGGCACCTCGACGCCCCCGGGCCACTGGAACATGATCGCGCAGGATATCGCGCGCCGGAAGGGCATGTCCGTGCCCGAGGCCGCGCGGTTCTTCGCGCTCCTCAACATCGCCGAGGCCGACTCGGCGATCGCCACCTGGGAAACGAAGTTCTTCTACAACACCTGGCGCCCGGAGACGGCGATCCGCGAGATGGACACGAAGATTAACCCCTTTGCCAAGCCGAACCCGGATTTCATACCAAATCTGGGATCCCCGCCGTTCCCCGCATATGTCTCTGGGCACAGCGCATTTTCAGCGGCGGCCGCCCGGGTGATCTCGACCACCATCGGCACCGACGAAATTGCGTTTTCGACGACGTCCGACGGCCTGCCGGGCGTCGTGCACAGCTTCAAGAAGCTCTCGGAGGCCCGCGATGAGGCCGGTATGAGCCGACTCTTTGGCGGCATCCACGTGATGTCCGACAACGTCGAGGGCCAGAACCTGGGGAACCGTGTCGCCGACTGGGTTCTGTCAACCCAGCTGCTCCCGCTCTCCAAGTAGACCCACCTCCAAATCCTAAACTCGATGCCCTCAAAGTCCCTTCTCTGTGCCGCGTTCTGCGCCCTCACGATGGCCGGTGCGGCCGAACCGGCTTATGTGGCTTCGCCGCTAAAGCCCAGGCTGCCGGCCCCGGCGGGCGCCAATCTGTTCCAGGTCCTCGCGCCCGAGGACACCGGCGTCACCATTGAGAACGTCTACAACGACCCCCGGATGTGGGGCGACCGGTTCCGGGAACTGACGCTCGGCGCGGTCGAGACGGGCATCGCGGTTGCGGATTTCCAGAAGTCGGGGCTCATGGACATCTTTGCCGTCTCGCGCAACGGCCCCTGCGCGCTCTACCACCAGACGGCCCCGTTCAAATTCGTCAACGTGGCCGCGGCCGCCGGGGTCGATTGCACCAAGAATGGCCCGGGCAGTGTCGTGAGCGCGACGGTTGTCGACATCAACCAGGACGGGTGGCCGGACCTCTACGTGTGCCGGTTTGATGCCCCGAATCTCCTGTTCATCAACAACCACGACGGGACGTTCACGGAGAGCGCGAAGGGCTACGGGCTCGACGTAAAGGATGCCAGCGTTGAGGCGACCTTTGCCGACTATGACGGCGACGGCTACCTGGACTGCTTTCTCCTCACCAACGTGCTGGAATGGTCGAAGAGCCCGACAGGCCGCAGGAACTACCTTTTTCACAACAACGGCAATGGGACCTTCACTGACACGTCGAAGAAGGCCGGGATATGGGGTAATTCCCAGGGTCACACGGCCCTCTGGTTTGACGCCAACCAGGACGGTTGGCCCGACCTCTACATCGCCAACGATTTCGAGACGCCCGACCGGTTCTACATCAACAACGGGGACGGCACCTTTACCGATATGGTGGACGAGAAGCTCCCGCATGTAACGTACTTCTCGATGGGAGGGGACTCAGGCGACCTCAATAACGACGGCCTGATCGATTTCATGATCGCAGACATGCGCGACCACACCCATGCCGGGTTCATGACCGGGCTTGAGGAGCAGGGCAGGGGGCTTTGGGAGATGGAGCGGGTTCCCGAGCTCATCCCGCAGTACATGTGGAACGCCGTGTACATCAATACCGGCACCGACCGCTACCAGGAGGTGTCGCACCTCATCGGGGTGGATGCCACGGGTTGGACATGGGCGGCCCGCATGGCCGACCTGGACTGCTCGGGCCGGGAGGACCTCTTCTTCACCGGGGGCATGATCCGCGACTTCACGAACCCGGACCTGGTCGACAAGCAGAACATCGCCCCGAACCCGAATGCCCGGGGCGCAGTCTGGAAGAATTCCCCCGTCCGCAAGGAGCACACGCTCGCCTACAAGAACCTCGGGAATCTGAAGTTCGAGGACGTGGGCGCAAAGTGGGGCCTG
>CAITBM010000016.1 GCA_903890485.1 uncultured Opitutaceae bacterium | reverse complement strand
TGGGCCCGGACATCGCGGCCGGACACGGCAAGGGCCATCAGCACAGCAAAAACGCGCGCAGCCCTGCGGATGCCTTCATCCACACCACCACGACAAAACTTGGAAGCTGAGCCTAAGGGGTTTTTCAAACGCAACGCACAGGCAAGGGGTTGTGAACGACCAGCCCATGCAAACGCCTTTGGGTTGCCGAGGCCAGTCTGTGAATCGGAAGCGACACGCGGTTCGTCCCAAGGCACTAGCCACCCGAGGTTTGGAACATTAAATACCGAGTGATTTGGACGGCCTTCGCGTCCGGAGGCGCTCCATTGGGCGGGTGCGACGGAACCCGATCACGAAGGCCCTCGATGGGCCACAACCCTGCAGCTCGAAAGGCGGGAAGCCTGCCCGACTTGCCCAAGCCTTCCAGCTTACAGCACCTTGGGCGAGGTTGCAGGACACAGGTGCGATGAAACTCTCCCGTTGGGTTTCCGTGACCAAAGAGCTGGATCGATTCTCGGTCCGTTGTCATCTCGACTTACAGCAGGGTGCCGACCGAACCAACTCCTGTTCGGCGCCCGACACCGAATACAACAGTGGCCCTGTCTTGAACACAGGCGACCGGCAACAAAACCGTGGTTTTTTGGGGCGCCCGAGTCGGGGCCCCGGGGTCCCGCGGCGCCGTTGACGCCGTGCCGCTCATTCCCCACGCTCCCCCTCCTTAAGAGAGTCCTTTTTGAGCCCGAGCGACCCGCACCCCGTCGCCGGCCCCACACCCCAGGGATGCACGACCCGGAAAACTCCATACCATGAAAACGTCGAAACTGCTCGGTCTCCTTGCCTGCTCGCTTGCCCTCGCCGGGATCGCCCGCGCCGCCGATGAACTGAAGACCATCACGGGCGAGGCCATGTGCGCGAAGTGCGAGCTGAAGCTCCAGTCCACGTGCCAGACGGTGATCCAGGTGAAGGAAGGCGACAAGACGGTGACCTACTACCTCGCCGCGAACCCGGCCGCCAAGGCCTTCCATGGGACGGTCTGCGAGGCCCCCGCCCCGGTGACGGCAACCGGCACCGTGGCCACGGTCGACGGGAAGCAGGTCCTCACGGTCACCTCGATCGAGGTCAAGAAGTAGGCGCGGGGCACTTCCCCCGGTGAAGCGTTTCCCCTCCCGCACGAGGGCCCTCGGCCTCGGCGTGCTGTTTTCGATTGCGGTGGCGACCGCCCTTCGGGCGACCTCGGCACCGCTTCCGATCATTGCGGGCGTTGAACCCCAGCCGCTTTCCGCCCAGGTGCGGCGGGTCGCAACCGCGCTCGACCTGCTCGGGGCCCCCCTCTCCGCGGAGGAAAAGAGCCTGCTGGAGAAGGCCTGCCGGGAACCCGATCCCGAAGCCTGCAGCGCCGCGCTCCAGCGCATCCTTGACCCCCATTGCCTGGTCTCAGTCGGCATCAACCCGGAAATGCGGGTCCACGTGTCGGCCGGCCCGGCGCGGCCCGAACTCCTCGAGAAGGGGTGGCGCCCCTTCCTGGTCAAGGTGCACAACGAGGCGGGAACGACGGCCGCCCTGCGCGCGGTGAGCCCCCAGGCGCAGTCCGTCTTCGTGAGCGACCAGTCCCCGGTCCGGACGCCCTCGGACACCGAGCTGAAGGGCTCGCCGGATGGAGAGGGTGTCCCGGTGGCCAGCCGTTGGATGGACCTTCAGCTCTACGACGGGGAGCCCCTCCTCCCCTCACTCGGCGGCCTCGCCCTCGAATACCGGATCCTGGAGATCTACAGCAGCGACGCCGGCAAGAGGGAGGCGACCCTCATGCTCGACGTGGGGCAGGGAACCCAGGACCTGGGCTTCAGGAGCGAGCTGCCGATCCTCTTCACCGCGACCCCCGCCTCCCCCGTCCGCCTCCACGTCGTGGACGAGAACGGCAAGCCGACGATCGCCGCGTTCGTGATCCGCGACCCCCAGGGCCGCGTCTATCCCTCGCAGGCGAAGCGGCTCGCCCCGGACTTCTCGTTCCAGCCGCAGGTCTACCGCGGGGACAACGAGGTGCTCTTCCTCCCCAAGGGGACCTACACGGTCCAGTTCTCCCGCGGGCCCGAGTCGATCGTCCGGACCCGGACGGTCACGGTCTCGGGCACGGGCCAGGAGCTCTCCTTCCAGGTCGAGCGCTGGATCGACCCCTCCCTCTCGGGCTGGTGGTCGGGCGACCACCACATCCACGCGGCCGGATGCATGCACTACTGGAAGCCCACCCAGGGCGTCCTTCCCGCGGACATGATCCGCCACGTGATGGGCGAGGACCTGAAGGTCGGGGCCAACCTCACCTGGGGCCCGTGCTTCGACTTCCAGAAGCAGTTCTTCTGCGGGACCGTGGACAAGGTCTCGGAGTACCCGTACCTCCTGCGCTACGACATCGAGGTGTCGGGCTTCGGCTCCCACCAGAGCGGGCACCTGGACCTCCTGCGGCTCAGGGACCAGGCCTATCCCCGCAGCCAGTCGACCTCCGGCTGGCCGACCCTCTGCCTGAACACGCTCAAGTGGGCGAAGGCCCAGGGATCGGTCGTCGGCTTCGCCCACAGCGGCTGGGGCCTGGCCGTCAAGGGGAACACCGTGCCCAACTACGAGGTCCCGAAGTTCAACGGGATCGGGGCCAACGAGTACATCGTGGACGTGACCCATGAGCTTCCCGGGCCCGACCTGTCCCTGCAGCCCGCCGTGGACTTTATCAGCGCCGGCGACACCCCGCCCGTCTCCGAGCTCTCGATCTGGTACCATACGCTCAACGCCGGCTACCGGACCCGGATCGCCGGCGAGACCGACTTCCCCTGCATTTACGGGGAGCGGGTCGGCATCGGGCGGAGCTACGTGAAGCTCGACGGGGTCCTCAACTATGACGACTGGTGCCAGGGGATCCGCCTCGGGCGAAGCTACGTGAGCGACGGGAAGAGCCACCTGATGGCGTTCCAGGCGAACGACGTCCCCGTGGGGGAGAAGTCGAGCGAGCTCAGGCTTGAGCGGCCGGGCACCGTGACCCTGACGGTGCGGGCCGCGGCCCTCCTGGAGGGCCCGCCCGACCCGCGCCTCAGGGGGCTCGGCACCACCACCGGGGGCGACTACGGATCGAACGCCGACCGGCCGTTCTGGAGCCTGGAGCGGGCCCGGATCGGCACCTCAAGCGCGGTGCCGGTCGAGGTGGTCGTGAACGGGGAGCCCGTGGCCTCGCAGACCCTCGCGGCCGACGGAGCGGTGCGGGACCTGGCCTTCACCGTCCCGATATCCCGGAGCAGCTGGGTTGCGCTCAGGATCCTGGGCAGCTCGCACACCAACCCCATCTTTGTCCTGGTGGGCGGCAAGCCGATCCGGGCCTCGCGGAGGAGCCTTTCGTGGTGCCTAGCCTCCGTGGACCAGTGCTGGTCCCAGAAGAGGCAGTTCATCAGCGCCGAGGAGATGGGCACTGCGGTCTCGGCGTATCAGCATGCCCGGGAAGCCTATAAGGAGCGCCTGGCCGAGTGCGACCTGGACTAGGGGATCGGCCGGCGCCGACGCGGGGACAATCCGTGTCATAGCAATTTTGGCACAGCTAATGTCAAAAGATGGTGAGGCTGCCCACCGCCCTTGGGGTAGCCTTGAGAATGGCCTCATTGGATCCCCAAGCAACCGCCGCGACGCCCCCGCAGGTGAAGTCCGCGCCGCGCCACCCGATCGTCCAATCCCGCTCCAAGGGACTTTCCGCGCTGGGCGACCCGCTCAAGCCCCTGCGCAAGGAGAAGGCCCTCCTCACCGACCCGCTCCTCAACAAGGGCACGGCCTTCACCGAGGCCGAGCGCGACGCGCTGGGCCTGAGGGGGCTCCTGCCCCCGCGGGTGTTCCCGCTCGAGGAGCAGCTCCACCGCACCGTGGCCGCGCTCCGCAGGAAGACCGAGGCGATCGAGAAGTACATCTACCTGGTGAACCTCCAGAACCGGAACGAGGTCCTCTTCTACCGCCTGGTGATGGAGCACCTGGAGGAGATCGTGCCGCTCATCTACACGCCCACCGTGGGCGAGGCCTGCATCCACTACGGCTCAATCTTCCGCAGGGCCCGGGGGCTCTTCATCAGCCGCAACGACCGCGGGCGGATCCGCGAGGTCCTGAGGAACTGGCCGAGGGCGGGAGCCCGGCTGATCGTGGTCACCGACGGCGAGCGCATCCTCGGTCTCGGCGACCTGGGCGCGCTCGGGATGGGGATCCCGATCGGGAAACTCTCCCTCTACTCGGCCTGCGCCGGGGTGCACCCCTACTACACCCTTCCGATCACGCTCGATGTCGGGACCGACACCGAGGCGCTCCTGAGCGACCCGTCCTACATCGGAGTCCAGGAGAAGCGCCTCCGGGGGCCCGAGTACGATTCCCTGGTCGAGGAGTTCGTGGAGGCCGTGAGGGAGGTCTACCCGAAGGCGCTCCTGCAGTGGGAGGACTTCGGGAACACCACTGCGTTCCACCTGCTGGAGCGCTACCGGAAGCGCCTTCCGAGCTTCAACGACGACATCCAGGGGACCGCGGCCGTGGCGCTCGCGGGGATCCTCGGCGGCCTCAGGGTGACCGGCAGCGCCCTGAAGGACCAGAAGCTCCTCTTCCTCGGGGCCGGCGAGGCCGGAACGGGGATCGCCGGGCTCTTTGTCGCGGCGGCGATGGCCGAGGGCCTGACGCTTGAGGAGGCGCGCGCGCGCTGCTGGTTCGTGGACTCGAAGGGTCTGGTCGTGAGGGACCGGGGCGACACGCTCGCGCACCACAAGCTCCCCTACGCCCAGGCCCACGCGCCGGTGGCGACCCTCGCCGCGGCTGTCGACCTGCTCAAGCCCACGATCCTGGTCGGGGTCTCCGCCATGCCGTCCACCTTCACGCAGGGGATCGTGGAGGCCATGGCCGCGAACAACCCGCGCCCGATCATCTTCGCCCTCTCCAACCCGACCTCCAAGTCGGAGTGCACGGCCGAGCAGGCGTATACCTGGTCCAGGGGCCGCGCGATCTTCGCCAGCGGCAGCGCCTTCCCCCCGGTCGAGTTCGAGGGGCGAAGGATCGTCCCGGGCCAGGGCAACAACGTCTACATCTTCCCCGGGGTGGGCCTGGGAGCCCTCGCGAGCGAGGCCACCGAGGTGACCGACGCCATGTTCCTGGCAGCCGCGAGGACGCTCGCTGGGCTCGTGAGCCCCGAGAACCTTTCCGAGGGCCGGGTCTACCCGCCCCTGGACACGATCCGCACGGTCTCCCTGGAGATCGCAACGGCCGTGGCCGCGGTCGCGCACGACACGGGCCTCGCCCGGGTGGCGCGCCCACGGAACTTGAGGAAGGACATCCAGAAGCGGATGTTCCAGCCGGTGTACCGCGACTACGCCTGAGACCCGCCCCCAACTAGCGCGCATTCCGGATCCTCCCTCCCGTAAGGGAGGGAGGGAATAACCGTGGACTTGCGGCGCGACCGGATGCAAAAGGAGGGGGCATGATGGTCATCCGCCGCATGGTCGACCGGCACCGCGCCTACACCGCCATTTTCCTGCCGGGAGAGGAGCCGCGCATCTTCCCAACAAGCGAGCACGACCACGCGAGGATCCTCCAGATCTTCAAGCAGGACCGGCTCCATCCGGACATCGTGAACGACTTCTCGGAGTTCGACTTCACGGCCAAGGGGCCCTCCCCCGGGAGTACGGGAAAGACCCCATAGGGGAAACAGCCGGGTGCGCCCAAGATGGTCCGATGGTCTTCTGCATCACCCGGACCCCCGCCCTGAAGCAGATCACCGCGTTCGGATTCCTGGCCTACGTCCTCCTCGTGATCGCCCTCACCTCCTGCGCGAGCCTGTCGCCGCAGCAGGTCTCCGACAATTCCGTCACGCGCCACGAGCAGCGGGCCGAGGGTATCGCCGACCCCATGAAGCAGAAGTAGGCCTCTGGCCGGGTCCTTCGGGTTGCGCCCCGGGACCGGGGATCCCAACCTCCCGAGGATGGATGACCCCGCAGGCACCCTAGCCCGGCTCTTCACCGAGGCGCCGTACGCCGCCCTCGCCTGGCCGGCCGTGGCCATGGTCGTCGGGACGCTGCTGGGCGTCCTCTCGCCCGGAGCCGCCTCGCAGCTCGGGATCGTCCCGCGGACCGCCGCCGGCCTCCTGGGAATCGTGACCGGGCCCTTCATCCACGCCGGGTTTGCGCACCTCTTCGCCAACCTCCCGGCGTTCGTCGTCCTGGGCACCCTCATCCTCCGCCGGGGAGACACGCGGTTTGTCGGGGTCGCCCTCACAATTGCCGCGCTCCAGGGGTTCCTCCTCTGGTGTCTCGGCCGTAGGGCCGCCCACGTCGGCATGAGCGGCGTCATCTTCGGGTTCCTCGGCTACCTCCTGGCGGTCGCTTACTTGACGAAGACCTCCACCGACCTTCTGGTGGCCTTCGGCACCCTCGTCTTTTACGGCGGCATGCTGGCCGGGGTCGCCCCCGCCCGAAACGGTACGTCCTGGGAGGGTCACCTCCTGGGCCTCGGGGCCGGGGTGGCGACCGCCTGGTTCCAGTACGGGGGTTAGCCCGGGGCGTTACCCCACGCCTCAGGCGTTTCGATGCCTGGAGGGAGACCCCGCGGGCAGCCAGCTTCGGATCGTGGCGTGATGTCCCGACCACGCAGCCCAAACAGATTTCGCCCAGCGCTCGACCTGACGAAGGTGTTCGTCTGCGGTCCGCGCCCCCAACACATCGGCTACGGTGACGTCACCGCGCACCCGGGGCGGCTCCAGCCACCGAAACGGGCGCTCCACCTTGTGGATCTCGAGCATCACGTCGTTTGCGTGCTCGATGCTCAGGCCCTCCTCCAGGACCATGCACAGGCGGCAAAGGTGCACGGCGACCGATTGGATCGCCTGGGGCGAAGGGGTCCCCGGGTGCTGCGCCGCATAGGCGTCCACCGAAAGCCGGTGAAGCCTCCGGTAGGCAGGATCGCCGTATTCACGGGCGAGCACCTCGCCGTAGGCGGCCCAGCACGCCGGCGACGAAGTCATGTAGGGATGAACGGGCCCATCGAGGTCCGGCAGCGCCACGCCACAGCCGCAGCACACGGAGCCTGGTCCTTGGGACAAAGGTTTAATTTGGTGTGCGGGAGTGCGGCGAAAAACGCAGGTTTCGAGGGGGTGCGCAACCCCGGTCTCGCCGGTCTAAAACACTTCCTAATTTCGGAAGACGGCCGCGAGGATCGCCACGGCCGCGTTGTTCACACCCCAGATCACGCTGCTCCAGAGCAGCACGGGGCTCTTGTCCTTGCGTCCCTGATACACCCACAGGCACGCCATGACGCTCATCCACGCCCAGGACAGGATCGACACGTCCGCCGAGGACCTTCGCTCCAGGATCCGGATCACCTGGGGGACTCCGGCAAAAAACCCATCCAGGATGAGGAGCATTGAGACGATCATCTGGAGGTGTTTTTTCATGGCGGGACAAGGTTGAGGGAAGAGGGGCCGAGCCTGTTCGCCCGGGCCTCCAACAGGGTATTCCAGGCCGAGGGTTTGTCGAACGGCCGCACCGTCCCGCCCCCCCAGGCGGCCGTCAATTGTGCCAATTGGGTGAAAGCCCTCCGGGTGCCGAAGCGCGCTATCCCTTGAAGGCGAGAGCCTAAGGCAGGAAACGCCCCGCGGAAGAGTCGCCCCCTGCACCAGACCGGCCATGGGGCGTCGATACTCCTGTGCGAATCCCGCGTCGACCCGGCCTCAACCCACTCTCCCTCCATGAGCGTTCGCCCCTACAAGGCCCTCTTTGTGTGCATGCACAATTCGGCCCGTTCCATCCTAGCCGAGTACCTCCTGAGGCAAAAAGCCAAGGGGCGTTTCGAAGCCTACAGCGCCGGCGCCGCGCCGCTCTGGAACGTGAACCCGCTCGCGCTGTGGGTCCTCAGGGAGCACTACGGGATCGAAGCCCCGGATGCCCGCAGCAAGTCGTGGAACGAGTACAGGGACGTGAAGTTCGACTTCGTGATCACCGTCTGCAGCGAGGCCCGGCAGAGCTGCCCGATCTTCACGGGGCGCCCCCTCGCCGCTCATTTCGGCTCGCCGGACCCGAGCGCCTTCGACGTCACCTTGTCCGAAAGGAAATGGCTGTTCGTGCAGGTGGCCTCCCAGATCTCGCGGCGACTGGACCTCTTCTGCGCCCTGCCCGAGCACCAGCTCGAACCCCTGCGCATTGAGGCCATCGGCCAACACTATGCGCTCGAGGTCGAGCCGGAGCTCGTGCACTAGGCCTTCCGGCGCCCCGGAAGGGCGGCCTCATTTTGGGCTTATCTCGGGAGCCCTGCGCCCCCAGGGTAACCGGGAACGTGACCTCCTCCCCTTTCCCCCCGGCGCAGGGCCCTCGCCGATGGCCGTCGCTCACGCAGCAGATCATGCTGGGCTTCGTGGCGGGGTGCCTTCTGGGGTGGCTCGCGCCGACCCTCGCGGTGAAAACCGAATTCCTGAGGGACATCTTCCTGAACCTGATCAAGGCGCTCATCGCGCCGCTCATCTTCTCGAGCATCGTGGCCGGGATCGCCGGGGGCGGGAGCGCAAGGACCGTGGGACGCCTGGGGCTGAAGGCCCTGATCTACTTTGAAGTCGCCACCACCCTGGCCCTCGTGGTCGGCCTCCTGGTCGTGAACGTCGTGAGGCCCGGGGCCGGGGTCGTGATCCAGCAGGCGGCGGCCGCCGCCGGGGCCCTCCCCGCAACGCACCCGCCCACCCTCGCCGAGACCCTCGTGCATGCGTTCCCCTCGAGCGTCGTCGCTTCGATGGCCGCGGGCGACGTGCTGCCGATCGTGGTCTTCGCCGTCATCTTCGGGCTCGGGGTCGTGGCCGCGGGCGAGCGGGGGGCGCCGGTCGCCTCCCTCTGCGCCTCCGTGGCCTCGGTCATGTTCAAGTTCACCGACCTGATCATGCGCTTTGCGCCCGTGGGGGTCGGCGCCGCGATCGCGGTGACGGTCGGCCGCCAGGGGACCGGGATGCTCGGCCACCTGGCCATCCTCGTCGGCACCCTCTACGCCGCCCTCCTCATCTTCGTGGCGATCCTCCTCGGGGTGGCCGGCATCGTCCTCAAGCTCCCGATCCGGGCCTTCTGGAAGGCGGTCAAGGCCCCGTTCACGCTGGCCTTCGCGACGGCGAGCAGCGAGGCGGCGATGCCGAATGCGATCGAGTCGATGATCGAGCTCGGCGTTCCGCCGAGGATCGCGGGCTTCGTGATCCCGACCGGCTACAGCTTCAACCTGGACGGCAGCACGCTCTACCTGGCGATCGCCTCCGTGTTCGTGGCCCAGGCCGCGGAGACCTCGGGCGCCGCCCACTTCGGCCTCGGCCAGCAGGTCCTCCTCATGCTGACCCTCATGATCACGTCGAAGGGGGTCGCCGCCGTGCCGCGGGCCTCGCTCGTGATCCTGATAGCGGCCCTCCACTCCTTCGGGCTTCCCGCCGAGGGGGTGGCCGTGATCCTGGGGGTCGATGCCCTGATGGACATGGCGCGCACCAGCGTGAACGTCCTCGGCAACTGCCTGGCCTCGGTCGTGGTGGCCAAGTGGGAGGGTGAATTCCCCGGCAAGGTGGCGCCCCCTGCGGCGTGACGCCCGGCAAGCCCATGAGGAAACCTGACGCGGACGCAGCCCC
>CAITBM010000015.1 GCA_903890485.1 uncultured Opitutaceae bacterium | reverse complement strand
GCGGCCATCCAGCGGCCGACGTAGCGGCTCGCCACCCCGGTGATCTGGATGACGCCGTTGTTCTGGGCGTAGGTGGTGCTCGGGAAGGACCCGATCAGGGCGGAAACCACGGTCGTGACCCCGTCGGCCAGGATGCCCGCGCGCATCCTCAGGCCGTGCTCGGGCCCGCGGGTCTTCAGCCCGGAGAGCTGCGCGGTCGCGGTCATGTCGCCCAGGGACTCGATCACCGAGACCACGTAGATGAACGCGAAGGGCAGCAGGAACTCCCACCGGAAGGCGAGCCCGTGCGGCGCGAGGCGCGGGAGCGTGATCCAGCCGTTCTCGTTGGGCGGGGGCGCATGCAGGAAGCCGAAGGCGCCGCAGACCCCGTATCCGGCCACGACGCCGAACAGGATCCCCGCGAGCCGCGTCCACGGCTGGCCCACCGCCTGCGCGGCCACCACCGCCGCGATCACGCAGCCGGCGATCGCGGCGCCGGCCCAGGCCGGGGCGCCCGGGCCGGGGGACGCAATGATCCCGTACATGGCCTCGGGGATGATGGAGATGCCGATCAGGAGCACCACGATCCCGCAGACCAGGGGCGAGAAAAAGCGGCGGAGCTTGGGCAGGAACGGGGCCAGGAGCAGGTTCACCGGCGCCGCCGCGAGCGACATCCCGAACATCAGCGGCAGGCCCCCGACGTGCCCCGCCTGGGTCAGGGGCTGGATGAACGCGAAGCTGGTCCCGGTGACGCTCAGGAGCCCGGACCCGATCGGGCCGATCCGGGTCGTCTGCAGGAAGGTCCCGAGCGCGGCGGCGACCAGGGCCATGCTGGTCAGGTAGGCCGTGTCCGCGGCCGAGAACTTCAGGATGTTGGAGAGGAGGAGCGCCGGGGTGATGACCCCCACGACCATGGCCGACACCTGCTGGAGGCTCACCAGGAGCGCCGCGCCCGGCGGCATGCGGTCTTCGAGTCCGTAGACCAGGGAGTTCGGCGGACGCAGGACGGGGTCATTTTCCATTGGTCAAGTGAAGCAGGCTCCGGACCAACTTCACAAGTCGCTGGAACACCGTGGCACGGATCGTGCGGCAAGGGCCATCCATGCCCCGGGCGACCCTTCTTCCCTGCATCCTTGCGCCCGGGCGCTCCGCTGGCCTCACTGGCGGCAAGGGGCACGTCACCGGCCGATCTGCCCCCTAACCCCCCATGCTGGTAACCCAACAACCCCTTCTGCGGAAGTTCTGGTACCCGATCATCCCGGAGGTGCTCCTCAGGGACGGGCCCAAGCCGTTCACGCTGCTCGGCAGGGACCTGGTCCTCTGGCTCGACGGGAACGGCAGGGCCGCCGCCATGGACGACCGCTGCCCGCACCGGCACGCGCGACTCTCCAAGGGCTGGATCCAGACAGGCCAAATCCAGTGCGGCTACCACGGCTGGACGTTTGACGGAGAGGGGCGATGCACCCGCATCCCGCAGAAGGACGACGACAACCCGGCCGACATCCGCGTGCGCAGCTACCGGACCGCGCAGCGCTACGGCTACGTGTGGGCCGCCCTGGAGGAACCCAAGTCCGCGCTTCCCGAGATCGAGGAGGACGCCGACAAGGCGTTCCGCCGGATCTACGAGTTCTACGAGCCCTGGAAGTGCAGCGGACTGAGGCTCATGGAGAACTCGTTCGACAACGCCCACTTCAGTTTCGTCCACCGCAACACCTTCGGGAAGCTCGACGCCCCGGCCCCGAGCAGGATGAACCTCTACCCCTTCCCCGACGGGCTCGGGTTCACGATGGACACGGTGGTGCCGGTGAAGAACGTGCCGCTCTCGATGAGGGCGCTCAACATGGCCACGGCGGAAACGGTCCGCAACAACACCGGCACCTGGTGGATGCCGTTCTTCCGCAAGCTG
>CAITBM010000014.1 GCA_903890485.1 uncultured Opitutaceae bacterium | reverse complement strand
GTCGACCCGAACGGCCGTGATGGCTCGGCCGTCGACCGGCCACGCCCAGCCCCTGAGGGTGAAGGCCGCGTCCCGGTATATCCGAAAGGGGGAGGTGTGCAGGTAGTAGGTGAACGGGGCCCCGGGGACCGGGGCGGGCGCCGGGGTCGGCACAGGCCGCTTCTCGCCCCACTTGGCCTTCGGAATGAGCGCCTGCTCGAGCTCGGCCTTGAGGGAGGCGATCCGGGCCTCGGCGTCCTCCAGCTTCCGGGTGAGGATTTCCAGGTCCCCCGAAGCCTCCTGGTCGCGCTTTATCAGGGCTGCACGTTCCTCCCTGAGGATATGCAGGTAGGTGTTGCGCTCCCCGCGGTCCAGGAATTCCTGGACCATCTTAACCCGGTACTCGGCCTCGCGGCGTTTCACGGACTCAAGTTCAGCTTGAAGCGCGGAAATCCGCGGGTCGGTTTCGCCGGGAGTGCTCATGGAAGGTGGTGCAGCCAGGTCTTCTGCGCGCGGGACAGGTACGCGGGCGAGAAATCCTCGCCGACCAGGGTCAGGTTGGGGTTGTACGAGGGGTCGGCCATCAGGAAAGAACCCCACGTGTTCATCATGTAGTCCACCTCGGACTGGAATCGGGCTTTCTTGGAGGGGGTGTCCTCGACGCCGCGGGTGGCGGACTCATGGTGGTAGAACTCGGCGAAGGGAGTCCACACGTTCCTGAGCCCCGAGGCCACGAGCTTGCAGCAGAGGTCGACGTCGTTGAAGGCGATCGCAAGGTCCTTCTCGTTCAGGCCGCCGACCGCAAGGAACCGATCTTTCTTGATGACCAGGCAGGCGGCGGTCACGGCGCTGTAGTTCTGCACGAGCCTGAGGCGGTTCTTCTGGCCGCTGTCCCCCCTGGGGAAGTCCTTGAACGGGTGTCCGGCCACGCCGCCAAGGCCTAGGACCACGCCGGCGTGCTGCACGGTGTTCTGGGGATAGTAGAGCATGGCGCCCACGGCTCCGATACCCGGGCGCACCGCATGGCTCACCATTTCGGAAAGCCAGTCCGGAGCGATGGCCTCGATGTCGCTATTCAACAGGCCAACGACCTCGCCCACGGCTTCCTTCACCGCGAAATTGTTGATCGCGGAGTAGTTGAACGGCTTGTGGTACCGCAGGACACGGACCCTCGGATTGGACCCGCCGGAAAACGAGTCGAGCCAGGCGAGCGTCTCCGGGTCGTCGGAGTCGTTGTCCACCACGATGATCTCGTAGTTGGGATAGGAGGTCACCGAGAGGGTGCTCTCGACCGCCTTCCTCACCAAGTTGAGCGAGTTGCGCGTGGGGATAATCAGCGAGACCAACGGGGCAGGGGAGGGCACCGGGTACCTGATCCGCCAGTGGTCCCCGGGAACGGGCGCAATCTCGACGGTTGCCCCGAGGCGCCTGAAATGGTCCTCCCGGGCCCTGCGCGCGGCGTCGACGGGGTAGCTCTTCTCGGCGAGCTGGAGCGCCGTTGAACCGGGGGCGGCTCGCCAGTGGTACAGGAGCTTCGGAATATGGCGGATCGCGCTCTCGGGGATCTTCTCGATCGCCCTCAGGTTCAGGTCCCAGTCCTGGCTTCCCTCGAATCCCTTCCTGAAGCCGCCAAGGGACCGGATCAAGTCGGTGCGGTAGACCGAGAGGTGTGAGGTGTAGTTCTGTCCGTGAAAGAGGTCCGGGTTCCAGTCGGGCTTGAAGTAGGGATCGAACCGCCGGTCTTCCATGTCGATCTTGTCCTCATCGGAATAGATGAACTGGGCGTCCGGATGTGCGTCCAACTCCGCGGCCACCTCATAGAGCGCCGTCGGCGCGAGGACATCGTCGTGGTCAAAGAGGGCGACATACGGCCCCTTGGCAAGGGCGAGGGCCGTGTTGGTGGCCTCGCAGATGTGTCCGTTCTCAGATCGGTAGGCCACCGAGATCCTGGGGTCGGCCGCCTCGAGGCTCTCGAGGGCCGCCTTCACGTGGGGAAGGGTCGAGGCGTCGTCGGCTATGCACAGCTGCCAGTGCGGGTACACCTGGTCCTGGACCGACTGGACCGCCTTCCTCAGGAGCGCCTCCGGGGTGTTGTAGACAGGCATCACCACCGAGATCACCGGGCGCGAGGAGAAGCTGGCAATGTGCTGGCGGATCGAGGCCAGGTCCGTCTCCTCCAATTTTTCGTGCTGCTGGCACCAGGTCTCGTATTCGCTGAGCGCCGCCGGATCGCCGGCTTTTCCCACGTGGACGAGCGTCTGGAAATAGGGAGTCCAGCCGTCGTCATGCTGCACCTCGACGATGAGGAGATGGTCGCCTATCACGGTGGGAATCTCGATCTTGATCCCGCAGTACTCGGCCTGCCTCATGCCTGTGGAGGCGAGAACGTCGAGGCGCTTCGATCCGTAGATTCCAGGTATCGTGTCGTCCCCGAAGTGGGCGCGGATGCCGCGTATGGGGGCTGCTGCGTTCTCGTAGCACCACCCCAGAATCAGGAGCTTGTTGGATGCGGTGCTCCAGGTCCTAGGGTGATCGAAATTGAAGGTGTAGTGATGGATGGGCGGAGCCGGTGCAGGGACGGGCTGGGGCGGTGCGGCGGAGGCTGGTGCGGGCGCGGCCGGCACGGGCGTGGCCGCGACGCTCGGGGCACGCGCCACGGGGGCCGCTGGCGCCGGCTTGCCGCGGAAGAGTCGCTCGATGTCCCGCAACGGGGCCGAGAGCTTGTAGGCCCTCGAGTGAATGATCGCCCTAAGGCGGGCCTCCCTCGCCTTCAGTTCGCTCTCCATCTCGACGATCCGCGCTGAAAGGCGTGCGTGCTCGGCCGCGCTCTGCTCGGCCTGGCGGGCGGCTGCAGCGGCTGCCGCTGCGGCCTCCTCCTTCTGGTCCCGAGCCCGTTTCTCGATCCCGGTGATCCGGGTTTCAAGATTCTGGATGTGCCTGTCGGAAAGCTTCTTGTGGAGTTTGAAGTGCTTGTCCTGGAGCTCGACTTTCTCCTGCAGGTTTTGCACGTGCTGCTTGGTCAGGTCGCGCTGCATCTCCAGGTGGTGAACTTTCTCCTCGAGCTCCCGGCGAAGCGTGTCGGCGGCAGACGTCAGCCCAGCCGTCCGCGCATCCTCCAGGCGCACCAGGTCGGCGACGTCGCGAGCCAGTCCGGCGGTATCCTCTGTTGATCCGTCGGCGGTCCCGACCGCATCGGCGAGGTCCCGGGCAGCCAGGGTCAATTCGGACCCGCCAGAGGAGCGAAGCATGGCCCACTTGGCCCGACTCGGTTGGGAGAACACCTTCAGGTAGGTTTCGAGGAGCCCAGCGGTAGCCTTTTCCTGATCGAAGTGCGATCGAGCGAAGGCGGCTCCCCGCTGGCCCAGCGCGGCGGCAAGCTTCGGATCCTTGAAGACCCGCGCGCAACATTCCGCTATGTTCTCAGGCGAGCCGTCCGAAAGGAAGAGGGCCTCGTCTCCGTCCTTCATCGCAAGCGCGACATTGGTCGGGGGAAGGATCACGGGGCGCCCCGATGCAAGGAATTCAGGGAGCTTGGAGGGTAGGCGATAATCGTTAAAGGGACCGGGCCTGCCCGGCTGGACAAGGACGTCCGCTGCGGAAAGGAGGCCGGGAAGGCGCCCCTTTTCGACGAATCCCAGGTCGATCACATGGCTGGTAAGCTCTGCGGTGAGACTCGCCTGAAACTGCGGGCGACTGAAGCCGGTGCGCACAAGCTTGGTCGGGGTGCCTCCCCGGTTGAGGAGCGCCACAGCCCTGTAGAGGTCGAGCATTTCGGGCTCGTTCGCGAAGGTGGTGCTCCCGGTGAAGGAAATAACCTTCTCGCCAGCGGATATGCCCAACTCTGCGCGAACCTTTGCAGCGCCCGCCCTCGATTCGAAATAGGCAGGGTCGACACCCGGCTCCAGCAGTGACGAGGCAATCCCTTCCGGCACAAACTCCCTGAGGCGGTCCACAATGACCGTGATGTGGTCCGCCGTTCGTAGGAATGTGCGGTACCGCACCGGGTGGGGGAGACGGTCCGACGCCTTGGCGTCCCACTCCTCCGGCCCCATGTTGCGCAGGTCCGGAATCGAGTATCCCGAGAATCCAGTGATCAGGTGCTCCTCGTTGTCCTCAAGGTGGACAATCAGCCGGGCGCTGTGCTCAAGCGCACCTTGGTACGATAGCACGAACTTGCGGACGCACTCCCGGGGCGTCCAGGCATGGATCACGTCCGCGGACCGGCCGTCGGGAAAGAACGCCGGCTTCTGTAGAAGCTCGTTATAGAGCGCGGGGATGAACGCGGGCGAGCCCACCGAAGCGATCGAGTCCTTGCCCGAGGGCACGGCAACCACGCAGGCGTGCCCTTTTCCCGTCAGGGTGTTCGCAAAGCCGCCTATATGGTTGAGGCTGTTGGTCGTGAAGTCGCCGTAGTTGACGAAAAGGATGTTCACCGGTTTGGGAGGGAGGTCCCGGTCGCTCAGTAGGGCTTCAACGTGCTTGCCGCGTCGCCCACGACAGCCGATTTCGGAAGGGGCAGGTTCTCAAAGCCGCCCGCGAAACGGGTAATGATTGGGTCCCACGGGGTCTCACCGCGCTGCGAACGGTTCGGGGTGAGACTCCACTCCATGATGGCGACAGCCATAATGCAGGGGTCGGAAATTGGAAGGTCGGCAAACGACCGCTTCCTGACGACCAGTGGGGTCTCTTGCGAAACCATGCGTCCGCGAAACTCCGCAAGCGCTGCGTCGTCGGCATCAGCGGTGCCTGCCGCCGCAAAGGCCTTCCTAGCCTGGTCAGCATTTTGCGTTTGGCCACCCTCCGCATAGAGCTCGATGGCCTTCAGGGCCAAGGCACGTCGGGTCGAGCTGGAAAGGCCTGTTCCGGCGCTATAGGACTTGAATGCGTCCCAGCGCCCAACATCGGCCAGGTACTGGAGGTAAGCCTCACGGGACTCGACCGAAGCCCCGGACTGCGGCTCAACTCCCATGGCTCCCTTGTGGAGCTCAAGCAGGGATTCGGCCTTGGCGAGATCACGCTTGAAGAGCTGTTTGGCCACGGCGTTCACGTCGTCCCGAAGGGAGGCGTTCTGGACGACTAGGTGCACCGTCTGAATGGCATCGCGAAACGGGATCCGGAGGCGTTCATACCTTCGGAACAAAATGTCGCGCTCCACCACGCCCCGGAGAGCAGCCTCGCGGACATCGAGCTCTGGATGGCCGTCTACAAAGGCATAAAGGTCTGAGCGCGGCTTTCCCTGGAGCGCAAGGCCCTCGGCCAGAAGCGCGTCAAATCCAGCGGCCTTGCGTTCCGCGGGGGAACTGGAGGCCAGCAGCTGCTTCACGAGGTCGGAGGCTCCGTAAAATGCAGCCACCTTGAAAATGCTCCTGAGAAGAATGGGCCGGTGGACTGTGAGAACCGGGAACCGGAGAGCTTCGCCCCATCGTTGGCGCCTCGCCATCACCTCAAGGATTGTCGAGAGGGCCTCGTTCCGTCGCTCGTCGCTCCGTCCATCGGCGCGCCCGTAGAGGAAGATGGCACAATTAACGTCGTCGAACGAGCCCAGGCGTTTCAGCTCCAGATTGTAGAGCACGCGGTTCTTAAAGTAGTCGTCGGAATAGGGCCCGAGCTTGAGCTCGCCCCTTGCTAGGGCCTGGGCCGTCGGTGACTCCGGATAGACCCGGCGGATCCGGTCGATGTTCGACTGGGCCCGCTTCCAGTAGAACTGGAGGTAGGAGTAGGAGTAGTCTCCCTCTGCCATGTTCGATACGAAGTCGTTCGACTCCCGGTAGAGGCGGGCAGCCTCGTCATTGCCAATCCCGGGCGCGGAGCCGTCGAGATTTGCGGCCCGGACCGTACCGGCAAGGGCCAGCGCGGCGGCAATTAAACTCAACAGGCGTATCCGGTTAGGCATAAAAAACAGGCGGACCCTTACTATTGCAGGAGTCCGCCCGGGTGGTAAATGACGAAGTGGCCCGGTCAGAGCTTGAAGCCGCAGTCGGCGGCGTCCTTCGTGAACATCTTGACCGTGTCGAGCGAGAGCTCCGTGAGATCCATGCCGTACATCTTGGCGGCCTTGCCCAGGATGTCGTGGGGGACCGTGATGATGGCGCAACCGCATTCCTCGGCCTGGAAGATGTTGATCACCTCGCGGGTGCTGGCCCAAAGGAGCTCCGCCTTATTGTGGCCCTCGAGCAGGGCGCCGCAGGCGCGCATGAGCGGAACCGGGTCGACTCCGGTGTCGGCGATGCGTCCGGCAAAGACCGAAACCACGGACGGCACCGCGGGATTTAGGGCCTCGGCGACCCCCGCGACCTGCTTCAGCGTGAGGAGCGCCGTCACGTTCAGCTTAACGCCCTGGGCGGCCAGCTCCTTGATGAGGGGCAGTGAGGACTCCCCCTTCGAGTTGGTGATCGGTATCTTGGTGTAGACGTTCTTCGCGAAGGACGAGATCTTGAGCGCCTGGCGCTTCATGTCGGTGAAATCATCCGTGAAGATTTCCAGGGAGATTGGCTTGTCGGTGATGGTCTGCAGGATGTCCTTGGCGAAGGCCTCGTAGTCCTTGATGCCGGCCTTCTTCATGAGGCTCGGGTTGGTGGTTAAGCCCTTGATGTAGGGCTTTGAGTAAAGGTCGAGCATGCCCGCCTTGTCGGCACCATCGGCATACAGTTGGATCTTAAGGTCGTTGAGGGATTTCATTGGGTTTATGGCGTATGATTGAGGTCAGGGATATTGATCCCGCAAGGAGATTAGGAGGCTAGGGTGGTTCCCCTTACGGCAGCGAGGATCACCCCTGCGGCATCTGGGAAGGTCCTGACCGTAAAATCGGGCGCGGAAGGGGTCTCTTCGTCGTAACCAAAATCGATGAAGATGGTCCTCACCCCGGCGCGCTTTCCGCAGTCGATGTCGCGCCACCGATCCCCGACAATCCACGACCGACCCAGGTCAAGGTCAAGGGCCTTGGCCGCGTCTAAGAGCATCCCAGGCTCGGGTTTGCGGCGTGACGAGGGCACGCCGCGACCGGGGTCGTAGGAGACCTCTATCCGGTCGATCTCAGGCACCCATTCCCGCAGCCGGGCATGCATCGATTCGATGGTTTCTTTGGGCACAAGGCCTCGCCCCACGTCGGGCTGGTTGGTTGCCACGACCAGGGCGAATCCAGCGGCTTTGAGCGCTTTGCAGGCCTCCTGAACGCCGTCGTAGAGGCGGAAATCGGCCAGATTGTCCGGAGCGTAGGGCTTTCCGTCCCGAACAATTTGAACGTTGAGGGTACCGTCCCTGTCGAGAAAGACTGCTGGCTTCAGTGCCATCCGCCTAGGGTTTGGCAGTGACGGACTCCCATTTTGTCTGGTTAACCTTTAGGTCGGGGTGGGAGACGAAGAGGTGCCAAACGACAGCCTGAAAAGCCTCGCTGTGGGGCGTCACGTTGTTCGGGTTCACAGTCGGAACGATAACGCAGGCGTCAGCGACCTTGGCCGTGTAGCCGCCGTCCTTGCCGACGATGCCTATGATCCGCGCTCCGACCTGCTTGGCGAGCTGGAGGGCCGCGACCAGATTGGGCGACACGTTCTTTTCCACGTTCCCGCCGCCGACCGAGAGGATGAATAGGCAGTCTTTGCTGTTGAGCTTGCTGACCCTTAGCCACTCGACGAACACGCTGGCCCATCCCTCGTCGTTCGTGCGGGCCGTGAGCTCCGACACGTTGTCGGTGGGAGCGTAGGTCTCGATACCGGCGATTTTCCGGAAGTCGTTCACCGCATGGGAGGCGTTGGCGGCGCTCCCGCCAACCCCGAGCATGAACAGACGCCCTCCGTGCTCCCGTACGGCGCGTAATTCGGCGACGCATTTATCGCAGTCGGCCGGGTTGATCTTGGCCACGATTTCGGCCGTTTCCTTCAGGTGCTGGGCGGAGTATGACATGGAGATGGTTATGCAAATGCCCCGCTCAATTGCGAGGCGCCAGTGGAGGTTTAGACGGTATTTTTGAGCAGTTGGTTGAGTTCGGCGAGGCCCGCATGGGAGCCTATCTCGTAAAAGCGTTGGGTCATTTCATAGCCGGCCAGTTGGCCAGCGGAAAGGAGCGCCTTCTGGACAACGGCCAGGTCGACCACCTCTCCTCGCGGGTAGCCTTCAAACGCGCCGGGTTTGAAGACCCCGAGCCCGTAGTCGATGTGGCGCATTGAAGGGAGCTTGTTCATCTTGTCGTAGGCGCGGATGGCTCCGCCCTCAAACCATACATTGCTCGAGTCGTAGAGCTCGCGGTTTTCGTAGACCGTCATGAGTCCCAATTTCCCAGACTTGAGGAACGCATCCCCCACAGCGCGATAGTCGATGGGCAGGTAGCTGTCCCCGTACAGGACGTAGAAAGCGGGGCCAAGGAGGGGAAGAGCCTGCATCAAGGCTCCGCCGGTCCCCAGGAGCTTAGGGCCGTCGAACGAGTACTTGATCTCGATCCCCCAATCCGAGCCGTTGCCATAGCTTTCGACAATCTTCTCGCCCAGGTAGCCCACGCAAAGGACGACCTTCGTGAGCCCGGCCTTCTTCAGGAGCCTCAGTTGGTGCGAGAAGAACGGCTCGCCGGCGACCTCAACCAGGAGCTTCGGCACCTTCTCCGTGATTGGCTTAAGGCGCGTCGCAAGTCCGCCGGCCAGGATAGCTACCGGGAGGGTGCTTAATGCCATCGTCGCGAGCGTTATGGGGAACTGATACGGGCGGGAGTCAGTTCTGCGCCACGACCTTCGTTCCCTCAAAGTCGAACCGAAAGCGCACTTCCTGGAGGCCTATCCCGCGCATCGCGTGACGGAGCTTCTTCTTGTCGTCGGCGTAAAACATCAGGAACCCGCCGCCGCCGGCGCCGATCAACTTCCCTCCCAGGGCTCCGTTTGCCATGGCCAGATCGTACCATTGATTGATGTGGGCGTTGCTCATGCCGGAACTCCGAGCTTTTTTCCGCTGCCAATGCACGTCCATCAGCATCGCGAACTCCTCAAGGTTACCCCCTTCAAGACAGGCCAGTGACTTGTAGCCGAGCTCCTTTGTGAAGTGCAGGTTATCCAGCATCGCCGAGTCGTTCTTCTTCGAGCGGTCGTTCTGGTCCTTGAGGATCGAGGAGGCGCTCCTGGAGTATCCGGTGAAGAAGAGCAGGAGATTGTCCTCAAGGTTGTACAACGTCTCCTGGGATATCTGGCAGGGGCGGTACTCCACTCGGCCATCCTTGTGGAACGTGAAGGCCGTGATCCCGCCTACCGCGGCAATGTACTGGTCCTGCTTTCCGATGGGCTCACCAAGCTTGTTTATCTCTATATTACAGGCCTGCTCGGCGAGCTCGGCCGGAGAGACCAGGTTCTTCTTGAAGGCGTGGAGAGCTCGGAGGAGAGCCGTGGTGAAGCTGCCCGAGGAGCCGAGGCCGGTCCCTCCGGGGATGTCCGCCATGGAAGTGAGCTCGATGTGGGGATCGGTAACTCCCACGAGTTTGAGCGCCTCGCGGAAGATCGGATGTTCGATCTGTTCGACTGACGCGACCCGCTCCAGTTTCGAGTATTTTACAATAATCTCCTCCTGGAAGGTCGTGTGCTTGGTAATGTACACGTATTTGTCTATAGCCGCCGCGACCAGGAAGCCCCCGTGCTCCGTGTAGTAGCTCGGCAGGTCCGTACCGCCTCCGCCAAGGGAAACGCGCAGAGGTGAGCGTGTAATGATCATAGAGTGGGATAGCCGCTTCTCTTGTACACGGTCTCGACAATCTCGAGAGTTCGGATGCCTTCTTTGAGGCCAGGGGATGGCGTCCTGCCCAGCCGTATGTCCTCGCAGAACGCGGTGGTCTCAAGGGCCCAGGACTGGTCGGCCCGGGGAAACTCCCAGGATGTGGTTTCCGGAGGGCCCATTTCGGGGAGCATACGGTAGTAGGTCAGTTTCTCCGTGCCGTAGCTGCCGCCCAAGCCGTCTATCGCGAGCTTCCCGTCGCGGCCGTAGATCTCAAACGAGAAGAGGTTCTTCCACTCGGAGCAGCTCACCTGGAGCCAGGCCGTCTGGCCCTTGGCCGTCCTAAGGCTAAGGAAGGCATTGTCGTCGACCTTCATGTCCCAGAAGAGGGTGGAGGCGTGCCCCTCAACGGTGACAATATCACCTAAGTACGAGAGCGAAAGGTCGATCAGGTGCACACCCTGGTCGATCAATTCGCCGCCGCCCGAAAGCTTCGGGTCAGAGCGCCATTCTCGGTCGTAGCCCTTGCGACCCCCGTGGCCGTAGCGTCCGCGGATAAACATGAGGTCCCCGAGGGCACCCGATTCGACGATCTCCCGGGCCTTGAGCAGAGAGGGATGGAATCGGTGGTTGTAGCCGATCCGGATTTGGACGCCCTTAGCAGAGGCCACCTTCTCGATCTCCTTCAGCTCGGAGGAACCCAAAGCACCGGGTTTTTCGATGAGCACGTGCTTTCCCGCCTTAGCGGCGGCCAGTGCGATGGGTGCCAGGGACGAGTTCAAGGTTGAGACTATGACCGCGTGGACCGTCGAATCCTCTATCGCTTCGTTAAAATCTTTTGAGGCTTTGCATCCCGGATAGGCATTTGCCACCTCCGCAGCGCGCGCGCCGTCCAAGTCGCAGGCATAGATGAGCCTTGCTCCCTTAATTTGGGCCAGGGCGGCCGCTCGCTTCTTCCCGATCAGGCCGCAACCTATGACAGCATAGGAGAGCAGCTGTATGTTGCGTTGGGAGGGGTCGTTAGGCACTGATTGCGGAGGTGAGTTTCTTCTCACGCCGGGGCCGTTCGCGCAAGTGAAGAATCTGCTTGCGGATGCCGGTACGAGGGCCGCGACTCCTTGCTGAAGAGCGCCACCACTCGCGTCGGGTCACCCTCGTCGCAGCGGCTTCGACCGTGCCAGCCTGATTTTAAGCCGCATTGGACATTGGAAAGGGCACATTGCCAGCGTCTCGGGCTTCGGGTGCCTATTTTTTCCCGAACGTGTGCTTGTCACGCGTGCGGTGTCTCCCTTCTTCTCACCGAATGGTACTTTGCTTGCCCACAGACATGATTTGGGAATCGAGCTGATGTCTGCACCCTCGATCGTACCCAGGCTGATCCGTTACGCCGTGGTCGGCATCGTCGTTATGGGGGTCTTCACAGGGCTCAACTGGCTGCTTGGACACCGATTCGGCAAGGATTTCTCCTTCGTGCTGGCGTACCCTCCAGCGGTGGCCCTGCACTTTTGGCTCAACAAGGTCTGGACGTTTGGTTGTGCACGCACGGATGCCGCAAGGCAGGTATCCGAATACCTGCTGATGGTCCTCATTACCTTCCTCGTCCAGGCGGCTGTGTTTAAATGCCTAACAGAGTTCACCTCCATGCCAGGATGGATGGCCGCGGGTGCCGCAAATGCGGCACAAATGGCGATCACGTTTGTCGCAATGCAATATCGAATCTTCCGGCACACGGTTGCGCAAGAGTAAGGCACACCTAGCGATCGGTCGGTAGTAGGGTGCCCGCACGCTCCGCGAATTCCACGGCGCCGCTGAATTCCGGATCGCATGTCGAACCTCCGATTGCGTTCTTTCCAACTTGGGTTTCCGAGGGTGACGTTGGATACGGTGCGATCGGCGAGGAAAGCACGGTTTCGCCGTCGAAAATAACGTCAACACCGGTTAGGCGCTTCAGCCTTTCTATCGGGCTCAGGGTCTTCCAGAAGCTGTCGTCGCGCGCAGGGGGATACAAGGCTCCGCTGCGGATCCAAACTTCGTGAGGGCGCGAGTAGTCGATGGTTATCGGCTCGCTCAGGACACCTGCCCCGCCCCAGTGGTCGTGGCCGAACCGGATGTGATGCTCATCCTGGTAAATGACGTAGATAAAATCGCCCGATCCGGTTGTGCCTGTCGTAAGGACGGGCTCGCGACGACCCGTTTTTTTATCGGGGAATTTGAGCAGGATGTGCTCTGCGCCGAAGTTCTCGGGTGCAGCGGGTTGAGTGGCGATCGCGATCGCCTTAAGGTCAATCAAAGGGCCCGTAAACCGTGTGCCGGCACCCGGGATCTCGGCGCAATTGATTCCCGACCAGATCTCTGTTGGCGCCGCAGTCGGGCGCAGGCTCCTGCCGATGACCCTGGTGCCGTCGAAAAAGCAGCCTACTTCCATGCCTGACGGGTCGCCCGGTACCTGCCCTGGGGCCAACTCGATCACGTGCTCCGAGGAGGGATCAAAGTGGACTTCCGCGGACTGGGCGGGTGCTCCAGCTACCCCGCCGATGGAAATCATTGCTTTCTCCTGCGAGAGGTAGGTGACCGAGCAGACGCGCACGGCGCTTCCGGATCTGAGCGACGCCAAAGGCTCGGTTGCGCCAATTTTTTCGACGGGGAACCTAAGCCTTATCTCGGCGTGCCATCCCCAGGGCAGTATCAAGATTCGGGGAATCGACAGGCGCTCAACGTTGATGATTCGTCCTGTGAAGGCCCCTGACGCCAACGAGCCGAAATGGCTTGCCCCTATCAGGATCTGTGAGACATCCGATTCGAAGGCGTAGGCCTTCTCATCGATCAGAACCTTGCCGTTGAGTTCCAACCGGAAGTTTTCCCTCAAGGCGTCGCGTTCGGCTGGTTTCAGGGCTTTGACGTCAGGATCCTCTAGTGGGTAAAGCGCGCTGTCCGAAACAACGAGCGATTGGGTCCGATTGTAAGGCATCGATATCGCGGCGCTGTAGAACACCCTGCCCCAAATGTCGGCACCCACACGAACCTGACCGCGTTCCAGGTTTTGCAGAAACACGACGACGCCTTTACCCGGCTTTCCTGTCGCGAACAGGGGCTCGGAATAGTTCCTCTGGTCGGCGGGGCGGGTAAATTGGATCATGATCGGCCCCGAAGAACGGCGGGGTTCGTCAGCCTTTGCGCGCAGCCTAAAGAAAAGGGTCGCACCGGCGACAATGGCCAGGGCAGCAAGCCCCCAGGCTCTTCGTTTCCAAACGAAGGACCTCAATGCCGCTGGGCCACGGCCCCCGAAGACCGTTCGGTACGGGATTGGGTAGACGGCACTCAGCACACCTTGCCAAATACGTTGGCCCCGGCCTCCAAGGACGAGTTGACAAACTGAGGCAAGGAGAAGAACGAGCCACCCGAGCGCCGACGCCCAGAACGCGGAGGCGACGGCAAGGGAAGGGTGGTATTCGATCGTCACTTCACTCCGGCCCGAGTCGATCGGGACCATGAGGAGGTTCTGCAAAGAGCGCTCCGGCCTGACGGGCTGTCCATTCACCATAACGCTCCATCCCTTCAGCCACATCCGTGGCGTCTCTAGAAATGCGGGCCTGGGCGACACGACATGCGCCTGGTAGGGTATCCACGAGCTGACGACGATCGGGAGATTTGTACGGTCGTAGGCATAGAGCCAAAATCTTGCGAAAGGGATCTTCTCGGTGGTGAAACGTTCCGCGATGAAGAAGGCCTCGGGCGGAGGCCCTCCGGCGCCCTCAAGAATGAGAGGAACGACGTGGCTGCTTGTCGTCTCCGAGCCAAAGGCTAGGGTGGGTCCGAGGCGGGCGACGCCCGCGCCAGAGTCTGGGAGGCTGTATTCTCGGAAAAGCCCGTGGCCAAAGAATTGAAGGGTCCCGTGCTGTTCCGGCTGGAGGAACTCAAGGCGCAAGGCGTAGTGCTGGCGCGGTGCAAGTTTCAGTGTGGGAGCCAGACGGTAGAAGTTGCCCTTGCCGACGCTCTCCCCGTCTAGAAACCCCGCCTGCACCAGGCGGCCACCCTGGCTGGGGGAAGGAGCGGAATCAGGCGGCGGTGCGGCCGCATCCGAATTCGACAAGAAGGGCTCCAGCGACTGAAGGTCGAGGAGGCGATTTTCAAGCCAAGGCTCAGCGTAGGCGTGGCTGAAATAGGCCGGCGTCAGCTCGAACGAGGAATAGGCGTAGCGGCTGAGCTGAAGGTTGTCGGGGCTGAAATGGAGTGCGGTCTCGCCGGGCGTGGAGGAGAGGGAAAGGCCGTGCTCTAGCTTTCTGGCCTCGCGAGCCGACCAGAGCGCGCCGAGCGCTAGGAACGCCAGTGTCAGGCGGTAGGATGTTGCCCGTGCATTCTTAAGCACAGGGGAAAGAATAATGGCCGCCGCAAAGACGATCAGGGCCGACCACACGAGGAAAACCCGTTGCATGGGCCACACATTGTTTATCGTGACGAACCATTGCGGCGCATGCATCCAAATCCCCTTCGTAATCCAGGGAACGGGAATCGTGAAGACCGGCACAACGAACGCGGCAACCACAAATGGCCAGGCGGCCTTGGCGCGGGACCGTGGTGCAAGCCATAGAGCCGCCAGGAGCACGGCGAGCAGGGAATAGCCAACTTGGTACGTGGTCAGCCCTTCGCGGTGGAGGTCGATGGGGAGGAAATTCTCCGGAAAATAGTGCCAGATCATCTGGACGGCGTATCCAGCCGAAGCGACGAATGCATACTGGTTCTCAAGCGTAAGGACCGACACGAATGGCCATGCGCCAAGAACCAGAAACACCGCGGCCATAAAGCCGATCGAATCGGCCTCCCATTTCCATCTACGTCCCCTTAGAATGCTGGCAAAGTAGAGGATCCCGGAGATACACGTCATCCACATACCTACGGGCGAGTGGCAGATCCACGTTCCAGCAAGGCCCACGGCAATCCATAGGCGGCCCCATCGGTCGTCAAATTCCCATACCCGCCAACAGCCGTGAAGCACCACGGGGATGAAGGGCACCGCCGCAAAGGTCATGTACTGGTCTCCCGTCATCAGTGGTGCGACGACCGCCGGTCCCGTTATCCAGAATATCGACAGGAAGAAGGCGAGCCAGCTGCGTCCGGCTAGGATAGGCCTAAGACACGCGTAGGCCGAGAAGGCAGCGACAAGGGAAATGATGGCGATTTCAGCATTGCGGAGGGCAATCAGGTCGAGGGACTGACCGGTAAGGAGATCGAGGAAACCGCCCAAGTATTGGAATCCAGGGGCGAAGCGCAGGGGCGAAACGGCGCCGTTGAAGGCGTAGATGCTCTGGCCAACCCAGACCGGAAACACCCCGTGGCGCATTTGGGTCACGAAATCGGCGAGCATGATCGCATACCAGTGTGCGTCGCCCGATCCAAGGGATAGCTTCGAGTAGAAGCAGAGCGGCATTAGCGTTGCCGCGGTCCCTAGCAAGACCCACCGCATGACCTCGTGCGTTGTGTCAGAGGAGGTGTCCCTTGATCCCTCGAGGACGGCCCTGCCCGCAAAGCAGAGCAGTCCGGTGGCGCAGGAAACCCAGAGGGCTTCCATAGGTTCAAGGTGGCTCTGAAACAAACCTGCCGAGAGCGAGTAGAGGGCCCAGAGACCCGTTACGTGAAGCCCCGCGCGCAGCAGCGTCTCGACTTGGCAATCCTTCCGGGTTCGGTCCAGTCCGACCAGTCGCGCAACGACTGGAACGCACGCCACAAGAAACGATTTCGCGATCCAGCCGCTTTGGGCCTGTCCCTCAAAGCTCCAGAATGCGAACCAAACCCATAAGGACAGGGCCGCGTCCAGGAGCAGGAAGGTTGAAGCGGGGGTAGCCTTGCCACGCCCTCTTCCCTCCCAATCGTTGATTGAGGAAAGGTTCATCGGCGGGGTGGCTACCTAGAGGTTGATTCGTTTCTCTACGATGTAACGGGGCCGTCCCCGCGTCTCGTCAAACGTTCGCCACAGGTATTCCCCCAGAATCCCAAGCATCACTAGTTGAACGCCCGAAACGATGAGGAGCACGCACATCATCGAGGACCAGCCTTGCACCGGGCTGCCGAGGGCGATTGCCCGGACCGCGATCACCGCGGCGTAGATGAAACCGCTCACCGCAAACAGGAGCCCGCTAGCGGATGCTAAGCGAACCGGCGCGTAGGAAAAACTTACAAATGAATCCACTGCCAGCTTGAGCTTCTTCCGCAGGGTCCATTTCGATCTGCCGCTGTGGCGCTCGGCCTTGGTGTAGGTAATTTGTTCCTGGTCGAAGCCCATCCACTGGATTAGCGAGAGGATCGAAGTGTGCTTCTCCGGGGCGCGGCGCAGCTCGTCGAGCACGCATCGGTCTACAAGTAGAAAATCCGCTCCCTTCTGGGGAGGCTGGACCTCGGCAAAACGCCTCATGAGAAGGTAGTAGAGTCTCGACAGGAGCTGGGTCACTGTGGATTCACCCGGCCTGTCCGCGCGCACTGCCCACACGACGCGAGCGCCTGAGCGCCATTTCTCAACGAGGAGAGGGACGGTCTCTGGAGGATCCTGCAGGTCGGCGGCGAGGATCACCGCGGCGTCGCCGGTGCAATGTTCCAAGCCCGCGGTGAAAGCCTTGTGGCTGCCGAAATTCTTCGAGAAGCGCAGCACCTTGATCCGCGGATCCGTGGCCGCAAAATCTGCTAGGATCGTGGCGGTCGAGTCGCTTGAATGGTCGTCGACAAAGACAATCTCGGGGGCGAGGCCAAGGCCGGACCAGTCGAGCGCTCGGATGCGGGCGAACAGAAGGGGGAGGTTTCCCTCCTCGTTGTAGGCCGCAACGACGATGGAGAGTTTGGGCAGCGTCGCACTCATGCCAGTGGGGTGCCGCACGCATCGACTTCGCCCTTGATGTTGCGGACAACCCGGGCGGGAACGCCGGCTATCAGTGAATAGGGTGGGGCTTCAAAATCCTCGAGAACGACGGCTCCGGAGCCCACCACCGAATGGTCGCCGATCCGAGCGCCCATCTGCACGACAGCGTTCGCGCCTATGAACACGAAATTCCCGATTTCGGTCGGCTTGGTATCGACCTTGTCGTGCTTCCGCTCGCTCACGCAGCGAAGCACGGTAGAATGGGACAGGATCTGTGCGCCGGAGCTGATGTTGCAGCCTCGCCCGATCGCGAGGCCGCCCAGGCCGTCGATCAGGGTGAAGGCGCCTATCCAAGTACCCTCGCCGATCGATGGCGTTCCGGTGATCCAGCAGAGGGGGTTGTAGGGGTTTGCCGGTAGGGGTTCGGCGGCTTTAGGGGGCATTTTCAGGGGTTAGGGGGCATGCTTGCGCACAGCCGAGCAGACTTTGGCGATGTCAGCGTCGCCCATCTGTGCGTAGAGTGGCAAGCATACGCATTGGTCGCTTGCCTGTTCGCTCTCGGGGAACGACTGCTGCCCGAAGCGGGAGATGTAGGACGCCTCGCGGTGGATCGACATGATTCCTCTCCGGGTCGCAATACCTTCCTCAAGAAGAGCTTGCATAAAGTCGTCCCGTTTCTTGACCGACGCGCCAAGCATCCGAATCAAATAAGTCTGGTGGTTCCACCGGGCGCCAGGTGGCTCGGCAAAAAGCCCTATGCCGGGCAACCCCGCAAAGGCGGCGTCATAGTTGGCGGCGATCGACCGCCTCCGCATGATGATCCCGTCGAGGCGGGCAAGTTGCGCCAGACCGATCGCCGCCTGGACATCAGTTAAGCGGTAATTGTAGCCAAGAATAGGGTAGGTCTCGGTCACCACGGTCTTCGATTTGTGGCGCTCGAGGTCGTTCACCGACATCCCATGTTGCCGCAAGAGCCTCAGGTGGCTGGCCAACACCGGGTCGCCGGTCGTGATCATTCCCCCGTCCCCGGTGCTAATCACCTTCCGCGGATGGAAACTGAAGCAGACGAGAGGCGCGTAGCAGTTGTCGCCGATCGGCCTGCCATGATAGGTGCTGCCGATCGCGCAAGCGGCGTCCTCAATTAGCTTGAGGCCACGCGCGGCGGCGATGCCGGCAAGGGCTTCCAAGTCTGAGGGCCGGCCCACCTGGTGGACGACCATGATCGCCTTCGTGCGGTGGGTCAGCGCTTTAGCAACCCGGAGCGGATCCATGTTAAGCGTCGCAGGATCGATGTCGACAAACACGGGCCTGGCGCCGCAGTAGAGGATAGCATTCGAGGTCGCGATGTAGCTGTGCGGTGTCACGATGACCTCGTCGCCCGCTCCAACGCCAGCCGCGATAAGGCTGCAATGCAAGGCGGTCGTGCAGTTGGAAACGGCGACCGCATGACGGGCGCCGACCCTTGCCGCAAATGCCTGTTCAAACTCGGCGACCCTCGGCCCCTGGGTGATCCAGCCACTTCGGATTGTTTCCGCCACGAGGGCGATCTCCTCCTCGCCAAGCTCTGGTTTGGCGACGGGGATCATACGATTTCCCAGTTTTTGACCTGCATCCGAGCGAGGCAGTCGGGTTGGGTCTCGTAGAGCTTCCGATAGTAGTCGACTGTAGAACCTAGGCCCTGATCAAGAGTGATTTGGGGCTCGAAACCGGTCGCCTGCTTTAGCTTGCCGGAATCAACCTTAAGCCTGGGGACGTCCCCGGGCCTCTCCGCGCCGTGCACTGGAGCAAGGTCGGGTCGGCCAACAGCGCGAAGGACGAGGCGCGAAAGCGTTGCGACCGAGGTTTCCTCTCCGTATCCGAGGTTCACGATGTCCCCGACTAGCTGATCGCACTCCGCGATAGCGACGAGACCCCGTGCGCAGTCCCTCACATGGAGAAAGTCCCGGGTGTGGCCACCGTCGCCGAAGATAACCGGAGGCTCGCCGGCAAGCGCGCGGAGGATGAACCGGGGGATCACCTCGCCCGAATCCCCCTCGAAATGGGCGCGCGGCCCGTAGTTGTTGAACGTCCGCACCCGGATTGCGGGCAGGCCAAAGCAGGTGTGGTAGGCGGCTGCGTAGTGCTCCCCAGCGAGCTTCGAAGCCCCGTAGACTGTGGTGGGCCAAGTGGTCGCCTGCTCGGTCAGGGGAAAGGTGAGTGCCGCACCGTAGACTTCGCTGGTCGACATGTAGACGAAGCGGCCCGTGCCGAACTTCCTGGCGGCCCGCAGGACCTGAAGGCTCCCCGCCGCGTTCACCTCGTGGTTTTCGACGGGGTCATGCAGGGAGTGCCTCACGCCTAGGCAGGCGAGGTGGTAGGTGACGTCGAATCCCGAGCCGAGAACCCGGTCGCAGGTGGCGGAGTCTGTGATGTCGCCCTCGATGACCGTTACGAGGCCCGTGCTCAGGGCAAGGGCGAGGTTCTCGCGCTTCCCGTTCCTAAAATTGTCGAGGACCGTGACTCTGCATCCGAGCGAGGCTAGGTGGTCGACCAGGTGGGACCCGATGAAACCGGCGCCGCCGGTTACGAGAACCCGTGTGTTGGCTTGCGCGATCTTCAAAACTACCAGCCTTTGAATTCGCAGATCATTGCCGCAACGTAGTCGACCTGCTCGTCGGTCATCTGGGGGAAGACAGGCAGGCTGATGCAGCCATCGGCCGCGCGCTCCGAAACAGGGAAGTCGCCCGCCTTGTAGCCCAGCTTTTCGAAGCACTTCTGGAGGTGCAGGGTCTTAGGATAGTGGAGGGCGGTTCCGATTCCCTTTGCCTGCAGGAATTCCTTCAGTTGGTCCCGCTTCGGGTGCCTCGCCACGTACAAGTGGAACACGCTCTCGCAATTAGGGGCCTCGCGAGGCAGGACGAGCGGCGTCCCTGCAAGGAGCGCGTGGTAACGGTGGGCGATCGCTCGGCGCCTTGCCGTCCATTCGCCCATGTGAGGGAGCTTTACGTTCAGGACCGCCCCCTGGATCCCTTCCATCCTGTAGTTGTAGCCCACCTCGTCGTGGAAGTAGCGCACTGAGCTGCCGTGCTCTCTGAGGCTCGCGGCGCGCTTCGCAAAGTCGGAACGGTCCGTGAGGAGGGCGCCACCCTCGCCGCAGGCGCCCAAGTTCTTGCCTGGATAGAAGCTGAAGCCGGACATTACGCCGAAAGCCCCAACCGTTTTACCCTTGTAGGTAGCGCCGTGGGCTTGAGCTGCGTCCTCAACCAGTGGGAGTCCGTGCCTGCGGCAAATCTCAAGGACGGGATCGACATCGAAAGGATGCCCGAACAGGTGCACAGGCATCACGGCCTTAGTCCTTATGGTGATCGCCTTTTCCAGAAGTCGGACGTCGAGGTTCATCGTCTGCTCGTCGATGTCGACGTACACGGGCTTGGCCCCGACGTAGTCGATGGCCCAGCTTGTCGCGATGAAGGTGAAGGGGGTTGTGATCACCTCGTCCCCCGGCCCTATGTCGAGGATGCGCATCGCGACATGCAACGCCGACGTGCCGCTGTTGAATCCGATGCAGTGCTTCGATCCCACGTAGGCGGCGAAGGCCTTTTCGAATTGGACTACGTCCGGCCCGAGGCAGAAGGAGCAGGTGTCGAGTGTCCGGGCGATCGCGGCGTCGAGCGCAGGGCGAATCGAGCGAATCTGTGCGGGTAGGTCCAGGTAGGGTACGTTCAACGGGAAGCTCCCTTCTCAAGTAGCCTGGCGGGGTTGCCCGCAACGATAGCTGAACTGGGGACATCCCGGGTGACGACGCTGCCTGCACCGACAATCGCATTCTCGCCGATCGTGACGCCGCAAAGGATCGTCGAGCCCGTGCCGATCGAGGCGCCCTTCCTTACGAGGGTCGCTTCCACCCTCCAGTCACTCTCGGTCTGGAGCGAGCCGTCAGGGTTGGCGGCCCTGGGAAACTTGTCGTTGATGAAGGAGACATGGTGGCCCACGAAGACCTCGTCCTCGATCACGACGCCCTCGCAGACGAAGCTGTGGCTCGAAATCTTGCAGTTGCGCCCGATGCGCGCGTTCTTCTGGATCTCGACAAAGCTGCCGATTTTAGAGTTGTCACCGACCTCGCAGCCATAGGCGTTTACGAAATTAAAGAAGCGCACGCCTTTTCCCACCCGGACATTCACCAGGGAGCGACGTGGACTGTCCTCGTTTAGAATTTCCATTCGAGTCGGATTTCGGAACCCCCACTGCTAGCTGAGCGCTGAGCGGCCTCAAGGATTTTAACCGTGTCGGCGCCAAAGCGCCCGTCGGAAACCGGCGGCTTGCCTTCCCGTATCGCCGACACGAACTCGGAGACCAAGTTTGAGAGGGCCTCCTTCGCCGCTATCTTAGGCGAGTAAACATCCCCTGTGCGATACTCGTACATCAGCCGGTTTCGCTCCTCATCGCTTCGGGCAACGACACCGGAGTCGTAGATCTTGACCGGTTCGTTCGCATTCAGGTCATCATAGACAATCATTTTCCTGTCTCCCCCTATCAGGATGTGCCGGATCTTTACCGGGGACACCCAGGAGCAATTGATGTGCACGAAGAGCCCGGAAGGGTAGCGGAGCGCGAGGATGCCGATGCTCGCGAGCGGACCGGGAGGATGAGCCGATCCGATTGCCTGGACGACCTCGGGCCTTTCGGAAGTCAGGAAATTGATGATCGCGACGTCATGGACGGCCAGGTCCCAGATCACGTTCACATCATGTTGGAAGAGGCCCAAGTTGATGCGGGTGGAGTCGATGTAGTTCAACGTTCCGACCTCGCCGGACTGTATCAGTGCCCGAATCCTCTGGACCGCCGGGTGGTAGACGAACGTGTGGTCGACCATAAGGATCCGTTTCGCCGCGGCGGCGACCCGGATTAGCTCCTCGGCTTCGGCCGACTGCGTTGCGAGGGGCTTCTCGACGAGGACGTGTTTGCCGGCGCGAAGCGCCGCGAGGGCCAAAGGATAGTGTGTGGCCACCGGGGTTGCGAGGGCGACGGCCTCAATCGAGGTGTCTGCCAGCATATCGAGGAAGCTACCGGACGTCTCGACGCCGGGGCATTCACCCTTCGCCCTTGCCAGACGAGACGGATCCTCCTCACAGACCACGACGCGGCCAAAGCCGCCGTGCTGCAGGAAATTCCGAGCGAGCTTGGGTCCCCAGTACCCGTACCCGACGATGGCGATTCCTTTCATGGTCAGAATTTGAATCCGCGGTCCTCGGGCACGATGCGGCGGAGCGTGTAGATATCGCTCCGAGCAAGGTTTGCGGTATGCTGGCCCAGTCCCTGCCACGGATCCCAGGGTGCGCTCAGGAGTTTGCCGCTGATTCCGTCACTCTTGGGCGATAGGAGCCATTCGACCAGGTCCAGGGCGGTCTCGAGCGAGGCACCGCCCCCCGCCTTTTGCTTGAGGGCGGCCTCAAACTCGGCCGCGCCGGCAATGTCGGGCCCTAGGGCGATCACCTCGTCCGTCAGGCGGGTCGCGATAGCGCCGGGTGCGACGGCGTTGATATCGAGGGGAGCCTCGCGCTCCTCCTCGGCGATGGTCTCGACCAGACGCACGATCGCCGTCTTTGCGACGCCGTACGCTGAAAAATTGGCGCGGCTCTTGGTCGCCCCGCCGCCGGAGAAGCACACGATCTTTGCCCGGCGCTTGGCCCGAAAGAGAAAGGAATGAAAGGCCCGCACGGCATTGAAGGTCCCGTCCAGATTGACCCGGACGGTGTCGCTCCAGCGCTTGGGATTGGCCCTTACCGCGGGACCGACCTCGCCCTGCGAGCCGGCACAGCACACAAGCCCATCTACCTCTGCCCACACCGCGGCCACCTCGGCAGCCGCGCGCTCCACCTGCTCCCAGCTGCCGACGTCGCAGCGCGTGGCAAAAAACGCACCCTTCTGGGCCGCTACGAAATCGGACTGGTCCGAGCGGGCGAGGCCCCAGACGCTATGTCCCTCGCTGATGAGGCGCAAGGTGAGTGCCCTGCCAATTCCAGTGCTAGATCCGGTGACGACGATTTTCATTTACTCTTTTGCCTGAGGCACCGCGTAGGCCGTGATAATTTTAGGAGCCGCACCCACGTTCTCAGGCGAATGGTCGAGGATCCAGAAGGCGTCCAGCCGGGGATATTTTCTGGAGGACTCATCATGGAGGAGGATCTCAAAGGTGACTCGCGTCTCCTTACGGCTCACGTCCTTTCTGACTGAGACGATCCGGAAGCGGTCGCCGACCTTGAGGACATCAAGGATACGGACGGTCGGTAGTTCGGCACCGACATTGGAGGGTTTGACCTCCGCCGGGAGGGCAGGAACAGAATCACTTGAGGCAATCAGGGGCCAGCTGGTGTCATGGTCCTTGAACTTGAACACGTAACAGTCCCTTTGCAGAATAAACTCCCTGCCCGGCAGGTTCGTGTAGGGAGGTAATCCGTTGACATACGTGGTCTTGACGGACTCTAGCTGGAAAATGACAAACGCGCACAGGAGACCGGCGACAATGGCGACTATTACCCACTTCATTTGTACACAATTGCGGCAAACGTCCGCCTTTGGCGAAGGTTTTCCGCTCCCGGGTGTTGCGAAGATTCAGGTTGAGGGCGGCCGACAAACCGCAAACCTAGCTCAACGTGTCGACCCCTGATCCATCCGTGTCAAAGACCGGTCGACGATTGCTAGTGGTGGGAGCAGGCCCGGCCGGACTCACGGCCGGGTATAACGCGACGAGGGCCGGCTGGATGGTGACGATCCTAGAGAAGGATCCCGAGTACGTAGGGGGCATCTCGAGGACGGTTTGCCACGGCGGCTACCGATTCGACATCGGCGGACATCGGTTCTTCAGCAAGAGCGCGGAGGTAACCCAATGGTGGAAGGAGCGCCTGCCCGATGATTTTATCCAGGTGCGACGTATGTCGCGCATATTTTATCGGCGCAAATTCTTTGATTATCCGCTCAAGCCCTGGAATGCGCTAAGCAATCTCGGGCTTATCACTAGCATCGCCTGCGTCGCCAGCTACGGTTGGGCTAGACTCTTCCCGCGTAAGCCCGAGACGTCGTTCGAGGACTGGGTCTCCAACCGATTCGGCAGGAGGCTCTTCGACATCTTCTTCAGGACCTACACGGAAAAAGTGTGGGGCATCCCGACTGGTGAGCTCAGTGCCGACTGGGCTGCGCAGCGTATCAAGGGACTGTCGCTTTCGAAGGCTGTGTTGAACGCCTTCAAGGGGAAGTCGGAGAATGGGGCCGTGATCAAGACGCTGATCGACACATTCTCCTACCCGAGGCTTGGGCCCGGGCAGATGTGGGAAAAGACCGCCGCGGACATCGCTTCGTTGGGAGGCGCGATAGCGATGGGCCAACGCGTGACCAAGATACGCCACGCGAAGGGCAGGGTCGTATCGGTTGAAGCGGTGTGCGGAGACGGTCGGCCCACCTCCCACGAAGCCGAGGAGTACATCCTCTCCATGCCGCTTCAGGAGACCGTGGCGGCGTTCGACCCTCCCGTCAGTCCGGCGTGCCTCGCCGCCGCAAAAAAGCTCCGGTACCGCGACTTCCTCACCGTGGCCCTCGTCGTGGAGGGCGAGAATCCATTTCCGGACAACTGGATCTACATCCACGAGCCAGGGGTGAAGCTTGGGCGGATTCAGAATTTCAAAAACTGGAGCGCGGCTATGATTGGCGAGCCGGGCACGACCTGTCTGGGTCTCGAATACTTCTGCTTTGAAGGGGATGGCCTCTGGACCTCGCCCGACAGTCAGCTGATCGAACTCGGGAAGCGCGAATTGGAGGTGCTCGGCCTTGTCGACGCCTCGCGGGTGAAGGCTGGAACCGTCGTGCGGGTCGAGAAGGCCTACCCGGTTTATGATCCCGGCTACCAGGACTGTCTTTCCGTAATCCGGTCGGAACTGGCCGGCGTTGGAAACCTGCACGTCGTCGGTCGAAACGGGATGCACAAGTACAACAACCAGGATCACTCGATGATGACGGCGATCCTCGCGGTGAGGAACTTGGAGGGCGGTCACTTTGACATTTGGAACGTCAACTCCGACGCCGAGTACCACGAGGGCTCGGGTGGTGAGGATACTTCGGGCAGGCGCATGCCAGAACGCGTGCCGACAGGACCCTAGCGTGGAGCTGGCGGCTTTTGCACCCGTTCAGCAAATTCCAATCTTCCGCTGAAAGCGGGGTCGGCTGTGGAGGCGCCTATTCGGTTTGCCGCCACGGTGACCTCGCTGAAAAGGGACGGAAAGGGAGTCTGCGTCGACCTGAGCACAGTCTGCCCGTCCACGCTCACGATCAAGGGGTCGGAGGTCCTTCCCGGGAATATCGGTCCCAGGGCCCGTGAGGTTATCCAGAACTCGTGAGCCTCCGAATAATCGATCGGCAGGGACTCGCTGAGGGTGCCTACTACGCCCCAGTGGTCGTATCCAACCCGCACATGATTCGTGTCCTCGTACACGAGATAGACCAGGTCGCCTGCGCCCGCATGCCCCGTCGTGAGGAGCGGCTCCCTTCGCCCCAGCCTGTCGGCCGGCAATGACACGACGATGTGCTCGGTCCCGCCTTCCTGCGTGATCAGCTTTGGCACATCGGCCACAGGGAAAAAGTCCATCAGGGGGCCCGTAAACCGCTCCTCGACGCCGGGAGCGCCGTAAAGACCTATACCTGAATTGAGCACAGGCGGTATTCCCGCGGGATGGATGCCGGATCCGCCGAACAGGCGCTGGCCTTCGAGGAGACAGCCCACCTCAAGGCGCAGCGTCCGGTCGTTGGTTTCACCCACCTCGAAATCAAGCTCGTGCTCGCTCTCCGCGTCGCAAGAGACCTCGGCGGTTTGCAATTCAGAGCCGCCGGCACCGCAGCTTGATATCCGTATCGCACCGCTGGGGAGGTAGGTTGCAAACACCGTCCGCGCCTTGCTCCCCGAGGCGACCGAGAGCAGCGCTTCGCTGGTGCCGGCGCGTCCTTTTGGGAAGCGCAACCGCATGCGGGCGTGCTGGCCGGCGGGAAGGGTGAGCGTTCGTGGAATCGCGAGGCGGCGGGCATCCTGGATCTCGCCCAAGAAAGCCGCAACGGTGTTGGAGCCAAAGGGGGCCGACCCGATGAAGAGCTCCCCGGGGCCCGCCTCGTATGCGGAGCACGTCCTTCGGATGACGGTATGCCCGTCCAGCTCGATCCGGAGTTCGCCGCGCAGGTGGCTGGCCTCCTCGTGGCTCACCAACAAGAGGGCCGGGTCTTTTGCCGGCATTAGGGCGCTGTCGGAGACGGTGAGCCAGTGGGGCTGCGAGAAATCGACCTCAATCGGGACACTTTCATAGAGACTTCCCCATACATCGGCCGAGACGCGGACATGCCGGTCGTCAATGCAGGTGACGAAGATGATGGATCCCGCGCTGATGTGGCCTGTGGTTAGGAGCGGCTGGGCGACCCCTGTCTGCCCGTAGGGCAGGGTAAACTGGATGCGAAGAGGTCCCGCCTTGGTGAGCTTGGGAGGGAGCGCGTGTCGGTGAAGGTAGGCGTAACCTCCCGCCCCGGCCGCGACGGCCAGGCCTGCAAGAAAAAAGGTTCGGTGGCGCCACAACACGGAGCCAATGGGCGCCCCCAGCACCCGGGGGCTAGGCGATCCGAATAGGCGCCAAACCGCGAACGCGGCCCATCCAAAGACCGTGACCCAGAAGGCAAGGCGGACGGCCACAGGACCCTCGTATGTCAGCACGACCGTGCTCCTGCCCCTCGGGATGGGTATCATCACCTGGCCATCGGGCGATCTAAGGGGCGTCACGCGGAGCCCGTTCACGGAAGCGCTATACCCCGCAACGAAACGCCGCGGGGTCTCCACCGTCATGCCGAGGTCCGGGGCCTCGACCGTGAAGCGCATGGGGACGAGGCTTTCCAGGCGGATCGGAAGGCTCGCCAGGTCGACCTGCCGTAGCGTGTACCCTGCAAAATCGGCCGATTCTTCGGGCTGCGCGTCAAATTCAGGCGCAATCGTCCGCAGCTCGACGGTTTCCGGATCCTTCCCGTCAGTCCAGAGAGGGATAGACCGGCGCTGGCCCTCAAGCATGCCGAACCCCTTCGGGTTGCCGGCCGAAGGAAGCGCGTAGACCCTGTGGACCCCGGGGCCTACAAGCTCCAAGTCGCCTTTCATGGGCTTCGCCTTAAAATCAACCGAGAGAAGATACCGCTTGCCGGGCTTCAATACGACGGTCGGGTGTTCCGCAGGATTTAGCGCGCCGCGTGCCACCACTGGGGAGAGCTCGGCTGCAGAGGCCATATTGGAGGCCGCCTCGACCGCTCCCCCTCTCAGAAGCCTGAACTCGAACTGCGGGTCGATCACGCCGTTCACAAAGGTCGAGGGAGCTCCGATGAACGAGTACGAGGTGATCGTGAGATCGAGATTGGACGGCTGGTATAGGGCACGGGTCTCGTCGATGCCCCGGCGGTCTCCATAGCCCCGGCTGATGAAGGGTTGCGCCTCAAAGAGGGTCCAGAGGGCGAAAGCAACGAGCGCGGTCTCGGTGTAGCCATTCTTGACGTCGCCGGTTAGCCGGTGCCACGGAAGGGCCAGGGCCGCGCCAAAGAGCGTGAAGGGCAGGGCGACCAGGTACAGTCGCTGCATGGGCCAGATGTTCGTGAGCTCAAGCACCGCCACTGGCACATGGTGCCAGACCCACGCTGTGAAGTGAGGCACGGGCAACGTGAGGGCGAGGAGGACCGCCGAGGTGCCCGCCAGAATCCACGCGAGGATCCCCTTGCGGCGGTCGAGCGGATTCTCGGCGCGTTTGCCGAGAACCAGAAACACGGGAATGGAAAGGAGGAGGCCCCATGCCACGTATCCGAACTGCAGATCCCCCAAGCCGTTCGCCTGGCGTCCTACCGGCTGAAGGGCCGCGGGGAACGCTCCTTTTATTCCTTGCAGGATCTCGTCCGGTATCTCCTTCCATGCGGCCTCGCCGGTCAGGATATCGGTGCTGGTCTCGAGCGCGCGGACCGAGATGAAGACAAATACAGAAAGGACAGCGCCAAGTAGCACCGCGCCGATTCCTCGGCCAACGGCGATCCAGGAAGGCCGATAGAGGAAGAATGCCGTCCGGCCGAGAAAGACGGCGAAGGTGAGCCACATCGCCACGGGTGGATGTGCGAGCCAGGTCGCCGCGAGGCAGGCGGCGAGGCCCGCGTCAGCCGAGAACGAGGGGTGCAGGGCCCCCCGGACGCAGGCAGCTAAAGCCAGCGGGACAAAGACCGCGGCATGGACGGTCATGAACAAGTCGTAGGAATAGGCGGCGCCGAGGAGCGCCGGCGAAAGGCCGTAGGCCGCGGCAAGAAGCAGGGCTGGCATCCGCGGGCAGTCGGTGGCCCGTCTGAGGGAGCCGTAGCAGGCCAGTACAGCCGCGACAAAGGAGAGAACCAGCGAAACGTTCTGGATTTCCCAGAAGCTAAGCCTGCGAAGGGTGACTAGGTCGATGCCTGCGGCCAGGTAGTGCAGGTAGGGCGCATTCCTCAGCGGATGGATGCGGCCGTTGAAGGCGTAAATGGTCTGTCCGGCCAGCGGCGGGACGATCCCTTCCCGCATCTGCACGACGGCGTCGGCCGACGAGAGGCTGTAGTTGAACGCTTCTCCGGTGCCGACTAGACGATTGCAGAGGAAGGGCGACGCTGCGAAGAGCCCGATCGCCAGGAGCCCTGCAAAAACGACTAATGACGAGCGTCGTAGACCCATGAATTGGACTCCAGCCACCTCAGGGTCCGTACGATGCCCTGCTCGATCGTGAGCTTCGGGGCCCAGCCCGTGGCGCGGATCTTAGCGGTGTCCAGGAATATGAACGGGTTGTCGCCGATCCATCCCTTGTTGCCGCCCGTGTACTCGAGCTTAGGGGAGAGCCCGAGGGCCCTGCAGATGAACCCCACGCTGTCGTTCACCTGAACATACTCCGCGGTGCCCAGGTTGTAGATTTGCGTCCGGTGCTTGGCTTCCAGGGCTGTCTTGTTCCTCACCACGTGGAGGATCGCGTCGACGCAGTCCTGCACGTAGAGGTAGCTCTTCCTCTGCTTGCCGTCGCCCAGTATCCGGAGCGAGCCTGGGTGCTCGAGGAGCTGCTTGTAAAAATCGAACACGTGCCCGTGGGTGTAGCGCTCCCCGAGGATCGAGACGAAGCGGAAGATGTAGCCCTCGAACCCGAAGCCCTCGCAGAAGGAGGAGATCAGCCCCTCGCCGGCAACCTTCGAGGCGCCGTAGAGGGAGGTCTGGACCGGGAAGGGCGCTGTTTCCGGAGTCGGGATCACCTCGGCCTCGCCGTAGGTCGACCCCGTCGATGAGAAGGCGATCCGCTTGATTCCATTGAGCCGCATGGCCTCGAGGACATTGTAGGTCGCGATCGTGTTTTGCTCGAGGTCGCGTCGGGTGTGCTCCGTCCCGAAGCGCACGTCTGCGTTGGCTGCCAGGTGAAACACAAAGTCCGAGCCTTCCATCGCCTTGGCAAGTGAGCTGAGGTCAAGATTGTCCCCTTGGACAAAGGTGAAGTCCTTCGAGGCCCGGGCGTTCGCCATGAAGCGCTCTTGGCCCGTCGACAGGTTGTCCCATCCGACGACGGAGACGCCGTCCGCCAGCAGGCGGTCGACCAGATTTGAACCGATGAACCCGGCGCAGCCGGTGACGAAGGCTTTTTTCATTAAGGAATGACCGGGGCCGGGCTAACGGGCGAGGGGTGTCGAACGCGGCTTAAGCGAGAGCCCGATGCAGAGGTTGTTGAAGATGAAAGGGAGGAAGGGCAGGGGGAAGAGCACCTTTTTCTCGACCGTGAAGTACGGGTCAAGCTCCGCCAGGATCTCGTGGGGACGGTTGATGTGCTCCCTGGAAATGAGCCACGTGTAGCCCCCTTTGAAATGCCGGTTGTAGACCCGCTCCGCCGAGATCTTCCTCGCCAACGAATACGCCGGGCTGCCTTCGCAGGGGATCACGACCAGGAGCTGGCCGGTCTGCCTGTTGAGGAGCCGGTAGGCCTCCCTGATGCAGGAGGGCAGGTCGGGGAGGTGCTCCATCACGTGAACGGCGATGTAGCGGTCAACCTGCCCGTCCTCGAAGGAGAGCCGGGCCTGGCAGTCGCCGGTGATGGCCTTCACCCTGGGAAAGCTCTTCCGGATTTCGGCGGCCATGTTCTCGCGAAGCTCGACCGCGTAGTAGTTGGCCTCTTGCTCAGGCGTGAGTTTCTCGTAGTGCAGGTGCTCGCCCAAGCCGGCCCCGATTTCCACCGTTGTCCTGAACCCCGGGTGCGAATGCTTGACGGGAAAGGAATGGTTGAACTTCTCAACGACCCCATAGCGGTTGGGAAGCTGCTCGTGCCAGAGCTTCATGAACTCGTCGCTGATCCGCTTCTGCTCCGAGGTCATCGGAGGGAGGACTTTGGGCCACTTGGCAGTTTGCATAAGGTCTATTTGTCTTTAAATCCTTCGGCCCGGTCGACGATGAACCGCGGGCGGGCGCGGACCTCCTCGTAAATCCTGCCGATGTACTCGCCCAGGATCCCGACACTGATCAATTGGATCCCGCCCAGGAATGAAATCAGGATAACAAGCGTCGGGTTTCCCCAGAGGATCGGCCATCCCATCAGCTTGTAGAAGAGATAGATAGCCATCAAGAGGAACGAGAATCCCGCGATGATGAACCCAAACATGGTGCTGAGGGTGAGGGCGTAGGTGGAAAAGCAGAAGATCCCGTTGAAGCCGATTCTGAGCGATCCGAAGAACCGGTTGTAGTTGGTCTCGCCCGAGAATCGGGCCGGCCTCTCAAAGGGCAGGAGGAACTGCTTGAAGCCCACAACGGCCACCATGCCCCGCAGGAATCCGTGGCTTTCCTTAAGGCGGACCACCTCGTTCACCACACGGCGTGACATCAGGCGGAAATCTCCGGTATTCGGGGGGATCCGCACGTCGGCAATCTTGTTGATCACCTTGTAGCCGGTTCCCGCCACGAGCTTCTTGATCCAGGGCTCCCCCGTCCGCTGGGTCCTCTGGGGAAGGACGACATCGAATCCCTCGCGCCATTTTGCCACCATCTGGTGCACCAGCTCGGGGGGGTCCTGCATGTCGACATCCATGACGATCACGGCGTCGCCCCGGGAGTATTCCATGCCGGCCAGACTCGCCATCGGCTGCCCAAAGCGGCGCGAAAACTTGAGCAGCTTGATCCGCGCATCCTTTGCCCGCTCCTCCAGGATCACGTCCTCGGTCCGGTCCGGCGACGGATCCATCGAGAATATGAGCTCATAGTCCTCGGTGATCGACGCGAGGATGGGCCGGATCCTTCGGATGAACTCGGGAATGTTTTTCTCCTCCCGGTAAACGGGGACGACGAGGCTTAGGAGCATGGGATTAGGTTACGTCTAAGGGGAAATCAGTCGAAGTCGATGTTCACCACACGGTAAGAGCGGGAGCGGGTGTCGGGGGATCCCAACGGGAAGCTCTCCCCGGCGAAGAGGGTTGCCGAGGTGTCGGAGACCGCGGAAAGCGGCACCCGGAGCCGCTCGGTCGCCTCCAGCCCCAACACCTTGCTTGTCTTTGCTCCATTGACCGCAACCGCTAGGGGATAGTCCTTGCGGGACGGGAATCGGACCACCTCGACGATTGCCTCCCGGAACCGGCTTGTTGCGGGGAAGCGGAGCGTAAGGGTGCGGTCGACCCACCCGTCCGTGTCGGCTCCGGAGATCTCGAACAGATAGCCCGATTTGTGCCATCCCCGTGCGAAGAGGTCGGTCTGGGTCAGGTTCTCAAAGGAGATGTTCTTCACGTCGAAGGACCGCTGGCGGCCGTCGCCCGGTAGGGGGAAGACATTGGAGGCGTCCAGGTGGACCAAGCGCTGGGCGCCCGCTGGGAGCGGTATGTAGACGCTGGCAAAGGTCTGCCGCGGGACTGCCTCGTCCTTCACGACGTGGCCGTCCACGGACACCTTGAGCCCGTTCGAGGCGATCGGGGCCCAGCCCGGCATCTCCAGGTCGAGCTTTAGGACCTTGAAGCCGTCGAAGGCGGGCGCCCTGAACTCGGCCGATTTCTGGATCCAGCCGTCGTTGTCGATCCCCGTGACCGTGAACTTCTCGCCGGCGTCGTTGGCGACGCTCCTGAAGCTCGCAAAGTCGGGGACCGCGTTGATCGAGATCTCGTCCACGAAGGCGGAGACCTCGCGCTTGTCCTTGTCCGTGTCGTAGACCTGGGCGTCGGAGAAGTGCACGGCGATGGACGTGATATCGGCGGCGTCCTTCACAAGGCGCGTGAGGATGAACTTTCCCGCCTTCAAGTTCACGACCTCAGTCGGCCTGTCGTTGATCGAGATCGTGGCATCAATCCCCTCCTTCTTGAAGCGGGGGATGTCGGGGATGTAGCCCTTGAAGGTCAGGACCTGGCCCGTGTGGGAGGCTCCGAGCTTCACGTAGGCGTCGCGGCCGATCCATCCATCCTCGTAGAGCCCGGAGTACTCCAGCCCCTTGTAGTTGAGGAGGTCGTCAGGGAAGACGCTAATCTTCGTCGGGCGGGGGAGCGCCCTGTACTCGTCGTCCGTGATAACCGAGATGTCGCGGGTGAAACCCACGAGCCGCCTATCGTCGAGGGCGAACTTTACGCCGTACCAGCGCATGAGCCCGGTCTTGATCTTCTCGATCACCCGGGCGTAGTCGCCGAAGTCGACCATGAAGTAGGCCTGGCCCTCGTAGTACTCGGGCTTCATGACCGAGGACACGACCCTGGCGGAGCCCGAGCCCACGAAGTTCAGCCTGTAGTCGTCGTCGCCCACGACGAGCGCCTTGGTCGGAAGCTTGGTCCGGCCCGCGCCGAGCGATGTCCGCGAGAAGTCGACGATCACCCGGAGGTTCGGCGAGGGGTTGATAATGTGGAAGACCGTGAAGCGACCTGTCCCGTGGAAGTAGCTCTTTCCGTTCGAGATCGGTTCGGACTCGCGCTGGAAGAAGGCGGCCTTGAAGCGGGCCGAGGAATAGTAGTGGGGGCTCAGCTCAGAATGGACGAACACCAGGTGGTCCTTCACCTGGCTCTCCAGCTTGTACTGGTACATGTTCTGCACGGTCCAGCCCGTGCCGTCGTTCAGCTTGTTGAAATGGTCCAGGTCGGAGCGGATCGAGACGAAGAGCCGGTCCTTGTAGTTCAGGTGCCGGGAGCTCGTCTCCGTCCAGTTGTTGGCATAGTCGACGCTGTCGGCCTCCTTGTGGATCGTCACCACCTTGTAATCGGGGATGTCGTCCTTCATGAGCTCCGGCGGAAGCATGAATCGGAGGAGGGAGAGCTTCTCGACGATCCTTGCCTGCGGACCCAGGTCCGGGTCCGGGGTCCTCAGGAACTTGAGGACCGCGATGTTCGCGATGTTGTCCATGTAGCTCCTGGAGAGGAAGCGCGTGTCGATCCCCTGCGTGTACATGGAGAGCATCTTCGCGCTCACAACGTTCGAGATGTCGCTCTCGATACCGTCATATTTAACGTTCTTCGGGGGCACGAAGCCGACGCCGAGCTCCGAACCCTTCACGACCTCCGTGAGGCCGCCACCGTAGGTCCCGAGCGACGAGTAGGCATAGTAGACCTGCGAGACCGCGGTGCAGGCAAAAAAGAGGCCCACTCCGATCCTGGCGCGTTTGCGGGTCACCGGGCTCGCGGAAAAGAGAAAGGGCGTGATTCCCTGGGCGAGGCAAAGCGTGATCACGGGCTGCGCCCACATCGCGAGCTTGAAGAGGCCGAAGTCCTGGCCCTTCTGGAAAAGGTAGACGCCGAGCACGATCATGATCGTGCCGAGGTAGCCCGCGGGCGAGCCGTCCTTCAGGTTCTTCCAGGTCCGCCAGGCAAAGAACGCGAGGAAGCCCACGCCCACCACGATCTGGACGGAGATCAGGGGATCGACGCCCACCTTGCCGAAGGGATGGAGCCCGAAGAGCATCGGGATGAACGAGGGGACGAGCGTCCAAGGGAAGAGAACCAGGCCCCCGCTCTGGTCGTTGATCTCGGCCATGGCGCCGAGACCAGCCGAGCCCACCGATTGCATGACCAGCGTGTTGATGAACTGGTAGGTGCTGCTCGCGATGAGGAGGAAGGTGAGGACGGCGACGCCGAGGATGAAGGTCGTGTAGGGGCCAAACTTCTTGCTGTCGGTGTACCGGAGGCGGGCGGCCACGAGCATGATTCCCATGGCGACAAACGGCGAAACCTCCGGGTAGAAGATCGCGAGGCAGGCCGTGAGGATGCCAGCCACGGCCATCGTGCGCAGCGTCATCTTCCTCACCATGAAGAGGATGGAGGCAATGACGACCAGGAGGGCAAGCCCTCCGACCTGGGCGATCAACTGGTAAAGCGTCCCCAGGCTAAAGAGGGGAGAGGTCGCCAGGAGGAAAAAGGCGACGATCGCCACCTTCCGGTTCCTCCCGCGCCAGATAGCGACCGAGCCGAGGGCGAAGAGCTGCATCAGGCTCAGCATCAGGATCGCCGGCATGAAGACCTCGTGGGCGCGCTTCCCCGTGAGGGACGAGATCCAGGAGATCGTGAGCTCCGAGCCCGGCCGGATCTGCTGGAGCGCATGCATGAACCAGTAGTGCTGCGCGTAGTCGCGGCCCTCCAGGTCCGTCTGGAGGGGGACGTCGTAGTAGCCGTGCTCCAGGAAGCGCTCCGCTGCCAGGCAGTAGTTCGCCATGTCGTCGTTGCCGTAGGAGATCCAGTTGAAGCCAAAACGGAGCGACGGCCATCCGACATAGACCAAAGTTCCCGCGGCGATCGCGAGGAAGGGCGCCATTTTCCGGAGGGGCAGCACCGGGCGGCGCCAGGCCAGGATGGCCAGGGAGGCCGCGAGCAGGCCTAGCGTTGCCCAAGGCCCTGCGACGCGGACGGGAATCCCCGCCACGTTCAGGCGGGTGAGCACCACCAGGAGCACCGATAGGCCGACCGCCGGCGCCACAAACCAGCTCCAGAGTATCCCGATCCGGGGCTTGAAAAGGCTGACGACAGCCTGGCCCAGGATCGAAAGGTAAACAAAGAGCCCGGCTACGAGGAGAAGCGGTATCATGCTTTCGGAAGGGAAAAGGCTTTGGATATCACGGGAAAAAACAAGCTCCTACCAGCGTAGCCCGACGGCGTGCAGGCGCGCGGTCACGGTACCCCGGATTCGGATCCGTCGGGCATGGCGCTCGATCATGGCGGCATTGTCCTTGTCGGTGCCGTGGAAACGCAGGCGGATCCTCGCCATCTCTTCCGCCCCGGTGGTGTGGATGGCGTGGTGCGTCTTCTGCTGGGAATGGATCCGGAAGCATCCCAGGAAATAGGGGATGCGGACGATCGCGCAACCGGCCTTCTGGAACCGCGCCAAGAGGTCCCAGTCGAGTGCGAACTGGAAGCTCGGGTCGATGCCCCCGGCCATGTCCCATGCGCGTTTGCGCCAGAACAGGGTTTCCTGGGGGACATAGTCGATCCATTCGATCGATTCCTCCTCATGGGGCGGCATGATCCAGCGGCCGACCTCGCGGTCCTCCTCGTCGATGATGATTCGGTGTCCGTAGATGACATCCACGTCCGGGTGGGTCGCAAAGTATCCCGCCACAAAGGCAAGCGACCTGGGGGCCAGAAGATCGTCCGAGTTGAGGTAGGCCATCACGTCGGCGGGCCCGAGCTTGGGCTCAATGTGAGCGAATCCCTTCCGGACGGCGTCGGCCTGCCCGTTGTCGGGCTCGGACTCCCCATGGACCAATTGGGCTCCGTAGCGGGCTATGATCGCGGGGCTCGAGTCCCTGGATCCCCCGTCCTGGACGGCGTAGAGGAGCCTCGGGTACCCCTGGTTTAGGATGCTCAGCATCGTGCTTTCAAGGAACGCAGCCTGGCCGAAGCTCGGCGTCACGATCCCGATCTGGGGAAGGGCCGCCGGGTCCGCCTTGGGAGCGCTCCGGAGCTTGGGGTCCCAGGCAATCGCTTTTGGCTCGTACTGCTTAAGGACCCCGATCTGCATCCAATAGCCCTCGACGAAGCGCTCGAAAGACCAGGCCCCAAGCGGGCGCGTGACCTTTTCCCTGGTCCACGAGGCAGCCGCGATCCAGAGCTTCCTCAAGCCGGCGGTGACCCCAGTCGTGGAGGCGGCGAGCTCGGCGATCACGGCGCCGCGCTCGATGCACGCCCGGTTGAGCTCCTGGATCACGGCCTCCTTCTCGGCGAGGAGGCGGCCGTAATGCTTGGCCTGCTCCACGCTGCCGTAGCCGGTGGCATAATTGGTGATCTCCTGGCGCAGGGAGGTGATCTGCTCATCACGGTTGCGCACGATGGCCTCGATATTGGCGATGTGGACATCCTTGTGCTTGATGAGCTCCGCCCAGGTGGAGGCGTCAGGCGGCAACGAATTCAGGAGGTCGAGTTTGGCCCGGAGCTCCTTTATCTCGGCTCCGAGGGCCGCGATCTGCTGCTCCCGGGCGCCGGCTGCCTCGATGTGGGCCTTAAGTCCGGCGTCGAGCCTTACCACGATCTCCTCGCGGTCGTTGCAGGTCTTCTTGAGGTCCGCGATCTCGGCATCCTTGGTGTTGGCCTCGCCCTTGAGTTCCCCGATCTCGGTGTCCTTTAGGGCGCACTCGGCCTCGAGCTCGGCCTTGATGGACTCCATCTCCTTCTTGCGCTCGTCGGCGGCCCGCTTCAGCTCCCCGATCTCCGTGTCCTTGGAATTCGTTTCGGACTTCAACTCCTCAATCTCGGTGTCCTTTAGGGCGCACTCGGCCTCGAGCTCGGCCTTGATGGACTCCATCTCCTTCTTACGCTCGTCGGCCGCCCGCTTTAGGTCCGTGATCTCGACATCCTTCGTGTCGGTTTCCGACTTGAGCTCCTCAATCTTGTGCTGGCGGTCGATCCGGTCGCGCTTGAGGGCGAGAAGGCCGGGCGTGGAAGACTCGACAAGGGCCAACGCCTCGGGCCCCAGGGCCTTGACCGTGAGGACCAGGTTCACCGGATCGCTTCCCGCCTTCAGCAGGCGGTCGATCCCGGCGACAACGTCCGCGGCCGGGATCGTCTTCACGCAGGGTCCGTCCCCAAAGTGGCAGTCCCAATTGCAGCCGAAGCAGGGAAGGGGCTGGACAACGGAGACGGCCTGTCGGGCCGAGAGTCGAAAACGCGGCCAGTGGCCGCCGCCAAAGATCCCGACCACGGGCCTGCCCATTGCGGCCGCCAGATGCATGGCTCCCGTGTCATGCCCCACGTAGAATTTAGCCTGCCCGAGGAGCGCGGCCAACAGGGGCAGCCCGCCGTCCTTGCCGAGCCAAACCTTTGGACGGCTACCGCCATGGCCTGCGACCCTCTTGGCGATCGCTTCCAGGGCCTGCGCCTCGGATTCGTGCGCCATGAGCAACACCGGGATTTTCTGATTTCCCTCGATATGGGCGATGAGTTCGGCAAAGCGCTCAGCGGGCCATGACTTGACTTGGACGTTGGCGAGCCCACCGGCGAAGACCGCCGCAAAGGCGCCGCCGGACAGTCCGTACCCAGCCAAGACGGCCTTTGCCGCCAGGACTGCTTCGGGCGTTGTCTCGACCAAAGGCAGGGTTTTGGGCAGGACCCTTCCGATCACGTGTTCCGCGAATCGGTGCTGGCTGGAGACATCGGTCTCGTCCCTGACGGCCTTAACCGTCTCAGCGAATGCCCGCGTCGGGTCTATGCCCAGGTCGAGCCTGAGCGACGCCGCAAAGATTGGGTCCACCTCGGCGCTTCCGAGAACGATGCTCTTTGCGGACCCAAATTGGGACGCCACCCCGATTTCAAGCCAGGTCCTGTTGAGTGTGGGGGCCAGGATCAGGTCGGGGGCGAGGGCGGCCAAGTCCTTGACAAGGGTCGACAGGGCTTCCCGGCATTCGGAGGGGCGCTGTTTGAAAGGATTGATCCGGGCGACCTTCCACTCCACCCCCTTGGGAAACAGGGGGGCCAGGCTTTCGTAACCCTCCCTAACCACAATTACATGCCGAGCCTCAGGCCATTCCGCTAGGAACAGGCGCAGAGCCGGAGTGAACAGGATCAAGTCTCCGATCGTGTCGGGTCTCAGGTATACCAGGGTCTTGGGCTTTTCGGGCACGTAAAAAGGGTCACTTCACACCATGTTCGCCGGGTGACGCGAGCCTGATTTAGGATCGTGGCACGGGGGCCTTGACCTGGGCTTCAAGCCTCTGGATTGCCCACCACCTGTCCGCGGACTCAAATGCCTTGTCTAGAAGAGCTTGGACCAAACGTCCCGAGGGCGTCCCCGAGAGGGCGCGAACGACTTCCTCAGGGGCCAGTGGGCTGATTGGCCGGCGGCTTGCGGTAAAGGCCATATCGTAGGAATACACGGGGTTTGAAAAGTCGAGACACCCAAAGCCGATCCGGTCAAAGAGGAGGCCGGCCGACCGGCGGCTAAACAGGTACAGGTGCTCCTCGTTGTTGTGGTCCATGTGCTTCAGGAAAAGGTCCCCCGAGGCCTGGAGGTCAGCGTGCGACAGGTGCTCCTTGTACTCGGGGGTTTGGATCACGAAGAAGCCTTCCGGTGAAAGCAGACTGGCGCAGTGGCCGAGGGTCGCCAGGGGATCAGGCAGGTGCTCGATCACATCATTGAGGACAATGACGTCGAAGCTCCCCGAGGCGAGAGGGAGCGCCTCCACAGGTCCCACGTGGACCTTCACGCCAAACACCTGCTCGGCAAATGCGGCCACCTCCGGACTCATCTCGGTTCCCTCGGCCTGGAAGCCGGCCCAGTTGAGGAGCGCCACATACCCTCCGTGGGCGCATCCGACATCAAGAACCCGGGCAGGGGGAAGCCGTAGCGCGAGGAGCCTGCCCAGCCAGTGGGTGCAGCGCTCCGGCAGGTCGAGCCGGGCACGGGCGCGGATGTCGGGGAGCCCGTGGTGCACTGTCTGGCGCTCCTTCCAGTAGCTTTGGTCGTAAAGCCCCGCCCGCTGGGGGGCGGTGCTGACCAGGGTGCCACAGGCCCGGCACACCCGGTATTCGGCTGAGTAAGGCTCGAGGCCGGGATGGCCGCACCAGCAGGCTCGATCAGGGGTTCCTCCCATGGTGCTAGAGGTAGCTGATCTCCATCGGAAGCTGAGCCGTGCCGTAGAAGGGCAGGGTGCCTCCACCGTTAAAGGCCACCGAGAGCGGCCCGAGTCCTCCGACCCTGTCGTAGAAGACACCGACATTCGGGTTGTCTTCGTCGAATTCGGCTGCGTCCAGGGAAAGCGTGTAGGCTCCGGGCTGGAGGTTCAGGGCGATCCGGAACTCGAGGACGATCTCCTGGCCCTTGGACAGCTTCGGCAGGGGGAATCGCAGCTGCGGCGTCCCGGCCGCGAAGACCAGGTTACCCGTGCGGTCGTGGACCTGGAGCCCCGCGGAGGGCCTCTGGATGTCCGCGTTTGCCCGGAAAAGCACGCGTACCGAGGCGCGGTGCATCATCTCGAAATCCCAGGTCGCGGCCCCGTGGCCGTCAACGACCACGGCGGCGGCGATCTCCAGGTCCCGGCTCCCGTGCCGCGACTTCGCGGCTTCAATGACATTCAAATCCTCAAGCGAGCGGCGCAAATCGGGACTCACCGCAGGATGGACGCCGGCGACCGCCTGACCCGTGTCGCGGACGGGCTTGTGCAGGTTGAAGTACCGGCTCACGCAGTCCTCGGGGGCCCCGTCGAAGATCATGGCGCCTTGGCTCAGGAGAAGCGCCCGGTCGCAGAGCGACTGGACCGCGCCCATGTCATGGGACACGAAAATGAGCGTGGCCCCGCGGTGGACGATCTCGCGGATCCTCTGGAAGCATTTCTGGGAAAAGAAGACATCTCCGACGGCAAGGGCCTCGTCGATGATGAGGACATCCGGCTGGACGTTAACCGCTACTGCGAATGCGAGCCGCATCATCATTCCCGAGGAATACGTCTTAACCGGCTGGTCGATGAAGTCCCCGATGTCGGCAAAGGCGGTGATCTCCTCCATCCGGGCGGCCATCTCGCCCCGGGTGAAGCCGTAGATGGCCCCGTTTAGGAACACGTTCTCGCGCCCGGTGAACTCCGGGTTGAACCCGCTTCCGAGCTCCAGGAGGGCGGAGACCCTGCCGCTCACGCTGACGGAGCCCGAGGTCGGGGTGAGCGTCCCGGCAATCAACTGGAGAAGGGTGCTTTTCCCCGAGCCGTTCCGGCCGATGATCCCGGTGGCCTCGCCCCGCTTGATCGAGAAGCTCAGGTCCTTAAGCGCGTAGAAATCGCGGTACTTGGAGCCGGCGCTGCGGGCCAAGAGTCCGCGGGGAGCCGAGCCCTTGGGGAAGATCCCGGAGGCCGCCTCGATGAACGGCACGGTCAGGCGCGAGGAAGGCCGGTTCCAGATCCGGTAGGCCTTGGTGAGGTTCTTTGCCTCGATGAGGAGATCCTGGGACATTGGGGGAGTGTTCGCCTAGAGCACGTCCGCAAAGGCGGGCCTTAACTTCATGAACACCCATCGGCCGATCGCCATGGAGGCCAGGCCGGCCAGGTAGGTGTAGAGGAGCCGGTTCGCGTTGACGGGCATGTCCCAGAGGATCACCTCCCGGGAGAGAACCACTGTCTGGAGAAAGGGGTTCCACTTGAGGATGGCCCACACGCCGGCGGGGATCCGGGAAACGGGATAGAAGACGGCGCTCGAGTACATGATCACCTGGGCGATGAAGGGCATGGCCTGGGCGAGGTCCCGGAAGAAGACGCCGAGGGCCGAGAGGAGCCAGGAAAGGCCCGCGGAGAGCATGAGAAGCGGAAGTAGGATGACCGGCAGCCACGCGAGGCCCAGAAGCGTGGGACCGGAGGTTAGCACCGCGGAACTGCCCAGGGCGAGGACGAGTCCGATCGCCAGGTTAAACCAGAGGCCGCCGACCTGGGAGAGCGGCAGGATCTCCAGGGGGAACACCACCTTCTTCACGAGGTTCGAGTTGCCGATTATGAGGAGCGGCGAGGCACCCAGCGTGTCGGCCAGGAGTTGGAAGAGGATTAGCCCGAGGAACATCGCCATCGCGAAATCCTTCAGGGTCTCGACGCTCGGGTCCCGGAAATGGCCCCCGAAGATGACCCCGAAGACCACAAAGTAGATGCTGAGCAAGAGCATCGGGTTCAACACCGCCCAGAGGATTCCCAGGTAGCTTCCCTTGTACCGGGCCTCGACCGCCCGGACGGTAAACTGCCACCAAAGGTCCCGCTTGCGGGCGAGCCCTGTCACGGGGGTGGGTTGTCCAGGGACACTCATTTATTGGCCCTTCAACTTGCACACGGATAAGGGGTTGGAGTCAAACGAACTCGGGGGTTTTGGGGGATGCCCCTCGCAGGGCTCGGAAGGCTCCAAACGAGCCGAGAACAAGGGCGACGACCCACCCGATCGCGCTGCCCCAAAAAGCTGCCCGAAGGAGCACGGGTCCCGTGAAGCGAAGCTCAACCCGACTCTCTCCAGCCGGAACGGAAAACATGATCAAGCCCTCCGGCGACTTGAGGACCGGTACCCGTGCCCCGTTCACGGTGGCCTCGTAGCCCGGGACAAACATCCGGGGCGTCTCAAGAAGCGCCCGCCCGGGGCTCCTGACCCCCGCCTGGAACGGAATCAGGGACGTCACCCGGATGGGGAGCGTCGCCGGATCGAGCGGGCTAAGCCGGATCTTTGCAAAGCGGAGGTAATCCGACGGGGTCCGCGTTCCCCCGGTCGGAATGAAGCGCAGCTTCACGGTTTCCGGGGACGGGAGGCTCGTCCACACGGTGATCGATTTTTCGTTCTTGGGTCCTGACCCGAACGCCTTCTCCTCGCCTGATTCAGGCAGGCCGTATTCCCGGAAGAAGTGGTCCCCGTTCATCTGCAGAACTCCTGTCGTGTCTTCCTGGGCGAAGGCAAAGGTGAGGAGGTAGCGCCGCCCGGGTTCAAGCACCAAGGCTGGGGCCAGGTTCAGGATCCCGGGATTCACATCCACGGTGCCGCGGAGCTCCTCCATCGGGGCACCGTTCGGAGCGATCGCATAATCGGTTGCGATGACGCCACCGGACTCAAGGTCAAGGAGGCGCGCCTCCATCCTCGGATCCACGACCCCGTGGGAGAAGTACGCCGGCCGCCGCGCGAAGAGCCCGTAGGTGTGGCGTTGGACGGCGACGTTCTCCGTCAGGGTGTAACGGCTGGATTCGGCCACGGTTCCCCCCTGTTGGCCGGCGATCCCCGCCAGGATAAAGGCCTGGTATCCACTCCAGAGAAGACCCACTCCAAGGACGGATTGCGTGAAGGCCAGGATTCGGGGACCAAAACTGGTGTCGTCGCACACGAGGCGGTAAAAGCCCACCACGGTGGCGGCCGCGACAACGATATAGAGGCGCTGCATGGGCCAATAGAGGGTCATTCCGACCAGGGTCTCGGGGAAATGCATCCAGAGGACGCGGGTCAGGAACGGCACCGGGAAGACGAGAATCAGGAGGAAGGCCGCCGCGGCAAGGAGGAGGGCGACCGAGAGCACCCGCACCCGCGTGAACCCGAGCGCGATCGCCGCCGCAAAAACGAGCCAGAGGCTGTAGCCGAGCTGAAGATGGTTGAGTCCGGGCCCCGCAGGATCGAGGGGCTCGATCGAGGACGGGAAGCTGCCGCTCACCCATTTTAGCAGGAGTTCCCGGTCCATCACGTAGGGCACAATCGTCTCGCCCGGGCTCCGGAGGAGGAACACCGAGACGATAGGGTAGGCTGCGAGGACACAGAACACGGCTGCCGCCGCGGCCGCGCCGGGGACCCGGGCCTTTGTCCCCTTGCCCCGAGCCAGACGAACAACCTGGCTCACCCCCGCGATGAGGGTCACCCAAAGGGCAATCGGCGAATGCGCCCACCAGAGGGTGGCAAGGGCCGCTGCAAGGATCACGCCCGGACGTGCCCGAGGGTCGTCAAAGGTCCGGACCAAGGCGGCAAAAGCGAGCGGTACCCAGGGAAGGGTCATCCCACTCATGTAGAGGTCCTGGGCGTAAAAAAGCCCGGCAACCCCAGGGCTCGTCACGTAGAGAAGCGCCAGGAACGCAGCGGTCCAACGGCGCGCCCCAGAAATCCAGAGGAGGGAGAAATACGCTGAGAAAGCCCCTGCAACAAAGCTGAGCACGATCGTCGCATGCTGGAGGGCAAAGAAGCCGAGCGACCTGCCGCTCAAGAGATCGAGGAACCCAGCCAGGTATTGGTGGTAAGGAGCGGCCCTAAGCGGATAGACCGCGCCATTGAAGGAGTAGTCGGACTGGCCCACGTAAACCGGAAACACCCCCGCCCGAAACTGGGTCACGGCATCGGCTAGGAGGTGGTGGTACCAGAGCGCATCGGCAGTCCCGATCAGCCGGGGCGAAAAGTAGGGGCCCGATAGGCATAGGGCGCCGCACAAGAGGAGGAGCCAGCGCAAGGCCTCGCTCCTCCATGAGGGAAGGGTGCTAGTGCCGGTCGATGGGTTTCCAGATTCCGATTTCAAGTCCAGTGGTCGGGTTGCGCGTCGACCCTATCTTCCTGTATCCGTCCGGAAAATCGATGCCCGATTCGAGGAACTGCTTCCGGAACCCGGTCACGTCCGCCTGGGTGAGGATCCATGCCCGCCTGCGTCGCTCAAGAGGCACGCGCCTCAATTTCCCCCCGTCGGTATCGTCGTGGCTGTACCATGTCCCGAAGTACCAGGGTGCGCCGGGTTCCTTGGCTCCAATCGCAAAAATGATCCCGGGAAGGTTGAAGAACCCGAACACGTCGTCCCCGGGCTTAAACCCATCCCGCTCCAGGGTGCTTCGGACATACCGGATGAAATCCGCGAGGGCGGGATCGACCTTCAACCTCGTCGCCGGATATCCGATATCGACGGCATCGGTCTGCTTCCAGAGGCTCGGCTGGTACATGTAAGGGCGAAGAACGAGCCCCGAGAAAAGGTGCCCTGCGGCACCGAGCGCAAGAAGGCACGCCACGGCGGTCCTAAACCAGCGCACTGAGAGCAGTTCCCCTATGTTGTCCGCGACAATAAGAAGTCCCGCAACCCAGAGCACGGTCTCATGCAGCGCGGAAACGTACATCGCGTTCGTGCTACCGAGCGAACTGATGAGGGGAAGGAGAAAGAGCACGGCAACCCACGCCAAACGAAGGAGGGTGGGGCGGGCCGCCCCCGCGCAGGTCCAGATGCTCACGAGCCAAATCGGGAGCAGAGAGCTCCACGCAAGAAGGTAGAACCGGGCGGCATTGCCGGCCACAACCGAGGAAAAGCTGCTGTCCCAGAGTCCCCGGAAACCCGTCGCACCCAAAATGGACATGAGGATGAGAGCTAGGCTAAAGGAGACGAGTCGGCCTTTAAGTGCTGAAGGGTTCTTTGCGCCGAGCGACAGGGCGATGAGGGCTAGGGCCACCGGACCGATCGGCCAAAAAATGTCCACCCACAACGCAGGCAGCATTGCTCCGATCTCAGTCCAATACCGGGCCAAGTTGGCAGCCATCCATGCCGGGCTGATCGCAAGTCCGGCCACATAGTGGAGCCGCTTGGGGTCGTACCCACTCAGGCGGGGTATAATCAGCACGGCCGCGCTAACAACTAAGGCGCAAGCTAGTCCGCATCCCAGAATTACTTTGCGCGTCCCGGACGAAAAGCGTGGGTTCGCAGAAGCCAGGACCGCGGCAGCGGCCGCCACAGCTAGGGCGGACGGCGGCTTAACGAGAAAGAGCCCAACTGAAAGCACGGCCATTGAAGTCCAAGCGAAAGAGCTCCGCCGCCAGCCTGACTGGGCAGATCGGGACCCGGCATTGGTCAGGAGGACCGAGAGCGCGAGCAATGTGAAGAGGGCCGCCAAGGAGTTGTAGGTGAGCGCGAGGGGAACCCAGGAAAGGCCCGCGAAGGTGGCGACAAGAATTGGAACAACGATTACCCATCGAGCGAAACTTGGAAGTAATTCTCTCCTTAGGACGCGGCTGAAGAGCCAGGCCACCAGGGCAAAGCCAAGCAATGTTGCGAAACGAAATGCGACAATGTCTTGTTGGCATAGGAGCCACAGCGGCCGGGCCAGGAGGTGAAACCGGGTGTGGGTGTCGGGGTTGTCCACCGGGTCTTGGTAGAGGGTGAAATAAAGGGCGCCGTCCATGACATCGAAGCCCCTAAATTGCGCGAACGCGACCAGCCCTGCACCAATGGCGAGGAGTACTCCCAACCAAGCGGGCATTCTATTGGCATATGCGCTATTCTCAGACGGCACGTCTAGCGATCTAAATTCAATGAGAATTCTCTACACCAAAGATCACATAACGTCTATTACCGAGAAGTTTCCATCCGTAAACGCGGCGTGAGCGAGCGGCCATGGAACAACTGCGTACTTCGCCCCAGCCGCGTGAGCAAGAGCAAGAATACGGTTCAAGTCATGTTTCGCCAGCGCATCGTCTAGCTCCAGAACTTGATCGTGCCATGTGACCCTAAGAGGAGAACGAATGTCCGTATATAGGAAACCATTCGAAGTCCCGATTACTTTTGCGTCCAATAAGTACAATTCGTTTCGGTTGGTTAGCACTCGTGAGGTTGCGTCCGTGTGAGCCCGTAACCAATCAAGCGTGGGGATTACACAGTAATAGAAACCTAGACCATTTTTATCTAGGCCCAAGAGCTGTCGAGCGAAGAGATTTCGCTGAGATTCACGCTCATCCAAGATGCCCATTCTTTTTGCGTCTAACACAATCCTTTCGCGCTCCTCGGCTGGCAACAGACGGACAACTGTTATTGGCTGAACAAACAACAGCAGCACACAAGCTACTGCTAGTATCCTCCGGTTAGATCGCTCTCTGTTTAGCCAACAAACCTCGAAACCTCTTAGAACGAAATATATTAAGGGGATGTAGATGAAGGAAATTGTACGCACTTCCTCGCAATTGATTGGGTAAATGGGCACCCAATGATGAATCGTGCAAAGCACGATTTGCGGTGCATAGGCGCAGATCAGAACACATCCCGCCATGAGCAACATGGGTTTGTCCATCGGACGCCAACCACCATTATGGGTGGCAAGGACGTATAATGTAACAGATAACGGAACGATGAATAAAAGAGAAACGCCTATTACTAGAATGGTGGCAAGCGGCGGCGGGAAATTCCTCCAGGGCTGCGCGAACCGTTCGAGCTTCCAAGCTTCCTCACTACTAAGCATGGCTTCGGCCTTTGAATCTCGGTGAGCGGGATTTTTCTCTTCTTCTTGGCGCGCGACCGCAGGTAACTGTGGCGCTTTTGTCGCCTCAATTCTTGGGATCAGCATAGTAAGTACCGTACTGTTAAGATTAAGCCTTTGGATCGATATATATGCGGCGCCCACGAAGACGAACGCAGTCACGTAGGCACTCAATTGAACAAAGAAAACTCTCTTTTGCCCAAAGGCCGCATTTACAAGGCGGCAACCATCCATTGCCGCCAATAAACCTAAAAGGTAATATGCTCCGAGGTGCAAAACAGACAGATAAATCAATGCTGGATAGACAACCAGACGTCGGTTTCGCGCAAAGTTCGTCAGATAGTACCCCAACATGAGAAGCATTGGAGGTACAATTATAGTTCTATTCAACGAAGCGGAAAAATCCGTCACGCCCCAAAAGACCGATCCAAAACTGACGTTTACGGCGCTTATAAGGGAGAAGAATACCGCCGTGTTGCGATTTATGGCGAGACGGACGAAGAGGAACTCTGCACACATCAAGTATGCAACCGTCATCACAGCCAGCATGAACTTCAACGAACGGATATGGTCGCCGGTCGAATCAAAAAGATAAGCCATCAATACCCCATAAGTCCGGGTTGCAGATAATCCTTGCCAATAATCATGGTTCGGGTGGCTAGCGCGTATGTCATTTGCCAGTTTAAAATACGCGATATGATCGATATTAATATCCGGTCGAGGTCCATGCGCGACGTACACCACCAGTGCAAATGCAACATACAGCGCGATGATTAAGATTCTCCTAGTCATTTAGATATCCCGTAAGCTGAAATTGTCATGATCCACGAGAATTCTGTCACTTCCTCTCGAACAGACCGCAAAATTGATCGCCTCGCTTTGTCATCGAAAAATGCCGAAACAAAAAGAATAGAAGGTCAGCGGTGCATTTTTGCCACCAAGTATATCTTCCCCTAGTGAGCGAATTCCCACCGCTGTTAGCGATATTGCAAATCTCGCGGAAAATTGGTGAGTAGAAAGGAAATCCCGCGTAAAACACCGCAACGGGAGAATAACCTAGGCTTTCGGCATACCTTTCAAACTGACCCTTTCTAAAGTTGCGAAGATGTCCAACGTTGCGCTCGAATCGCCTCATTCTTCCTGTCGGAAACGAGACGAGCAAATATCTGGAACTCAAACGTGCGAGTTCTTTGGTCATCGCCCTCCAATCCTCAACGTGCTCCAATACCTCGAAGCAAGTTACCAAAGCGAAGGAACTATCGGGAAAGCAACTTGTAGTCTCGATGCATGAAAAGTGGAGATTCTTTTGCGAATATCGCGCCGTTGCGCACTGAATTCCCGCAGCGGACCGGTCTATCCCAGAAACAGCCGTCTCTGGTAGCAGCTGCGCGATAAAATCTGTTGTGGTACCCTCACCGCACCCGAAATCTAGAATCTTTGTCTTGAAGAGCTCCGCTCCAATTCGGGCCAGGTGATCACCAATTAGGCTTCGAAGCCAGCGGCTCGTTGGGCCATATCGTTTCATATCCGTCCAATCGATCCAGCGAACCTCGTAAATCTCCCGATTGTCAGGGGGAGGTAATGGCTCTCGTTTTTCTGTCTTAATCAGCGAAAGGATTATAGGATCGAAGCTCTTCGCTTTCAAAATTATCCATGTCAACGGTCGAACGATGTGCAGCCGGTTGCATATATCTAGCCAACGCTTGATTGTTCCTAAACCTGCCCACGCCTTAAAACTCCGTCCTGCCATCCGCTGCTTAAAGATTTCTTCGCCATAGCTGACAATCGAGATGTCAGTACGGCCTTTTAGCCATCTGCGTGTTTTCCAGAAATTCGTCAGTTGGAGAGTATCGATAAACGCTGGGTCGCGGCCCCACAGACTTACCCAAATTCTACCCAATGCATGGTTAAGATAGGGAACCCAGGGAAGGGCATAGTGACCTTCGAAAAAGGCCCCGTAGTTTGGATACACAAACTGCATTCTGCCATTCGTCCTTAGAACCCGAATAGCTTCCTGTAGAACTAGAGCAGGATCCTCTGTATGCTCCAAGACCGTTGAGGAAAAAACGAAATCAAAATTGTTGCCTGGAAACGGCAAGTCTTCGCCCTTTGCATTATATAAGATAGATGGATCCAGGCCATACTCAGCAATTATTTTATGCGCGAGGCGGAAACTTGAGTCAAAACCTTGAGCAGCGGGTTCTATCCCATAGGTCTCGGCTCCATAATCACGGCGAAGAACGGCGAGGAATACTCCGAACCCACTTCCGATTTCGAGGATCTTTTTGCCTTTCAGTTCACCTTTAGAGATTCCGAATGTGCGGCAGAGTAGATCTACCTGATCGTGGACTTTCTGCTCATCCAGAGCGTCGCGGCCGCATTTTTCGGGGGTTAGTCGAGCCATCTTTCCATAGATCTCCCCATAGGTGTCTATCACCTGTTTTTGCAGTGGGTTTGATACAGAAATCATTGGATCAAAGTTGCCTAAGTACGCCCTACCTCAATAATGCAAAATTGCCATATACCGCCAACGACCGCTTGACACACATTCATTGATAGACAAAGCCAGGTGAAAGCGACGGCGATTTCAGGCGGCAACCGATAGGCAGCAAGAAACAGAACTGCGAACCAGTCGCGTACTCCTACTCCAGCAAACGAAATAGGGAGCATTCCAAGTACAGCGAAAATAGAGTATAACGCTATTGTAGGCGTTGTGTCCAATTCTACTGAAAGCGCCCGCATAAGCACTGAGTACATAGCAATTCCCAAGGATTGACTTATCGCACTCAAGAGACCTGCGGAAAGCAGCAGAGAAGGCTTTTCTGAATATGCGAACGTGGCTTCAATGAAATCTTTGAGTGAGCTTGAAGCAATACGTTGCGGCAGGATTTCGAAAAACGATATCGCCATCCGCTGGACGAAAGGGATCAACGCCGAGAAAAGGACAGCGAGCGCAATGGAGCCGAATCGCCATGCTATTGAGGAGAATCGCGCCAATTCCTTGTCTTGTGTTGTGTCCGCGACGACAAAACTTCCTATGATGAAAAAAACCAACATAACCGCAAGACCGACAAGACGATCCGCGAAAATTGACGCAGGGAGAATGGCCCGCCTAGAGCTACTCTTCGCCCATGCGAGGAGCCCTCCTTTCGCAACATCGCCCGAGATGCTGCCGGGCAGAATCAACCCAAAAAAGAGACCTATCCATGTATACGCCAGCGCATCGGACCACGATACGGCTTTCCTTGCCAGTATCCACCACCTGATTGCTAAGATCCACGGGAGGATCAGAGCGAGAACAAGCGCCAATCCCAGGTATGCGAATTTTGCATGACTGATTCGTTCGGTCGCTCCATGTATGTTTATCTTCGAAAGAACAAATAAAAGAAGGAACCCAGACACCAGAACCTTCAAACCGCTAACAATCCACGGTCGAATAGGTTGCTTCACTCCTTGTATCTTCGTTCTCACGGTTTTAATCCTACAGGTTCCGCCACGGCTGTCCAGTTATGACCATTTGATCTCCAACTGTTTAGGAATATCGAAATGGCGGCCTCTTGTATCAACTTTCGCAAATAGCTGTTCAATGGGTATTTGCTCAAGCGAGGAGACGCTGACGATTTGCAGAATTTCGTAGAGCGAGGCGGGCAGATTCTTTCGGTGCTTGGCAATGGCCACGAGCAGGTGGGCGCACAGCGACGACCAGATTTGCAGCCGCACGCCGTTGGATGAGTTGCTGAAAAATCCGCGCAAGCGCAGGTGCTGCTTGAGCCAGCGAAAAAATGTCTCGATGCCCCATCGCTGGCGGTAAATCTGGGCTATGACGATGGCTTCGAGCGCGAACCAATTCGTCAGAAAGACGAGCGCCTGGCCGGTGTCCGGATCGACATAGCTGATCCGGCGCAGAGGGTCGGGATAGTCTCGCCGCCCCTTGCGAGAGTTGAGCCGCTGACCTGACGTAGCAGAACTGAGCCATTGCGAAAGAGAGTCTGGGCTCCAAGAAAGGAACCCAGATGCCAAAAGGAAAGAAGCATACCCCGGAGCAGATCGTAGCGATCCTGCGCCGGATTGACGGCGGAGAGTCGGCG